>NZ_JBFBAB010000025.1:0-112995 GCF_040681975.1 Nocardia sp. NPDC051463
AAAACGCTCGACTGGGATACCCCAGCCGAGCGCCTGCGTGATCTACTCACCGCCTAACACCAGGCAGTGTTGCGACGACCCCTTGAAACCGCCCTGGGAACGGGCCTGTTGGCTGCTACGTCGCGGAACAACTACCGGTTACGTGTCGGCCGGGTCTCGTTACCCGACTGTCCCTCATCGGAATTGCCATAGCCGTTCCCGTTCCCGCCAGGACGTGGTGCGCCGGTCGCCGTCGGTGACGAGCCGTCGGCAGGCGCCACCGGCTGTCCAGGCAGCGGCCCTTGTCCGTTTTCCTGATGCTGCGGCGATCGCTGTTGTGGTTGTGGCTGTGGCTGCACGCCGGGTACCGGGATGGTGATGCCGGGCAGGATCTCGACCTGGCTCGGCACGACCACCACCGGCGGCAGGAACGGTGCGTCGGTCGTCGACGGCGCGGTGTAGGGCGCGCTCCACTCCGGAACACCGGCTTGGCCCTTGATGGGGGCCGGCTTCGGGAAGGTCTCGTTGGTGGTGCCCTGCAGGGCACCGTCCATGGTGGCCTTCCAGATGTCCGACGGCAGACCGGAGCCGTAGATCATGCCGCCGCTGTAGTTGCGCAGCTTTGTGTTGTCGACGCTGCCCACCCAGACCGCGGTCGCCAGCGACGGTGTGTAGCCGACCATCCAGGCGTCCTGGTTCTCGCCGGTATCGCCGAGCTGCGCGGTGCCGGTCTTGGTCGCCGACTCGCGTCCGTTGGCCAGGTTGTGGTTGCGCGACCAGGCGGCGATGGGCTTCATCGCCGCGGTCACGTTGTCCGCCACCGCCGCGGAAACTCGGCGCTCGCCCGCGACTTCACCGCGGTCGAGCAACACCTGGCCCTCGGCGGTCACCACCTTCGTCACGAAGTGCGGTGCGTGGTAGATGCCGGAGGCCGCCAAAGTCGCATAGGCCGAGGCCATGTCGAGCGGGCGCGCCTGGTACTGGCCGAGCACGATGCCGTTGTTCGGGCCGGAGCCGTCGGACTCGGTCAGTGTCTTGCCGACTCCCGGGATGGTTTCGGGGATGCCGAGCTTGTGGGCCATGTCGGCGATCTTCTGCGGGCCGTTCTGCATGTCCATCTGCATGCGGTAGAAGCTGGTGTTGAGCGAGCGCTTGAGTGCCTCCGCGATGGTGCACATGCCGCACTGCTCGCCCTCGACGTTGGTGATCTTGATGCCGTTGACCGTCACCGGTGAGCTGTCGTACATCTGTGACAGCGGGATGCCGAGCTCGAGGTTTTCCGCGAGGCCGAAGACCTTGAACGACGATCCCGGCTGTAGACCGGCGTTGGCGAAGTCGTAGCCCTGGCCGTCGTTGCCGCCGTAGTACGCGCGTACCGCACCGGTGCGCGGATCGACCGATACCACCGCGGTCCGCAGCTGCTCCGGCTCACCCTCCATCTTCTTGGTCGCCGCATCGACGGCGGCCTGCTGCGCCTTCGGATCGATCGTGGTGGTGATCGAGAGGCCTGCGGTGTTCAACTGCTGCTCGCTGATGCCCGCGCTGTTCAGCTCCTTGAGCACCTGCGTTTTGATCAGGCCCTCCGGCCCGGTGTCCAGGGTCTTGTCCTTGGTGGTGGACAGCGGCACCACCTGCGGGAACTGAATACCTTGGCGCTCTTCGGCCTTGAGGTTGCCGCCGGAGACCATCCCGTCGAGCACGTAACTCCAGCGCGTTCGCGCGCCCTCGGGATTCTTCTCCGGGTCCAGACCAGAGGGCTGCTGGATGGTGGCGGCGAGCACCGCGCCCTCGGACGCGGTCAGCTCCTGCACCGGCTTGCCGAAGTAGGCCTTCGCCGCCGCGTCGATGCCGTAGGCGCCGCGGCCGAAGTAAATGGTGTTGAGGTAGGCGGCGAGGATCTCGTCTTTGCTCCACTGCCGCGCCATCTTCGCCGAGATGACAAGTTCGTGCATCTTGCGGGTGAGCGAGCGTTCGTCACCGACCAGCGCGTTCTTCACGTACTGCTGGGTAATGGTCGAACCACCACCGGCACTTTCCTTGCCGAGGACATTGTCCCTTGCGGCGCGGGCGAAACCGGAGATGGAGAAGCCCGGGTTGGTGTAGAAGTCCCGGTCCTCGGCGGCGATCACCGCGTTGCGTACATGCGGCGGAATCTGTTCGATGGTCACGTCGGTGCGGTTGCCTTCGGGCGGGACGACCTTGCTGAGCACCGTGGAGCCGTCGGCCGCGTAGATCAGTGCGACCTGGTTGGTCTTGAGATCGCCTGGCTTCGGCACCGAGACGGTCGTATAGGCGACCAGGAAGATGGCGCTGGGCACCAGAATGGCCAGTGCGAGGCCCACGTAGCACACCCGACGCACGATCCGCCATGGCGACTTTCTCTTCTTCGCGCCGGGCCCGCGCCTGCCGGGCCCGTCGGAACCGTCGTCACCGCCACCGGTGCGGCGCGGCGGCGGTCCGGACGGTGGTGCGCCCGCGGGCCGGACACGGCGCTCGCCGTTGGGGCCGGTGCCGGGAGCGCCGTCGGTGCGGGTGGGCCGATCCACGGCAGGCCGCGGACCGGTGGCCGGTCGCGATCCAGTCGGCGCCCCGGAGCGACGGTTGCGCTCGGCCACCGCCTCGGTCAGCGAACCGGGGCGCTGGATCTTATGAGTCGGCTGGACGGCATTGGGCGCGCCCGGGGGGACCGGACGACCCTGCGGCGGACGTTGTGGGGGCGGCGGTCCCTGGCGGCGCGGCGGCTGTGGGCCGCGCGGCTCGCCCGGGTAGGGGCCACCCTGCGGCTGCGGGCGCGGTCCACCGGGCGGCGGGCCCGGCCGTGCGCCACCGGGTGGGGGCCCGGCCGGCCGCTGATTCGGGTGTGGAGGTTGTGAACTTCGCGGAGTACGGCCGCCGTGCGGTTCATCGCCGTAGGGGGAAGTCTCGTAGGGCGAATTCACTGACAAGATCTCCATAACTCGTAACGGTCTGAATGGCTCGATGCGGCCGTGATCACCGCGGCGGACGCGTGCAGGCTCCGCATGTCATCCAACGGGTAGACGACCTGGCACATTATTCGGCAGCGCGCCGGTTTGCCCTGGTACCTGTGCGACGGCGCGTTGGCGCCGGAGCGGTACCGAGCACGTAGGACTGCACCAGATGATTCCAGCTGCAGCTCCGGCATACCTCGACGACATGGACGGAGAACTCCTCGCGACTCTCGGCGAGCCGCACCAATTCCTCCGGCGTGCGAGCCGAACCTGCCATAGCTCCGACGCCGTCGCCGTAGACCCAGGATACGAGCGTGAGTTGTTCTTTCCGGCAGATAGGGCATGTGACCTCGCTCCCCCGGCCGTGGAACTTCGCCGCACGCAGCAGGTAGGGATTCGCATCACACACCTCGGCGACACCGACACGGCCCGCATAGACGTCAGCCAGCAGCGACCGACGCCGGAGCGCATAGTCGACCACTTGCCGCTGAATTCGCACGAGAACCAGAGTAGCGGTGATGCCAACGGGCCGCGTCGGGCAATGCGGGATTGCCGGGCCGGTAACCGGGCCCGAACGGGGGCGTCGAGGGGTGTGAGCCGACTACTATTCGGCTGTGTCCTCAGCATCATCCGGGCGCACGCGAGCGCGTGACCTCGACCGCGTGAATACCTGCGGCGTGCTGGATGCCGCGTATGCCGAAGGACAGCTCGGCGCCGACGAATATCACGACCGAACGGCGCAGGTCACGGCGGCGAAGACGCTCGGTGAGTTGGCGCGGGTCGTCGGCGATCTGCAAGTGCCGACAGCGGTCGGCGATCTCGATGCGGCCCGGCCCACCCCGCCGCGAAATCGGTTGCGCCGTCTCAGATCCGAGGATGGTTATCCCGGTCACACTCGGGCAGGCGACCGCGATCGCGCCACCACCATCGAGCTGCTGGACAGTGGGCGCCGCGACGGGCAGCTCAGCGAGGAAGAACACGAGACACTCACCGAGCTGGCGGCAGCGGCCACCACACTGGGAGATCTGGCCGGACTCGTCGAGGATCTACAGCGACCCGCCGATGCGACGCCGCCGGCGCGGCCGCCGCACTCGAGTCGACTGCGGTGGTACTTGGTCGCGGTCTCAGCGGCCATTGCCTGCGCGGCAGCCGCCGGGTTCGTGCTGACCAGCGGAGTCTCGCGAACCGAAGCAGCGCCCATAACATCCGTCGCCGCCTCCGCACCCGATCTGGGCGCTGTCCCACCCGTGGTGATTGCGACGCCGAATATCCTTACCGCCGAGGGTCTTACGCTGTTCGTGCAGCGGTACCGAGAGAAGTTCGGCGACCTGTACATCGACGAACTGACGCTGTTCGACGAATACGCTCGTATCTCCCGTGCGGTGCCCGGTCAGCCGAACCGGATGGTCACCTATGACTATCGCGGCGGATTCCAGCAGAGCGGCGCGGTCACCGGCCGCAAGGCCGACACGGCTGCCGCCGATCTGGCCGAGCTGAATCTGGCGGCGCTGTCCGACGCGCTTGCGAAAGCGCCGGACATCCTGCGGGTGCCCGGCGGCGCTGTGACCCAGATGGCGGTCGAGGTCAACGATTCCGGCGCCTCCAGCTATTACGGCATCGCCAAGGGTCGGCCGTTCGTCTCGATCTATGCGGGCAACAAGTTCAACGAGTCCGGCCACATGATTCTGACCCCGGCCGGCGAGGTCACTCGTGCGTGGCCGTTCGGAAGATGACCGGGTAATGGCGACAACGCGCTACAGCGGAATCCGGGCCCGCGACACCGATCGCGCGGATGTGTGCGGCCTGCTCGACGCGGCACTGGCCGAGGGCCAGCTGACCGATGACGAGCACACCGCGCGCACCGCGAAGGCCATGCGGGCCACGACCTTCGGCGAGCTGGACGAGGTTGTCGGGGATCTGCAGATCCCCGACAACCTCGTCGATGCTCCGGTGGTCCGGGTGGATCGCCGCCGCCCTCGGCGCTGGATCGTGCCGTTGGCCGGCATCATCGCTGCCGCGGTTTTCGGCGCAGCGGTCGGTGGCATCACCCGGTGCGCGGCCGACGGTCCCGGGTCGCTCGGGTCCTCCGAGCACGTGCCGATGCTCACCACCGGTGCGGGGCTCGCGTACTTCATCGCCGAATATCGCGCCGAATTCGGCGATACGAAGGTCGACAAGGTGACGCTGTATCCCGAATACGTGCTCTTCGAACGGCAGGCGGCCGACAACGCGACGGTGACCGCACGCTATTTCTATGACGGAAGTTTCCGGAAGCCGACGACGGCCACCGGCCGCAAACCCGATGTGCGCACCCTGGACCTCGCCGCCATGGATGTGCGTGCGCTCGCGGGGCTGCTGGCGGGCGCTGTGCAGACGACGAAGACGCCGGGCGGCACCGTGACCCATGCCGGTGCCGAGTTCGATTCCAGCGCCCCCGCCGATGCCGAGCCCGTCCTCGAGATTTACACGAAGAACGAGGCCGATGCCTCGGGCTTCCTGACCGTGACGTTCAGCGGAGAGCCGCTCCGGGTCTCCACCCCCAGCCACTGACGCTCTCGCCACCTGCGCAAACACTTCATCTGCCCGCAAAGGCTGTCCCCGGTTATATCGCTCCGATATAGTCAGAAGTCGCATCCATCGGTTAGGTCTGTACACAAGTCAGGGAGGTGAAGCCCGATGCTAGAGCTGGCAATTCTCGGGCTGCTCCTCGAATCGCCCATGCACGGGTATGAGCTGCGCAAGCGGCTCACCGGGTTGCTCGGGCCGTTTCGGGCCTTCTCCTACGGGTCGCTCTACCCGACGCTGCGCCGAATGCAGGCAGACGGGCTGATCGCGGAGGAGAACGCCGCAGGCGTCGCTATGCGCCGGGCGCGGCGGGTCTACCAGCTGACATCGACCGGGCGGGAGCGGTTCACCGAGCTGCTCGCCGACACCGGACCGCAGAACTACACCGACGACGGCTTCGGCGTACACCTGGCGTTTTTCAGTCGCACCCCCGCGGAAGCGCGGATGCGAATTCTGGAGGGCAGGCGGCGTCAGGTCGAGGAGCGCCGAGAAGGGCTGCGGGAGGCGATAAAAAAGGCCAGCGGGTCGCTGGATCGCTATACCCGTCAACTCCACCAACTCGGTCTGGAATCAAGCGAGCGCGAAGTGCGCTGGCTCAACGAGTTGATTGCCGCGGAGCAATCGACGAATGCGGCACCACAGAAAGAGGGAAACATCGGCCATGACTGAAACGAACCAGGCTGACACAGTTCGCGTGGCCATCGTGGGCGTGGGCAACTGCGCTTCTTCTTTGGTCCAGGGCGTGCAGTACTACAAGGACGCCGACGACACCGCGACCGTGCCGGGCCTTATGCACGTCAAGTTCGGCAAGTACCACGTCCGCGACGTCAAGTTCGTCGCTGCCTTCGACGTCGACGCCAAGAAGGTCGGCTTCGACCTGTCCGAGGCGATCTTCGCCAGCGAGAACAACACCATCAAGATCTCCGATGTGCCGCCGAGCGACGTCGTCGTGCAGCGCGGCCCGACCCTCGACGGCATCGGCAAGTACTACGCCGAGACCATCGAGCTGTCGGAGGCCGAGCCGGTCGACGTAGTCAAGGTGCTGAAGGACAACAAGGTCGACGTCCTGGTGTCCTACCTCCCGGTGGGCTCGGAACAGGCCGACAAGTTCTACGCGCAGTGCGCCATCGACGCGGGTGTCGCCTTCGTCAACGCGCTGCCGGTGTTCATCGCCTCGGACCCCGAGTGGGCCGCCAAGTTCACCGATGCCGGTGTTCCGATCGTCGGCGACGACATCAAGAGCCAGGTCGGCGCGACCATCACCCACCGTGTGATGGCCAAGCTGTTCGAGGACCGCGGCGTCCAGCTCGACCGCACCATGCAGCTGAACGTCGGCGGCAACATGGACTTCAAGAACATGCTCGAGCGGGAGCGCCTGGAGTCGAAGAAGATCTCCAAGACCCAGGCCGTCACCAGCAACCTGAAGAAGGAACTGGGCGCCAACGATGTGCACATCGGCCCGTCCGATCACGTCGGCTGGCTCGACGACCGCAAGTGGGCCTACGTCCGGCTCGAGGGCCGTGCCTTCGGTGACGTGCCGCTGAACCTGGAGTACAAGCTCGAGGTGTGGGACTCGCCCAACTCCGCAGGCATCATCATCGACGCCGTGCGCGCTGCCAAGATCGCCCTCGACCGCGGCATCGGCGGACCGGTCATCCCGGCCTCGGCCTACCTCATGAAGTCCCCTCCCCAGCAGCTGGCCGACGACATCGCCCGCACCCAACTCGAAGCGTTCATCATCGGAGCTTGAGTTTTTGGCAGCGCCTTCGGCGCTGCGGGTTCGCGGCCCCCTTGGTGTCGCTTCCGAGCCGTCGAGACTCGCGCCTTCGGCGCGTGCGCTTCGACGGCTCGGAAGCGAGACGGGCCGCGAACTCTCATGCTCGGTCTCGCTGCGCTCGGAAGGCACAATTGTGCCGAGTGGGGCTGGTAGCTGAGCATGCGACCTTGGGGGCTGCTCGGGAGGTGTGAAAGGCCGGGAACTCCAGCGGCTCTCGCTTCGCTCGGGAGGTGTCATCACGCTGAGCGGGTGCGGTGGTGCGGATCTCGCGCGGGGGTGCCTTTGCCGGTGGGTAGGGCAGCGTACAAACAATTGAGGGCTGGGTGCGGATATCCGCACCCAGCCCTCAATTGTTTGGAGCAATCAGTCCAGTGAGACGTAGACCTCTACCGAGGTCGGGCCCGTGTAGCGTTCGATCTCAGCGGTGTGGGAGCGGGTGATGGTGCCCGCGCTTTCGGCCTTGCGGACCTGGGCCCATGCGGTGCGCAGCAGGTCGTAGGGCTTGTCGGAGACGACGAATTTCGCGTAGCGGCCCTGGGGCACTCGGGTCACGACGTCGCCCGCGTCCATGTCATCCATCGCCGCGACCTCATATCCGAGCACGGCGACCGCGTGATCGTTCTGGCCGATGTAGGCGGCTACGCGCGGCACGTTCTTCTCCCGTGCCAGGTATCTGTCCCAGGTGAAGTTCACCAGGTCCAGGTCGCGCGCGCTCACCTCGCGACCGGCGAGCGGCACCGTGAGTCCGGCGACCAGGCTCTCATCCAATGTGACTATCTCGAAGTCCACAGCCCGTTCCTACTCGTCGATCTGATCGTCTGCCAATGCCACGAACACCTCGACCGTGCGGGCATCCGGATAGTGTTCCGAATCGCCGGTGTAGGCGCGCACGAACCGGCCCGCGGCCTCCGCGTCCCACACCGCGCGCCAGATCGACACGATGGTGTCACCGAGGTTGTCCCCGCTCGCCGTGAACCGGGCGAATCTGCCCGCGGGTACCCGCGCGAGCACATCACCGGGTAGCAGGTCGGCCAGGGACCGGCAGCGATAGCCGACGATGTGGGTTAAATACGAGTTGATCTCGGGCGCGTGGTCGACATATGCGGTCGTCGGCGGCCCGGGCAGCGAACGAGCCAGATTGCGCTTCCACGCTTCTTCGACCCTCGCGCGGCGCGGCCCTTCGACCGCGAGCGCGGGGCTGCGAAGTACTGTTCCCGCCACCAGCGTCTCGGGACGGTCAACGACATTGAAATCCACCGGCGTAGCCCCTATGTCTAGTCTTTCGTCGTCGCTCGAGCGCATATCCTTCCGCATCGTGCCTGCGGCATCGGCGTCGACCCGGTTCGGTGCCGGGTCGCTGCCCTCGCTTTCGCTCTCACTCTGGCAAACGATGCTGCCACGTCATCCGTTCCCGGTGGGAGCGTGGGCGCACATTCGACATCATCCCGGTACCGGGATGCTCAATCCTGGGAAAATATCCGCCGGTTTGGGGTCCTGTGGCGCGGGCGGGATCACGATGAGCGGCTCCTGCGACTGGCTCTTCGGCGGATTCAGAATGTCGTAGCTACCACCGGAGGGTTTGCTCGCCCCTTGGCCGCCCGCGGCGGGGAATTGCTCGACCGGTGTGCCGTCGAGCGCGTCGTCCATCGTCTGTTTCCAGATGTCGGCGGGCAGTCCGGAACCGTAGATGTCGGCTCCGCGCGCGGTCTGGATCGGCTGGGATTGTTCGGTGCCGACCCAGACCGCGGTGGACAGCGACGGGGTGAAGCCGATCATCCACGCGTCCTTGTTCGACTTCGTGTCGTTGAGTTGGGTGGTGCCGGTCTTGGCGGCCGAGGGGCGGTCGCCGGACAGGTTGTGGCCGTTCGAATACGCAGCGATGGGTGCCATCGCCTGGATGGTGCCATCGGCGACGGCGCGCGGGATGCGTTGCTGTCCTGGCGGCTGCTGCTTGCCGACCTGTTGTTCGGGCGCACCGCGGTCCAGCAGCACCCGGCCGTCGCCGGTCACCACCCGCTGCACGAAGTAGGGCTGATGGTAGACACCGGAATCGGCGATCGTCGCGTATGCGGAGGCCATGTCGATGGGGCGAACCAGATACTGGCCCAACACGATTCCGTTCAGTGGATAGCCGTCCTCCTCGGCGAGTGTGCTGCCTGCCACTCCGGGGATCTCCTCCGGGATGCCCGCTTGATGGGCCGCGTCCGCGATGGCTTTCGGTCCGTCGAACATCGTCATCGTCAGCCGGTAGAAACTGGTGTTCAGCGACCGCTTCAAGGCTTCGGCCATGGTGCACCTGCCGCACGATTCGCCGTCCACGTTGGTGATCTTGGTGCCGTGGTCGGTCACCGGTGAACTGTCGAGCATGCGCGAGAGCGGAATGCCCTGCTGCTGTGCGGCGATCACCGCGAACACCTTGAATGCCGAACCGGTCTGCAGCGGTGCCTGGGCGAAGTCGTAGCCGAGGCCGTCGTTGCCGCCGTAGTACGCGCGTACCGCCCCAGAACGCGGGTCGATCGATACCACCGCGCTGCGCAGCTCGGGCGGCTGCGGATCGAGCCGGTTGTGTACCGCGCCCAGCGCGGACTGCTGGGCCCGCACATCGATGGTGCTGGTGATCTGCAGCGCACCGGTGTTCAGGTCCCGCTCGCTGATCCCGGAGGTGCGCAACTCGCGCAGCACCTGCGCGCGGATCAGGCCCTCCGGACCTCGGGCCACGTTCTCGTCGGGGATTTGGGAGATCGGGACGATCGGCGGGAACACCGTCGCGTCGCGGTCGCCCGGCGCGAGCACCCCCATCTCGACCATGCCGTTCAGCACGTACTTCCAGCGGGTCGTGAGCTCGGGGAGATGGGTTTCCGGGTCGAGGATCGAGGGCGTGCGGATGACCGCGGCGAGCACCGCGCCCTCGGCCAGGGTCAGCTGTGGCACCGGCTTGTCGAAGTAGGCCCTCGCCGCCGCGGCGACGCCGTAGGCGCCCCGCCCGTAATAGATGGTGTTGAGATAGGCGGCGAGGATGTCGTCCTTGCTCCACTGCCGCGCCATCTTCGCCGCGATGACCAGCTCGCGCATCTTCCTGGTGAGGGTGCGTTCGGAGCCGAGGAAGGCGTTCTTCACATACTGCTGGGTGATGGTGGAACCGCCGCCTGCGTCCTCGCGTCCGAGCAGGTTGTTGCGAGCGGCGCGCAGGAATCCGGAGGTCGAGTATCCGGGGTTGCTGTAGAAATTGCGATCCTCGGCCGAGAGCACCGCCTCGCGCATCGGTTTCGGTACGTCGCTCAGCGGTACCGGGGTCCGATTGCCTTCGGGGGGAACAACTTTGGCGATGACCGTAGTCCCATCCGCGGCGAGGATGGTGGCGATCTGGTTGGTCTGCACTGATGTCGCATCGGGGATCTCCGCGCTCCAGTAGACGAGCACGCAGAGCACCGACGGCACCGCGACGAAGATGACGAACAGGGCGAGCAATAGCCGCCGGAATCGTTCGCCGCGGGTGCGTGGTGGCCGTTCGGCGGGGGTGGGGACCGGCTTGGCCGGTGTGGTCCTACGGCGTGATCTCGGCGGGCGAGTGGACCGCTTGCGGTCGGCGGAGGTGGCCGTCCGCTCGTTCCATCCGGCGATGGAGGCATAGGGTACGGCCGACGGCTTGCGCCGCGCGCGCCGGGGATTACCGCGTCTTCGCCGCTTGCCGAACGAGCTCACGATCATCTCCTCCTGGAGCGTCGGTCGAACTCACCTGCACGGAACGATCGGAAACCGGGCTACAACCCTGGTAAATGCTGTCCCCACCAGGCCCCAGCGAGCCGCGATCATATCACCGCAAGCCTGTCCGAGCATTCCGTTCGGCCAGCAGCGCCGCAGGCGCTGCGAATCACTTTCAGCTCTTGACGCCGCCCGCGGTGAGACCGGAGATGATGCGGCGCTGGAACAGCAGCACCATGATGACCAACGGTATGGTGACCATCGTGCCCGCGGCCATGATGGCGGCGTAGGGCTGCACCAGGGGGTTGTTGCCGGAAAAGCGCGCGATCGCGACGGTCACCGGTTCGGTCTTGTCACTGGAAAGCAGTCGCGCCAAAAGGTATTCGTTCACCGCGGCGATGAACGCGAGGATCGCGGTGGTGAACACCGCGGGCGCCGCCAGCGGCAGCATCACCAGCCGGAACGCCTGCAACTTGGTCGCGCCGTCGATGCGCGCGGCCTCCTCGAGCTCCCACGGCAGCTCCGCGAAGAACGACGCGAGGATGTAGACGGTCATCGGCAGCACGAACGAGATGTTCGGGATGATCATCGCCTGGTACTCGCCGATCCAGCCCAGATTGGTGAACAGCTGGAACAGCGGCGTGACCAGCACGACCACCGGGAACATCGAGGCGCTCAGGATCAACCCGGACACCAGGTACTTGCCCTTGAAGGTGAGCCTGGCCAGCGCGTAGGCGGCCAGCACGCCGAGCACCAGGGCGAACGCCGTGGTAGCCGCGCCGATGACCACGCTGTTGAGCAGCGCCTTGCCGAAATCGTTGCCGCGGCTGGTGTCGAAGGCGTTGCGGAAGTTCTCGAACGTGAGATGGGTTGGCCACGGGGTGTTGTCGAAGGTGAAGTCCGGATCGCGGAATGCCGTGACGGCCATCCAGTAGAACGGTCCGAGACCCCACACCAGCACGATCAGCGCACCGAGGTACAGCCGCACGGAACCGAGCCGTTTGGTCCAGGGGGTTGTGGTGGTCGTGGTGGCCATCAGTGCGCCTCCCGCTGTTGTTCCTGGGTCCGAACGGCATTCGCGCCCAAGACCTTCACCAACAGGAACGCCACCGCGAAGATGAGCAGGAAGGTGATCGTCGACAATGCGGCCGCACTGTTCGGACCTTGCCGAACCTGTTCGACCACCAGCGCGGAGATCGGGCGGGTCGCCGGGTTGCCGAGCGTCATGATCGCGGGCAGGTCGTAGAGGCGAAGTCCGTCCATCGTCCGGAACAGCACCGCGACCAGCAACGCGGGCTTGAGCAGCGGCAGGGTGATCTGGGTGAAGCGCTGCCAGGCCGATGCGCCGTCGACCTTGGCGGCCTCGTAGACGTCGGCCGGGATTACCTGCAGGCCTGCGAGCAGCAGCAAGGCCATGAACGGCGTGGTCTTCCACACGTCGGCGGCGATCACCGCGAACCGCGCGGGCCACGCCTCGGAGGTCCACAGGATATGCGTGCCGAGCAGCCGGTTCACCACCCCGTCGTACTGGAACATGAACTCCCACAGTCGTGCGGTCACCGCGGTCGGGATCGCCCACGGAATGAGCACCGCCGCCCGCAGCAGGGCCCGGCCACGGAAGGTCTTTCCCATCACCATCGCCATGCCGAGGCCGAGTGTCGCCTCGAGGGTCACAGTGATGACCGTGAAGAACAGCGTCACGCCGATGGCGAGCCAGAACTGCGAGCCGAGGTTGCCGGTGGGGCAGGACACCGTCTCGCCGCCTGCCTGACACTGCTGCAACAGCCAGTGGGTGTAGTTCGAGAATCCGGCGCTACCGCCCTCGACGAACATCCCGGTCGCCGGATCCAACCCGGCATCCTTCTGGAACGACATGTAGACCGCCCGGAACACCGGGTAACCGACGACGACGGCCAGCGTTATCAACACCGGCGTGACGAATAGCCACGCCTTACCGGAACTCCGAAGCTGCAAAGCCAATGTTCCACCGAACCCGCGCTTCGGCGGCAGGTCGCCGTCGCTCGACACGCGGGTGGTCGTTCCCGAAGGATCCGACACCGTATCTCTCTCCTACAGGGCTGGGCTGGTCCGGTTCGCTAGGAGCCGGCTGTCTCGATGCCCTTTTGCATACCGGTGATCGCGTCGTCGACCGACTTGGTTCCGTTCAAGGCGGCGTAGGCGTTGTCCTGGATGGCCTTCGACACCGCGGGATAGAACGGAGTCACCGGGCGCGGCACTGCGCTGGCGATTGATTCCTTGAGTGCGGGCAGGAACGGCATCTTGGCGATGAGCGCCGGATCGTCGTACATCGATGCGCGCACCGAAGGCAGCGCGCCTGCGGCGACGATGTGTTGCGCGTCCTCGCTGATGAGGAAGCGAAGGAAGTCGAGCGCGGTGGCCTTGTTCTTGGAGAATGCGCTGATGGCGGCGTTGTAGCCGCCGAGGGTCGAGGCGCCGACGCCGTTCTCGCCTGGCAGCGGCGCAACCCCGAACTTGTCCTTCACGGCCGAGGATTCCGAGCCGGCGTCACCGAAGGTGGACGGCCAGCTGCGCAGGAACATCAGCTTGCCCTGGGTGAAGGCGGCGCCGCTCTCCGGCTCCTTGAAGGTGATCGCTTCCTTGGGGATATCGCCGCTCTTGTACGCGGCCACCAGCTGCTCGAGTCCGGCGCGCGACTGCGGGCTGTTCACCGTCGGGGTCTTGCCGTCGGCGCCGACGAAGGTGCCGCCGAAGGCGTTGATCACCTCGGCGGTGTTCACGGTGAGGCCCTCGTACGGTGCGAGTTGGCCCGCGTAGCAACCGATGTTGTTCTGCTTGGCGATCGGACACTGCGCCAGCATTTCGGTCCAGGTCTTCGGCGGGTTGGGCACCAGGTCTTTGCGGTAGAACAGCAGACCGCCGTTGGTGTTTCGGGGCGCCGCGTACAGGACGTTGTTGTAGGTGGCACTGGCGACCGGCGGCGAGAGCAGCGCGGAGGTGTCGATGGAGAAGGTATCCCGCAGTGGCTGGATCCAGCCCTTCGCGGCGAACTCGGCGGTCCACGGCACGTCCATGGCGAACACGTCGTAGCTGGACTGCTTGGAGCGCATGTGCTCGACGAGGTCGTCGTATTGCTGCGAGGCGTCGTTCGACTGCTCCTTGAACGTCACCTGCTCGTCGGGATGCGACGCGTTCCAGCGCTCGATCAACTGCTTGACCGCGCCCGTCTCGGTGGTGTCCTTGCCCTCGACGTAGGTGATCGGGCCGCGGCCGGTGAGGTTCTGGCCGGTCGGGTTGCCCCCGCTGTCGCTCGAGCACGCGGCCGTGAGCGTCGCCGTCAGCAGCGCCACCGAGGCAGCAGCCAGCGCCGCTCGAGGCATGAGCGACGAACGCAGGGACGACACCTTCTTCAAAGCCATCGCGAACACTCCAAGGGTCGAGACGTGAGCACCAGCACACCAACGGTGCACAACGCAAGATACATGGTGTTCATGTGACACGCCGGAATACGCCTACCGTTCGCGCGGTTGTATGGACGCTCGTCCAAGCGCGGGTCTGCGGCGTACTCGGTCCGGGGCGGCCTATTAGGCTTGTGCCCGATGACTTTGCCGAATGCGGTTCCCGACCGGATGCTCACCCGGATCGGTGGGCTGCTGCGCAAGGCCGAATCCACCGATAACGAACACGAGGCCGAGGCGTTCCTGGCGGCCGCGCAACGGCTGGCGACCAAATCCTCGATCGACCTGACGGTGGCTCGCTCGCACATCGCGGGACGCGAACGCAGGCCGACACCGGTGCATCGGATCATCCCGATCGGCCAGCCCGGCAAGAAGGGATTGCGCACCTACGTGCAACTGTTCGTCGCGATCGCGGCCGCCAACGACGTGCGCTGTGATGTTGCGCGGACCTCCACCCAGGTGTACGCCTACGGCTTCGATTCCGACATCGATACTTGCGAGGCCCTGTACGCGAGCCTGCTCGTGCAGATGGTGCGGGCGTCGGATCAATACATCAAATCGGGGCAGTATCGATCAGCGACGGTCGAGAAAGTAGTCATCGAAAAGCGATGGGGACGAAGGGTGCAACGCCGAGTGCAGGCTCCGGTGGCGGCGGTGACGGCCAGGCTGAACTTTCAGATGGCCTTCGCCGCGCGGATCGGGCGCCGACTGGCCGCGGTGCAGGCCGAGGTCGTGGCGGAAATCCTGCCGGACACCTCGGCGGCGGGCACCGCATTGGCTCTGCGCGACAAGGAAATCGAGCTCACCGACTTCTACTCGCAAACCTCCGAGGCCCGCGGCACCTGGCGTGGCCCACAGGCCTCGGCCGGACATTCGGCGGCAGCCCGCCGTGCGGGCGACGCGGCGGGTCGGGCGGCCAGACTCGGCACCTCGCCCGAACTCGGCGCCGCCCGCGGGCAACTGACACGGGGCGACGGCACCTCGTCATGAGCCCGCGAGACAGCCAGCGCGCCAAGGTATACGACGCCGAGCAGCTGGTGCGCGGGGTGTTCGACCGCGCCGACGAGCACGGCAATCGCACGGTCGAGCTCTACGGATCGCACCTGACGCTGCCCGTCGAGCGTCGCTTCGCGACGGTCGATTCGGTGCAGACCTATGCCAACAAGGTGCTCGGACTCAATTGGGTTCGTGCGCAGTGGGATCGATCCAGGGTGGCCGTGCGCGTCCGGTCGAGGGTCGGTACGACCGCCGCGCATTATGAGGTCGAAGACGCGGTTCTCGCGGTCCCGCTGCACACCGGAGGCACCGCGTGGGCGCTGCGCGAACTCGTTGTACTGCATGAACTCACTCACCACCTGGAGCCCGCACCCGCTTCGGTGGCGCCACACGGTCCGGAATTCTGTAGTCGCTATCTGGATCTGGTCGACGGTGTCATCGGACCGGAAGCGGCGTTGCTGCTGCGGGCGACGATGCTGGGGTGTGGTGTGCGGTGGGGGCCGGGCTGACTCGCAGCCTCAGGACAGCAGCTTGCGTACTCGGTCGAAGCGGTGGTGCCACCACGTGATCCGGTCCGGGTCGGGATGTCGATAGCGCTCGAGTAGCGCCGGGTCCGGTCGAGGCGGTGTCCGTGGCACGGGCAGGAAGCCCTCGACCGGACGCAGTGATTCGGCGACCACATCGCCCTCGAACAGGGAGGTCGTGCCGAGCCCGCAGGCGAAGTCGAGTTCGGGCAGTGCGCCGGCCAGGGCGAGCTGGGCGGCAAGGCCGATGCTGGTTTCCAGGGCGGAGGACACGACACCCGGCAGGCCCGCGGCCGCGGCGACCTGCAGCGCGCGTCGCACGCCACCCAGTGGCGTGCACTTGAGGATCGCGATATCGGCCGCGCCTGCGACGGCGACCCGCAGCGGATCCTCCGCCCGGCGAATGGATTCGTCGGCGGCGATGCGCACACCCACCCTGTGGCGCACCGCGGCCAGCTCCTCGATCGTCCGGCACGGCTGTTCGACATACTCCAAACCGCCTGCCGCCCTGTCGATCTTGCCGATATGGGCAATCGCGGTCTGCACATCCCACACCGCGTTGGCATCCACTCGGATCGCACCGTCGGTGCCGAGTGCCGATCGCACCGCCGCAACGCGGGCGAGGTCCTCGGCGAGCGATTCGGGATGGTCGGCGACTTTCACCTTGGCGGTGCGGCATCCGGACTTCTCCACGATGTCGTAGGCGCGCTCGGGGTCGACGGCGGGCACGGTGCAATTGATGGGGATGAGCTCCCGAACCGGTTCCGGCCAGCCCACCGTGACCTGCTCCACCGCCGTGGCGAGCCAGCCGGTCGCTTCGCGATCGTCGTACTCGGGGAAGGGACAGAACTCGCCCCACCCGAGCGGTCCACGCAACAGCATCCCCTCGCGCACCGTGATGCCGCGGAAGCGGGTCCGCAGCGGAATGGCGTACACAACGGTCTCGGTGATGGCGTCGGTGTCGGCGGTGGTCACCATCGTCACCATACGGATGGGGATCGACTACCTGTTCCGGCCTGGTGTCGATGAGTATTTCGCAACGCGTCAGCGAAAGTCGGCGACGTGGTCGATGGCCCAGTGTGCATATGTCCGCGCGGGTACACCGGTTACCGACTCGGAGGTGGGGCCGACCGACGCCGGCTCGGTGCCTGCTGCGGCCCACATGTCGAGCACCGGCTTGTACAGGGACTGCGCTGCCTGCTCGTAGCTCAGCTCGACCAAATTCCACCGCCGCGCCGATGGCCGCGGCGATGTGCTCGACCATGCTGCGTTGCGACAGCGACTCGGGTCCGGTCAGCGGATAGATCTTCCCCGCGTGCCCCGGCTCGGTGAGCGCGGCGACGGCCGCGGCCGCTATATCGGCCTCGTGGATGGGGTTCAGCTGCAAGCCGGGAAAGGGTAGGCGCGCAACCCGTTCCGACTTGATAGAGGACGCCCACCAGCGGGAGTTGGCCGCGAACGCGCCCGGGCGCAGTACGGTCAGCGGCAGGCCGGATTCCTGGAGCGGCCGCTCGACGGCGAGGTGGTGTGCGCCGATCGTATTGTCTTCGCTTTCCGCCGCGATCGACGACAGCAGCGCCACGTGTGCGACCCGGCCGGCCTGCGCGGTGTCGATGAAGTTCTCGATGCCTTCGGGCGCGGCGTACACGAAGGCCCGGTCGACGCCGTCGAGCGCGGCGGCCACCGACTCGGGGTCGGTCATGTCGAGGCCGACCAGCTCGACCCCGTCCGGCACGGTGGTCTCGGTCGGATCGGAACTGGCCGCCCGCACCGACTTTCCTACGGCGAGCAGCTGATCGATGACGGCACGCCCGACAATGCCGCGGGCGCCGGTGACGAGGTAGGTCACGGGGAGTCTCCTTCGAAATCTGGTGCACTGAGATGAGCGAGGATCCGGCGCAATTGCGCACCGTAGCGTTGTTCGAATTCCGGTGTCTGCGGATCGATCCCGAACAGTTCGCGGACCTGCGCGGGCAGCAGCAGCGGCGCGAGCACCATGCCCATCGTCGCGAGCTGGAACGACGCGAGGTCGAGATCGGCAGCGATCTCCCCGCGCTCCTGCCGCCGCCGGGTGATCTCCAGGTCGGCCTCGTGGATCGCCTTCGGTGTGGTGTCCGGCGCGTCGTTGGACAAACCCCGCCACATCAGCAGCCGGATGCCGCGCGGGTCGGCGAGGGCATGCTGCAGATATCGGGTCAGGACTTCGCCGAGTGGCAGCTCCGGGTCGGCGAAATCGGCTTCCTGCGCCAGCCATTGCCGCTGCAATGCCTGATAGAGCCCTTGTTTACCGCCGAAGTAGTAGGTGATCAGCTGCTTGTTGACACCGGCGCGCTCGGCGATGTCGCTGACTCGCGCTCCTGCGTACCCGTGCGCCGAGAACTCATCGAACGCGGCATCGAGCAGGCAGCGCTTGGTTCGTTCGGCATCACGTACGCGGGAGCCGGGCTCGGGGGCGCGATGTGTGGGCACGCGATCACGTTAACCGATAATTTTACAAATGGAAAGTTAATTTAGACGAATGGATGATTCGGTTGCCTTCGGTACCCGTCATGCTTGGGGTATGGCGTGGAATCGACGGCACCGGTTGCTGAATCCTGCGCGTGCGGTCATCGGTTCGCTGATCAGCATCGGATTCGCATGGACGACCGCCGCTTTCGTGCCGCTTTACGAAATCGTGGCGGATGCGGATGAAATGCGGCGGCTGTCGGTGGCCTATGGCGTCGCCTGGACCGGTATCGCACTGTCGTTGGTTTGCACGGCACTGCTCCTACTGACGGCACTGCGGGCACGCAGGCCCATCGGCTGGACGCCGCTCGTGGCACTGCCGCTGCTGGCCGGAGCCTGGGTCGCCGGTTTCCTGGTCGCGATCGCCGTCTCCGGGTGAACGACACGCCCGTCGCACCGAGTCGATGCGACGGGCAGTCGGTCCCGGGCGGTTGTCCGCAGGATCCGTAACCTTCGCGTCAGAGCCGCTCGAGGACGGTGGCGTTGGCCAGTCCGCCTGCCTCGCACATGGTTTGCAGGCCATAGCGCGCGCCGCGGTCCTGCATGGCATGGACCAGGGTGGTCATCAGGCGTGCGCCGGAGGCGCCGAGTGGGTGGCCGATGGCGATGGCGCCGCCGTTGACGTTCACCTTGCTCAGGTCGGCGCCGGTGTCGTGCGCCCAGGCGAGAACGACCGGGGAGAACGCCTCGTTGATCTCGATGAGGTCGATGTCCGAGAGCTGGAGACCGGCGCGTTGCAAGACCTTTCGGGTGGCCGGGATGACCGCGGTGAGCATGAGCAGCGGATCGTCGCCCGCGACCGCGAAGCTGTGCAGTCTGGCCAGTGGAGTCAGGCCGAGCTCGCGGGCGCGTTCGCCGGTCATGATCAATACCGCCGCGCTGCCGTCGCTGACCTGGCTCGCCGTTGCCGCGGTGATCTCCCATCCGATGTGCGGGAAGCGGGCGGCCATGGCCTCGTCGAAGTAGGCGGGACGCAGCGTGCCCAGGGTTTCCAGGGTGCTGCCGACGCGGATGCCTTCGTCGGTGTACAGGCCGTTGATCGGTGCGAGTTCCTTGGTGAACAGGCCGTTCTTCGTTGCCAGCGCGGCTTTTTCGTGACTGGCCAGCGCGAACTCGTCCAGCTGCGTGCGAGTCAGTCCCCATGCGGCTGCGATCAGCTCGGCGCTGATGCCCTGGGGGACGAGGCCATCGGGGTAGCGCTGCGCGAAACCGACACCGGACAGATCCTCGGATCCGATCAGGTTGGCGCCCATCGGAATTCGGCCCATCGACTCGACACCCGCGGCGACGACGATGTCGTAGGCACCGGCGATGACACCCTGGGCGGCGAAGTGGATGGCCTGCTGGCTGCTACCGCATTGCCGATCTATGGTGGTCGCGGGCACCGATTCCGGATAGCCGGCGGCCAGCGCGGCGCGGCGGGTCATATTGGCGCCCTGCTCGCCGACCTGGGTGACGATGCCGCCGATCACGTCGTCGATGAGCACCGGATCGATGCCGCTGCGGTCTACCACCTCGCGCAGGCTGTGCGCCAGTAGATCCACTGCGTTCACGTTGTGTAGCGCCCCGTTCGGCTTGCCCTTGCCGATCGGTGTGCGTACCGCCTCGACGATCACTGCGTCTCTCATGGTGGTTCCTTCCGGACCGTGAGCCGAACCCCTTCATCTGGCTCTATTGGCTTATAGTCAGGGTAACGTCTGGGTATAGTCAACTCAAGCCAGATGTCGCTATGATGTTCGTCATGGCAGCCGTGATGGAAGGACCGTTGGCGGATCTGAGCTCGTGGAAACCCGAGCATTGCTCGATCGCGAAAGCGATGGATCTCGTCGGCACCCGCTCGGCGGTGCTGATCCTGCGCGAGGCCTACTACGGCACCCGTCGCTTCGACGGATTCGCCGCACGGGTCGGCATCACCGATGCGGCAGCATCGGGCCAGCTCCGGAAGCTGACGGAGGCGGGTCTGCTGGCCAAGCAGCCCTACCGAGAAGCGGGCAGGCGCACGCGCCACGAGTATGTGCTGACCGATATGGGTCGCGACCTGCTACCCGCAGTGCTCGCGCTGATGCAGTGGGGCGACACCTACCTGCAGCCGGGACCGGCGCCGTTGCTGCTGGTAGAGGAGTCGAGCGGCGCGCCGGTCCGGGTTCAGGTTCGCAGCGGGACGGGCAATGAGATCGCGCTCGAGGAGCTCGGTATTCGGCTCAACCCGGATTACGCGCGCGGCGTCCGGGCCCGCGGGGCCGAGTAGCTGCGCCCGCCGGGTGGGTCCTCAGCCGGTGACGACCGCGTAGTTGATGTCCTCGGTGCCCAGCTTGCTGTGCAGCGACACCCACAACAGCACGAGTGGCTCGGTGCTGCGGGCGGTTTCGAGGGCGCCCAGATCGATGATCTGCTCGCTGGTCCAGCCGAAGGAATTGAGCAGAGCGGCCACTTCGGACTTGGCGGACTCGTCGTCGCCACTGAGAAACACGTGGTGCCGACCCGAAATTCGGGACGGGTCCACCATCAGCTGATTGTTCATGGTGTTGAGGGTTTTCACGACCCGCGCCGTGGGGAAAGCCTGCTGTAGCTGCTCCGCGACGCTGCCCGCCTCCGGGATGACCAGTTTGGGCGGAAACCCGCCGGAGAAGTCCAGCGCGTTCGAGACATCCACGACGACCTTGCCGCTCAGATTCGCCGCGCCCGCGGCGGTGAGCGCGGCCAGCGACACCGTGCCCGATGTCGCGTTGATCACCAGCTCGGCGTCCGCGGCCGCCTCGGCGAATGTGCCGTGTGCGCCGCCGGTCTCACCCGCCCACGCGGTGGCAGCGGCGTTATCGGCGGTGCGGGAGCCGAGCGTCACCGCGTGACCGAGCTCGACCAGCTTGCTCGCGAGCCGCCTGCCGACTTCTCCGGTGCCGAGGACCGCTACCTTCATTGCCTGCTCCTACCGAGTGGGGGACGTATCCGCGGACCCGAGTGTAGGAACGCCGTGCCCCGTTCACCAGCTGTTCCGCGTTGGGCGAACGGGGCTTTCGCGGGCTCAGCTGAGGCGGCGCCCGTCCGCGGCCGAGAAGAAGTAGGTGTGCTCGGCGGAGGTGGACAACCGCACCCGGTCGCCCTTCGCCGGCGGGCTACGCCAATCTGCCCGCGCCACAATGGTTTCCCCGGAATCACCGTCTACGGCACGGCCGTAGATGTAAGCGTCGGAGCCGAGCTCCTCCACCACGTCGACCTCCAACTCGATCCCCGTGTCACCGCCGAGCTCGAGATGCTCCGGCCGGATGCCGACGGCCACCGAGCCCTCGGCTGCGTCGGCGACCGAGCGCGGGACCTGCAGCGGGTGCCCGCCGAGGGACACCACGCCGTCGGCGACCGGCAGCGTGAACAGATTCATGGCGGGTGAACCCATGAACCCGGCGACGAACATATTCGCCGGATCCCGGTACAGATCGCGCGGCGTCGCGCACTGCTGCAGCAGCCCGTCCTTGAGCACCGCGACCCGATCGCCCATGGTCATCGCCTCGACCTGGTCGTGGGTGACGTACACGGTGGTGGTGGCGAGGCGACGCTGCAGCTGGGCGATCTGGGTGCGGGTCTGCACCCGTAGCTTGGCATCCAGGTTCGACAGTGGCTCGTCCATCAGGAACACCTGAGGCTGGCGCACGATAGCCCGGCCCATCGCGACGCGCTGGCGCTGACCACCGGAGAGCGCCTTCGGCTTGCGATCCAGATACGGCTCGAGGTCGAGCAGCTTGGCCGCCTCCAGCACCCGCTTTTCCTTCTCCGCCTTGGCGACCTTGGCCAGCTTCAACGCGAAGCCCATGTTCTCTGCGACGGTCATGTGCGGGTAGAGCGCGTAGTTCTGGAACACCATCGCGATATCGCGTTCCTTGGGCTCCGCGTGCGTGACATCGTTGTCGCCGATCAGGATTCGCCCGCCGTCGACCTCTTCGAGGCCGGCGAGCATACGCAGCGAGGTCGACTTGCCACAGCCGGACGGACCGACCAGAACGAGGAATTCGCCGTCCGCGATCTCCAGATCCAGTGCGTCGACGGCTGGTTTATTGCTGCCCGGGTAGAGCCGGGTAGCGCTTTCGAAGGTCACCGTGGCCACGGCAGATCACTTCCCTTCACCGGCAGGAACGTGCCGGACGATCCGAGTAGAGGGTTGAGCGGGAATAGTACTGGATCTGCTCAATTCGTGCTCGAAATGCTCGAGTCTGCGCGCTTGTGCTCAACCTGTGCAGTCGGTGACGACGCGGTGGTGCGGTCACTGACCGGACGTGTCGGTGTGTTCTCGACATTGCGCCGACCGGTGGCCGCGTCGCAACTCCGGTCGAGTGGACAACCCTGTCGGGTCTCGCCTGCGGTCCGCGGTGCCGTCACCCGTTCGAACAACGTCATACGCGGCCTTGCAGGTGTTCAGACCCAGGCCGTGGTGCCGAGCTACGGGGCGTCTGACCGATAGAGCCGAGAGTTCTTGTCCGGCAGCATGGCTGAGTTCACCTGGTGCAATGTGGGAGCCGGCACTCGATGGGAAATCTTCGGAACTCTGTTTCGGTCGCGGGCACGCTGGCCGCCGCCGGTGTGGCCTCGAACGCGCTGTAGGTGTCGGCCGAACCGCATGCGGTTGTCGAGGGCACTACCCTATTCGTCGGCACGCTGATTCGACCGCGGAGACAGAAAACGGGATATCAGGTAGCCGTGTGCCGCAAGGATTTGTACTCCTCCGAATCGTCCTGCGCTGGCGGCCGCCGCGAAACTCGCGACGATCGTGTGGATCTGGTCTGGTTCGAGAGCTCGCCGGTTGGAACACGCGCAGCCATCCTTTTGATGTGCGATGTCCGTCTATATTTCCTCCACCATTTCGATTACGGTGCGTCCGGATTTTTCGTTGAAGTCGGTGACCCGAAACCGTGTACCAGGCGGAAATAGCACCTCGTCTTCGCCGCGTATTGTAAACACGACATACCGCATGTCCCTTCCTGTCTTACTGGATATTCGCATCTCAACCGGTCGAGTTCTAAGCCAGGGTACGCCACCTAAATTGGTCGTGGTCGAGGTGAAAGCTTCCTCGGTGACGATATTTCCCCGCTGATATCGCTCGAGTACCTCCGGTGGAAGGTTGTCGACGTGCCGCACCACTGGGCCGCGATACTTGGGCAGCCTTGCGAGCGCCCTGACAGCACCGTCGATCACTGTCTGCTGATCTGGCGGGATCGGGACCGTGTGCCTGTTTCGCAATGCCGATTGCCATTTCCTGAAATCGTATGTAGTGAGGTAGGTATCCAGGTCGAGAAGATCATCTTCGATCGATGGGTCGCTCCGGCAAAATCTCTCATACAAATCCAAATATTCATTCCACTCCGGCCCTTCCCGAGTCGATGGCGGATGTTTCGGCCATGGAAAATCGCTTTCTCGATCGACGGCTTCTTTAGCATTCGAATCACTGATGGAGTGATCGGTAGATCTTGCTGATCCGCTTTGGAGCTCGATGTCCGCCCGCAGCTCTTGATCGAAACGGCCGATCGTCGAGGTGGAATTACGCGCGAATGCGGAACATGAGAGAATATCATCGGAGAGCAATTTGGAAGTCTCGCTGGTCGTATACTCCAGCTTATCTCTAGTTATATTGAATATTCGCGTCAATTCTCGCATCTGATGCATTCCCGTGTGCCGGACCGTTACTGGCGGTTCGCGGCCCGAGTCAGGGGTCAGCGTCGATGTGCGGCAGGTTCACCCGGTTGGGCGAGCGCGGAGCCTGGCGCTGAGATTCCGCACTGGATGGCAGCCCGTGCCGGCGGCGGATACGTGGTCGTCGACCAGTCCGGTTCGAGCGACCGCGAACCAGCCATCTGTGATCACCTGTCCCGCCGTCTGTGCGTGGTAGCGGTTTCTGGAGTGGTCGGTGATAGCTGAACGCTCCCCACTTCATGTGCTATCCCGCGATCTCGGCCCGCTGGGGCCGTTGGTGTGGCCCGCGGCTCCTACTGCCAGGGCGTTCATGAACTTGCCTCTCCGTTGTCCGGTGCGGGGGGCCGCGACCAGAGTCGCATTTATTTAGCCAGTCAGTATGTCTGATTAAATTGTAGCGGCAGCAGGAGACCGCTTCAGGACAAGCCGAGGCGTGGCAGCGAAAGCGGTGTGGGCGATACTGCTCGGAAGGCGCGAGCCAGGCGACCGGTCCAGCAGGTAAGAGGTGCAGATGAGTCCAAGGCCCTACGACATGGGGCGCCGACGCGAATCGGTGGACGATACCCGCGCCCGCATCCTCGCGGCCGCCCGCGATCTGCTCGTTGCGAAAGGGGTGGTCGCTGTGGACGCGATCGCCCGCCGGGCCGATGTCTCGCGGGCCACCATCTACTACCAGTTCGGTACGAAGATCGGCCTGTTGGAAGCGCTCTGTGACGAACTGGCCGAGCGCGGACGTATGGAGCGTCTTGCTGAGGCGTTCGGTCAGCCCGACGCTCGCGAAGGCCTTCGTATCCTTGTCGAGGTCATCGCCGATTTCTGGGCGGTGGACCGGGAATGCACACGCCGCCTGCGCGGGCTGGCCGCTCTGGACCCAGATGTCGGCCAGGTCATCGCGGCGCGCGATGAACGTCGCCGCAACGGTGCCGCCGTCTTCGCCACCCGGCTCGACGCCGGGCCGCAATTCGGCCCGATCCTGCACACGCTGACCAGCTTCGAGGTCTTCGACTCCCTAGCGGCTGACCGCCCTATCCCCGAAGCCGCCGCGGAGATCCTTGCTCTCCTCGATGCAGTCCTCGCGACTCCACTACCCCCGCGGCACGTTCAGCATTGAGTGTCACAGCCTCAGTCGGCATTGTCGTTGACGAGGGTGACCCCGACCTGTGAGGTCACGTAGTCACCGCGCATAGCTTCACTGAGAAGCCGTGAATGAGTCTCCGTGGATGGTGTGGTTGCGGTGAACGTATGCCAGTCGTTCGAGCGCGCCATCGATGGCGCTGTCGCCGAGTTTCAGATCTTCTAGAGCGCTGCCCATCCGGTCAGGAGTCAGTGCGTCGACAGGGTCGAGTACGTGTTGCGGGAACGTGGCGCCGTCCCACGCGCGGATAAACGGCGACAAGAAGCTGAATTCCGTACCGTCTTCCTCGCCCTCTTCCCCGGTTCCGCGCAGCGGGTCTCGGGATTCAGGGAAACTGTAGCCGAGATCGTAGGCGACCAGATCATCGTCGGGGTGGTGTGCGGGGTTGCCGTTGTGACGGGGGCGGTGGTTGCCTTCGTTGCCGTCGGCGTTGCCGACCAGGAAGTGCCCCATTGCGGTTTGGGCTCGGTGGGTCTCGAGATAATTGGACTCGGGCTTGCTACGTTTGAGCGGGACGTACAGCTGCGCCATTCCCGGCCCGCGGGGGCCATCCACCAGCGCGGTCGGTGGCACGCGGGGAGCATCGATGAGCTCGAAGACGCGATAGCCCGCCACCTCCCGGATGGCCAACTGGCCGTCGACGTGGGGAAGCCAGTTCTGGTCGCCGTAGTATTCCTGATGGAATGGTTTGTAGATGTAGAGGACCCCATCGGGGTCACGGGTGATAAAAACCCCGTTCGCACTCGGCCGCAGCATGTTGGACAACTCGTCGTCGATACTCAAACGCCGTGAACGCACATGCAGTTCGAGTGCGCTCGGTGTGTAGGGACCGAACCTGCCACTGGGCGGTATCGCGCCCCGCGCACCCAGCCGCGAGAGAGACCGCTCTTCGAAGCTCGCGCTGCCCGCTCGGTCACCCTCCAGCAACCCGCGTGACGTGCGACTCAGCCTATCGCTGAACTCGCGCTGCCAATCCACGTACTGCTGGGCCGCCGTGCTGGTCGCGCGGGTCAGCCGAAGGGCGACGTCGTCGGCAACCTGATTCCACGGACCCAGGTTGTTCATTGAACGACCGATACCGGTGACGACTCAGTGACCGCCCGCAATCTCCGGGGGTTCGACCGCCACATAACTAGCGCCAGTCCCCGCCGCAGGCCGGGGACTTTCATCGACCACTGCGCAGTAACTCATCCGCCGCGGCCGCAGCACAGCCTCCAGGAAAGCCTGCCCGGCCGCCGGGGTGACCGGTTCCTGCCGTCCCGGCAGTGGTATCCCGTCTTTGAACCATCCCTGAGCCAGCGGGCACCCATCAGGCTCATCCAGAATCAGACGCACCACACCGGACTCAGCCAGCCGGAACTCGGCAACCCGCTCGAACTCCGTCCCAACCAACTCATAAACAGCAACCACAGACGGTCCAGGCTCAGCCACGGAATCAACCCTCCTCCAACTCCCGCAGACACGCCATGTCCTCGTCCGCGAACAATTTGTCTCGCCACGAACTCCAACCTGCCGTCCACTGCCTCGCCGCAGCAACGCCGGCCAGGTTGCACCGCGAACACCTGACCGTCGCCGCGAACGAGGTTCGGTTTGCCCGTTCCCGGGTCCCTGAAAGTTCAGCATCACCAGGTTAACGCCGCGGCCGGTTGAACCCGCCGCGAGCTGGTGGATCGCGCAATCCTCTGGTGTTCGGGCTGCCAGGTATCGGACATTAGGTCGACGCCTGGTCAGGTCAGGCCGACTTCCGGAGAACGGCCAGCGCACGAATCGCCTCGGTAAGCGAGATCGGGTGGTCGAGCTCCATCGTGGCCAGTCCGGTTGGTCGTCCAAGAAGATCGTCGAGGTCCGAGCAGCTGATATCCCGCCTCCGCTTCCGCCGATGTAACGGTCGCGGGTGAGACAAAACCGGTTCCTGGCTTCGGCGCCCAAGCGACGACCTTGTCCTAGGTGTTCAGCAGAACGCAGCTGAGAGCGCGGATTAATCGTTCCAGCCGGAACCTGTTGATGGTAGCTGGCTTCGAATTCGTTGGGTGATCGCCAAACCAGCTTCTTCTGGGTGTACGTATGCATTCGGCGCTCCCGATGCTCGGGGTCGCTCATCGAGAACAAGGCGTCCGGATCGGGCTGTCGCCGGTAGCCTCGATCGGGGAGTTAGACCGAGCGACGAGGAGCATGGAAATGACCCGACCGGTTCGTATCGGAGTTCAGCTACAACCACAGCACGCGCCGAATTACGGACTCATCCGCGACGCCGTTCTGCGGTCGGAAGACGCGGGCGTCGACATCGTGTTCAACTGGGATCACTTCTACCCGCTGACCGGTGATCCCAACGGCGCGCACTTCGAGTGTTGGACGATGCTCGGCGCGGTCGCCGAGCAGACCGAGCGCGTCGAGCTCGGTGCGCTGGTCACCGGTGGCGGCTACCGCAACCCCGACCTGCTCGCCGACATGGCGCGCACCGTGGACCACATCAGCGACGGTCGGCTGATCCTGGGGATCGGCGCGGGCTGGTTCCAGAAGGACTACGACGAGTACGGCTACGAATTCGGCACGGCGGGAACCCGGCTCGATCTCCTGAAGGAGAACATGGTCCGCATCGATGCCCGATTGCGGAAGCTGAATCCGCGGCCGACCCGCGACATTCCCATTCTCATCGGCGGCGGTGGCGAGAAGAAGACGCTGCGGCTGGTCGCCCAGTACGCCGACATCTGGCACTGCTTCGCCGACCTCGAGGTTCTCGCGCACAAGAACAAGGTGCTCGCCGAGCATTGCGCGACGGTCGGTACCGACGAAGGACACATCGAGCGTTCGGTGCACTGGCCGGGGGCGGAGAAGGCCCCCGCGTTCCTCGCCGCGGGCGTGACCTTGTTCACCATCGGTGTCAGCGGCCCCACCTACGACCTGAGCGAGGTCGAGCGAGCGGTCCGCTGGCGCGACGAGATCAACCCGGAGCCGGTCAGCGGCCTCGCCTGAGGCGATTGCCGGCATGCAGCACCACGGCGAGGCCGAGTTCGGATCATCGTGATCCGAACTCGGCTGCGTGGACACACCGCCGAAACTGCGGGATGTGGACGTTGCGGAGCCGCCGGTGTAACTGGGGGATTGCGGTCGTTCCGGTCTAGGGTTCTGGATCATGGCTGGTCTGCCCGCTGTGCGGTCTCGTGCATTGATCGCCGTGATGCTGCTCGCCGTCGGCCTTGCGGCCACGGCGTGCGGTTCCGGCGACGATTCGTCGTCCGATCGCGATCAATGCTCGCCACCCGGGATCGGTGCCGCGTCCGCGGCGCCGACGAATCTCGGGTCGGCGGCGTCCGCCGGTGTAGATCGGTACACCACCGCGACAACCGCGCCGGTCGGGTCCGTCGACATCAGCAAACTGCGGCTGATCTCACCGGGCAAGCTCAGCGTCGGCACACTGTCGGACGCGCCGCCGAGTATCTGCCTGAACTCGACAGGCACCTTCACCGGCTTCGACAATGAGCTGCTGCGTGCGATCGGTGCGAAACTCGGTCTGCAGGTCGAGTTCTCGGGTACCGAGTTCGCACCGCTGCTGTCGCAGGTCTCCGGCGGACGTTTCGATGTCGGCTCGTCGAACATCACCACCACCGCGGAGCGCCGCGAACGCGTCGGCTTCACCAACGGCTACGACTTCGGCTATTTCTCCCTCGTCGTCGCCAACGGCAGCGCCATCAAGGGCTTCTCGGACCTGGGGCGCGGCACCAGGATCGCTGTCGTCCAGGGCACCGTGCAGGACGACTACGTGGTCAACCAGCTGCACCTGGATCCGGTGAAGTTTCCCGACTACGCCACTGCCTACGCGAACTTGAAGTCCGGCCAGGTCGATGCCTGGGTCGCGCCGTCCGCGCAGGCCGAGGGGCAGGTGCAGCCGGGTGACGGAACGTCGATCATCCAGAACACCTTCAGCCTGGACAATTTCGTCGGCTACGCGGTCGCCAAAGACAACCAGCCGCTGATCGACGCGCTCAACAGCGGCCTCGACGCGGTGATCGCCGACGGCACCTACGCCGAGCTGTACACCGACTGGGTGCCGAGGCAGTTGCCGCCGGGCTGGAAGCCGGGCTCGAAAGCGGCACCCGTGCCGCAGCTTCCGGACTTCGCTGCCATCGCCGCGGAGAAGAAGCCGACCGACACCGCGCAGAGCGCGCCCAAGTCGACGATGCAGCAATTGCAGGACACGTTCTTCGACTGGTCGCTGTATCGCAAGGCTTTTCCCGATCTGTTCAAGACCGGCCTGCCGAACACGCTGATCCTCGCGCTGGTTTCGGGCGTGCTCGGCACCGTGCTCGGCATGTTGCTCGCAGTCGCCGGGATCTCCAGGACCCGATGGCTGCGCTGGCCGGCTCGCGTCTACACCGATATCTTCCGCGGTCTGCCCGCCGTGGTGATCATCCTGATCATCGGCCTCGGCATCGGGCCGGTGGTGCGCGGTATCACCGGCAACAATCCGTACTGGCTCGGTGCGATCGCGCTGGCTTTGCTGGCCTCGGCCTATATCGGTGAGATCTTCCGCTCCGGAATCCAGTCAGTGGAGCCCGGTCAGCTGGAGGCGGCCCGCGCGATCGGCTTCGGCTACCGCCAGGCGATGACCCTGGTGGTGATTCCGCAGGGCGTTCGGCGCGTGCTGCCCGCGCTGATGAACCAGTTCATCGCGCTCATCAAGGATTCCTCGCTGATCTACTTCCTCGGCCTGCTCGCCACTCAGCGCGAACTGTTCGCCGTCGGCCGCGACCTCAACGCACAGACCGGAAACCTCTCCCCGTTGGTCGCGGCGGGCCTGGTCTATCTGCTGCTGACCATCCCGCTCACTCACCTGGTCAACTACATCGACCGCCGCATGCGCACCGGCAGGCCCGACCAACCCATCGACCAGGTCGAGGCGGCCACGATCACGGAAGGGCGCGGATAATGAGCGAGCGCGGCGAGCGAAGCGAGAACACAGCGCCCGGAGGCATGAGTGCCTCCCTCACCGGTACCGGCCTGCATCTGACGCTCGGGCGCAACCACGTGCTGCGCGGTATCAACGTGCATGTCGACGCGGGCAAGACCACCACCGTCATCGGCCCGTCCGGCTCCGGCAAGTCGACTCTGTTGCGGGTGCTCAACCGGCTGCACGAGCCGGATCAGGGCGACGTGCTGCTCGATGGGAAGTCGGTGCTGACCGAGGACCCCGACCGGTTGCGCCAGCGCATCGGCATGGTGTTCCAGCACTTCAACCTCTTCCCGCACAAGACGGTCGCCGACAATGTCGCCCTGGGCCCGCGCAAGCTGCGCGGGCTGTCCAAGGACGAGGCACGGGCACTGGCTATCGAACAGCTGCGGGTTGTCGGGCTGGCCGAAAAGGCCGATTCGCGTCCGTCGAACCTCTCCGGTGGCCAGCAGCAGCGGGTGGCGATCGCCCGCGCGCTCGCTATGAAGCCGGAGATCATGTTCTTCGACGAGGCGACCTCGGCGCTGGACCCCGAGCTGGTCAAGGGCATCCTCGCGGTAATGGCCGAGCTGGCCTCGGGCGGTATGTCGATGATCGTGGTGACCCACGAAATGGGTTTCGCCCGTAGTGTTTCCGACAGCGTGGTGTTCATGGACGCCGGTCAGGTCGTCGAGGTCGGCACCCCGCAGTCGCTGTTCGACGACCCCCAGACCCCGCGCCTGCAGCGGTTCCTCTCCCAGGTGCTGTGACTCGGACGGTGTGACCCACCACACACCCTGAACCGACTGCATAGATGCGCACCTGCTAATGTGTTCGGCACAATCGGCTCTGCCTGTCCGGCTATCGGGAAGGAAGTCTGATGACCACCGCACACCAGCAGCACACCGAACACGAGCACGTCCACGGCCCGGGATGCGGCCACGCCGAGGTCGCGCACGGCGACCACGTGGACTATGCCCACGACGGCCACCTGCACCGCCGGCACGAGGGCCACTGGGACGAATGCGAGCCCGCAGGCCACACGGCGTGCGCCGCCCACGATCACGTGCACGGCGAAGGCTGCGGCCACGACGCGGTCCAGCACGGCGACCACGTCGACTACCTGCACGACGGTCACCGTCACGCCCCCCACAACGGTCATTACGACGAACACTGAAACCCGGTGAATCGCTGCGTCTTCGGGCGCGGCGATGGGTTACTTTTCGAGTGATACACCAAGGCGCTCGGCGGTTGCCGTGACCTGGTACCACTCGAGGGAGGGGATCGCATGGGGGCCGTGGGGATTCGGCGTCTGACAGCCGAGAATTGGGCGGGGTTTCGAGACATCCGGTAGCGGGCATTGGCCGATGCGCCGTCGGTGTTCGGGACGACGCTGGCGTGGGCGCAGGCTCGGACCGAACAGGATTGGCGCAGGTTGTTGGCGCAGCGCGCGCAGTTCCTCGCGAGTGTGGACGGTGTGGACGTCGGTACGGTCGGCGGGCTCGACGACGCGGAACGCGATGGCGCCCATCTGATTTCGATGTGGGTCGCTCCTGAATCGCGCGGCATCGGAGCTTCGGATCTGCTCATGCGGGCGCTGATCGCGTGGGCCGCGGAGGCGGCGTATCGCGCGGTGTGGCTCGAGGTGGCGGAGGAGAACGCCGCAGCCGAGCGGCTGTACCTGAGACACGGGTTCGTCCGGACCGGCGTACACGGTCCGGTCGCGGAAGGCGATCCGCGCCTGGAATTCGAGATGGTGTGGAGGCTGTGACGCGCGGATAGGTAGTCCGGGCGTCGAAAGTACTTATAGACGACTGATTCGCCACCCCACGGCCAGGTCATAACGTAGTTCTCGTCCAGCACGGACGCCGAGAAACCGCAGACCACAAGCCCTTTCGGAGGCCATCATGAACACCATCGTCACCCAGTACCTCGAAGCCTGGAACACCACCGACCCCACCGCCCGCACCGCCGCGATCGCCCGCATCTTCACCGAAACCGCCACCTACACCGACCCCCTGGTCACCGTCACCGGCCACCACGAACTCGACGCCGCCATCGCCGGCGTACAAGCCCAATTCCCCGACTGGGTCTTCACCCTCGCGGGCCCCGTCGACGCCCACCACAACCAGGTTCGCTTCACCTGGAACCTCGGCCCCGCCGACGGCCCCGCCGTTGTTGTCGGCTTCGACGTCGCCGTTATCGACGACAACCGCATCGCCCAGGTCCTCGGCTTCCTCGACAAAGTTCCCGCCGGAATCTGAAACCCCCGTACGGCGCGGACGGACATCACCGGAATCTGCGCCGGCGCCCAGCCACGTCGCACAGTCAGGCCCCGCCCCTCCCAGCCCGGGCTCGAATCCGAACCCCGCCGGACCGCGCGCCACCCACCCCACGGCGGTCCGAATCTATCGGGCCGCACACCACCTCGAACCTGCCGGGCCGCGGGGCAACCCATCAGCACCCGCGAGTGGCTCGTCAACGTGGGCAAACACCCACAACCCGACTGCACGATGTGCCACTCGCACCACCACTCCATCCTCGAACCCGATACACCAGAAGGAAACCCGCCATCATGACCACCGCCGCACCGTCCTACCTCGACTCCCTGCTCACCCCCGGACCGAAACTGCTGCGCACCTCCCTGCGACTGGACGCCGTCATCACCGGCGTCAACGGCCTGGCCTACCTCGCACTGTCCGGACCACTGGAAACCCTGCTCGGCCTTGACACCCGTATCGGGATCCCGATCGGAATCTTCCTGACCCTCTACGGCATCGCCGTCGCCCTCATCAGCACACCCACCACCATCAACAACGGCCTGGCCCGAACCGTCATCGCCGGCAACACCGCCTGGACCGTCATCAGCCTCGCCGCACTGATCGAAAGCGCACTCGAACTCAACACCATCGGAAGCATCTGGACGGTCATGCAAGCCGCCACCGTCGGCGCCTTCGCCGGCCTGCAGTACCTCGGGCTGCGCCGCAACAAGTGACCCGAAACCAGCACAACGACAACCACCATCGACGTACGCGGTATCGGCCGGCCAGCCGATACCGCGTACGTCGTCGCCAGGTCCTGGCGTGGCCCAGCGGAGCTGTCGGGATCGGCCTCTAGAGTCGACCAGGTGATCGAGGCAATCAAGATTCCCACCGCGGCGGGCACCTTCGACGCGCTGGCCTGTGGTGAACCCGGCGGTCGCGAAGTCATGCTCCTGCACGGTTTTCCGGAAGCCGCCATCGAGTGGGAGTTCCAGCTCGGCGCGCTGGGCAGCGGCGGCTGCCATGTCGTCGCCCCTGATCAGCGCGGCTATTCGCCCGGTGCGCGTCCCGAACACGTCGCCGACTACAGGGTCGAGGAATTGGTGGGTGATGTCGCCGCCATCGCCGACGAGCTCGGCTGGCAGCGATTCGATCTGGTCGGTCACGACTGGGGCGCTTATGTGGGCTGGGCCGCCGCGGCGGCCATGCCCGAGCGAATTCGCACCTGGACCGCGGTGTCGCTACCGCACCCCGCCGCCTTCCTTCGCGCGCTCACCGAGGACGAAGATCAGGCGCAACGCTCCAACTACTTCGCACTGCTGCGCCGACCCCGCGTCGCGGAGCGCGTGCTGCTCGCCGACGGCGCGGCCGCTCTCCGCCAGATCTTCGAATGGAAGATTCCCGAAGAGCGAATCGATGACTACATCCACCGCTTCACCCAGCCGGATGCCCTGACCGCGGCCCTCAATTGGTACCGGGCCATGCACCTCGCGGCCCCGACCGATGCCGTGGCCGTCCCGACGCTCTACGTGTGGAGCACCGAGGACAGCACCATCGGCTCCACCGCCGCCATGGCCACCGAACGCCATGTCACCGGCCCCTACCGCTTCGAAATGCTCGAAGACGTCTCCCACTGGATCCCCGAACAAGCCCCCGAAGCCCTCACCCGCCTGATCATGGAACACCTGCTCACCCACCGGACCTAGATCAGCCGGGTCACCCGTCACATCCATCTCGCCGGCTGTGCATGTGGTGCACACAAATGCGGAGGCTGCCTCGTGACGAACTCGAGGTCGCTGTGCGGCGATATCGCGCTGACCACGGATCCACGACCGAACGGCTCGAAAAAGCTTGCCGGGAGTCAGGACTGGCGACAGCGCATCGGGCAGTACCGCCTCGGGTACGAGATCGGCGACAAGGGGCAGGTCCTGACGGTTTCACCATCGCCGAATGCCCCGCGGCCCAGGGATCGGCGGCTCGGATCTCGCGTGCCGGTGCTCAGGTGCTGACAGTGGCGAACGCGGCCCAGAGTATGGGCGAGTGTTCGATGGATCGGTCGGTGCGCCATCGGGTGAGGCGGGCCCTTTGCCAGTCGGCGAGAGTGGTCGTCGGGGCAGGGTCTTCGTGGGCGGCATCGATGGCGCAGATGGCGTCTTGCAGGGGGTGGGCTTCGGGGGGTGCGCCCGCCAGACGCTGGAAGGCGAGATCTGTGGGGAGGGGCCATCTGCTTGCCGTGACCAGTTCGGCGCCGCCGTTGATCATGGCGGCAACGAGGCCCAGTGCCTCGCTGAAGCGCATATCGCCTCCGCTTTCGCAGGCGATGAGGGCGACTCGGCTCGGGATCGGCCAGAGTTGCGGTCCGTCGCTGGGATCCGCGGCGAGGGTGTGGGTGCCGAGCAGTAGATCCTTGGCCGAGAGCGGGCGGTGTGCGCGGGTGGGAGCGGCGAAGCCGACGGTGTCGGCGGTGCAGGACAAATGCAGTTCGGCGTCTTCGCTTTGGCCGGATTCGGGTGCGGCCGCGGTGACGTGACCCACGTAGACCAATCGACTCGCGCCTTCTCGCAAGGCTTTTCCGAGCCAATCGCGATCGACATCGGTGCGGCGAAATGCTTCGATCGGGTCCTCTACGGCGGGCAGCAGGCGGCCGAGCGCGGTGTATTCGGCGACGCGGCGAGCGACCGGAGTGTCGGCGTCCATCCGGCCGAGCACCGATCCGAGCATGGAATCGGCGCGGTATCCCGGAATGCGCGGATCGAGTACCGCGACCACGGGCTGTTCCCGCATGTCGTGCCAGGATCGGGCCGTCCGTCCCCGGCTGTGCACGATGCCGGCCGGGGCGAGCAGGCTGACGTCCGCGATATCTACCAGGCGCAGCGCGGGGTCCGGAGCGATGATCTCCCAGGGCACCTGAGCCAACCGTGGCGAGGGCTGCAGCCGGATATGTGGTCGGATCCCGCGCGTGTGTAGGTCGTATAACTGTGCGGCCAGTCCGTAGGGCAGCAACGCTCGTGAAAGAGCTTGCGCGACAAGGTACTCGGAGTCGTATGCGGCGAAAGCTCCGGATGTCATGGCGCGTTCGAGCGCGTCCGGCTCGGCGGGTTTCGGCAGTGCGGCGGCCAACCGCCGCACCGCATCGGCGATCGGTGCTTCGGGCAGCATGCTCGCACCCTGGCTGTGGATATTTCCGATCCAGCGCCATGACATGTAGAGATCGCCGGCATCCGCCATACGGACGATGACCGTCGGCTGTTGCGGTGGGTTCGTCATGCGGGCAGCACCCAACTGTCCCGAACCGGTCGACCGTAGCGCTGTTCAGCGGCGGTGATGTAGGCGGCGAGTGCGATATGCCCGTCGGGGGCGACGGCCACGCGCGGCGGTGGCGCGACCGGCAGTCCCGCACTTCCCGCGACCGCGGCCAATGCGGTTCCGAGCTGTGGCGCTCCACCGGATTGTCGGCCCGTGCCGAGTTGCATCGGCATGCCGAGCTGAAGCGCGGGAGGGGGTTCGTCCGGGGCTGTCTGCGGATCGAGAAGTTCGAAGGGAAGTTGCTCGGTGGCTTTGTGCTCGGCGTCGTGTGTCGGTGGAGTCGCGGGCAATGCCGTTCCAGCGCATTGCGTTTCGATCAGATCTACCAGCAGGGGGCCATTGCCCGACAGGTAGGCGAATCGGAAGGCCATGCGCATCGCCGGGTCGGCGATCCGGCGGTTCCACTGCTCACGCTGATTGCCGTTGGGGAGCGTATGGCGCACGGCGTCGATGGCGAGCGCGGAGGAAATGGCCAGATCAAGTGCCCGGGAGAGCAATTCGGGATCGGGAGTCTCGGACTGCTCGAGCACCATCTCCAGCGACGCCGCGTGCCAAAAGTCGAGTTGGGCACACTGCAATCCGAGGCCGCGCTCGGCGTAGACGGTGAAAGCCGCAGCCAGCAGGGTCTCGCCCGCATCGAATCGACCGGTCTTGTAGTCCACGGTCGCCAGGCGCGCCTGCACTTCGGCCGCGTCCAGTGCCGCTCCCGACGCACGGAAGTAGGCCAAGCTGCGGCCGTACAGTTCGTAGGCCCGATCGGCGTCGCCACGGCCCTCGGCGAGAAATCCCATGGTCTTGAGACCGATGCCGGCTCGATATCCGAGCCCGGCCTGCTCGAAGTACTCCTGACTGGACTGCAGCGGTTGTTCCGCCTCGTCGAAGCGGTCCAACCGGACGTACATGATGGCCAGATTCTGTTCGGTCTCGGCGACCGCGTTGTGGTCACCCGCGGTGTCGAACGCGGCGAGTGCCTGCTGTGCGAAGTCGAGCGCGAGTTCGCGGCGGCCGGTTTCGAAGTAGATGCCGCCGAGCGTCGAGAGCGGATGTCCCGCCAGATACGGTGCGAAACGCACGGCCGCGTCGAGTGATTCGGTGGCCAATTCGATCGCGTACGCCCAGTCTTGCCGATGGAAGGCGACGGCGGTCAACGACATCAGGCAGGCTACGCGCAGGTGACTCTCGTTGTTGTGCTCGGTGAGTATCGTCCGCGCTTGCTCCAAAGCCTGTTGCGCTGCGTCGAGGTCGCCGACATGCTGCAACGCTTGGGACAGATTGACCAGTGCGGCGGGTCGTTTCTCGATGGCATCGGCGGGCATCTCGTCGAGCGCATCGCGAAACATGGCTACCGCGCCCGCGTGATCGCCGATCTCATCGCGCATGCTCGCGGCATTCACCAGTGCGCTGACGCGCAGACCTTCGGTGCTGGTGGCCGCGATATTTTCGAATAGGCGCAGCGCCTGGGCAACCTCGCCGCGGCTGTAGGCCGCCGCGCCTTCGGCGAGCAGCTTGCTGCCGTCGTCCGCGCTTTCCTCCGCCATGTCAGAAGTCCGATTCCGAAGCAGCGGCGGCAATTTCGGCAAGCAATGGCGCATCGAAGGCGATGTCGTGGTCGGCTGCCGCACGCCGCAGTCGCGCTGCGGCGATGTCTCGCACCTGCTGTCGGACACCCGAGTCCCCGAGTCCAGGCGCGCCGACGCCGGGAACATAGAGCTCCACCGCCGACACCGCCTCCGAAGGCGTGGTCGCCTGTCCGGTCCAGGTATCGCCGACGAGGTTCAGCTCGGTCTCGACCGTTTCCGCGGCGACGGCGATGAGCGCACGCGGGTGCAGGTGCGCCGGAATATCGGCGGCCAAGCGGGGCGCCGCAACCGCCGCCACCCCGATGGTCGTTGTGCCGGTAGACCGGGACACCTGCCAGGACACCGCATGCTCGGAGGCATCGATGAGCCCAGGTGGGCAACGGTGCCAATCCCAGCCACCACTGCCGCGTCCGAGGACAAGCGCCTGCGCCGACGTTCCGGAGGTGGAGCCCGCCGCCAACGCGTAGTCCTGCGCGCGACCGGGGATCTCGTATCTCGACAGGTCATCGCTCGATACCGGCTCGGCATCGTCGTCGACAATCAATTCGCATTCCTCTCGCAGGGTGGCGATTTCCTGGTCGAGCAGCCGTTCGTCGAGCGGTGCGATGCCATCGATGGTCGATGCCGGCCACCACCGCGCCGCCCATTGTGCGTATCCCAGCCGCCAGGCGTTCGCCGCGAGCCGAGGTAGCGCCGGCTGCACCGTGAGTTCGGTGGTGTCCCTGTCGAATTCGTCGACGGCCAGCGCGATGGATTCGCCGTACACCGCCCATATCCACTCCTGGGCCGGCGGCATGTCATCGATGACCGCGGCCGGAATCGGTTGTCCGGATGTCAGACTCCAGGTGAGATGCCCGCCCGGTACTTCGAGCACCACGACGTCGACATCTGCCGCGTTGTCCAGCACGGTCGGTGCGCCCTCGGGTGCGATGACCCACAGGCCGCCCTCGACCCGGCGTATGATCACGGTTCCGGTCATCAGCTCGCCCTCGATTCCGTCGAGTCGGCTTCCTGGACAAGGGAACGCACGCTCAGTGCTTGCTTGACCCGCATGCGGTGATCGAGCATGACGGAGCGAGCAACGCCGTCGAGCAGATCCCACAGCTCGTCGGGTTCGTAGATACCGAACTCCCTGACATCGCGGCCGTGCAGGCGAACCCACAGTCGCCTGAGGTAGGGCCGCCACGGTGTGCGCAGTTCGGCGGCGATGGCGGCCAGCGGTCCGGCGGGCGCGGCGTGGTCGGAACGCACCGCGAGCCGCCGCGCTTGCAGGACATACGCCTCACGCTGCCAGCGGCTGTTGATCACGCGATGCGCCGTCGTCTCCGCAGCGTGCGAAACACGGACGGTCTGTCCGTGACGTGGCGGCCGCGCGGCGGTCGCGATAGGGCTCAACCCTTGCGCGAGTGCTATTCCCGCGGTCGCCGCGACGCGCAGCGACTCATCGAGCAGCGCCCACGGCGCACAGCTGCGGGCGATTTCGGTCGTCACCAGCTCCGCGATCGGCGGCAACTCGGCGCGTTCGCTGGAGGCTTGCAGCACGGTGAAGACGCGTTCGTAGATGGTGCGGTCGAACGGCAGGCCGAGGTTGGCCGTCGAGGCCGAGGTGCCGAGCTCGGGTGGCGGTGGTGCGGGACGGGCGGTGAGTCCGAGCTCGTGGGCGGTCGGCATGGATACGGTGTCCCAGAGCCGAATTCCCCCGTGCGTCCCGGCATGAGTGGCGAGTAGGCGTTCGAATTCCTGCTGTCCGTTGTGCGGTGCCTGCCCGAGTCGGGCGGCCGCGCACGCCTCCAGCAGCGAGTGCACCACGAGGCTGTGATCACCCGTCGGCGCACCGAGCGGCCGTCGCTGCCATGCGACCTCGATCAACGCGCCGAGCTCACCGAGGTGTGCGCCGTCGGTGAGGTGCTCCTTCAGTGCCTGCGTTGTTCGCCCGGCGGTGAATTCGTGGATATCACGGAGAGCGGCTTCGGCAATCGCTCTGTCCCGCAGCGGATCCGGTGCGCCCGTTGTCGTCGCGAGCTCGAAGCAGCGTTGGAAATACAGATCCTGTGGGTTGCCTTCGGTGATTCGCAGGGCGCGCCGGACCTGCTTGAGCAGGGTGAACCACGATGCGGTCGCGCACAGCACATCCGCGGCAGCGTGCATGCGTGTGGCGAGCAGGGTCGCGCCGTCCGCGGTGAGTATCGAACCCGCGCAGAGCGGGTTCTGGACGGGACGGATCACCAATGGATCGAGAATGAGCTTGACGGTGCGGCGTAGTGGCCCGCCATGCGGCCCACTGAGGGGCTCGACACCGTCGAGGCGGCGCCAAACCTCGTCCAGCACCATCGCGCGCGGCCGTCGCATTCGACCAGGTTATCGGAATATCGACCTTTTCAGACACTGGAAAACCTGGGATCGGTAGGGCGCGATCGGTTTCTACCTTTCTCGTATCGGCTCCACACCGGGGCCGGACGAAGCAAAGGAACGAATCATGAACACCAAGCCGGTCCGCATTTCCGCCGCCGCTCTCACCGCCGCCGCCGCGCTCGCTCTGTTCGTCACCGGGTGCAGCGACGACGCGAGCAGCACGCCCGCCGCTCCATCGGGCAAGCCTGTCACCTCCGCGGCACCGTCCGGCCCGGCAGCGGGCAAGTCGGTGGCCGCGGTGGACGGCAAGGCGCTCGAAGGAAAGTTCGACACCACCTGCGCCAAGCAGGGCGGCACGCTGGCCCTCGCGCTCAGCGACACCAACAACGCGACCTACGGCACCCTCGGCGTCAGCGCCTCCATCTCCGGCACCGACACCGTGGACGCGGTGGCGATCGCGGGCAGCAAAGGCGGCGCCAACGGCCTGCCCTACGCGCTCGGCTTCGGCAATGGCATGCCGGGCGGCTCGGCCAAGCTCGTCAAGGACGGCAACACCTACAAGATCACCGGTGAGGGCGTCAGCGGCCCCGACATGAGCAACCCGCTCGCGGGCCCTACGACAGCGAAGTTCGACATCACCTTCGCCTGCTCGACGGTTGTCGGCGGCTGATCCACGACCAGACGCCGACTCCGCTCATGCCCGGCACGTCCGCCGCCCGTCATCGCGAGGGTGGCGGGGCGGCCCGGGCGTGCGCGGACCGACGGATCATTCACCCACCCGCTATCCACGAAGGTCCATCATGAAAACCATCGCCCGCTCGCTCGCCACCGCATTCGGCGCCTTCTCCGTCGGCTTCTATCTCTGGCATGGCCTCACCTATGTCCCTTCCGGGGCATACGACGACGGCATGCTCGCCTGGGTCGGTCCCCAGATGGCGCTACCGATCATCGCGCTCACCGTTGTTCCGCTCGTTTTCGCGTTCACCGGCGAAGGCATCCTGGAGGCGTTCACCGGGAGCAACAGCTCGTCGTTCCGGAACGGTCTGGTGGGCATCGGCACCATCAAGTCGTTTCGGCAGACCGGGCTGAGCGTCAACGATCAGCCGCAGGTGCGCGTCGAGTTCAGCGTCGAGGGCGTCGACGGCAAGATCTTCGATTCCGCGGCCAAGCTGATCGTCCCGCTCACCGAACTCGCCCTGCTGCAGCCCGGCGTCGTGCTGCCGGTGCGCTACCTGCCCGGTCGAACCGACAAGGTCGAGGTGGATCGCTCGGGTGACACCTCCGCTGCGCAGCAGGCGATGAACGAGTCCATGATCCGAAAGGGATTCACTACCAAGGACAAACTCGATATCGCGGCCCGCGGGATTACGGCGCAGGCGGTGGTGCAATCGCTCGCCGTGCCGGGCGAAATCCGCAACGGCCACTCCAAAATCGAACTCGGGCTCGTCGTGACCAGGCCGGACGGAACGACATTCGCCACCAGGGTCGAGAAATTCCTACCACCGGCGAGCGTGGCCCGAGTCCAGGTCGGCCGCATCCTGCAGGTCCACTATCTGCCGGAGAACGAACAAGAGGTCGTGATCGCACTGCAAGTCAATGCCTGAGCCGCACCACGAATGTCGCTGTCGCTCCATTGCGGAGATCGAGAGCGACATTCGTGTTTTCGCCGACACTGAGGGTCACCTAATTGGTCGTTCGTTCATCTGAGCTTTTCCTGCGAATAGCCTGCGGCGTTTACCGTGCGCGCGTCGGACCGATCCAGGAGTCGCCGTGAAACCCCTCGCCCTCTTCGTGAAGCATGACGGCCAGTCGTCGCGCGCTTCCGTGACTTGTGAATACAAATGCGCGAACGCGTGCTTCCACGAGGTGCCCAACACCTCCGGCGGCGCATACTTCGGTGACATCGTCGGCTCGCTGAACCGGCGCGGGTTGATCAAGGGCGGCGCCGCGGCAGTGTTGGCCGTCGGTGCGGGCAGTGTGCTCGCGGCCTGTGGTGACGATGCCTCGGCCGGCACGTTCACCCCGACCAATACCCCGGCGGGCCCGGTGGGTACCGGCACCGGCTTCACCGCCGTCGCGCCGAACAAGGAAGATGCGATCGTGATCCCCGAGGGTTACGAGCAGTCGGTGGTGATCCGCTGGGGCGACCCGATCTTCGCGGACGCGCCTGCCTTCGACTTCGATAAGCAGACCGCCGCCGCGCAAGCCGTCCAGTTCGGCTACAACAATGACTTCGCCGCTTTGCTGCCGATCGAGGGCCGGGCCAACAGCTATCTGCTCGTGGTCAACCACGAGTACACCACCGGTCCGCACATGTTCCGTGGCTACAACAAAGAGGCGCCGACCGACGAGCAGATCGCGATCACCATGGCCGCGCACGGCTTGTCCGTGGTCGAGGTCGAGGGCGAGGCGGGCACCGGCAAACTGACCCCGGTTTTCGGCAGATACAACCGCCGCATCACCGCGACCACCGAGTTCCAGCTGACCGGTCCGGCCGCGGGCAGCGCGTTCGTCACGACCACCGCCGACCCGACCGGCACGAAGGTGCTCGGCACCTTCGCCAACTGTTCGGGCGGTGTGACTCCTTGGGGCACTGTGCTTTCCGGCGAGGAGAACTTCAACGGCTACTTCGCCAACGGTGACAAGGTGTCGGAATCGGCGGATAAGCCGCGGGTCAAGCGATACGGTTTCACCAAAGGCGGCACTCCCAACCAATGGGAGCGTGCGGACAAGCGCTTCGATCTCGCGCAGGAACCCAACGAGGCCAACCGTTTCGGCTACGTCGTCGAGGTCGATCCGTGGGATCCCACCTCCACCCCGATCAAGCACAGTGCGATGGGCCGCCTCAAGCACGAGGGCGCCACCATTTATGTCACCAAAAGCGGCGACGTCGTCTCCTACACCGGTGACGACGAAAAGTTCGACTACATGTACAAGTTCGTGTCCGCGCGCAAGATCCAGTCGGGGACCGGCCAGGCGAGCAGGCGCCACAACGTGACCATTCTGGATGCTGGCACGCTGTATGTCGCCAAGCTGACCGGCAACCACCCGGACAAGGTCGACGGCAACGGCACGGTGCCCTCGGACAAGGGCTTCACCGGCACCGGCCAGTGGCTTCCGCTGCTGGAGACCGGTGCCGACGGCACGAGCAAGTCGCTCGTCGAGGGCATGAGCGCGGCGGAGGTCGCGGTGTTCACCCGGCTGGCCGCCGACAAGGTCGGTGCGACCAAGATGGACCGCCCGGAGGACTTCGAGGCCAACCCGTACACCGGCAAGGTGTATGTCGCGCTGACCAACAACGACAACCGCGGCAAAGAGGGTAAGCAGGGGCCCGACGAGGCCAACCCGCGCAACCTGAACAAAAACGGTCAGATCCTCGAAATCGACGATGACCACACCGGGACCGAGTTCACCTGGTCGCTGCTGCTGGTCTGCGGTGACCCCGCCGCCGCCGACACCTACTTCGCCGGCTTCGACAAGAGCAAGGTCAGCCCGATCTCCTGCCCGGACAATCTCGCGTTCGACCCCTACGGCAACCTGTGGATATCCACCGACGGCAATGCGCTGAAGTCGAACGACGGCCTGTTCTCTGTGGTGCTCGATGGTGCGAACCGCGGTGAGACCAAGCAATTCCTCACGGTGCCGCGCGGCGCCGAGACCTGTGGTCCGATCGTCACCGAAGCGCGAGTCATGGTGTGCGTGCAGCATCCGGGCGAGGCCGACGACGCGACTCCGGAGAACCCGTTGTCGCACTGGCCCGACGGCGGCGACAAGCAGCCGCGACCCTCGGTTGCGGTGGTCTGGAGGAAGGGTGGCGGCCGCATCGGTGTTTAATCGATCGGCAGGCCATCTGCTGTGAAGGAAACGAAACCGCTACTCATCCTGCAGGGAGTAGCGGTTTCGTTCTTTCCGCCCGTGGCCGCTCAACTGCTGCCCAGCAGGCCGCTGATGTTCGCGTAGCGTGCGAAATCACCTTGGGCGCCGCTGTACACGTTCACATCGGTGCCGCCCGCGATGCCGGGAACGCTGCCGCGGTCGGTGGTCTGCCAGAACGTCCAGGTGGGCCAGCCACCGGGCACCTCGGGTTGGTCGTTGCCGCGGTAGTCGGCGATCCAGAGTGGGTAGCGGACGAACTCATCGGTGTTCGCCATGGCGGACTTCCAGAAGTTCGGATAGGTGTAGACGATCGGCGTCCGGCCGGTCAGCGCTTGGACGGTGTCCAGGTAGCGATGGGTCCAGTTGATCAGCCTCGCCGGGTCCAGGCCGCCGGTGATCTCCAGGTCGAGCACCGGCGGCAGATCCAGCGGACCGTTCTGTCCGAGCACCGCCGTCGCATACAGCGCGGCCTGCGGTTCCGGCGGCAGGCCTGGCTGGGCGTAGTGGTAGGTCCCGCGGGCGACGCCTGCCGCGCGCATCAGCAAGCTGTCCTGGACGAAGTACGGATTGACGTAGTTGAGACCCTCGGTGGCCTTCAGCATCGCGAAGTCGTGGCCGGAGCGCCGGACCGCGAACCAGTCGATGAACCGCCCGTCGACATGCTGCCAAGACGAGACATCCGGTCCGGTCGGTACGGCAGCTGCGGTTCCCGGTATGGTTGCGGCAAGGATGCCGCCCATTGTGATGGCAGTCAACACAAGAGCGCGGGTTGATCTCAAACTAGTGCTATCCATGCTGTTCGACGATAGCGACAAGCTCTTGCTGTGGCCAGTGTTGTGCATGATGCATTTGCGCAATATTCACCACAGAGTTGCTAATGGTGTCCGATTGCGTCAGCCTAGCCAATCGAGAACCGATGCGGCCGTCCAGGACTGCTGCATGCTGCCGAGCGGTTCGCCGGTGAACGGCTCGTAGTACTCGGCGAAGCTGCCGTCGCTGGCTTGGCGCAGCCCTTCGGCGCGGAGCATGAACGAGCGCTCCGCCCAGCCACGGCGGGCGAAGACCCAGGAGAACAGCCAGCTCATCACCGGCCAGACCGGGCCGCGCCAGTATTCGCGGGAGCGGAAGTCCTTCGAGACGGGCGAGGTCGAGGGCGGTAGCGCGTAGCGCAGGTCGGGATGGCCGCAGAAGCGCGGACCCTCGAACAGGCGCAGCAGGCTGCGCTCGGTGTCGCGGGGCAGACCACCGCACAGCAGGGGCGCGAACATCGACAGCGTCTCGGTGCCGATCCAGCGTTGCAGTCGGACGTCGAAGTCCCGCGCCGCGCCGGTGCGCGCGTCGGTGGTCGCGACAACGCCGGTGCGGAACCGATCGGCCCAGGTGTAGAGGTCACGCACATCGGCGTGCGGCTGCTTGTATTCCTCGCCGATAGCGGCGAGCACCTCGCAGGCCAGCGCGAAGATCGCCGTGACGAACACGTCTTCCACGGCGAAGCTCATCGTCGAGGACAGCTGGTAGTCGTCGTATCCGGCGCGGCGCATCTGCTCGACCAGCCACAGATAGCGGTCGTATTCGCGGTCGCTCGGCCGCTGTGACCGGTCGGCGACCACCAGCACGTCTTCGCGTCGATACGGCGGCAGGTCGCCGACGACCACGTTCTGATAGGCCCGATCCCAGCGCGGCGAGTTGTCCATGCCCGATTCCCAGCCGTGGTATAGCGTGATCCGGCCGCTCTCCTTGGGATCGCGGGCGTGCGCCATCCAGCGATGCCAGCGCACCAGATCCGGCCAGCGGCGGTTGAGGAATTCCTCGGCCACCGCCCTGGTGCTGCGCCCGTGCCTGCGTGAATGATCGAGGATCCGCTGCACCGCGATGGCGTGCACCGGTGGCTGGGTGATACCGGAGGTGTCCGGGCCGTCAGGCGCATTGGCCGCCAGCTTTCGGCACTCCCACCGGGCCGGGCCGGGAAAGTATCCGTCGACACCGTTGGCGAAGACGATGTGCGGGATCATCCCGTTTTTCCATTGTGCCGACAGCAGCGTGTCCAGCTCGATCACCGCCCGCTCGACGCTCAACGGGGCGAGGCCGACCGCGACGAACGCGGCATCCCAGCTCCACATGTGCGGGTACAGCCGTGGCGCCGCGCTCGTCATGGTGCCCAGATCATTGCCCCGCAGCAGGTAGGCGGCGCGGGCCGCGAGCTGTGTCGGGGTGAAACCCGGGTGTGCCATGCCCCTATTCTGCGATGACACCGGAAGGTACGCCCGCTCGGCAGCGTCTGGCATTGCGTTCGACACGGCGCCGTGCAGCTCGGTCGAAACAGTACTTCCGGTGGCGACCACCGGCAGGTCGCTCGAAATAGCGCCGGTCGCGCTGGTCGCCGACTCGTATTCGGTGGAACTCACCCGTGCCCCGTCCGTGGAGATTGTTATACCGATGCGTCCATGCATCGCCGCGCATGCGGGCAGTGCTACGGGTTTCCCGGCGAATTGTGCGAAACCACTACGGTGGGCGCATGACTTCCGTCGTGACCAGCACTCCGAAGCCGACCGCGCTGATCACCGGCGCCAGCCGCGGGCTCGGCGCCGCTATCGCGCGTGAGCTCGCGCCGACGCATGATCTGCTGCTCGGCGCCCGTTCTGCCGCCGCACTGCGCGACATACAACGCGAAATTCCCAGTGCCACCGCGTGGCCCGTCGAATTGACCGACTACGGCGCGGTGGTCGCGGCGGTCGCGCCCATTCGACGGCTGGATGTGCTGGTGCACAACGCCGGGGTGGCAGATCTGGGCACAATCGCCGACTCCTCGGTGCGGCAGTGGCGACATACCTTGGAGGCCAACGTGATTGCTGTCGCCGAGCTCACCAGGCTGCTGCTTCCCGCGCTACGCGTGGCCAACGGCCATGTGGTACTGATCAATTCGGGGGCCGGGCTGCGTGCGAACCCGGGCTGGGCGTCCTACGCCGCGAGCAAGTTCGCGCTGCGCGCCTTCGGTGACGCGTTGCGGCTCGAGGAACCCGCGCTGCGCGTGACCTCGATCCACCCCGGCCGAATCGATACCGACATGCAGCGCGAGATCATCGCTGGTGAGGGTCGCGAGTACCGGCCCGAGGAATTTCTTACTCCGGAGACCGTAGCCCTGACAGTGCGCAATGCCATCCATACCCCGCGCGACGGGCACCCGACCGAAATAATTTTGCGGCCGCACAGGTAGGCGCTGTCGCGGGATGCACGGGTTGCTCTCCAATGATAGAAATGGTCCGCCAATGGATTTCCGCAGTCATCGGTCATAATTCTTGTGGCTGGTAGTACTTTAGGGATGAAATCATCCGATTCCCACTTCAGTGGATTTTGCAAGCGTGCGACGTATTCGGAATCCCTCTCGGGAGATTATTTCCGGTGAGCGGTTGTCGACGGGCTACCACAGATTATTATCGGTTCGCCACAGCGCAGGTTGGCCGAAGCTGCGGGTGGTGACGTCGAGGTCCCGATGGAATGCCCTTGGGAAGGGGTCCCTCGGCCGCTTGCGCAATGTGGTTGGCCTGATCGCGATGGCGCTTCGAGAGGCTTTTGCTCGTCTGTGCCAGAAAGTATCTGGGGAGCCCGTCATGGATCGGCCAGTGCCCCGATAGTATCGGTCGAGGGAAGACCCAGTTTTTCGGGTTCCGACGGTGAGGCGATCCATGGCCATGGCGAGCGCGTGGACGACACTATTGCCATTCGTATTCATAATTTCGATTTCACCCGGCCACGCACGAAGGCCATGGTAGTCCGCAGGGGCGGCGTCGGAGTCGATCATGTCGGGTTTGAAACCGATCATGTCGGGTTTGAATACATATGCGTGAAATTCATCTCTCGGACATGTCGGACCCCTAAAATGCCCACTGTTTCCATGTTCGTCCCGCGGTGAGATTGCATGATGCCGCATTCGAACAGAGCTGAGGGGTTTCACCATGGATAGACGTCGGGTTTTGGCAGTGCTCGCGGCGGGGACAGTGGTCGCATTGACGAGCCGGGTGGTGGCGGAGGGCGAACCCATCGTTACCGGGTCCGCGGGCGGCGGTAACCCGGTGCTGCCGCCCGTACCGCGGTTGCCACCGCCACCCGGCGGACCGAAGTCGCCAACTCCGGCCGCGACCATCACCGCGCTGCCCGGGCCGGGCAACAGCATGGCGCTGACCGTCGACGACGGTGCGAGCCCCGAAGTGGTCGGTGCTTACATCCAATTCGCACGAGACACCGGCGCCCGGTTCACCTTCTTCGTGACCGCCTACTACGACTCGTGGAACATGCACCGGAATGCGTTGCGGCCCTTGGTGGAGTCGGGGCAGATCCAGCTGGCCAATCACACCTGGGACCATCCGGATCTGACCACACTGTCCGGCTCGGCCGTTGCCGCCCAGCTGAATCGGGCAAAGAGTTACCTGCTCGACAACTTCGGGGTCGACGGAACGCCGTACTTTCGGCCGCCGTTCGGCAGGCACAACGGCACGGTGGACCGGGTGGCCGCGGACCTCGGATACACGGTACCGACCATGTGGTACGGCTCGCTGTCGGACTCCGGTGTGATCACCGAGGACTACCTGATCGAGTGTGCTCGTAAGTATTTCAACCCGCAGACCATCGTCATCGGTCACGCGAACGCGCCCGCGGTCACGCATTGCTACGGACAGTTGGTCGACATCATCAAGGAGCGCAACCTCGCGCTGGTCACACTGAACGACGTCCTGCTCCCGCCACGCTGAGGCGAACGTATTCGGCCGCGGCACTTCGGTTGGTCCGAGCACCGCAATCGATACCGACTGCGCGTCCGATCTTCCCGCGCCGCCCGAAAACGAATTTCGGTGCGGCGCGGGAGCCGGAGATCAAGCGACGATGTTCACCAGACGCCCTGGCACCACGATCAGCTTGCGCGGCGCATTGCCGCCCAGCAGTGCGGCGATCTTCTCGTCGGCGAGTGCGGCCGCCTCGATGGCCGCGTTGTCGGCATCGGCGGGCACCTGAATCCGGCTGCGCACCTTGCCGTTCACCTGGATCGGGTACTCGACCGACGAATCGACCAGCAGTGCCGGATCGGCGACCGGGAAGGGCCCGTGGGCAAGCGACCGGGAGTGGCCGAGACGTTCCCACAGCTCCTCCGCGATGTGCGGGGCCATCGGTGCCAGCATCAGCACCACCGGCTCCACCGCCGACCGCGGCGCGCCATCGGGGTAGGTCTTGGTGAGATGGTTGGTCAACTCGATGAGCTTGGCCCCTGCCGTATTGTCCCGCAGCGCCGCCAAATCCTCGTCCACGCCCGCGATCGTCTTGTGCACAAGGCGCAGCGTCTCATCGGCGGGCGCGGCGTCGATGACCCGCAGCGCACCGGTCTCCTCATCGACCACCAGTCGCCACACGCGTTGCAGGAAGCGGTGCGCGCCGACGACATCCTTGGTCGCCCACGGGCGGGAAGTGTCGAGCGGCCCCATCGACATCTCGTAGAAGCGGAAGGTATCGGCGCCGTACAGATCGCACATCTCATCGGGAGAGATGGCGTTCTTCAGCGACTTTCCGATCTTGCCGTACTCCTGGAACACCTCGATCTCGGTGCCGGTCTGGTCGGTCCAGAAGAACTTGCCATCGCGTTCGGTGATTTCGGCGGCCGGCACGTAGGCGCCGCGCTCGTCGGTGTAGGCGTGGGCCTGGATGTAGCCCTGGTTGAACAGCCTGCGGTATGGCTCGAAACCGGTCACATCGCCCAGGTCGAAGAGCACCTTCTGCCAGAACCGCGCATACAGCAGGTGCAGCACCGCGTGTTCGACGCCACCGACATACAGGTCGACACCGCCCGGATCGTCCACACCGTGCTCGCCGGTGCGCGGACCGAGCCAGTACTCCTCGTTCTCCTTGGCGCAGAACGCGTCGCTGTTGGTGGGGTCGGCGTAGCGCAGCTGGTACCACGAGCTGCCCGCCCAGTTCGGCATGACATTGGTGTCGCGCCGGTACATCTTGGGGCCATCGCCGAGATCCAGTTCGACATTGACCCAGTCGGCGGCCTTCGCCAGCGGCGGGGACGGCTCGGAGTTCGCGTCGTCGGGATCGAAGGTGACCGGCGCGAAGTCGTCGAGTTCGGGAAGCTGCACGGGCAGCATGGATTCCGGCAGTGCGTGCGGTGCGCCGTCTTCGTCGTAGACGATCGGGAACGGCTCGCCCCAGTACCGCTGCCGAGCGAACAACCAGTCGCGCAGCTTGTATTGGATGGTGCCCTTGCCGTGGCCTTCGGTCTCCAGCTCGGCGATGATGGTGGCCTTGGCCTCCTCGACCGACAGGCCGTCGAGGTAGCCGGAGTTCACCAGTGCGCCGTCGCCGGTCACCGCCGCGACGGTGATGTCGCCGCCCGCGATGACCTCGACGATCGGCAGCCCGAGCGCCGTGGCGAAATCCCAGTCTCGCTGGTCGTGGCCGGGTACCGCCATGATCGCGCCGGTGCCGTAGCCGCTCAGCACATAGTCGGCGATGAAGACGGGCACTCGCGCGCCGTTGGCCGGGTTGGTGGCGTAGGTGCCGAGGAAGACGCCGGTCTTCTCCTTGTTCTCCTGGCGCTCGAGATCCGACTTGGCGGCGATCGACTTGCGGTAGGCCGCTACGGCTTCCGCGGGTGTCGCGCTCTCGTTGGACCAGCGCGCATCGGTGCCGTCGGGCCAGGTGGCCGCGGTCAGCTTGTCGACCAGCTCGTGTTCGGGGGCCAGCACCACATATGTTGCGCCGAACAGGGTGTCGGGCCTGGTGGTGAAGACCTCGATCTGTTCGCCCGCCGCGTCGAACTTGACCTGCGCGCCACGGGATCGCCCGATCCAGTTGCGCTGCATGGACTTCACGTTGTCGGGCCAGTCCAGCCGATCGAGATCGTCGACCAGCCGATCGGCGTAGGCGGTGATGCGCATCATCCACTGCCACAGGCGCTTACGGAACACCGGGAAGTTGCCGCGCTCGCTGCGCCCCTCGGCGGTGACCTCTTCGTTGGACAGCACAGTGCCCAGGCCAGGGCACCAGTTGACCACCGAATCGGTCTGGTAGACCAGACGATAGGAGTCCAGCAGCGCCGTGCGCTCGCGCCCGCTCAGCGCCTCCCATGCGCGGCCGTCCGGTGTCGGCCGCGCACCGGAGGCGAACTGGTCTTCGAGCTCGGTGATCGGCCGGGCCCTATTCATTTCCAGGTCGTACCAGGCGTTGTAGATGCGCAGGAAGATCCACTGCGTCCAGCGGTAGTACTCCGGATCGGTGGTCGCGAACGTACGCCGCCGGTCGTGCCCGAGCCCGAGCCGGTCCAGCTGCCGCTGCATGGTGGCGATGTTGGACTCGGTCGTCACCCGCGGATGGGCGCCGGTCTGCACCGCGTACTGCTCGGCAGGCAGGCCGAAGGCGTCGTAGCCGAGCGCGTGCAGCACGTTGCGCCCATGCATCCGGTGGTACCGCGCGAAGACGTCGGTGGCGATGTAGCCGAGTGGATGCCCGACGTGCAGACCCGCGCCGGAGGGGTACGGGAACATATCTTGGACGAAGAGTTTGTCCGTCGGGGTCGTACCCGCGAGCGGACCGACCGGGTTCGGTGCGTGGAAGGTTCCGCGCTCCTGCCAGATCCGCTGCCACCGATCCTCGATGCGGACGGCGAGGCCAGCGTTATACCTGTGCTCCGGTACAGCGCTTTCGGTTGCACGAGTGTCCTGCACGGTCCTGCCTTCTTATTCGCCGATCCCCGACATAACTACGTCTATCAGGGTAGAACGTCCGGGTCGCAGGACCGAAAATCGGGCCGGACCGGGATTCCCGCCGCGGTATCCGGTGCGCCGCGCGGCGTTGCGCCGGACGCGTTGGTGCTCTTGTGCTGCAGCGGTTTCCGGACATTCCCATCGGTCGGCACGGAGCTTGGGCACTCGGTGGTCTCGGGTGGTTGCTGTGCTGACCGGCTGCGGGGTGGCAATGTGGAATGCGCCTGTCCGGGGTGGTGTAGCGCCGGGTGCTGGACAGTTGCAGGGGAGCGGCCCGCCGCTACTGGATGGCAGTGCGATAGCCTTCTCGGGTGTTCGTCGTCGCTCTTGTCCTGTTCGTGCTGGCCCTGGTGGCCATCGCAACCGGCGTGCTCGGACTGACCGGCAAGCTCCCGCGCAATCGCGTCGTCGGGGTGCATACCGAAGCCGCTCTCCACGACGAAGAGACTTTCCGCATCGCCAACCGTGTCGCGGCGCCCACCTCCGTGGCGGCAGGTGCCCTGCTCTTCGCCGGTGGTCTCGTCGCCATGGCGGCAGGCACCGTCCCGGCGCTCATCGTGGCCGCCGGCACTGCCGTCGTCGCGCTCTTCACCCTCGGTGCGGGTGCCAATGCCGCTGCGCAGGCCGTAGCCGAGCTGGTTCCCGCCGAGGAAGTCGGCGGTTGTGGCCAGTCCTGCGGCGCGTGCTCGCTGCGCGACGCCTGCTTGCCCGCGGGCTGATCGTCGGGCGCATCCGGCCGAATATCCGCGATCGCACTTTCGGCGCGGTCCCGTTCCGGCGCTGCCGCGAAGCCTTCCTTGTGATGTGCACCGCCTCGTGCTGAGCGCGGCGGCCTGCTCAGTCGGCGCATCCGGGCGGGGGCACGCTGTGTGCGAGCGGACTGCCCGCCGGATTGAGATAGAGCACGAAAAGGGTGACCGGAGTGGTCCCACGATTGCGGGCAACATGGGGATGGCCAGGGCCACGGGGCTCTCTGAACAGCCGGCCTCGTCGATAGGTGACCGGCGCGCAGTCCGCGTAAGGATGGTCGAGGGTGCCGCGCGCGACGAAGACGACCAGGGTGCCGTCGTGATAGTGCCAGCCGCTGGTGCCACCGGGCTCGATGACGGTCTGACGCGCGATGAGCTCGTGCCGGCCGAGGGTGAAACGAGCCAGCACCCGGCTGGCCGTGCCGTGGGCCGGTGCCGCATTCGGGCGCAGGCCGCGATCACGCCGGATCATCACAGCTCCATCGAACCATCCGCGGCTGTTCGAGCGGCGCTGTCGGTTCCCAACGCAACGGCCGCCTTTGCGCGGCGCTGCGCAAGGGCGGCCTATGTGATCTGGTTACTACGGTCTACGTGGTCTGGCTCTACTACGAAGCCTCCGGTATCGGAGCGCATGCCCCGCGCGGCTGGAAAGCTTGCAAGACGGCGTTGTCTGCTTCGGGATCCCCGACCGCGATGCGGGCGCTCCCATTGGGATAGGACTTCGCGGCGATGCCTGCCCGGCGCAACGTCGTCGCGACACCGGGACCTGGTAAATACAGGAAATTGGCGTGGCTGCGTGGCACCGCGACCCCACGCAGGCACAACGCGTTCCGCAGCGCTTCCCGCTCGGCGGTGATGCGCACGATGCGCGTGGTGAGTTCGGGTTCGGCGGCGTAGGACGCGGCTACCGCGGCCACCGCCGCCGAACCCACTCCGAACGGCAGCTGTAGCCTGCGCACTCGGCCGATCAGCTCCCGGCTCCCGAACACGTATCCGATGCGCAGACCCGCCAGCCCGTACGCTTTCGAGAAGGTGCGCAGCACCAGCAGATTCGGGTGCTTGCGCAGTAGCGCGACACTGTCGATCTGATCGGCGCGGCCCAAGAATTCGACATACGCCTCGTCGAGGATCACCGGCACCCGCTGCGGCACGGCGCGCAGGAACGTCTGCAACAGCCTGCTCGGAATCACGGTGCCGGTCGGATTGTGCGGCCTGCACACCACCACCAGCCCGGTCCGTTTGTCGACGGCCCGTGCGATGGCGGGCAGATCCTGGTTGCCACCCGCGTCCAGCGGCACTGGGACGACGTCGAGCGCGGCCATCTCGGCCATGATCGGATAGCCGTCGAAGGTCGGCGATCCGTAGACGATCCCGGCGCCCGGTGTGGTCAGCGCCTGGATGATCTGCATGGCCACCCCCGTCGCACCCGAACCGACGACGACCTGGTCGGAGTGCACGCCGACGTGGTCGGCGATCAATTTCGGCAACCGCAGCGGCAAGAACTCCGGATATCGATTGGCGTGCGCGAGTACGTCGTTCACCGCCGACAACACCGAAGGCAGTGGCGGGAAGGGATTCTCGCTCAAGCTCAGATCGAATCGAGGTAGTACCCGCTCCGGGTGGTGTTGTCGCGACGGCAACGTGTCGTCGGCCAGTTCCACGGTCATCGCGCCGCGCCCCAGCGCACCGCTGCCGCGCCCGCGAAGTCGCCCGCATGCGCGAACGCTGACATCAGTACCACCGATCCGTTACGCAGCCTGCCCGCCCGGTTCTCCGCATCGAGGGTGACCGGAATGCCGGCGGCGAACAGGTTTCCGCACTGATCGAAGGTGTCGGGGTGGCGTTCAGCAGGCAGCTCGAGCGCGTCGTGCCAGTTGCGCAGGAACAGCCGGTTCGGTTGATTGGTGACGAAAGTATCGATATCGCGCCCCTTCACACCGATTCGATCGCACACCGCAAGCGCCACCTCGGGCACCAGGCGGTTGCCGCGCGCGAACACCTTGGTGATCTTCGATTCGGTGAAGCTGACGCAGCCTTGGCCTTCGCCCGGCTCCCAGTACTTGCGATCGCCATTGGTCGAGAACGACATATCCCCGGCGAACTCGGGATAGGTGCGGCATTCGATGTCGAGGATCGGCGCACTGTCGTCCTTCACCAGCAGTCCGACGCCACATCCGTCGCCCGGTACCGGGGCCTGCGCGAGCTTGCGGATATCGGGCTGAGTGAACACCGGACCCGCACAGTTCTGCGTGGCCGCGATGAGGGCGGTGCGCGCGTCGGTGGTTTGCAGGATCATTCGCGCCATCGCCATCATGTGCACAAAGGCCGCGCAGCCGCCGTTGTGCACGTCGTAGACGAATCCCGGGCGCGCGCCGAGCCTGCGCGCCACTTCCGGCCCACACCCCATGACCGGGTTGTCCGGCAGCTGAGTGTGTGTGATCAGCACGTCGATGTTCGAAAGCAATTGTGCGCCATGGCGTTCGATCAGCGGCGTGACGGCGCGCTCGACCATGTCCACCGCCGTCTCGTCCCGGTCCACGTGATGGCGAGCCTTGGGAGAACGGAACATGACATTCTTCGCCATCCGGTCCGAGCGGCTGAACTGCGTGAAGTATTCGGTGCCGACCGGATCGCCGGGCAGGTAGCTGGCCACATCCACCAGACTGACCGTCGGCAGTCGGGGGGCGTCAGGGTCGAGTTGGTTGGTGCTCGCGATTGCCATCGGCATGTCTCACTTCATCCAGTCGGGCTTGATGGGCAGGCCGTTGGCCGCGCGGTACTCGCAGATCGCCTTGAGGTTGTCCATTTCCAGCTGATGCCCCGCGGAGAACATCTCCCAGAAATCGCCGACCCACACCGGGCGCTTGGCAGGCGCGGTTTCGGGATAGGGATTTTCGTCATAGAAGGGGTGCTTGCAGTTGACCCACAGGACCACCGAACCCGGCTTGTTGAACACCACCTGCGCGTCGATCACCCGAAGCAGATAGACCATCCACAGGTGCTGGCCCTGGTCCCAGGCGCAGTGGTAATCGACGGTCATACCGTCGCGATGCGCAACGGTGCGCGTGAAGATCTTGGTGGCGTCACCGAGGCGGTCATAGGCCAGCCACAGGCCGGGTTCCTCGGTCTCGACGAACCCGCGCAGGCTGTAGGTCCATTCTTCCAGTGACCTGGTGTCGGCGAGGTACTCGAATACCTCGTGCGGTGGTGCCGCGATATACGCCTGCACCGGGCAGTATTCACCGAAGATCTGATCGTGTGGATAGACCGACCGCAGCATATCCATGATGATCGGCGTGGTCGCGTCCTTGTCGGAGTTCTCGATTCGCAGAACGCCGGGGATGACTTCCTCCGGGATATCGCTGAGTGCGGGCAGGGCGCTGGTGGTCAAGGTGTGCTCCTAGCGGTTTCCAGGGTGGACAAGAACGGAATGAAGGGCGGAACTTCGTCGGGGTCGCAGTCGATCGAAATGAACGACGGGCCTTCGATTTCGGTGCACGGCCCCAGTGCGGCGGCCAGTTCTTGCGGTGTCCGCACCGAGTAGGCGGGCAGGTCGGGGAACATGGCGGCGATGCCTGCTCCGATATGGGTCGGCTGGAATCTGTTGAAGCTGTAGCGATCCCGGTAGTAGAGCTGCTCGCGGGTGACGCACATGGCGTGTGCGTTGTTGTTGAGGACGATGAAGGTGACCGGCAGTGCGTGCTCGACCGCGGTGTGTAGCTCCATGCCGTGCATGAAGAACGCGCCGTCGCCTGCGATAACGACCGTTCGTCTCGGTCCGTCCGGTCCGTGATGGCGGGCGAAGGCCGAGCCGATGCCCGCGCCGAAGGCATAGCCCATGCCGCCCATACCGAGGGCGACGACGAACCGGCCGCCGCGCGGCACCCGCAGGTGGTGCACCACCGCGGCGCCGGTGTTGCCTGCGTCGGCGAAGACGTCGGTGCCTTCCGGCAGTGCCGCGTCGATCGTCTCGACGAGCTCTCGGTAGCGCAGGCCAGGTCCGCTCGCCTCGGGAACCTGCAGCGGTGTCGGCGGGTTCGCGGGGGTGCGTGCTCCGTCGGCGGTCGCCGCGACGGCGGCGAACATGTCCGCGAGTTCCGCCAGCGTGCCGGCCAGGTCGGTGCTGGTGGCATGGATCGCGGGCAGATGTGGCGCGCTGACGCCGATGCTCGCCACGGGACAGTCTTGGAGCAGCTGGTCCAATCCGGTGCGCGCGGTAATCGGCATCGGAGTGCCGATCAGCAGGCACAGCGCCGCCGAGCGGATCGCCGCGGCGAGCTCCGGATGCCCCATGCTTCCAGCGACACCGCAGAACCCGGCATCGGTGTTGTCGTAGACATCCTTGGCATCCGGTGCGACACCGACGGCTGCATCCAATGTCGTTGCCAGCCAAGCGAGTTCGCCGCGGGCATCGTCGCGCGCCACCTGATCGCCCGCGATGATCACTATCTTCCCGGTCCGCCGCGCCGTGGTCAGCGCGGTGTGCACTCTGGCAATGCCGTGCTGGTCGCCGCGCAGTCCTTGTGGTTCCCACCGGAACGGCGGGGTGCCGTCCATGCTCGACTGCTGCACGTCTTTGGGCAGCAGGAGGACCGCAGGCCCGCCGCGCCGGGCGGCGCCGACTGCTCTGGTGAGCTGGTCGGGGAGGTCGGCGCCGGTCTGGACGCGTACGCAGTACTGGCTGATCTCGCTGAACATCCGGACCGCATTGATGGTGCCCGCGTGCCCGCTGGTGTCCTGGAACGCGCCGTTGCCCTCCAGGCCGGTCGGTGGCTGGCCGACCAGAGCCAGTACCGGAACTCGGGAGGCGAACGATTCAGCAAGCCCGGCAACGAGATTCATTGCGCCACCGCCTGATGTCGCGCAGACGACGCCGAGCCCGCTGGTGGAGCGAGCGTAGCCGTCGGCCATCGTCGCCGCGGAGAATTCGTGCTTGGCGACCACGCCGGTGACGTCGTACGGCGCATCGAAAATGGCGTCGTACAGGTCTTCGATGTTCGCGCCGTCGACTCCGAAGATGTGTCGTACTCCTAGGGTCGAAACCGCTTGTACCAGATAATCCACTACCCTGCCGGGCATTCGACACTCCTTTTCGCGGCGACCGGAATGTGCAGCACACACGGTGATCACATATCGCGTACACCTGAGATACGACTGGGGTCGGCCCGCGGTTCAATACATCGCGCAAGATGTAGATTGGCGGGTCGCGTGGGGGGAATCGCCGGGGGGACACGCGGTCTTGCGTGTACGTATACATCTACGTATAGTCGAACCATGCCCAACAAGACGATCTATGTTTCCGATGACGATCTAGCGCTGTTCCAGCGAGCGCAGGAGTTGGTCGGCGGCAATCTTTCGGGGGCGGTGACCACGGCGCTGCGCCGGTTCATCGAGCTGGAAGAGGGCAGGCTGGAGGGCTACGACGAAGTGGTTCTGCGGGTCGGCCACAACGGTGTACGCCAGGTCCGATTCGCCGGCGCGCTGCTGGGCGAATGGCGCGATGTCAACGAGCAGCGCATCGAGCACGTCCAGGTCTTTCGCAGCAGGAAGGGCAAGTTCGTCATGCATGCCCAGTATTCGAACTGGGATGAGTATCCGGAGGCTCACAAGAACTGGCTCAAGGATCTGACGAACTGGCGTCGCATGCTCGGCGTCGGCGATCAGGATTGGGGTGATTTCATCTTGGAGATCGTCGACACTCTCGGCGAGTTGAAGGGGAAGATCCCGGACAAGCTGTATGAGCGGGTGGCGGATATCGCAGACCGTCCACCGGTCGAGGAGCTCGATATCTAGCCGAATCCCGCGCGAGAACAACACAATACAACGCACTCGACCGGCATTTCGCCGCCCCGGATCCCCGGGAGCGGTGGCGAGGAAACATGCTCGCATTCGCATTGATTCATGAATTATTGGGAAAGGAAGGCCATGACGAATGGTCACCGCCCCCCCGCCATTTCGGCGCTGGGTCTGCGTAAATCGTTCGGCGAGCACGTGGTGCTCGACGGTATCGACATCACGGTCCCGCAGGGGACGGTGTACTCCATGCTCGGTCCCAACGGAGCGGGCAAGACCACCACGGTGCAAATCCTGACCACGCTCATCCGCGCCGACGCAGGCGAGATCCGAGTCGACGGCCACGATCTGACGGCCGACATCGCCGCGGTGCGCGGCGTGATCGGTGTGACCGGGCAGTTCTCCGCGGTCGACGAGCTACTGACCGGCCGCGAGAACCTGATCCTGATGGGCGATCTGCATCACCTGCCTCGACGGGAGAGCAAGCGCCTGGCCGCGGACCTGCTCGAACGCTTCGACCTCGTCGAGGCTGCGGACAAGACCGCGGCCACCTATTCCGGCGGGATGACCCGGCGACTGGATTTGGCGATGACCCTGGTCGGCGATCCACGCATCATCTTCCTGGACGAGCCGACCACCGGCCTCGATCCGCGCAGCAGGCGGGGGATGTGGGACATCATTCGCAGCCTGGTCGACGACTTCAGCGTCACCGTCTTCCTCACCACCCAGTACCTGGAGGAGGCCGATCAGCTCGCCGACCGGATCGCGGTCCTCGACCACGGCAAAATCGTGGCCGAAGGCACTGCGGCGGAACTGAAGCGGCTGGTCCCAGGCGGTCACATCCGGCTGGAATTCGCCGACCGGTTCGGACTCGACACCGCCGCTCGCGTACTCGGGCCCACCGCGCGTGTTGTCGAGGATGCCGGGGATGACGACCACACGCTGTTGGTGCCCAGTGACGGCGGCGTCAAGTCGCTGCGCGCGGTGCTCGACCGCCTCGACCTCGAACAGATCGTCGTCGACGGGCTTTCGGTGCACACCCCGAACCTCGATGACGTTTTCCTCACCCTCACCGGCCAACCCGCTCCGGAAAAGGAGACCGCGCGATGACCACCATGTCCCTTGCACTGACAGACTCGGCAACGATGTTGCGGCGCAACCTGCTGCATGCCAGGCGCTACCCGAGCCTGACCTTCAGCGTCATCATCATGCCGATCGTCCTGTTGTCGGTCTTCAATTTCGTATTCGGTGGCGCACTGGAGAAGTCCTCGGGCGGTAAGTACATCGACTACCTTGCCCCGGGCATGCTGTTGATGATTCCGGCCTACATCACGGCATCGGTGGCGGTGTCCATCGCCACCGACACCACCAAGGGCATCGTCAACAGATTTCGCGTCATGGCGATCGCACCGTCTTCGATGCTGACCGGGCATGTGATCGGCGCATTGATCCAGGCCATGCTCGGCATCGTGGCCATGGTCGGGTTCGCGGTGCTCATCGGGTTCCGGCCGTCGGCGAATGCCGTCGAATGGATCGTCGCGTTCGCGCTGCTCGCCATGTTGACCTTCGCGCTGATCTGGCTCGCGGTGGGGATGGGCCTGGTCGCGTCGAGTCCGGAGAGTGCGAGCAATATGCCCTTTCCGCTGATCATGCTGCCATTCCTCGGCAGCGGCCTGGTCGGCACCGACACCATGCCGGTCGGTATGCGCCAGTTCGCCGAGTATCAGCCGTTCACACCGATCACCGAGACCGTGCGCGGACTGCTCATGGGCACCGAGATCGGCAACAACGGCATTGTCTCGGTCGCCTGGTGCTTCGGTCTCGCGCTGGTCGGCTACCTCTGGTCGACCTCGGTCTTCCGCAAGCAGACCCGCTGAGTTCTGCCGCTGAATTCGACTCGGTCACTACCGATCCCCCGCCGCTGCCGGTGGGGGATCGGTGCGTTGTCAGACCGTGCCGACGAGCAGTCGCTCACCGGTGGCGACGGATCTGATCTCCACACTGCCGACCTGGTCCGGGGCCGCGTCGAGGGTGCGGTCGATGGTCAGTTCGGTGCCGGGTCCGGCGGGCCACTGGCCGAGTTCGGTCTGCTTGCCGTCGCTGCCGAGGACGAACAGGGCATACTTCCAGGTGTATCTCTGGTCGCTCGCACCGTAGCTGCACGTCATGATGATGCGGGTCCTGCCTTCGGCGGCAACGAGTTTGAAGCTGGCCGAGATCGGCGTCGGCTGCAACGGCTGCATGCTGCGCTCCGCCACAACCTGTTCGGTGGTGGTCGTCGGGTTGTCCGAAGAGGCGACGGTGTAGACCACCGGGACCGCGATGGCCACCGCCGCGGCGGCCGCGGCCACCGCGGCGCCGACGGAGGCCCACCGGCCGCGCCTGCGACGCCGACGCTCCGCGTCCGCGAGCCTGGGCAGCAACTCGGGCACCGGTGGGTTCGACTCCGGCGCAGCGGCCTCCGGTGCCGCGATCATCGTGAGCGCGATCTCGGTATCGACGAGGGCGAGCATTCCCGGCACACCGGCAAGATCGGCAACAGAGGCCTGGCAGGCCGGGCAGCCGGCGAGATGGTCCTCGTATTCCCTGCGCTCGGTCCTGGTCAGGGAGCCGAGCACATAAGGCGCATCCCACGTGGTGTAGTCGTGCGCGGTATCCGTCATTGGTTCGTCACCCCCATCTCCTGTAGTGCCAGCCGTAGTGCCCGCATCCCGTAATGCATCCGGGATTTCACCGTTCCCGCGGGAATGTCGAGTTCCGCAGCGATCTGGTGGGTGGAAAGCCCTCGGTAGTAGGCACGCACGATCACTTCACGATGATCGGCGCTGAGCCTGGCCAATGCGTCCGCGACCAGCCACCCGTCCAAGGCGCGATCGGCCTGGTCCGGCGCGGCCTGCTCAGGCGGGTTGTCGGTGCGGAACTCACGGCGATTGCGTGCGCTGCGGTGTTCATCCACGGCGAGATTCCTGGCAACGGTGAACAACCACGCGCGCGCCGACATTGTCGACTGATCCAGCACGTTCGGTCGTTGCCATGCCCGCAACAACGTTTCCTGCACGATGTCCTCGGCCCGGCCTGGGTCTCGAACCAGACCGAGCGTGTATCTCCACAGTGCCGACGCGTGCTCCTGATACAGCACTCGCAGCAGTTCGGCCTGGTCGTCGGGCATTTGTCACCTCCGCTCAACCCACGACACAGGCCGGGTTCTTGGTTCAACGCGAGGGCGCATATCAATTGCGCTCTAGTTCGATCGGGTGCGTGGCCAGCAGTGAAAGGGGCAGTGGCTGGCGGCGCAGCACGTGGGCCCACAGGTCCGGGCGGCCGGTACTGATCGGGTCCGAGGGCAGTGCCGAAAGCACGATCCAGTCGTCGTTGTCCAGTTCGCCCTCCAGCTGTCCGAAGGTCCAGCCCGCGTAGCCGGCGAAAATTCGCAGGCCCTCGATCAGCGGGCCGATCTGCTCGGGGTCCGCGTCGAGATCGACCAGTACCACCCGACCGTCGACCCGGCGCAGTCCACGCACCCCCTCGATCGAGGCGCCTACTCGGACCGTGCCTAGACACAGCGCCGCGTCCCGCTTGACCGGGCCGCCGATGAACAGGGTGCGTGGCGTCGCCGCGGCATCGGTCCATTTGGGAAGCACGTCGTGCACCGCGGTATCGCTCGGGCGATTGAGCACGACGCCCAAGCTGCCCGCCTCGTTGTGTTCGATGATGTAGACGACGGTGCGCCGGAAGGTCGGCTCGACGAGTTCGGTCGCCGAGACCAGCAGAGTGCCCGCACGAACGACCTGCTCGCCGTGCCCGGTGTCGCGCCGCTTTCGGTCGCCGTGCCCGCCGCGAGTCTGCCTCTCATCCGGGTCATCTGCGCGTGCCACTCCGCCATCATCGCACTGGCGCGGACCATTCGTCGGTCAAGAGGGGTGCCCGATTCCGGGAACACAGGCGGTTGCCGCCGGGTAGGAGGCAACGGGGAGTGCAACGAGCACGCGTCAGGCGGCTATCTTGCCTTCGTTGGGTCCGGTGGGCTGGCGAGGGACTGCGTCCGGCAGTGGGGTCAGGCGGCTATCTTGCCATCGTTGAGCCCGGTGGGACTGGCGAGGGACTCCGATCCGGCAGTGGCACTAGAGTCGGCCACATGGAACGACCCGAGGTTCTCCTCGACAATGCGGATGCTGTGTACGACTTCTATCGCGATCACCGCCAGAACCGCTTCAAAGCTTGGGGCGCTTACGCACTACTCGGGCGTCGATACCATCCTCGGGTCGCCTACGCCGATGGTGCGCGTGAGCTGCTGCACGACCTGATCGCCCAGGGCCGGCCGTTGCTCGTGGCGATCAACCATCTCTCGGAATCCGATCCCTACACCGTCGCTGCCGCGGCATGGCGCAGCGAACTGCGCCGGGTGATCGGCCGGGTGCGAGTGTTGGCCAAAGACGAGCTCTTCCTCGATTCCGACCAGCGCCGCAAGATCGACATGATGGGCGGGATCCCGGTGTTCCGCGGCAAGGATCACGGCCTGCGGGCGGTGAATGCGGCCGGTCAGCGCATGATAGATATCTGCGCCGAACGGATGGCGGCCGGCGACGGTATCGCCGTCTTTCCCGAAGGCACCTGCAATGACGTCGACCAGACCCAAGTGCAGGCGGTCGGCAGCGGGATCGGGCACATCGCATTCCGCGCGATGAAGCTCGGGGCCGTGCCCGCGCTGGTCAGCATGGGTCTGAGCTACGGAACGCGACCGGATCCCAGCATTGCGGTCACCAAAGAGGAGGCCAAGTCGGCCAGTTTCTACTTCGGGTTGCCGATCACCGAGCTGCCCGCCCGTCCCGCGGAGATCGCCCGGCTGGTGCACACAGATCTCCAGCGGGCGCTCGATGGCGCCGTTGCCGCCTACTGAGGCAATCCGAGTCGTTCACGCGCCCAGTGCGGCACCATCACCAGAAACTCGGGTCGGGTTTCGATGAAGTGATGCACCATCGGGCACATCGGCAAGGCACCGAAGCCCTCTTCATGGGTGTTACGCAACGCGGCCTCGATCAGCGCGCGGCCGTAGCCCTGGCCCTCATGCCGAGGATAGATCTCGGTGTGCACGAACGCACGTTCGGAAGCGGTGTCCTGGTATTCGGCGTAACCGGCGATGGCGCCGTCGATATAGATCTCGTAGCGTTCCAGTGCCGTGTTGTTACGGACCTCAGTGGACATGGCTCGACGCTACTCTGATGCGCCCGAATCACCATGTTTCGCACCACTCGCCTGGTGAAATCTCGCCCTCGACTTGTCTGCCGGGCCCGGACTGGCAGAATGCTCTTGGTCGCGCAGGACGCTCCGCCAGGAGCGGCGGCTCGGCGGAGGTACGAAAAATGATGAGGACACTGCGTATTTCGCGAGTGGTGGCCGCTCTGATCGCGGCGAGCCTGCTCGGCGGATCGATCGCGACGGGGCTCGCCGACGCCGCGCCCGCCGCAGCCTTCGGGGCGTGCCCGGATGGATCGGTCATGCCGGAGCGCGGTGTGCACTGTGCCGTCGTCTCGGTGCCGATGAACTACACGGACCCGGACGGGCCGCGGATCGAACTGACCGTCAGCCGGATCGCGGCGACGCAGGAGCGCCGCGGCGTCATCATGGCCAACCCCGGTGGGCCCGGCGCGGACACGCTGGATTATTGGGCGCGGCGGCTCGATACACTGCCCGCCGAGCTCAACGCCCACTACGACCGCGTCGCCGTGCAGCCGCGCGGCCTGCGCTGGGCCACGCCCCTTCGCTGCCCCGCCGACTCGAATGCTGCTGAGGGTGAGCAGGTTTCGCTCGGCGGTGGAAGTCGTGACGCCATCAAGAAGGCCTGCGACGCCGCACTGCCCGGTTACCTGGACACCATCACCACCGAGAGCACAGCACGCGACCTGGACGAGGTGCGCGCGGCGCTCGGAGTGGAACGAATCAGCTACCTCGGCGTCTCCTACGGCACCTACCTCGGCGCGGTCTACGCTTCGCTGTTTCCCGCGCACGTCGATCGGATGGTGTTGGACTCCAACGTCAATCCCGACTGGGTGTGGACCGAGGAATTCGCCCAGCAACAGGTGGCGGGCAAGCAGCGCCTCGACGATTTGTTCACCTGGATCGCCGAGCACAACGGCCAGTACCGCCTCGGCGACACCGCCTTCCAGGTCTATCAGAACTGGGTGCGGCAGGTCGCAGACCAGGGCGGCGGCTGGTACGCCAACCTGACCCCGCCGCCCGCGAGCGTCTCCGATCTGCCGGGCAGGCTGCCGGAGCCGCTCGCCGAGATCGCTCGGGACGGCTTCAACGGCAGCATGGAGCAGGCGGGCAAGGTGCAGAATCTGTTGCGCACCTTGATTTCCGGCGGTGCTTCCGCGCAGGTGCCACTGGTCGGCGCGACCGCGGTCGCCACCTACACCCGCACCTTCTGGCCGGTCTTCGCCAAGGCGATGGCCGATGCGAAGGCCGATCCGGCCAACGTGGCGCAGTTGCGCGCGATCGAAGGTGCGACCAGCACCGATCCCACCGGCCGCTTCGTCTTCGCCGCCATTACCTGCAACGAGAACGCCGTGCGGGGCAGGCCCGAGTTGCTCGGCGCCGCGGTCGGCACCATCGCCTCCGGCGGCAATGCCATGGACGCCCGCGCCGATATGGTCCGTTCCGGAATGACCTGCGGATCCTGGCGGCCGGTGACCAAGCTGGTGCCGATCGCGGGCCGGGACCTGCGCACCCCGCCGCTGCTGCTGCAGAGCAAGCACGACGCCTTGACGAAATACGAGGGCGGACCGGCAATGGCCCGTGCGCTCAACGGGTCGTTGATCACCGTCGAAGGCGGCGATCACGGCACCTTCGGGCGCGGCAACTCCGTTCTCGACGAGGCCGTCATGGCCTACCTGCGTACCGGCCAGGCCACCATCAGCAACGCCGATCAGGCCCCGCTGCCGACCAGTTGACGTGCGAAGGCTCGGTGCGCGCGGCGACAATAGGGAGATGCCCCCCGCGCCCCGAGTGCTGATCGCCCCGGACAAGTTCAAGGGATCGTTGACCGCACCCGAGGTGGCGGCGGCGTTGGCCGCGGGCATCACCCGCGCCGCGCCGGAGGCGCAGATCCAACAGGTCCCGGTCGCCGACGGTGGCGACGGCACCGTCGATGCCTTCGTAGCAGCCGGTTGGGAACGCATCGAGGTGGCCGCACCGGGCCCGACCGGTGCATCATCGACCGCGCCCTACGCGGTGCGCGGCGCGACCGCGGTCATCGAACTCGCCGCCGCCGTCGGATTGGTGAAACTGCCTGGCGGACAGCTCGATCCGCTTGGCGCGAGTACCGAAGGGCTCGGTGTTGTCCTCGCACACGCCCTGGACCGAGGCGTCACGAATATCGTGCTCGGTCTCGGCGGCAGCGCGTCGACCGACGGCGGAGCGGGCATGCTGCGATCGCTCGGGGCCAAGGTACTCGACCGTGACGGATACGAATTACCGACCGGCGGAGCAGCTTTGGCCCACGCGGCACGGCTGGACCGATCCGGATTGCATCCCCGCATCGCCGCCACCGAATTCACCTTGGCCTGTGATGTCGACAATCCGCTACTCGGCCCGACCGGCGCAGTCGCGGTGTATGCGCCACAAAAGGGTGCGACCGTCACCGATCTTTCGATTCTCGAAGCGGCACTGAACAATTGGGCGACCATCGTCGGCGCGGAGTGCGCCGACCATCCTGGCGCTGGCGCTGCGGGCGGAACCGGATTCGGCGCCCTGGCCGTGCTCGGCGCTCAGGTCCGCAGCGGCATCGAGGTCATACTGGAGCTGCTCGATTTCCCGGCCCGCCTCGACGGCGCGACCCTCGTCGTCACCGGTGAGGGCTGCCTCGATCCCCAGAGTTTGCATGGCAAGGCCCCGATCGGTGTCTGCGAAGCCGCGCGCAAAGCCGGCGTCCCCACGGTCGCCGCGGTGGGTCGCACGCTGCTGACTCCGACCGAGATCCGCGCGGGCGGCTTCACGGCCTGCTATTGCCTTGTCGACCTGGAACCCGACAGCGCTCGGTCGATGGCTGAGGCGGCACCGCTGCTGGAGCGAATCGGTGCACAGATCGCCGTCGACCATCTCCAGAACTGATCACAGCACGCTACGTCTTCGCTTCCGGCAGTGCCGCACCGTTTCCAGTAGGTCTCGAGGCTGGGCAGAATGCTCGGCCAGCGGGCGTGCCGGCGGACCGGACTCGGATTGAACGTCACTCACGTCGTTTCACTCAACCGACGTAGGAACCCGCGGAGCCCGCTGGTCAGGAGAGAGGATCAGCCAGCGCTCCGCAGGGATTCGATCGATGTACGCCGCTGCGGCGTCCCTGCAATCAGCAAACGACAGCACCGGCCGACCCGCTGCTCGCAAGCGCGCTGTCGGACCTGCCCTGCCCGCGTTGGACCCTTCCGAAAAGTTTCGAGATCGATGGAACCGTTTCCGGCCTGGCAGCGTCAAACCTTATAGAACACAACACATCCCGGTGTTCGATCAGCGCAGAGCCTGGTTGACCACCGCATTACGTGAACGTCGGCAACCGGCGTGCGCAAAGGCCGGGTGTCGGGGAGCTGCAACTCCCCGACACCCGGAGCTGCACACATGCAGCTAGCACCAGAACCCACAGATAGGAACTCGAAATGAACCATTTCGCAAGGCTTTCGCCGCAAGCATGATTGTACTCGCCGGCGTCGCCGTCGGTTCGACAGCGACGGCAGCAACTGATCAGCCAACTCCGCGGGGTTGCGCCGCAGGGTATTTGGCGCTGGGAGCAGACGCTGCGAGCGCACCTGCCGCCACCACGGGCGTCGGTGCAGCCGCCATTGTGCTGGGTGCAAGCTCTGCAACCGCAGTGATATTCGATCAATGCGCGATGCTGAAAAACGGTCAAATTATCGACATCCCAGCAGGGCGTCATGCTATTCAATCAATGATCGCAGTAAGAGCGTCCCCTGTCCGTCGCAGGCCAGGGTGTATAAGGTCGAGGTGGCGTGAGATACACTAGCCGGACCTGAGTGGCCTGGGCGGCACAAGGCCCGAGCGTGGAGCTGGAGTGGGCACGATGAAGCGAATCTCATTATTTCTCAGTGTAATTACTCTCGCGGCCTTGATCGTTGCGGGTATCGAGATAGCTCGAAGTACGAAGACCCCGTTTGTGCTTGTCCTTGTCATTGTTGCCTCCATCGCAGTTGCCGTGGACTTGGTTCGTAAAGTACGCAATGAAGTGCGGATTCGTCCCTAGCGTTAGTCCAGTTCCTGAATGTTTGTGATGGGGTTTCTATTCCAACGTTCACGAACTGATACTGCGACTGTAAGTTCGGCTTTCATCCTTGTCGGTCCTGGTTTCGGGAGTGGCTGGACTCGTGCGGCGGCCTGGTGGGCGCGCCGCCATCTGGACTGGCCGAGGTGTGGGCTACCGGCGCGAGCAGGGCAGAGCAATTGTCGTAATTCGTTGGTGGCCACAGGAATCAGCCTATCCGGTGCTCGGTCGGATTATCGGTCGAGATGGGTGGTCGCGACCAGGAATGCGTGGGCGAGCAGCGCCTGTCCGGGAAACGGTGTAACTGTTCGATTCAGAGGCTCCGGTTTGCTGAGCGCGGGTGAACAATGCGCTTGCCGTTTGTAGTGGTGCTATCCAATATCTTTCACCATCCGAACGGGAGCTACGGCATAAGCTCACGGCAATCGAGCGGTGACTTTTTGCGGATCACAACCGATCGGCGCGTGCCTACTGAAGTCATCTACCACCGGATCGCCATGTTGCGCGCCGAGCGCGGCATTTCCCGCAGGAAACTTGCCGAGGCGCTCGGTGTGCGCCACAGGCGATCGGCTATCTCGAGCGCGGCGAATACCGCCCGAGCCTGCACCTGGCACTGCGCATCGCCGCGTATTTCGAAGTGGCGGTGGAGATCGTCTTCTCCACCGCCCCTTCCCGCGCCTCGGCTCCGTGACCTCCGCCTGAGCCGCGCGGGCTCGGCCACTACCCCTCGGCCACTACGCCTCGGCCACTACGCCTCGGCCGCTTGCGGGCCGCGGAGGAGCTCGTAGGTGGAGACTGCCTTGCCCGCCTGCTCGCTGGCGGCAACGGCCTTGCGCCAGTAGGCCTGTGCGGTATGCGAGAACGTCGCGTCGACGCCGACTTCCTCGCTGGCGTCGATGATGTGCTGCGCGCCGGCATCCATCATCTTCAGGCTCGCCAGATCGGCCCAGCCGCCCGCCTTGTTGGCGGCGGAGAATTCGGTCATGAAGTAGGGGAACGCCTCGCTGGACCGGATCGCGAACGGCACGAACTGGTCGATATCGTGGCCGGAGCGCTCGATCATGGCCGTTGCCTGGTCGAAGGCGAGCAGCCAGGGATGGAAGATGGTCAGCAGCGCCTGGTAGAAGACTTGGGCCAGGCCGTCGTCTTCGCCGAGGTACTCCTGCGGACTCAGCGGACGCAAGAGTTCGGCGTGCGTCTGGAAGACCTCATGTGGGCCGCTGTAGAAAATGTACGAGGCGGGGTGCGCGATGTTGTCGCCCGCCGACATCACGCCACCCGAAATGAACTGTGCGCCATGCGAACGCACCCAGGTAGCGCCTGCTCGTGCCTTCTGCGGTGAGTCCGACGACAGATTGGCGATGACCTTGCCCGCCAGCTGGTCGGTGGCCGGACCGAGCACGTCGTACATGGCGGCGTAGTGGGTGAGGCTGAGCACGGTCACCTCGTTGGCCTGCAGCGCCTCGGCAACGGTGGCGGCGCGCTTGGCGCCGAGCTCGACCATGGCCTCGACCTTCGCGGTGCTCCGATTCCATACCGTCACCTCGACGCCTGCCGCCAGGAAGGCCCGCACCATCGCCTGCCCCATCGGCCCGAGACCGACGACGGACACGGAACGAATGCTTGTCTGCTCGGACATTATGTGCCTCTTCTGTTCTCGATCGGTTGCTGTCGGCGCCGTGATCAATAGTCGTTGCCGCAGGTAGAGTCGGGAAGACCGAACGTTCAGGTGGGGTTGCTTACCTAAAGGTTCGAAATAAGGTCAGAAGGAGCACGTGGACATGAGCAGTGATACAGATCACGAAGACGTGTGTGGCATGTCCGTCGCGATCGACGTGGTCGGCGGCAAGTGGAAACTGCATTTGATGTGGGTCCTCGGCGCGGGGCCGCAGCGTTTCGGCCAGATCCGCCGCCTGCTGGAGGGCGTCAGTGAAAAGGTTCTCGCTGAGAACCTTCGGCAGCTCGAGTCCAGCGGCGTCGTCCATCGCGAGGTCTTCCCCGAAATACCTCCACGCGTGGAGTACTCGCTTACTCCGCTCGGCGAGGAACTCAACGTCGCGCTGCGCCCGCTGGAGGCGTGGGGCGACAAGAACCGTCACGAGCTGCGCGGAAATCTCTTGGCCTCGGTCAGCTGACGCGCGTCACATCGGGACAAAGGTTCGATGTGCGCTGCAGCTGACGGCGGTGCGATTCAGGCGACCCGGCTGGGGCCGTCGACCAATTCCGGCTCAGCGTCCGCAATCGAAAGGCGACGGCGTCTACTCGAACTCACGCAGTAACCCCGCTTACCCTCGGCACTGTGCAAGCGATCTGCCGGAAGCGACGGCCTGGTCTCAGCGGTACTCGCACAGGTAGGCGGTCTCGACCTCGACCCTGACCTGGAACTTGCTATCGGCCGGCACGGTGAATTGTGTTCCCGCCGTGAAGGTTTCCCACGCATCGCTGCCGGGCAGCTGGGCGGTGAGCGCGCCGGAGACCACCTGCATGATCTCGAGCTGGGAGGTGCCGAACTCGTACTCGCCGACGGCCATGACACCGACGGTCGCCGGTCCCTGCGGCGTCGTGAAGGCGATCGAGGTGACGTTGCCGTCGAAGTACTCGTTGACCTTGAACAATGCGGCTCCTCGAACTCGGGTGAGCGGTCAGGATACCTGGGGCGACTTTCGGATCCGACGCATCAGGGGGCCGAGGGGTCGTGGCGCTGCGAGGGTCCGGGGCAGGCGGGCGAGCAGGATGATCGCGCCGCCGAGTACGGCGAAGTAGGCGATGACGTAGGCATTCATCAGGATTTGTGCGACCGGCCATGACGGGGGAAGCATGAACACCCCGATCGTCACGAAGTCCGAGCTCCAGTGGTAGGCCCAGGCGCCGGTCGAAAGAATCAGGGCTGCCGCGGCGATCCACCACCGCGGTTGCGACAGCGCCTTGTGGAGCAGGTAGACGAGCAAGGGCACCAACCACACCCAGTGGTGGCCCCAGGAGAACGGTGATATCGCGCAGGCGGTGAGCCCGCCGAGCGTGACCGCGAGCAAGCGTTCGCCGTGCTCGTGCAGGCCCGCGGTGACGGCAAGGCTCACGCCCGCGACGATGCCCGCGATGAGTAGCCACAGCCACACCGGCGCGGGTTGGCCGGTGAGGTGCGCGATGGCACCGCGAATGGATTGGTTGGCCGGGTTGTTGTCCACGGCGATCCGATTGGACTGGAAGAACGTCGAGGTCCAGTACTGCTCGGAATCGGCGGGCAGGACGATCCAGGTGAGCCCGATGGATGCCGCGAAAACCACCGATGCGGTGGCCGCGCAGCGCCATTGTCGGAGCGCGATGCACTGCGCGACGAAGTAGAGCGGTACGAGCTTGATTCCCGCGGCAAGTCCGACACCGAGGCCGCGCAACCTGGCGCGATCGCCGCGGGAGAAATCCCAGAGCACCAACAGCATCAGCACCAGGTTGATCTGCCCGTAGTACAGGGTGGTGCGAACGGGCTCGATGAAGACACAGGTGAGGGCAAGGAACGCGCTGAGGCCTGCCAGTCGGGCATCGAGCCGATAGCCGAGTATCCGCCACGCCATCAGGACATTCGCGAACAGCACGCCGAGGTTGACCACCAGCCACGTGTTCGTGACGTACGCCCACGGCACCAGGTACACGGGTATGAACGCGATGGTGGAGAACGGCGTGTAGGTGTACAGGAGCCCGAACATGGTCGGCTCGTCATAGAGCGGCAGCCGGTGCAGGATTCGAAAGGCACCGTCGCGGTAGACGTGCACGTCGAGTCCGCCTGCCAGAATTCCTGCCCGCTCGAGCCATGGATCGACAGTGGCGAAAACCAGGATCACCGCCAACAGCGCGCTGCCGGCGAGGACGAAAAGCGCTGGGCCCTTGCGCGGAAACTCCAGCGGCCGCGAGTTCAGCACCGGCGCACTACGAAATAGCCGGCACCGTCCAGGGATTCGGAGTCGGTTCGATGGTGGTCCACCGGGAGCGGTAACGCCTCGTCATCGACTGATCCAACCCTTCGACACCGCATTCATAGCTGCACAACATTCTCGACGCTCAGCGTACTGAAGGACCGCGCCGGCCTCATGGCGCGATCACCGCGGTTGTGAGTCATGCCACTTTTTGTTTTAGAGAGCGATGCTCTTGATTTTCCGTCGGCCCGGTGGCACCATTTTTCTTGATAGAGAGCAGTGCTCACAATTGGGAGTCGTCATGAACACCAGCACCCGCTATATCGGCCCGACGGGCATCGATCCGATCATGAACAAGATCTTCAACTGGCTGCCTCGGCTCGGGATCAGCGTGCTGGGATCACGGCTGCTCGCGGTGCGTGGGCGCAAGAGTGGCGAATGGCGAACCACGATGGTGAACCTGTTGACCGATGTGGATGGCACGCGTTATCTGGTCGCGCCGCGTGGACACACCCAGTGGGTGCGCAACCTGCGCGTCGCGGGCGACGGGGAACTGCGGCTGGGCCGGAAGGTCGAGAAGTTCACCGCCATCGAGGTAGCGGACGAGAACAAGGTCCCGCTGCTGCGGCTCTACCTGCAGCGCTGGGGCTGGGAGGTCGGCAAGTTCTTCGAGGGTGTCACCAGGGACGCCACCGATGCCGAACTCGCCGCCATCGCCCCCGGCTTCCCGGTCTTCCGTCTCTGCTGAGGTGCAGTCGTCCTCAGCGTGTGGATGACTGTGGACACTAACCGCTGATCAGAAATTCGATGGCCGCGGCGTACCCGTGGATGCCCATCCCGGCCACGACCGCGGTGGCGATCGGTGAGATATAGGAGTGATGCCGGAACTCCTCGCGGGCGTGCACATTGCTGATGTGTACCTCGACGATGGGGACCTCCGGAATCACCAGCGCGTCCCGCAGCGCCACCGAGGTGTGCGTCAGGCCGCCGGGATTGATGACGATGGCCGATTCGGCGCCGCGCGCCCGGTGTATCCGATCAATCAGCGCGCCTTCGGAATTCGACTGGAACGCGGTGATCTCACGGCTGTACCGGGCGGCGGTCCGCCTGCACAGTGCGACGACATCGTCGAGTGTCGCCGACCCGTAGACCTCCGGCTGGCGGGTGCCGAGCATATTCAGGTTCGGGCCGTTGAGGACCAGGATCGGACCCTGGTCCGTGGAGGCGGTGGCTGCCATGCAGGCAACCTTAGTCCGAACCGCTCAGAGCCCCTTCGGGCCTTCCGAACGCAGGTCGTCGACCTTGCGCATTGCGCCACGCAACTCTTCGAGCCAGGCTTCCGCGTGTTTGCCTGCCAGTTTCACGGTCCAGGCCAGTGCGTCGGCGCGCGAGCGCGCCACGCCCGAGTCGACCAGTGTGTCGAGTACCTTGCGCTCGGGCTGGCGCAGTCGGGTCATGACCGGAACGGCCAGGTGGGTGAAGAGGTATCGCTGTCCATCGACCGAGACACCCCATGCGACGCTACGGCCGTACCGCTGCTGTGCCTCATTGGCGATCTGCATCCGAGCCGATCGGGTGGATTCGCGGAAGCGGGCGATGGCGCCCTCTTTGGTCGCGTTCGGAACCTTGTCGGCGGCGTCCGCCTCGGACTCGGAGTCTGTGGACTTCTCGGGCTGGGGGATCGGGAGCTCGCCGATCACGACGATCTCGTCGCGGTCGATTTCGATCACGGGAGATCCGGTGAACCAGTCGCTTGGCAACCTTCCGGCGAACCAGTCCGGGACGTCCGCTGGATCGGGCAGATCGGCCTGCTGCCAGCCGCCCGGTCGTCCGAAACCCCGTCCCCGATGTTCGTTTCTCATTGGGAATCACCTACTTACTGCGCCGCTGTGTTTACGTGATTACAAGATTACGACGCAAACGGAGAATGTGGTTCCGCTCTGTGCGAACGGGTTTCCCGTCGTGTCCATCGGGTGCTTGTGGGGGCGGGCTGGTGGGTCGACAGGGCTGGTCGAGTCCTGAAACGCCGACGTGAGCCGTTATCGCCCGAGTTTTCGTTCCGACCGGTACGGTAGCGGCGCCGGTTTGTCGTCTTGTGACAGAACACCGTCTCTGATTGGCCTCCCGAGCGCACGACTTCGGGCACAATTGGGATGCTGAGCATGGGTAACGTCCTCGGATGCGGTGACACCGCAGTCAGTTACTTTCAGGTACGGTGGTCTTGTTACCGGAGTGACAAGAGTGAAGAGTGGGCGACATGGATGTGAGGGGATCCCGCCGCTTTCGCGTCCGGGGCGCTATCGCACTCGCGGGGGCGGCGGTGCTGGCTTTCTCGATGGGATCGTGTGGATCCCAGCAGACTCCGAATGAACCCGAAGCGGTTGTCGAGCGCTTCACCGACCTCCTGGACAATCAGGACTACGTCAAGGCATCGGAGCTGACGTCGTACCCGAACGCGGCCTCCGCAACGTTGAAGCAAATATTCGAGGGCCTGCGACCGGGCAAGGTCGACTACAAAAAGACCCAATTCATCAGCCTGGACGCCGATGAGGCCCTTTTCAGCATGGATGTCGACTGGAACTTCGGCGAGAAGAAGAACTGGAAATACAGCCTGCAGGGCAGTGTGCGGAAACTGGCGATCGGTTGGCGGATCTCCTGGGATCCCGCGATCGTCATGCCGCAACTGGATCACAACCGAACGGTCCGGTTGGTGCGCACCACCCCTGTGCCTGCACCGCGCGTCACCGACATTGTCGGTGAACCGTTGATGACCGAGCAGATCATCAACGTGATCAAACTCGATCCTGCCAAGATGTCCAACGCGATCGCCTCCTCCGACGCTCTGGCCAAGGCCATCGAGCCGGTCGCGCCGCTGATCACCGGGCCGACGCTGATGCAGCAGCTGTCGGGCTCACAGGGCAAGCCGATCGTCGCGGTAAACCTGCGCGAACCCGACTTCGCCATTCTGGAACCGTTGATGGCCCCGATACCTGGCGTGGTGATGGAGAAGCAGCCCCGGCTCATCTCCGCCGATCGCCGGGTCTGGTCGCCACTGCTGGATGCGCTGCGCAAGGTGCAGCAGGACAGCCAGGAGGCGCACTCCGGCTGGGGCGTGCAGATTTTCGAGCAGGACGGCCGCATGGTCGGCCAGATCGCGGGTGAGCAAGGCCCGCCGGGACCGGATATCGCGGCCACGCTGGATCAGCGTCTGCAGCGCGCCGCCGAGGACGCGGTGGTCAGCGCGGCGACGCAGGCCTCCATCGTGGCGATCCAGCCGTCCACCGGCGCGGTTGTCGCCGCCGCGCAGAACAGTCAGGCCAGTGAGCACGGCCCGGTCGCGTTCACCGGCCTGTATCCGGTCGGCGGGAACATCGAACTGTTCCGCAATATCGCCGCGGTGGCCAAGGGCAAGGCGCCGCAGGACATCTCGGTGCAGGATGCGGCGGAGTCCGCGGCAATGCTCGGCATCGGCGTCGATTTCAAGGTTGCCGGACTCGACGAGGTCACCGGACGGCTGGCGATCGCGGGCCGCAGCGCCGAACAGGTGAGTCAGGGCGGCGGCAACGACGCGGTGCTCGCCAGCCCGTTCGGGATGGCAATCGCCGCCGCCGCGATCGCGCGCGGCGCGGTGCCGCCGCCGATGATCGAGGTCGCGCGGCCCGGCGCGACCGACGCGCACATCGCGCCATTGACCCCGGAGATCACCGATCGACTGCGCGGTTTCCTGCGCGAGGCCGCGGGTCGGCCGGAGGTCGCGAGCCTGCGCGGCTACCGCGACGTCACCGGCTTCGCCGCGACTGCCGGACCGGACGGCTGGCTGATCGCGAACATGGGTGATCTGGCCTTCGCGATTCATATCAACGACGTCGACAGCGGCGACGCCACGGCGCGCATGGCTGCTCGATTGCTCCAGGCACTGGTCAGTCCCGAAACGTAGGCATCGCCGAGGTGACCGGACAGATCGTGCGTTCGTAGCCGTCGAGTCCCGCGCTCGGGTCACCGGATCTGCGGGATTGCGACGATGCCAAATAGCTCCGCTCGGGCGTCCGGCGTCCGGTCGGACTCCCGTGCGCGCCGAGCGGAGGACGCGCTGCGCGTTGGGTGCGGGCCGTTGGAGTGCCGCGCGCGTCGCCTCTCCGATCCGCGATGCGGCCCCGCCAGATACTTTGCTGCGCTACCCACTCCGGCTGCTTGCCGAGCGTAGTCATATGGCGGTCGAATACGGCTTGGGCGACCGCCATTCGACTCCGTTCGGCGGACTCCCAGAACCAGGGTGCGATACAAGAGGAGCTATCTGGACGCGGGACTAGTTCAGGGCCTTGATCGCGGCTCGCCAACCCAGCAGGAACAAGGCGAGCACGGTTGCCGCGACCAGGACGAAACTGACTGCGGTGCCCTGACCGCTGACTACCCGCAGCAGCATGCCGCCACCGAGGGTGCCGAGCCAGACCAGAATCCCGGTGGGCCACAAGGCGGTTCCGTCGAAGGGGGCCGCAGGCTTCGCCTCGCTGAACCGGCGACTGGAAACAACGACCGCAAGGACCCAGCCGATCACGAGGCCGATGGCGAAAGGCCACAACGTCTTCAGCAATCCGGTGAGCACCGCCTCGTCGTGACTGCGTCGTCCGATCGCGCAGAACAAGATGACCAGCAGTGCATCGACCGCCATCGGCACCAGTTTCTTCACCCGCGCCAGCGTAATCGGGCGTCGGTGCCACATCGCGCCGCGACACCTACCCCGCGTATTGCCGCCGAGAGTTACCGAGGACGGCGATGGCAGGCTCATGGACGGCAGGGGTGCAGGGCCCCGGTGGCCCCCCGTAACCCGGTCAGCCCAAAGAATCGGCCGTTGCGCTTTCTGCGGTGGCATGTGGGTCGATGCCATCCTGCGGCCAGGCCAATCGAGTCTTTCGGCGTCGTCCGCGCAGCTGTACCTCGTCGCCGGTTTCCCAGAAGTCCTGCTCACTCTCCTCGGCGAAGTATAGTGCGCTCCCGGAGGCGAGTACCCGCCCCGGTTGATCTTTGGCCAGTTCGGTCAGGCGCGACGCTTCGTTGACCGGGTCGCCGATCACCGTGTACTCGAAACGGTTTGCGGCACCGATATTTCCGGCGACGGCCAGCCCCGCCGAAACACCGATGCCGATATCGAGTCCTGGAACCTCACGCAGGGCTTCGCGCAATTCGCGGGCGGCGGCGAGCGCGGCGGTCGGCGCGTCGGGGCGGTCCAGCGGGGCGCCGAAGATGGCCAGGGCAGCATCGCCGACGAACTTGTTGACGAAGCCGTGATGGCGGTCGATGACATCGACGACGACCCGGAAGAACTCGTTGAGCAGGCTCACCACCTCCGTCGGTGGCCGCTCGGCCGCGGTCGCGGTCGAACCGACCATGTCGACGAACAGCACAGCGACGAATCGCGTCTCGCCGCCTAGTTCGGTGCCGTAGTCGAGGGCGCGCTGCGCGACTTCCTCGCCGACGTGCTGGCCGAACAGCTCCTGCAATTGGCGGCGCTTGGCGGCCTCTTCCATCATTCGGTTGAACCCGACCTGCAGCAGACCGATCTCGCTGCCGTCGAAGACTTCGACCTGGACGTCGCGGGCGCCCTCCTGCACTCGGTCGATGGCCTGGCTGAGCTGGCGCACCGGGTCGGAGATGCTGGAACCGGTGAGCATCGACAGCGCGAGCGCCTGCATGATCACCACGCCGCACAGCAGCAGAATCGAGATGGCCAGTGACTGCGCCGAGAACTTCACCTCCGAGGAAATCTGGGTGACGCACAGCAGCACGATGGCGATGGTGGGGGCGAAGGTGCCCATGCCCCAGGTCATGCCCATTCGGGTGCCGACGCCGGGAGTCAGCGTGTGATCGAAGGTGCCCTCGGTCAGCGCTTCGGCGGCGACCGGGCGCAGGATGCGTTCGCCGAGCATGTAGGTGAAGCCGAACACGATGGTCGCGGCCATGCATTCGGTGACGATGACGGCCCCGGCCAGTTCGGGCGTGTCTACGATGATGGTCGCGGCCAGGATGGCGCCGCCGACCAGCCACAACGTGAGGTGCACGATGGCCTGCCGCAGTGGTGCGTGCAGCGCGGCCATTTGCTCTTGTCTGCTCGGCGGACCACCGCGCACCTGCCAGCGCATCACCGGGCGCAGCATCAGCGCCGACGCGCCGAGGCTGAGCAGGCCGCCGGTCACGAAGACCAGAGCCGGGATCAGCAGGCCGGTGCTGCGCGCACCGGCAGACTCGCCCTCGGGGACGGGGAGTCCGTACTGGATGAACGCCCAGACCAAGACCGCGCCGAAGGCATTCGCCAGCAGCATCGATGCCAGGTACAGCGGCCAGCGCGTTCGCATGGTCTGTTTGACCGCTTCCAAAGGGTCACGTCCAACAGTCATGTTGTGCCCAGGGGTCGCGCGTCCAGCCAGGAAGGTACTGTGGCTGGACTTGCTTCCAGTGGCGCTGACACGATCACCAATCTAGCGTTTCGATCATGTGAGCATGTTCGCGGCGTTGCTCGGCCATTCGGTGGCGGCCTCGCCTCCGGTCGGCCCCGCGTTCGCCCGGCCGGTGCACGGTCGAGAGACGAACATCGGCCGCCGTCGCGCACTACGCTCGTGATCGTGACCGACCCGAACCCGACGCCGCGGACAGGCGCTGCCAGTCGCTCTCCCGCCGAGGCGGTGCACCCGTTGGTCCGTATGACCGCGGAATGGTCGTGGCGGCTGTTGGTCATTTTCGCGGTGGTGCTCGCGCTGTCGGCGATTGTGCAGAGACTCGCGACGGTGGCTATCCCGCTCGCCATCGCGCTGCTGGCGGCCGGATTGCTCGCGCCGCTGGTCGACTGGATGCAGCGGCTCGGGGTGCCGCGTGCGGTGGGGGTATTCGTCGCGCTCGCCGGGTCGCTCGGTTTGGTCGCCGGGGTGCTGACCTTTGTCGTCGAACAGTTCGTCGATGGTGTGCCGCAGCTGTCGGACGAGATCACCCACAGCATCCACCAGGTGCAGGACTGGCTGATCAACGGTCCGCCGCATCTGAGCGACGAACAGATCCGCAATGCCGGTGACACGATCGTCAAGGCGATCCGGTCCAATCAGGACAGTCTCACCAGCGGGGCGCTGACCACCGCGACGGTGATCGGGCACATTCTCACTGGTACTTTCCTGACCCTGTTCATCCTTATCTTCTTTCTGTACAGCGGCGACCAGATCTGGGAGTTCGTCACCAGGATCGTGCCGACGGCGCACCGGGAGAAGGTCCGCACGGCCGGGCAGCTCGGATTCGGGACGCTGGTCGGATTCGTGCGCGCCACCGTCGCCGTGGCGGCGGTGGACGCCATCGGCATCGGTGCGGGGCTGGCGATCCTGGGGGTGCCGCTCGCGCTGCCGTTGGCGTCGCTGGTGTTCATCAGCGCGTTCATCCCGATCATCGGTGCGTTCCTCGCGGGCACCGTCGCGGTGTTCATTGCCCTGGTCACCAAGGGTCTCGTCACCGCGCTCATCGTGCTCGGCATCATCATCGCGGTGATGCAGCTGGAGAGCCACGTGCTCCAGCCGCTGCTGCTCGGCCGTGCGGTCAGCATTCATCCGCTCGCGGTGGTGTTGGCGATCACCGCCGGTGTCGTGCTCGGTGGCATCGCCGGTGGTCTGCTCGCCGTGCCGTTCGTCGCGGTGATGAACACCGCGATCAGGTCGTTGCTCGCCGACAGTCCAGAGGAAGTCTTCGAGGAACTGCGGACCGGGGAACCCGGCCGGATGTACGCCGCCGAGCCGGACAAACCGGAGCCGGGTCGCTTCGATGTCGCCAGCCTGCTCGAGGCGGCCGAACATGAGCAGACCGAAACGTTGCCGGACCGCCTCGACTCGGGGCGACGCGGTGGCAGCCGTTTGGACAAAGCCGATGATGCGGCCGTCGACGACTGACCTCGCCCCGACCGATGCGGCGACCGCACCGCTGTGGCGGGCGGCGCAGGCGCTGCGGCTGGTGACACTGCTCTACGCGGTGGGGCAGCAGATAGCGTCGGTGCCCTACTACCAGAATCAGCGGTTGAGCTGGGTGCTGATCGCCCTCATGGCGGTCTGGTCCGGCGCCTCGGCGCTGATGCTCTCGGCGTGGCATTTTCCGGATGTGGCGCGGCTGCGTCGGTGGGTGGTCGCCGGCGACCACGTCGTGGTGATCGCGCTGATCGCCTCGACCCGGCTGGTCGCCGATTACGGCTGGTACCACGGACATCAAACGCTGCCCACCACATTGTGGGCCGCCAACGCGGTGATCTCGGCCGCCATCCTGCGCGGTCCGATCGGCGGCGTGGTTTCGGGGATGCTGATCGCGGCAGTGATCGTGACGGTCCGCGATCAGTGGGGCCAGGACGTGTGGGCCGATGCGACGGCGCCGGTGCTGGTCTCCATCGGCTTGGCACTCGGGCTTGCCGCCAATACCGCCCGCCGCGCCCAGGGTCAGCTCGAACGGGCGGTCCGGCTGACCGCGGCCGCCGAAGAGCGCGAACGACTTTCGCGGGAGGTGCACGACGGCGTGCTACAAGTGCTCAGCTACATCAAGCGACGCGGCGGCGAAATCGGTGGTCCCACCGCGGAGCTGGCGCGGCGCGCCGGGGAGCAGGAGGTGGCGCTGCGGGTGCTGATCTCCGAGCAGGGCGGTCGCCAGGACGCGGGCGGTGCGGATATCGATCTGCGCCCGCTGCTGACGGTGCACGCGACACCCAAGGTGTTCGTCTCGACGCCGGGCCAGCCGGTGCTGGTCGGGCGCTGGACCGCGCAGGAGATCGCGGCGGCCGTGGCGACAGCGCTGTCCAATGTCGCGCTGCATGCCGGCGCGGATGCGAAAGCGTATGTGCTGCTGGAGGACACCGGCGACCAGCTGATCATCAGCGTGCGCGACGATGGTGTCGGGATACCGGCCGGGCGATTGGCTGAGGCCGAAGCCGAAGGGCGGATGGGTGTTTCACGATCCATCGTGGGCCGGATCGCCGCGCTCGGCGGGGCGGCGGACCTGCTGACCGAGGCCGATGGCGGGGTCGGCTTCGGCACCGAATGGGAATTCCGGGTGCCGCGTGCCTGAGCGGACAGTGACGACACAGGAGGTATGGCGTGACCGATGACCAAGCAGCTGAGCCTGTTTCGGTGATGGTTGTCGACGACCACCCGATGTGGCGTGATGGGGTGTCCCGAGATCTCGCGGAGGCTGGATTCGAGGTGGCGGCCACCGCCGATGGTGTCGGATCCGCCACTCGGCGGGCGGCGGCGGTGCGCCCCAGCGTGGTGCTGATGGATATGCAACTGCCCGATGGGAACGGAGCCGAGGCGACCGCCGAGGTGCTGCGGGTATCACCGCAGAGTCGGGTGCTTGTGCTGTCCGCGTCCGCCGAACGCGACGACGTCCTGGATGCCATCAAAGCGGGCGCCTCGGGCTATCTGGTGAAGAGCGCCTCGGTTGCCGAGCTGATCGACGCGGTCCGTGCGACCGCTGCCGGTCAGCCCGTGTTCACACCCGGGCTCGCCGGCCTGGTCCTCGGCGAATACCGCCGCATGGCCACAACTCCCGCGCAGCCCGACGAACCACACCGGCCCGCGCTCACCGATCGGGAAACCGAAGTGCTGCGCATGGTGGCAAAGGGCCTGTCCGCCAAACAAATCGCCGCACGGCTCAGCCTCAGCCACCGCACGGTGGAGAACCACGTCCAGGCGACTCTGCGCAAACTCCAACTCGCCAACCGAGTGGAGCTCACCCGCTACGCGATCGAACAAGGCCTCGAATAGCACAAAATCCGGGATCGCCCTGATGTGTGGGCTGTAGAGGATCGGTAACCTCGGATTCATGGGCGGACCCGAATCGGTAGCCGACGGCCGCGGCGATGTGGTGGGCGACAGGGAGCTGCGCGTCTCCGATGCCGAGCGTGAGCATGTCGGCCAGTTGTTGCAGCGCGCGGTCGGGCTCGGGATGCTGTCGCTCGGCGAGTTCACCGAGCGGATGGACACCGCGTTGGCTGCCAAGACCCGGGGCGAACTCAATGCCGTGCTCATCGATCTGCCCGGTATTCGGCTGGTCGGGCCGTCGACCTTCGGCCATGCCGCGCCGCTGATGCATTCCGCGTCGCCGTTCACCGAGCGCGGACCAGTGGCCCCGGTGGCGGGCCGCGCACCCGCGACGCCGAGCCATGTCATCCGCAGCCGCTTGTCCGGCGTCAATCGCCGTGGGCCTTGGCAGGTGGCGCCGTCGCTGCAGACCAACAACTGGCTCTCGGGCGTCACGCTGGATTTCACCGAGGCGATCATGTCCACGCAGGTGGTCGAGCTGCATGTCGACGATTACTGCAGCTCGCTGACCCTGATCGTGCCGGCCGAGGCCACCGTCGATCTCAATGCCCTCGACCTCATCGGCTCCAGCGTCAACAACAAGGTCCGCACCGGTCCGCCGTTCGGTCCGCTGCACCTGGTCGTGCTGGGCCGTCTGCGCTTCGGCTCCGTCACCGCGAAGCACCCGCTCAGCGCGCATTGGCGCAAGCTCATGGGGCGTTGAGGTCCTCAGGCGCCGACCGGTGCGAGCGGCGCGCTGCGCGGCTGGTCAGCGGACAGCGTCGGGTAGTCGGTGTAGCCCTCCGCGCCGCCGACATACATGAGGTGGGCATCGCGGACGGGGTTCAGCGCTGCGCCGGTGCGGAGTCGTTCGACCAGGTCGGGGTTGGCCAGGAAGGGGCGACCGAGGGAGATGAGGTCGGCACCTGCGGCGAGCAACCGCTCGGCCGCCGACTTGCCGCCGTCTGCCGGGAGTGGGATACCCCAGCCGAGGTTCGGATTGGCGATCACGGTGCTCGGCCAGGCCTTCCGGATCTGGTGGAAAAGGGGTTGATCGGGATCGGCCCAGACAATGTGCAGGTAGCCGAGACCCTTGTCGGCGAGCGCGTCGACGAGTGCGGAGTAGATGGCTTCGGTATCGCCCTCGTCGATATCGTTGACGGTGTTTCCCGGCGAGATGCGCAAGCCGACCCTTTCGGGGCCGATCGCGGCGGCGACCGCTTCGACAACCTCTACGGTGAACCGGATACGGTTGGCGAGCGAGCCACCGTAGATATCGGTGCGGTGGTTGGTGTTCGCGGCCAGAAATTGGTGCAGCAGATAACCATTAGCGCTGTGCACCTCCACTCCCGCGAAACCTGCCTCAATGGCGTTGCGAGCCGCGGTGGCGAAATCGGCTATGGTGGAGTGGATTTCATTCATGGTCAGCGCGTGCGGAATAACCGCGTCCTGCGGTCCGGTCGGGGTGTGGATAGCTTCGCCGAGTGGGATGGGCGACGGTGCGACCGGGGTCAGACCGCTGTTGTCGGGATGGCCGACTCGGCCGCCGTGTTGGAGTTGTAGGAACATCCGGCCGCCCGCGGCGTGCACGGCATCGGTCACTCGCCGCCAGCCTGCGATATGTGCGGCGGTGTGGATGGCGGGAATGTTGGCGTATGTCTGGCCGACTTGGTTCGGAGTGGCGGCCTCGGCGATGATCAACCCGGCGTCGGCGCGCTGGGCGTAGTAAGTCGCCATCAGGATGGATGGAGTGCCGTCGGCCTCGGCGCGGTTTCGGGTCATCGGCGCCATCACCAGGCGGTGCGGTAGTTGTAGGGTGCCCACTTCGGCGGGGTCGAAGAGGTTTGGCGCTGCTGCTGTGTTCGTCATGCGAGTACGGTAAAACATGACATCCATGTGAAGTTCAAGTCTTGCGGCGAAATGCGAGGTAGCGGATGCGAATTGGTGAGTTGGCGCAGCACACCGGAGTCAGCGAACGATCGTTGCGCTACTACGAGGAGCAAGGGTTAGTGGTGGCCGAGCGCACGCCCGGCGGTCATCGGGACTATCCCGAATGGGCGGTGGACCGGGTTATTCACATCCAAGAGCTCTACGCGGCGGGCCTGTCCAGCAAGAAGATCGCCCAGCTGCTGCCGTGCATGCGCGATGTGGACGGCGGCGCCAACGAGTTCGCGACACCGGAATTGGTCGACGAGCTGGCCGCGGAGCGGGATCGGATCACTCGGACCATCACCGACCTGATGCGTTCACGCGAGGTCCTCGACGAGGTCCTCGAGCGGGCCTCGGAGCGGTTCCGGGTCGCCGATTAGGTGTCCGACTAGACGGCGCGGGGGGTGGCGCATCGCGTCGGCGGATCGACACTGATCCGCCGACGCGTGCTCCTGCGCACCCGGGCTCATGTGGTAATCCATGCCGAGCGTGGCCTGCTCGCCGCGGACGCTGCCCCGCTGGTGACCGAAATAGCCGTCGAGCTCGCCGACCGGGTGCTGGAATGGCCTACCGGTACGCGTCGGGGGTGACTGCGTCGTCATCGCAGAGGGAACGCTCGCGCTGGTGCGCTACTTCGAGGCGTATGCGGCTTGATCAGCGCCGTTCGGCGCTCAGGTATTGACCCCGAGGCGACGAGCGAAGGCGCGCAACGGGACTCGACGATCATGATCGAGGAGTTCGGAGACGATGTGCCGGGGTAGGGACTGGTATTTGATCCAATCCGCGCCGCCGACCCGCTCCGCGTTGAGCAGTGCGTCGAGGGCGCGTTCGGGCCTCCCGGTACGGGTCAAGGCCACCGCGGTGTCGGTGAGATGGCGGGCGCGGGAGGCTTGCGGGAGGCCACAGGTGGCCGGCATGTCCTTAGCAGCGGCGAGAGCTTCCGGATAGCGCTCCGACGACACGTTGACATCGACGGTCTGCATGACCACCTGGGAAGGGCCGAAATAGGTTTCGTAGTCGCGGCGATCGCCGCCCATGCGCAACGCGACCTCGCCCGCCGCTTGGATCAGCGTGAGTGCCTCGGGCACATTCTGCGCTCGTCCCGCCGCGGTCGCGCCCTGTAGCACCAGGGAACCGTAGGCCGACAGGTGCGCCGGGGTTTCCGCACCCTCGGGCTCGAGGTTCGCGGCCGCGCGCAGCGCGACCCGGCGTGATTCGTCGTACCTGCCCTGCACCAGTAGCTGCCAGGCCACCGAGCCGCGAATAGTCGCGAGCAGCAACGGATCGTTGCCCTGCTCGGCCGCCACGAGTGCATGCCGGATCGCCACGAAGGCCGGGTCCGTCTGGCCCAAGTGCGCCAGCGTGCAGCCGGTGACCCAGTACATCCTGGCGAGTAGTTCGTTCGCCGGCGCGACCATGCCGTTGCGCGCGGCGTGCACGGTCGCGCGGAGCTGAACCAGGCCCGAGGGCAGAATCGAGCTGAGCAGTTCGTAGCGGCCCGCCCAGTAGGCGCCCCATGCGTAATCGACTGCGCGACTGCCCTCGTTGTGGGTGACCGGGCGCTCCTCGGGGATCTCACCGAGCAGATCGTCGACGGGGGTAAGTGCCCTGCGGATCGCGACGATGCCCGCGTCCGGATTTCCAGAGGGAATACCGTGGCGTTTTCCGACCAGGTCGGCGATATCGACATCCAGCGCGCGCGCCAACTTCTGCAGGCTGGCAATCGACGCGGTCTGGCGTCCACCCTGTTCGAGCTTGCGCACCAAATCCACGCTCACACCGGCCTGATCGGCGAGTTGACGCTGGGTGAGCGCCTTTCCGCGGAACAGCCGGATCCGCACGCCGATCGACGAATCATCCATGAACCCGAATCCTTTGTTACGTCCACGTTTCAGGGTACGACGCTAAAGGATTGCACTCATCGAAAGTGGGACAATGCGTACGACTCGTTCGCTCCCGGTTGGAATACCGTTGCCTTTCTGCAACTTTCACAACATAGGGCGGCGGCAATGACAATCGTGCCGAATACAGCCGTGCGGGATCGAAGCGCCGATCGCGCACCGGAGCGGGGGATTTCTTTCATCGGGTGCGCACGACACACCCAGCGTGTGCACGACCAGCACGGCCCACTGCGCCGAGGACCGCGCGCGGTGCCGCTACCCCGCGCAGTCTCCCCGGAATGCACTGGATTCGGCGAGGAGTAGAGCCCATGTTCGAACGCTGTCATTCCCCCCACGAGGTTGCGCACCTGCTGCGACATCGCTACGGGCTACCGGTCCAGTTGCTTGCGGGCCGCCCCATGATCACCACCGGCTCCGTCCTGGGAGCCCTGGTGATGCCCCCTGAACTGGGACGCAAAGTCCTCGCCACGCTCGACCGGACCTACGCCACTCCGGTGGTGGCCGATCCCGGCGAGCACACCTGGACTTTCCTTGTCACCCAGCCCAGCCCGGCCAACTCGGTGGACCTCTCCATCCGTCGCTGCCTCACCGGCCACCAGGTCACCGTCATTCCCGCAGGCCGCTACGTCCTACTTCCCAGCACCGACTCCCAACTCGGCTGGCATTGGGCGGGCGAACCGGCCCCCGGCGTGCTCCGCATGCCACCCCGTTCGGCGGTGATCAACGCCGTTCACCGGGTGACCGCCATGCGAGCACCGGCCGCCTGAATCCATCCGATCACGGGGCTCCCACCCGAGATTCGGGTCGGAGCACAGCGGATCAGCTGGAACACCAGGCGTGATCCCGCGAGCGCCGGCATGACACCGGACAGACCCACCTAGGCGGTTACCGTCATCAAGGAGGGGTCCGGCAATGAGCTCGGTCGCTCCTCGGTCACCCAGCAGTATTCGATCGCAGACAGGAAGCCATCGGTTGCCCACAGGGTGACTTCTCCGATAAACGAACCTCGCTCGTCTCGGGCCTCGCCACGCACGGGCAGTTCGCCGCCGATGAGACCCGCTTGCTCCGAACCGGACGCCACCTCCAGATCGACGCTCGGTGCGTCTTCACCCCATGTCGCGACAACCTGCGCGAAGGGAATCTGCGTCCTGAATTGTGCAGCGCCCTCGACATCGACAGCGAGCAGCTTCGCCACGACTCCGGCCTCGAGTCGCGACAAGGGTCGGGGTTCAACTGGTACGACGCTCATTTCATTGTTGTCCCTCGAGTTCGGTGCATCTCGTGTCGGCGGAGAACATCATCCATCTCGACCCTTACCACGGTCTATGACCGGCAGGTTCGCGGATAGCAGGTGAGAGAGGATCCTGCGTGCCGTCCGGACCGACGCTGACGCCGTATTCCTGGCCGCTCAGACGTCGTCGGTGGCCTCTCTGACGGTCGGCTCAGTTATCCATCGGCCGAGTCGATCGGAAATCGGTGATCGACTCCGGGGTGAACCGACCGTTCGACTGGTGCGGGGACGTCCAGCCGCTCGAAGTGTCTCGGCAGGCCGGGTAGATATCGGGGCGTCAGCGGGGGTTTCTACTCATGCTCGAGTGGGGTGGGTGGACCGAGCATTGGGTTATGACTACATCTATCGATCCGGCGCTTATTTCGCGATTGTCGGGGGAGTTCGCCGCGCTCGGGACACAGATGGGTGTGCTCGGGCGCGACCTCGAGTTGCTGCGGACCCAGATAGCCGCGGGTTCGGTTGCGGCATCAGGTGTTTCGGCACCGGCAAGTGCCGTGGTTGTGGATGAGTCCGCGCAGTTGCCGCAGCCCGGAACAGTGCCTATGGCTCCACAGGCGCCCTTGCCATGGCCACCGGCGCCACAGCCGATGCAGGCAGGTCGTGCCGGCGCGCCAACGACCGGTCAGGTGCCGGGTGGTGGAACGCCCGGGTATTTTCCGCAGTTTGCCCCCGGGTCGATGGCGGGTCAGCCGAATTGGGCTGGCGCTGCTGCGGGAATGCCTCCGGCGGGCCGTCCCCATTGGTCTGCGGGCAGGTTTGCGCCAGGAGTCTGGCCGACCGGAACTTCGAGTGGGCCGATGCCGCCGATGGGTGCGGTACCGCCCGGGATGCGTCCACCGGTCGGGCGGGGACCTGCTGTGCCGCATACCCCGTGGTGGCAGCAGGAAGGAATGATCAGCCGGATGCTGGCGGTGGCGGGGGTGGGCGTGACGCTGATCGGTGTGGTGATGCTGCTGGTGCTCGCCGCACAGGCGGGGTTGTTCGGGCCGGTGCCAAGGGTTCTCGCCGGTGCGATGTTCTCGGCGGCGCTGGTGGGCACCGGGATGCGGGTGTTCGGGCGCGCGGGTGGTCGCGTGGGTGGAATTGCTCTGGCGGCCACCGGTATTGCCGGTGCATACCTGGATGTTGTTGCGGTGAGCTCGATTTACGACTGGCTGTATCCGCCGCTCGGCCTCGCGGTGGCGCTCGCGGTCGCCGCGGGTGGTGTCGCGTTGGCGATGCACTGGAAGTCGCAACCGCTGGCGGTGCTCGTCGTCGCGGGTGCGGCCGTGTTGTCGCCGGTGGTGACGACGGATGTGGTGCTGCTTGCCTTCCTGATCGTGTTGCAGCTGGCCTGCGTGCCGGTGCAGTGGGACCGGGACTGGCCTTTCCTGCATGTGGTGCGGACACTGCCCGCCGTGCTGGCGACCTTGCTGGCCATCGGCGTGGCTGTCTTCGACGCTGCGACCCACGATCGGGTGTATCGGCTGCTCGCCGCAGCCGTGGCAATCGCCGTTGTCGGCCTCGCCGGCACCATTCTGGTAGTGCGCCGGCGGCCGGGAGACTTCACCGCCACCATCACTTTCGGGCTGGCGACGTTGCCGCTGCTGGTCGCGCCCGCGTTGTTCGCGCGGCACACCGGCGCCATTGTCGTTGCGGTGTTCGCCGTGGTGCTGTTGCTTGTCGCTGCCCTGTCGACGGCGTCGAAACTGCGTGAGCTGGTAAGGATTCCGGGACATCTCGGGCTGGTTGCCGCGGTCGCGGGTTCGTTCGCGCTGTTGGAGGCGGGCATCGGCGTGACCGAAGTTCAGACGCTGCCGATAGCACTGTTCTTGGTGGCCTTGGGCTTCCTCGGCGTGGCCGGGCACCAGCGGTCGCGGGTGGCCGCCGGTATCGCGGTGGCGTTCGCGGCGGTCGGCGCACTGGTCTACCTCGATACGGTGAATCCGGAAACGCTTGCGGCACAGCATTTCGCGCAAGAGCGACTGGGCATCTCGACCGCGCTGGCCGCCGTCCTCGCCCTGGCGCTGGTCGCGGTAGGCGCGTGGTGCGTCCGGAAGTTCCCGACCCGGACCGGTGATGGAACCACCGAATCGATCCTATGGATACCCGCGAGTGTCGCCGCCCTCTACGCGGTAACGGCCGCAACGGTATCGGTCGGCGTCGCCACCGGCCTGTCCGACGGCTTCGTAGTCGGACACAGTGCCGCCACCATCCTCTGGATGGCAGCGGCGACCGGCGCGCTGCTGTTCGGCCTGCGCAACCTGGCCCGCTCGGCCCCGGTCGCCAAACTGGCCCTCGGCTCCGGCCTCCTCGTCACCGCCGCCGCCCTGGTCAAACTCTTCCTCTTCGACCTCGCCACCCTCGACGGCCTGGTCCGAGTCGCCGCCTTCCTGGTAGTCGGCGTCCTGCTCCTGACAGTGGGCACTCGCTACGCTCGAGCGTTCGCCGAAGCTGGTGGGGCAAACCGAGATTCGGGCGACAAAGTAGCCCACTGACGGGCCGATCGCGGCCGCACCCCAGGTGCGGCCGCACGATGGCATCTATTGTGCGGCAGGAATATTGCTTGCCGGGCCGTACATCCGCACGTCTGTCCGGGTGACCAGCGGCATCACCTCGGCCAGTCCGATCTCACGGAAATGATCGGCGGCCCGATGTGCGGCGAATGCCGCTGAGTCGACGTATTTTTCGATGCTCACATAGCGCTCGGGCTGTTCGACGGAACGGAATACGTCGTAGGACGTGCAGCCGGGTTCGGTGCGGCTGGCTTGCGCGAGTTCACGCAGGGCGCGACCGAATTCCTCCGCGTTCTCCGGACTCGAGGAAACGTCGGCGATGACAAGCACTGGTGAACTCACACGCCAACCTTAAATGCGGGGCCCGGTCACTCCTGATCGCGGCGGCGCAGCAGTTCGTTGACGCTCACGGTGCGGCCGTCTCCACCGTGATGGCGGCCTTCGTCGGGCTTGCCGGTGCGGCGCGAGGAGCGCAGTTCGGCCATCCAGTTCTCGATGGTGCTGCGCGTGGTCGGCGGCCCGTTGTCCGGTTCGTCGGGCGTCGCCGCGGGGTTCTCCGGTGCCGCGTGGTGGGTCCGATGGTCCGGCGGGGTGCTCGCAGTCGGGGCAGGCACCGGCGTGGCAGGCATCGGCGGCTGCGCGGCAGGAGACGGAACGTGTGCCGGTGCGGACGGTGCCAACCGCACCGTCGGTGTGGTTGGCGTCGAGGAAGTGGGTGCCTGGGTGGTCGGTACCGAGGACGCGGGTGCCTGGGTGGTCGGTACCGAGGACGCGGGTGCCTGGGTGGTCGGCATCGAGGGCGCAGGTGCTTGCGTCGGCGACGTGGCAGCAGTGGGCCGTGGCCTGGTCGGGTCATGCGGCACCTGGACCGAGGGCAGCGGCCGAAGTGCGGGCACCTCGGGCGATGCGGGCGCAGGCTGGGCGGCTCTCGGCCTGCTCGGGTCGTGCACCGGAGTGGCCCGAGGTCCGGTGTGTTCGGGGTTGGTCGGCGCGGATCGCGGCGGCACCTGCCCGAGGCTACGGAAATGCTGTGTCGGCGCCTCGGCTTCGATCTCCTCCACCGTGCGCGGGCGACGCGGCGACTTCGGCAGGCGAGTGCCTTCCGCGAGCGCGGGCATCAGCATCGTGACCGGGTCGGTGATCGGCGTGGTCTTGACCAGGTCGACGACCTCGCCGCCGCCGGGGCGCTCGTCGTCGAGGATGGGCTCCCCGAGGCCGATCTTCTGCTGCACCTTCTTCATCCAGGCAGGGGCCCACCAGCAGTCGTCGCCGAGCAGTTTCATCGTCGCGGGCACCAGCAGCATGCGCAGGATGGTGGCGTCGATGAACAACGCGGCGATCATGCCGTAGGCGAGGTACTGCATCATCACCAGATCGGAGAACGCGAACGCGCCGGTGACCACGAGCAGGATGAGTGCGGCGGCGGTGATGATGCGGCCGGTCTGTGCGGTGCCGATGCGCACCGCCTCGGTGGTCGATGCACCCTGTGTTCGCGCTTCGACCATGCGCGACAACAGGAACACCTCGTAGTCGGTCGACAGGCCGTAAATGACGGCGATGATCAACACCAGTACCGGCGACATGATCGGCTGCGGCGTGAAGTTCAGTAGGCCCGCGCCGTGCCCGTCGACGAAAATCCACGTCAAAATGCCCAGCGTGGAACCCAATCCGAGCGCGCTCATCAACGCGGCCTTGATCGGAAGTACCAGCGAACCGAAGGTCAGGAACATCAGCAGCGTGGTGACGAAGAGGACCAGTGCGATCATCCACGGCATCCGGTCCAGCAGCGCGTCGATGCTGTCCTTCTGGATCGTCGGCTGCCCGCCCACATACATCTGCACGTTGTCGGGTATTTCGAGCGAGCGCAGATAGTCGATGGTCGGATCCGCGTTCTCGGAGTCCGCCAGCGTCGCGGTGGTGCGATAGACATCGGGGTCGTTATTCGACCGTGTCGGTACGTCGAAGGTGCCCGTCAGCCCCGGCGCCTGCTTGGCTTCGGCCCACACCTTGCCGATGTCGGTGCTGCTGTCGGAGACGAACACCAGCTGGATCGGATCGGACTTCCGTAGCGGGAAGATCGAATCGAACTTCGCCTGCGCGAGCCGAGTGGTGTTGTCCGGCGGCAGATACCGCTCGTTGATGCCGCCGAACGCGAGGTTCTTGACCGGAATGATCAACAGCAGCAAGCCGATGCAGATCGGGATCGCGATCTTGAGCGGATGTTGCATCACCCAGCGAGTGGACTTGCCCCAGAAGCCGTTCTCGATTTCTTCGGCGGTCTTGGTCTTGCGGAACCGCTTGAGTCCGAGGAAGTCGACCTTCGGTCCGAGAACGCCGAGCATCGCGGGCAGGATCGTGATAGCGGTCAGTGCCGCGAGCGCCACGGTGGCAATACAGCCGTAGGCGATCGATTTCAGGAAGCCCTGCGGGAACAGCAGCATGCCGCCGAGGCTGGCGATGATCATCGTCGCGGAGAACACGACGGTCCGGCCCGCGGTCATCACCGAGCGCCGCACCGCGGCTCTGGTGTCGTAGCCCTCGGCGAGTTCCTCGCGGTATCTACTCACGATGAACAGGCCGTAGTCGATCGCCAGACCGAGGCCGATCATCGAAACAACGCTGGAGACGAAGGAATTCACCTCGGTGAACCGCGTCAGGAACATCACGATGCCATTAGCGCCGATCACCGTGAGACCGCCGACGATCAACGGCAGCGCGGCCGCGACGACGCCACCGAAGATGAAGAACAGCAACACCGCGACGGCGGGGATGGCGAGCATCTCCATCCGCTTGGAGTCGCTCTTGATGGTGTCGTTGAGTGTGCCCGCCACCGCTTGCAGACCGGCGACCTGCACGTCGATACCAGGGATGGCGAAGACGTCCTTCACATTCCGGAAGTTCCGGACCATGTCGGTGTCGTTGTCGCCCTGGATGGCGATCGAAGCGAAGGTGTACTTCTTGTCCTTCGAGCCGAAGACTATCGGTGACGGTGTGCCTGTCTCGGTCGGCCAGTAGGCGCCGTTGATCTTGGCGATCTCGTTCGGGTGCTCGCGCGGCAGGCTGTTGAGACTGTCGACGATCTTCTGCCTGAACTCGGGATCGTCGATCGTCGTATCGCCCGGCGCGGTGTACAGCACGATCACGTCGCTGTTGTGATCACGGCCGAACGCTTGGTCGGACAACCGCGCGGCCTGCGCGGATTCCGACGTGGGATCGTCCCACCCGCTGGAGCTGAGATGGTCTTCGAGGCCAAGGCCGTAGCCGCCCAATGCCAAGAGAGCGGCCGTCACCACGCCGATTACGGCGAAGCGCCACCGATAGACCAGATCGCCCCAGCGTGTGAACACTAAGCGACTCCTTGCGAGGGGCGAGAGGTGAGCAGTGCCGACAGCGGCCGGAACGGCTGCAGCCAGGCACCCTCATCGGGCAGCGAGTCGAGGCTGACCCTGGGCAGCGGTTCACGGAACACACCCGGGATGTCCTCGAGGTCGATGAACTCGAGGGTATCGGATGTGACGGCCCAACTCGCATGCTCGCGGAAGCCGAGTACCTGAACAGGGACTCCGTGTGCGGCGAGCTCCTCGAGCGGCTCACGGAATGCCTGGCCGTCGGCGGAGGCGACCATGATCCCGGCCAGCCCGGCACCGCGGCTGCGTAATTCGATGTGCGCGAGCATGTCCGCGTCGACATCGGAGTCCTCATCGATCTTCGGCTTCGCGAACACGGCGTAGCCGACATTGCGCAGCGCTTCGACCCACGGGCGGACCACGTCCGCGGTGCCGTTGGCGATATTGGTGAAGACCGTCGCTTCCGGCTCGACCCGGTAGCTGCTGCCCACCGACAGTTCTGCCGTGCGCGCGAGCAGCCAGCGGCCGAGCGCATCGAAACGGGGGCGGTAGGCAGCGGTCGGGCGGCCACCGAGGATCGCGCCGAGCCCCATGTCGAGGTTGGGGGCGTCCCACACCAGCAGGACCCGGCGCAGATCGGGAGTCACACCGCCGAGGACCTCCGGTCCGGTGCCGTGCACCTCCCCGACAACATCCATGACCTCGGGGGTCAGCTCACTGACGTTCATCACTCCGCCTCGCTAGAGCTCGGCTCCGTCATGACTGTCATGACGGCTGAGCTAATTGTTCGCTCGTTGCGCTCGCTCATCATTCGATCTTCCCCCATATGAACTCGGTGATGGCACTGCCAGCCCGATGCGCCTTGCCTTCGAATTTGGTGACCGGCCGCTCGAAACCGATCGGGGCGCTGTCCCGATGCTCGGCACTGACCCCACCTGTGGTCTCGTTCAGGCCGATGAGCTGGGATTCCGCGGCGCCGACCGCGGCGATGTGCTCAGCGTAGTCGGCGTGATCGGTGGCGACATGCAACACGCCGCCGGGGCGGAGCCTGCTCGCGATGAGGGCGAAGGTGGCGGGCTGCAGCAGCCGCCGCTTGTGATGGCGCGCCTTGGGCCACGGGTCGGGGAAGAAGACCCGGACACCCGTCAGCGACTGTTCGGCAATCATGTTTTCCAGCACATCGACGGCATCGCCGCGCAGTAGCCGGATGTTCTCGATGTGCTCGCGCTCGATCCGCTGCACGAGTTGGGCGAGGCCCGGCTTGTAGACCTCGATGCCGATCAGGTTCAGGTGCGGTTCGGCCTGTGCCATCGCGGCGGTGGCGGTGCCTGTGCCACAACCGATCTCGATGACGAGGGGGGCTTCACGGCCGAACCAGGCGGCCGCGTCGAGGCGTTCGTCGGAGACCTCGCCGCCGATGCGCGGCCAGGTGCGTGCCCAGGATTGTTGCTGGGTCGCGGTCAACGCGCCTCGGCGCGAGCGGAAACTCGTGACACGGGGGTACAGGCGGGATGCGGTGCCCCGTCGGGGTTCGTTGTCAGCCGGTACCGATGATGTGGACGGTGGTTCCGGAACTGACTCGGCAGTGTGGTTCGCGGCGTCGTTCACGGCATCCATTGTCCAGCATCGGGTGATCGGGGCGGCAATCGGCCGCTCGCGGTTGCTTGTGGGCCGGTCGAAACTGTGCCGCTAGCGGCTGGTTTGCAGGTCGCTCGAACCATCCCGCCCGCAGATCGCTCGACGCGACAGTGTGGCGTGGGTTACCGGCTGGTCAGGCGGCGCGTTCGCGGGGGATTCTGGATGTGGGCTCGGCCTCCTGCGTCAGCGGCCTGCCGAGCGCGACCTTGGCCGCGGTCACGGCCATTTCCAGCAAGCCGCGCAGTCCTGCGGGTGAGGCCGCGACCGACCACACCGTCGAGTCGCCGGTGTCGTGCACCGGTTTCCCTTCGAGCCGGTCGGCCAGCCAATTGAGGCTGATCGGGGTGGCGAGCGGCAGCAGCGAGAAGTGTTCGCTGAGACGATCGCGCACGTAGGTGACCGTGGCACCACCGCGGCGATACCGATCGACCTGCGCATCGATTCCATCCACATGGATGATCTGGTCGTGGACCGGTTGCACGACCAGCAGCGGACATGTCGGGGTGGCGTGGCCGAGCCTGAGGTCGTCGAGCATGGCCTGCAGATCGGGGGCGGCGAGCACCTCCTCGAGCGGGCGGCTCAGGTAGGCGCCGACGTCCTGTTTGGTGAGGCCGGCGATGGCCGAGAACGGCGTTGCTCGTTCCGCACGTGCGATGAGCCGGTGACCTTCGGGAGCGAGGTCGTTGTCGAACACCGTGCCGAGGGCGGGGTACAGCCTGCGCAGCACCGCGATGACGACGGCGGGCAGCCCGGCATAGGGGCCGCCGTTGAGCCGGGCGAAGACCTGGCCGGGGTCACCGACCGGTGCGCCGAGCACCGCGCCGACGATATCGATCTCCGGCGCGTAGGTCGGCGCCATCTCGACCAGCCAGGAGCTGGCCATGCCGCCACCGGAATAGCCCCACACCGCGACCCTGGTGTCGGGACGCAGGCCGAGCGGCCCGAAATTCAGTGCCGCGCGAATGCCATCGAGCCCGCGGTAGCCGGGTTCGCGCGGGGCGCCGAAGTTTCCGTGTGGTCCCTCATGATCAGCGATGGTCACCGCCCAGCCGCGCCGCAGCGCGTTCGCGACCAGCAGCCATTCGAGCTGGGTGACCGATCCGAGCGCGCGCGATCCGCGTCGCAGCGCGTAGGAGGGCGAACATCGCTCCGCGACGGCGTCCATGGCGGTCTGGAAAGCGAGCAGCGGCCGATCTTCGCTCGGGTCGGCGCCCAGCGGTAGCAGCACCGTGGTGATCGCCACCTCGGGTGTGCCGTGCATGTCACAGCTGCGGTAGAGCAGTTGCCACGCCGCAACCTGTTGCGAGACAAGGCCGAGCAGGGCCAGATCGACCCTGCGGCTGCGCAGGACGGTGCCCGCTGCTTTGGCGGCGAAGCCCTTCGGTGGCCGGAGGAACGGATCGTTGCTCGGCAACAACGGCTTGCGGTCGAATCCGTGATTCGGCTCCGGGTCGACAACGCCGATGACGTCGACGGTCATCGCACCTCCTCATCGAGCAGCGCCGACGAGCGGCGCTCGTCTACGCCGGCCGGCTTGCCGCGATCGAAAGGCGTAGCTGCGCACCGACTATGGTGCCGACCATCACAGCAGCGTAAGCGAGCGACGTTATCTCTGTGAAGCACGGGGGAGGGGGCTCGGCACGGCACTAGACTCCCCGACATGAGCGGACCGACGGTGTTCATCACGGGTGCGGCGGCCGGAATCGGCCGCGCGACGGCGCTGCTTTTCGCTGCGCACGGGTATCACGTCGGCGCCTACGACATCGACGAGGTGGGGCTGACCAGGCTCGCAGGTGACATCACGGGATCGGGCGGCACCGTGCGCACCGGGGTGCTCGATGTGACCAACAACACGCACTGGACCGAGCGGCTCGCGGAGTTCGCCGCCGATGCGGGCCGGCTCGACATCCTGATCAACAATGCGGGCATCCTGCGCTCCGGCCCCTTCGAGTCCATCGATCTGGCCACCCATCAGGCGATCGTCGAGGTCAATCTGGGCGGCGTCATCAACGGCACGCACGCGGCATTCTCGTTGCTGCGAGCCACCCCCGGCGCGCAGGTGGTGAATTTGTGCTCGGCGTCGGCGATCTACGGCCAGCCCCAACTCGCCAGCTACGGTGCGACGAAGTCCGCGGTCAAAAGCCTGACCGAGGCATTGGATCTCGAATGGGAGCAGCACGATATCCGGGTGATCGCGGTGTGGCCGTTGTTCGTGGCGACCGCGATGGTGGACGGTATGGAGACCGCGTCGACCAAGTCGTTCGGTGTGCGGCTCACCGCAGCGGATGTCGCGTCCGGTATCTGGGAGGTCACCCGCAAACGGGGACGGCTGCCGAGGGTGCACTACGAAATCGGCACCCAGGCAAAGGTGCTCGCCGTCGCCGCCAAATACGCGCCGAACTGGGCGGTGCGCACCGCGAACAAATACTTCAGCGGGAGCTGAGCGGTCCGCACCGTCTTCCGGGCCGGCGTCTGACAGAATTGCGCACCGTAAAGGGGGTGTGCAGCTATGTCGACAGCCACCGAAACCAACGGGCCCGCAGCCCGACCGGGCGGACCAGCGCGTGAACTCGACCAACTCGACCATGTGATCGCCATGCTGCGTTCGGGTGGCGGCAACGATCCGCAGCTGTCTAATCAGGTCGGCGTAGTCAGTGCCCAGTGGCGCAGGCCGCCGCGGATCCAGGTGACCGGTCGTGCGCACGCAGGCCGCAGCACCGTGTTGCACGCGCTGGCGCTCATGTCCGCAGTGGAGACCGGTCCGGTGGACGAACCGGGAGCGCCCGACCCGCAGCTGGATGCCGACATCATCGTCTATGTGCTTTCCGGCGCACCGCTGCCCGCCGACCGGCGCATCCTGGCCACCCTGCCGCCCGAGCACACCGTCGTGGTGCTGAACAAGGCCGACGCGGTCGGTTCGCGCTGGGGCGATGCGGTAGCCGCCGCCGAGCAATACAGCAGGGAACTGGGCATTGTCACGCTGCCCGTGGTCGCTTCGCTGGCGATGCGTACCAGGGCGGGCGCGTTGAACGATGCCGACATGGCCACGCTGCAACGACTGGCAGGCACCGCCGATCCCGCGCTGACGCTGTCTCCCGATCTGTTCGTCTCGCCATCGGCCGGGCCCGATGTCGCGGAGCGCGAGCAGTTACTGCACCGCTGGGATCTCTACGGCGTGAGCTCCGCACTCATCGCGCTGCGCCTGGACCCCGAACTCACCCCGCACGCGCTGCTGCAAATCCTGCACGCGGTGAGCGGCATCGACGCGCTGCACCGGCTCCTGCACCGCCGCTACGAGCAGGTTTCGGCGCTGCGCGGTGGCGTGTTGCTCGACGAGCTGGCCCGGCTCGCGGCCGCCGCGGTGCCCGGCGACGGTGGCCATGCCCGCGACATCCTCGAGGACTATCTCTTCAGCGACGACGCATTATGGATGGGGCTGTGCGCCGGAGTCGCCTGCCCCGATGTCGCGCACCTCGCGGCGGGGTACCGTGCGCCGTCGCCCGCCGATGCCGACGACGCGCTGGCCAGGGCCGCGCGCTGGCGGGCGGTTGTCTCCAGCGATATGTCGCCCGCTGCCCGTCGTGCCGCTCTGCGCGTGCACAACGGCTACATCCGACTATGGGAGCGGATGAGCAGTGCCGGACTCTGAGCAACCGGAGCAGGCACTTTCACCGGCCGATCGGCAGCAGGCATCGCGCGCACCCGAGGCGCCACCGCTGCCGCCCGATGCCGAGGCTGTGGTTGCGCGGTGGAATCCGCAGGGCATGGCACTCATGCGGGCCGTTGTCGGTACCGGTGGCGCATCGGCGGTCACGCTGATCGGGCCCAACGATGCCAACACCACGCTGTTGCGTACCGAATTGGCGCGGTTCGAGCCTCGGATCCTGCTGTCGGATCCGGTGGCCGACGCGAGCGCGGCCGTCGAAACAACCTCCCCGTCGGGGGCGGCGCCGTCGGCGGTCGCGTTGATCCTGCTCGACGCAGGCAGCTCGCTCGGTGCCGACACGCTGCGGCTGGTGCAACGGCTACGGACCGACGGCGCTCGAATCCTGCTCGCGATGAACGGGATCCACGCCTATCAGGACTGGCGCTCGGTCCGGGCACATAATCTCGAACTGCTCGCCGCGCAGGGCGCCGCCGACGTGGCTGTCGTGCCGGTCTCGGCCCGGCTCGCGGTGGCGGCCCGCGCGGGCGGCGACGCCGGCCTGTTGGATCGCTCGGGACTGACCGCACTGCATGCCGAACTGGCCGCGGCATCCGCGGGCGCTGAAGCCCAAGGCGACGGCAGGCTCGCGGCCGTCACCGCCCGAGTGCTGGCCGATACCCGCCAACGGGTGGTGGATCAGGTCGCGGCGCTGCGTTCCGGCGCCGAACCCGCACAGTGGCGGGAAGAACGAACCACGCTGCTCGCGGGCCGCGACGGCGGCCGGGCGACGGCGCTGTCGACGATGCGCAGCCAACTGCACCTGGCCAGGGTCGACCTGATGACCGATGTCGGTTCCCGAGTGCGGGCGCTGCACACCGCCGCTCGCGGCGAACTCGATCGCATGCGCCCGTCTCAGCTCGGTGACTATCCGGACCGGTTGCAGCAGGCGGTGACCGAGCTGACCGGTGCTTTCGACCTGGAGATCGAGCGCAGGCTGGCCGAGCTGACGCTGCGGGTCGACGGTTCGACAGTCGAGGCTGCCGTCCGGCGGCGTGATCCCGCCCCCCGAGTAGGCCCTGACCCGGAACCGCGGCACCGAGGTGTCGAAGATCACCTCATGATCGCGCTCGGCGGGTCGGCGGGTGTCGGCCTCGGCCGACTGTTGGTTTCGCCACTCGCGTTGGTGCCGACGCTGGACGTCGCGAGCGTGCCGGTGACGCTGTTGCTCGGGGCGGGTGCGGCGGGCTGGGTGGTGCGTGCGCGCCGACAGGTTGCCGATCGCGCGCACGTCAGACAGTGGGTGTCGGACGCGCTGGTCAATGTGAAAGCCCAGCTCGAGCAGCGGGCGGCGACCGCGCTCGTGGAAATGGAGACCGCGCTCGCCGATCGCGTGGTGCGTTCGAGCACCGCGCGAATGGTCGAGACAGATCGCCGTGTTGCCGAATTGGAGGCGCGGCTGCGACGTGCCGCGGCCGAACAACCCGGACAGCTCGCCGCGTGCGAACGCGATATCGAGATCATCGATCGGCGGATTTCGCCAGAGTAAATCGGTATCTATTGGGTACTCGAGGGACAACCCGATCTGTACCCGATTCCGTACTGGTCGTCACATCGCGTTAACCTCTAATCAGGAACCTGGGCGTCCGCTTCGTCCATGTACGCCGTCCAGCCGGGACGTGCATTCGACTGGTCGTAGCGGGTGCCTTCCCGCCAATGGTGGCGCTCGGTGTGTTCGCGCTGGTCATGGGCCTAGAGGCCAGACGGAAGCATCGTAGAACCGCCCATCTCAGGAGAGTTTTTCATGACCTCAGCGACCATTCCTGGTCTTCGTGGATCCGACGGCAAAACGCCGACCGAGCACAGCGAACTACTCGCCTGGGTACAGGAAGTCGCAGAACTCACTCAGCCGGAGCGAGTGGTCTGGGCGGACGGTTCCGATGACGAATGGGATCGGCTGACCAACCAACTCGTCGCGGCGGGCACGTTCAAGCGACTCGACGAGAAGAAGAAGCCGAACTCCTTCCTCGCACTTTCCGACCCCTCCGACGTGGCTCGAGTCGAGTCGCGCACCTATATCTGTTCGAAGACCGAGGCCGATGCGGGCCCGACCAACAACTGGGTCGACCCCGCCGAGATGCGCGCGACCATGACCGAGCTGTACCGCGGCTCGATGAAGGGCCGCACCATGTACGTGGTGCCGTTCTGCATGGGCCCGCTCGGCGCCGAGGACCCCAAGCTGGGCGTGGAGATCACCGACTCCGAGTACGTGGTCGTGTCGATGCGTGTGATGACCCGGATGGGTGCCGCCGCGCTGGAGAAGCTCGGCACCGACAAGCCGTTCGTGAAGGCGCTGCACTCCGTCGGCGCGCCGCTGGCCGAGGGCCAGGCCGACGTGCCGTGGCCGTGCAACGACACCAAGTACATCACCCACTACCCCGAGGACCGCGAGATCTGGAGCTACGGCTCCGGCTACGGCGGCAACGCGCTACTCGGCAAGAAGTGCTATTCGCTACGCATCGCCTCGGCCATGGCCCATGACGAGGGCTGGCTGGCCGAGCACATGCTGATCCTCAAGCTGATCTCCCCGGAGAACAAGGCCTACTACATCGCCGCCGCGTTCCCGAGCGCCTGCGGCAAGACCAACCTCGCGATGATCCAGCCGACGGTTCCCGGCTGGCGCGCGGAAACCCTCGGCGACGACATCGCCTGGATGCGCTTCGGCAAGGACGGCCGCCTGTATGCGGTGAACCCGGAGTTCGGCTTCTTCGGCGTCGCGCCGGGCACCAACTACAGCTCCAACCCCAACGCCATGGCCACCATGAACGCGGGCAACACCGTCTACACCAACGTCGCGCTGACCGACCACAACGACGTGTGGTGGGAGGGCCTGGAGGGCGAGCCCGATCACCTGATCGACTGGAAGGGCAACGACTGGTACCTGCGGGAGACCGAAACCCTTGCCGCCCACCCGAACTCGCGCTACTGCACGCCGATGGCGCAGTGCCCGATCCTGGCACCCGAGTGGGACGACCCGCAGGGCGTGCCGATCTCGGCGATCCTGTTCGGCGGCCGCCGCAAGACCACCGTCCCGCTGGTGACCGAGTCCTTCGACTGGCAGCACGGCGTTTTCATGGGAGCGACGCTCTCCTCGGAGCAGACCGCCGCGGCCGAGGGCAAGGTCGGCACCGTGCGCCGCGACCCGATGGCCATGATCCCGTTCATGGGCTACCACGTCGGTGACTACTTGAACCACTGGATCAACGTCGGCAAGAACGCGGATGCGAACAAGCTGCCGAAGATCTTCTACGTCAACTGGTTCCGGCGCGGCGCCGACGGCCGCTTCCTGTGGCCCGGATTCGGTGAGAACTCCCGCGTGCTGGAGTGGATCGTCGGCCGCATCGAGGGTTCGGCCGAGGCCGAGGCGACCGCGATCGGCAACGTCCCCATCGCGGCGCAGATGGACCTGGAGGGTCTGGATGTCGACGCCGCCGACGTCGACGAGGCGCTCGCCGTCGACGCCGACGAGTGGCGCAAGGAGATTCCGCTGATCGAGGAGTGGTTCGAGTTCGTCGGCGACAAACTGCCTTCGGGAGTGCGCGACGAGTTCGAGGCGCTGAAGGAGCGCCTGGGCTGATAGCGCCCTGACGCTGATTCGCCCGCACCGTTTTCGCCAGACGGTGCGGGCGAATTCGTTTATCCGACAGGTTATTCGGAGTAGGGGGCCATCCGGACGAGTTGCAGAAAGCCGACACTGTTCAGCAAGGCGGTGCGGCCCTTCGGTACGGCCGCGGCCTCGGCCTTGAACGCGGCGATCAGATGCCGCTTCGCCTCGTGACGCGGATGCCGTTGCAACAGTTGCGCGACCCAGTCCGGGTCCAGTTCCGGGAAGCGCGCCCCGATCACATCCACCGAGGCACCCGCGGATACGAACCCGCCGGGATCGCTCAGATCGTTGGCGACACCAGGGGTGATGTGTGCGGCAATCGCGGCCCCGATTTCCTGTGCGCGTTCCGGATCCGCGCCCTCGCGCGCCGCGAACTCTGCGGCGCGTTCGCCGCCTGCTACCGCGAAACATCTACCCGAAGTAGGGCTTTCGAGCTGGAGATCATGTAGCAGGCAGGCGACATAAACCAATTCGTCGTCGTAGTGAACACTGTCGAGCTCGGCGAGCACCCGCCCGTAGAAATAGGTGCGATACGAATGCTCGAGCATGTGAATCGAAAGCGATTCGCGGGCTTCGGTTTCCGCCGCCTTGGCGAGTTTCGAATCGGGCACCCGCAACCCGGCGAACGCCAGCCGCCCGGTGCCGTGTCTTCCGAGCGCGCGTTTGAGCTGCGCACCGCCCAGTTTCGGCAGCGTCCGCGCCAGCGCAACTGCCAACTGCCGGTGCTGTGCTCCGGAGAGCGTCCCTCCGGTCCGGGTCGCCCATTCCCAGTCGATCCCAGCACGTGCACCCACGTTGCCTCCTTTTCTCGTCGAACGCTTCTCGCTGTTCAGTGAAGCCCCCATGCCGACTATCGACGAGTGGCAGAAATGCCAGTAATGCTCGGTTTCCCGCCAAGTCGAGTATCGAAGAGCCCGGACGACAGGGTTCGAGTCGTACCGGGCTTCGGCGGTGCGGGGATGCTCGAACTCGCCGTCCGCGACTCCCGCAGTCAATGCATATCCCGCGCCTGCGGTGCTAATCCGCGTCGAGGATCTTCTTCGCCTTCTGGTAGTACTCCTCGCGTTGCGTACTGCCATTGGTGCCGCCGTTGATCTCTCGCGTGATCGCGTCGAACTGCGACTTGTCGGCCTCGTCGTTCAAGTCGTGCGTCTTCCAGTACCACCCGGCGACGTCGAAGGCGTGTTCCGGATCGGCGGCCAGTTCCGGATGACTGACGAGGTCGACGCCGATTTCTTTGCCCGCCGCTCGATAGTTGTCACGACCGGTCACCTGCAGCGCGCCGCGCCCACGGAAACGGGCGCCGTCACCGGACTTGTCGTTTCCGAGCGACTGGCCGACCGCTGTTTGCGGTCCATAGTTGCTATTGAAATATTCGGTGTCGCCGTATTCGGTGAGCGTCCGGAGCTGGTCGGTTTCATGGATGACCTGTGCGAGAAATGCGGCTTCGCGTTTCGGATTGGTTATCCCGGCCTTGCGCATGGCCTCGTTGAGGTACGGCAGATATTTCTCGAGCTTGTGCGCATCGGTTTCCGGGAGCAGTGCTTTGAGCTGCGCCAAGGTCAACGGGCCCATATTCGCGGCGCTCGAATTGTTGTACCCGGTCACCGCCTCGAACTTCTTCCAGACCCGCTGTAGCGCCGATACGACCTGCTCCAGCAGCGAGTTTTCCACACTGGCGGGGAGTTCGTCGGATCCGGCTGCCGTCAGCGCCGCCCTGAGGTCGACGACTTCGTTCCAGATGTAGGTGTTGAGCTCGGTGCCTTGTTCGGCGGCTGCGGCCACCTCGTCGGCGATCTTCGTATGGTCGTCGATCAGACCCTGCTTGATCTCCGCGATTTTGCCGACCTTGTCGTTGTGATCTGTGGTGGCAATGGACTTGTCGTTCTTGTCGGTGAGGCCCGCATTGCGGAGAAGTTCGTTCACATCGGGCATCTCGTTCGGTTTGCCGACGCCGAGCTGATCGACCATCGATTGCATTACGCCGCGGGCCAACTCGACGGACTGCGCCAATAGTGCCTTGGCTTTCGGCGGCGGGGACAGCTGTACCGTCCAGCCGAACCACCCATTCGTGGGGCAGATCGCGGCATTGTCCGGCCCTGCGGCACCGGGGGAGGTAGCCGGTGGATCCGATGCCTCGGCTTCGGCGACGATCCTTGAACGGATCGGGTTCTGCGCTGGCCCCATCGCTCCTATTTTTGCAGGAGTCGTGGTTTTCCTGACTCAGGCAATGGGCTCGGCGGTTGAGTTGTCGAAAACCCGCTGTGGCAATGAGCCATTGGGTGCGACCGCCCGGCACCGCCGCCGCTTCGTTCGTCATCGCCGTGGTCAGGTGCTGTTCGAAGCCATGCCTGGGGTGACGCCCATTCCCAATCCACACCCGTCGGCGCAGCCCCGCGGGTCTCCTCGGTCTTCGATAACGCTTCGCGTTCAGTGAATCGCGTGTGCGGAAGTCCGACGGGTGGCGCAAATGTGAGTAGTGCTCGGATTCATGCCAAACTGGGTGAGTGAGGCAGGTTGTCGCGCTGGTCCTGGATGGGGTCATGACCTATGACCTGGGCTGCATCGTGCAGGCGTTCCGGCACGGGCCGGGAAAATTCGGCGTGGCGGTCGGATTCGAACTGGAGACGTGTGCGGTGCGGCCGGGACCGGTGTGGACGCCGAGCGGATTCGATCTGCATGTCGCACACGGGCTGGAAGTGATGGCGGACGCGGACATCGTCGTGGTGCCCGGCATCGGTTTGCCGACATTGCCGCCGCCGGACGCGGCGTTGGAGGCGCTGCGGGCCGCCGCGGCGCGCGGTGCGACCATGGTCAGCGTGTGCGTCGGCGCGTTCGTGCTGGGCTGGGCCGGATTGCTGGACGGCAGGCCGGCGACAACGCACTGGGCCTACTGTGATGACTTCGCCGAGCTGTTTCCCGCGGTGAAGCTCGACCCCGCCGCGCTGTACATCGACGACGGTGACGTTCTCACCTCCGCCGGGTTGTCCGCGAGTCTCGACCTGTGCCTGCACATCGTGCGCCGCGAGCTGGGCGCGGCAGCCGCGGCGGAGCTGGCCCGATGGAACGTGACACCACCGCACCGTGAAGGTGGGCAGGCTCAGTACATCCCGGATGCCATGAGCGCCAACGGTTTCGGTGGTGGACTCGCCGCGACCATGGCGTGGGCCGCGGCGAACCCGGCGGCCGCGCCCGATGTTCCGGCGCTGGCCGCGCACGCCTTGATGAGCGAGCGCACCTTTATTCGTCGATTCAAGGCGGCGGTGGGCACCACGCCACGACGATGGCTGGAGGCGCAGCGCACGGCGCGTGCTAGAAAGTTGCTGGAGACCACTGAAATGCCGGTCGAGGTCGTCGCGGCACAATCCGGATTCGGCAGCGTCACCGCAATGCGGGTCCACCTGCGCGCCGCGACGGGCGCCACGCCTGCGGGGTATCGCAGGTCGTTGCGCCGATGACTCGAGGCGGTCGGAGCTGCGGGCAGGCCGGTTTACGTGCGCCAGCGCAATGCGCGCGGACGACACGCGCGGATACGCTAATCTCCGACGAGACGGTCACGATGGTGGGTCCTGCTCGCCGAGATGATCGCGGACCGTTAGCTGGGTAGGGCTTGCTGGATCGCGCTTCGGGTGGTTGCCTGGAGTGTGAGGTTTGCCCAATAGGTGGCTTACGATTGATTGCCAACAGTTAACTGATCGACTTTCCTTGATCGGCTCGTGACTGCGCGATGCGCGTGGTCACGAGCCGGTCGAAGCGCGAGAGGTGGTTGGGAGCATGACGAATCTGGAGACCAGTGGGCGGGCGCCCCGGTTTGCCGGACTCGAGCCGGCGACCGCGAGCACGCCGTTGCGGCGGGCCGCCGGCCGACTACAGGCGGTATTACCCCCTGGCTGGCGCGTCGAGATCGTCGACACGCCGATTGTCAGGGGGCGTGATCACCAGCCGGTGCTGCGGGTGGTCATGGCGGGGACTTGATCATCCCGTCCAGCCGAGCGGCATGAGCACCGACTTCTGCTCGCAGAAGGAATCGAGACCTTCGGGGCCGTTCTCGCGGCCGAGGCCCGAGTTCTTGTACCCGCCGAAGGGCGAGCTGGGATCGAAGGCGTACCAATTGATCGCGTAGGTGCCGGTGCGCACCCGCGCCGCGATCTCGGCACCGTGCTCGACATCGGTCGTCCACACGGAGCCTGCCAGGCCGTATGCCGAGTCGTTGGCGATGGCCACCGCCTCGTCCTCGGTGTCGTAGGGGATCACCGACAGTACGGGGCCGAAGATTTCCTCCTGGGCGATGGTCGAGGAGTTGTCCACATCGGCGAAGATCGTCGGCTCGACGAACCAACCGCGATCCAGGTCGGCGGGACGGCCGCCACCGAGTACCAGCCGCGCGCCCTCTTCCTTACCCTTGGCGATGTAGCCCTCGACGCGCTCGCGCTGCTGCTGCGAGATCAGCGGGCCGAGTATCACCGTCGGGTCGGTAGGATCGCCGACCTTCATCGTGCGCACGTGCTCGACCAGCGCCTCGAGGATCTCGTCGTACCGGCTGCGCGGCGCGAGGATCCGGGTCTGCGCGACGCAGCCCTGGCCGCTGTTCATCAGGCCCGAGAAGGCGAGAACGGGGATATTGGCGGCGACATCCATATCGGGCAACAGGATTGCGGCAGATTTGCCGCCGAGCTCCAGGGATACGCTCTTGAGCTGGCCGGTCGCTATCGCACCGATCTTGCGGCCGACCGCGGTGCTCCCGGTGAAGGTGACCTTGTCGACGCCGGGGTGCGAGACGAGGTACTCGGCGGTCTCCGCCTCCGCGGGCAGCACCGAGAGCACGCCGGCGGGCAGGCCGGCTTCGGTGAAGATGTCGGCGATCTTGTTGGCGGTCAATGGGGTCAGCGGTGCGGGCTTGAGCACCACAGTGCAGCCGGCCAGCAACGCGGGGGCGAGCTTGTTGGCCGCGAGGAAAAGTGGAACGTTCCACGCGGTCACGGCCGCGACGACGCCGCGCGGCTCGCGCGAGACTCGGGAGGTACCGAACACTCCGGTGCGAGTTTCGTTCCAGGGGAAGGACTTTGCCAGACCGGCGTAGGCGTCGAGCGCGGCGACCGCGGGGATCTGGTTGAGCGTCATGGCGATCATCGCCGGTGCGCCCATTTCCGCGGTGAGCGTGGCGAGCAGGTCGGCGGAGCGCTCCTCGATCAGGCGCGCTGCGCGGCTGAGGACCTGGGCGCGCTCCTCCGGCGGGGTGGACGGCCATGGGCCGTGGTCGAAGGCGTGCCGTGCGGCGGCCACCGCGGCGTCGACGTCGTCGCGAACGACCACCGGGACGCTGCCCACCGTCTCGACCGTGGCGGGCGAGATGACCTGGAGCCGCTCGGTGCCGGCTGGCGCGGTCCATTGGCCGCCGATGAACAAGCTGTCGTAGTGCATGAGAACACGTTACAGTTTTGCGGCGCACTTGTCTGTAACCTGTTTCAGTTTTCTCTCCGGCCGCGGCGCTGAGCTGCGTGAATTCCAACCTGTCGGTTCGCTTTTCAGAGAACGCACTATTGCGTTCTGTTGCTGGAAAGGGGATGCTGTAGCTACTGATCAGCTCGCTCGATTCATGAACCGATATCGCAGTTGGGGAGTCAGAGCCATGGCGGTGCAAGTGATCGGGCGGTCGCTGATGACGAGCGATCAAACCGAGCATCAAGCTAAAAGCGTAGGCGCGGGTGGCTGGGTTGTTTCGTTCCTACCGGGTCGCACGCTGACCATCGAGCAGGCCACCGCGGCCATGCAGGCGGCGGAGGCTGTGGCAACTGTGGAGATGCTAGCCGACCTACTCGCGCTCACCACGCTGGAGACCGTCGGCCTCGCCATTCAGGAATCGCCCTGGGTCGAGTCGTCGTATGGAACCTGTGGCAGGCGCAGCTGGCGGCGCGGCTGGCTGGAGCGGCAGCCTTAGCGGCTCTTGGTGGCGACGACCACCAGGTTGCTCACCAGCAGCTCGCGCAGCAGCGGTATGCGGACCAGCCACCAGGCCCAGCGCGGGTGATAGCGCGGGAAGATCGTGCGGACGTCGGCGGGAGTGGTTGTCGCCCAATGTAATCCGTCTACCGCGGTGACGGCGAACATCGACTTGCCGAAGCGATTCTTCGGTTCCTTCCCATGCTTGCGCTGGTACCGGCGTGCCGCATACTCCCCGCCCAGGTAATGCCACGGTCCGGTCTCGTGCCCGCCGAAGGGGCCGAGCCACACCGTGTAGGAGAGCACGATCAGCCCGCCGGGCCGGGTCACCCGCACCATCTCGTCGGCCATCAGCCACGGGTGCGGGACATGCTCGGCCACATTCGAGGAAAAGCAGATATCCACCGCGTCATCGCGAAACGGCAGTGCCATCCCCGACCCGCGGACCGCACCCGACACCGACAACCCGGCGGCGTGCATCTCCGACGGATCCGGCTCCACCGGGAGGTATCGCGCGCCGGTCTTGATGAACTCGTCGGCGAAATAGCCGGGACCGCCGCCTACATCGAGAATGGTCGCGTCCCGCAGTCCGCGTCCGGTGACATCGGCATAGAAGTCGCCGATCATCGCCGCACTGTCGGCGGCCAGCTCGCCGTAGAACAGCGCGGGATCGCTCTGCTCGAACCGGAAGCTGCCGAGTAATCGCATCGACCGCCGCAATGTTGCCCGCCGCGCAAACCGGGATGCGGCGCGTCCGGCCCGCCGCGGCGAGCCTGCCGCCGCGGCGTCCGCTGGCGTACTTTCAGCTCTCGGCACGGCGGAGAGTCTCGCATAACGCCCGCAATTCGCTCCAACCACTGCCACCGGAGGGGGCAATACGCGATATCTGGGCCGGTGGGCAGGATGTGGACGCATGCACAGGTTAGGGTGTTGGGCGATATCCGACGTCCCCGATCGGGACCTGCCGACCGAGAGAAGCTCTATCGTGCGCGAAGTCCTCCTGCTGTGCTGGCGTGACACCGGGCACCCGCAGGGCGGCGGCAGTGAACGGTACCTGGAGCAGGTCGGCGCGCAGCTCGCCGCGCGCGGCGTCAAGGTCACATTGCGCACCGCGCAGTATCCCGGCGCGCCGAAGCGGGAACGCATCGACGGCATCGACATCAGTCGGGCCGGTGGGCGCTACTCGGTGTATCCGCGGGCCTTGGCCGCCATCGTGCTCGGCAGGCTCGGTCTCGGGCCGCTGCGCGGGCTGCGACCCGACGCGGTCATCGACACTCAGAACGGCATCCCGTTCTTCGCGGCCGCCGCGACCAGCGCGCCATCGGTTGTGCTCGTCCATCACGGGCATCGCGAGCAATGGCCGGTCGCCGGTCGCCTGGTCGGCCGGATCGGCTGGTTCATCGAGTCGCGGCTGTCCCCGCGGGTGCATCGTCGCAACCAATACCTGACCGTCTCGCTGCCTTCGGCTGAGGAACTTGCCACGCTCGGGGTCGACCGGTCGCGTATCGCGGTGGTCCGCAACGGCGCCGAGCCCGTCCCCGCGGGCGCACCGACCGGTGCCGCGGTGACGCGCACCCCGGACCCCCGCATCGTGGTGCTCTCCCGTCTGGTGCCGCACAAGCAGATCGAAGACGCGTTGGCCGTCGTCGCCCGGCTGCGCACCCGCATTCCCGGCCTGCACCTGGACGTGATCGGTGACGGCTGGTGGGCCGACAACCTGAAGACCGACGCCGCTGACCTCGGCATCGCCGACGCGGTCACCTTCCACGGCCATGTGGACGAACGCCGCAAGCACGAGTTGCTCGCCCACGCCTGGGTGCACGTCCTGCCCTCCCGCAAAGAGGGTTGGGGCCTGGCCGTCATCGAAGCCGCCCAACACGGCGTCCCCACCATCGGCTACCGCAGCTCCCGCGGCCTGACCGACTCCATCGTCGACGGCGTGACCGGTCTGCTCGTCGACGACGTCGCCCAACTCGCCGACTCGGTCGGTGACCTCATCGACGACACCGAGGCCCGCACCGTCATGGGCGAAAAAGCCCGCGCACGCGCCAACGAATTCTCTTGGGAACAAACAGGAAAAGGCGTCTACCAAGTCCTCGCCGCGGCCGCCAGGGGCCAACACACCGCTGGTCTCCTCCCGCCCGGTCCCTGATACCTTCCCGCTGGTCGGTGGCTATGGCTGTGACGGTCTTGCTCGGTCCGTGACCATCCCGCCGGGCCTGGATGCGCCGTGGCACGAGCATCGCTCGGATCCTGACGTCAGCGCTTCGGCGGAATGGTTTCCGCTCCGGCGCCGACGTCGCGCGCCGGTCTGGGAGGTTGCATGTGATCGGATGACGGGTGTATCGGGGCGGTCGGCTACTGGTGTTGTGGTGTTCGACGTGACCGGGATGCCAGGAGAAGGCCGCCGATGAGTAAGGCGGCCCACAAGAGGTGGGCGACCGCGGAGACGGCACGGCGTGTGGATTCGGTGTCGCGGTGGGCGGCGTCGGGCACTCGGTACAGCGCGAGATGGGTGTCGCTGAAGACCGGATTCAGTTGGGCGAGAGTATTTTTCGATTCGCCGAGCGGGCCGGGGGTGGTGCGCTCCAGCAAGACCCAGCCGACGCCCAGTTCGGCCAGGTCTGTTGCCGGCCCGCCGCGCAGCAGCAGACTTTCGACTTCCCGCGCGCGGGCGCCCTCGCCCGCGACGGTGCGGCCGTGCACCGGAAGCTCGCCGGTCTGCAGGACATCGCGGGGAAGCATCCGTGGCGCCGGGTCCAAAACTGGTGTGCGACCGCTATACGGGAACCGGCGGAACATGCCGCCGGGCAGCACCGCGACATCACCGGGCCCGTCCATTCGCTCCGCCACCCGCTGCCACCCGATCGGATAGTGCACGGGCCGGATCGCGCCACTCACGCCCCATCCGAGATCGAACAGCGGCAGGGTCAGTAGCGCGATGAATATCGTTGCGGTCAGCGATATTACGGCCGTCGTCGCGCGCCCCATCGGCGCGACTGCGCAGGCCGCTGCCGTCGTCGCAGCCCTTGGCATCTCATCCATGGACTGGCAAAGCGGTTGTGACTGTGCGGTATCCGCCGCCGCGCGGTCTTTCGATGCGAACAACTGGGCGAGGGCATTGCATCCGGCCGCCGCGCACAGCGCATATGCGGGCATCGCGAGCGCTACGTATTTCTGTGTGTCGCGAAGCAGACCCGCGCCAGGAACCGAGGTAACGAGCCACTCGAGCACGTCCATGCCCCATGCCGTCGCGCCCAACGCGGGCAGCACGATGGCGACGGCGGCCGAGACCAACAGTCGCCGCCGTGTCTGTACGCCTGCGCGTTGGCTGTCTGCGATGAATGGAGTTTCCGCAGAGGCATTTCCGTCGACAACGGCGCGGACGCCCGTCGCGACAATCGCGACCAGGAAAAAGGTGCCGACGAGGGCGAGCAGGGTGGTGCGGGAGTTCACAACGGCATCCGAATTCCAGATTCCGCCGAGCCCGGCCAAGCTACCGAATGTGCCGAGGCCGGGTTCGGCGCGAGCGGCGAAGGCGGCAATGCCTGCCGGGTCGGAGGGCTCGGAACCCGCTGTGGACAGTGCTGTCGCGGTCAACCACGGCGCGGACGTGGCCAGTAGCAGCACCACCGTCCCCGCCATGTTCCGGCGGCCGACCAGCACCAGTGCCAGGCACCCTGCCAACAGCGCGCCTGTCGGCGTGAGCCCCGCAGCGGCGAGGCACGCGGCCAACGCCCCCCATGGACCGACCGCGGCGAGCCTTCCGCCCCTTCCCCCAGGAGAATCGTTCTCTGGACGATCGGTGGGGAGTTCGAGGTCGGCGGGTCGGCGTGCGCCGCGCGATCGGCGCAGTGGGGTGGATGATCGAATTCGGTAGGCGGCCAACGCTGTCCAGGGGAGTGCGGCGTATCCGGCCAGCAGGCTCCAATGGCCTTGCAGCAGGCGTTCGGCCACGTAGGGGTTCCACAGTGCGACAGTGGTGGCCACCAGTTGTGGGGCTGTGGTCACCTGAAGCAGTTCACGGGCCAGTATCGCAGCGCCGTATCCGGCGGCCCACAGCGCGACGAGCAGTATCGCCTTGACGATCAGGCCGCCGTCGACCATCGGCGACAGCACCGCGATCAGCGCGTCCTGCGGGACGGCCCGCGGAGCGGCGTCGCCGAGACCGAGTGCGGAGTCCGTCGGATAGGAACGCGGCGTGCTCACCGCATCGCGCAACAGCAGATAGCCGGAGCCGAGCAGCGGACCGGTGATGAGCAACGCCAGTATCGCGCTGTAGCCGGCGGGAACCAACCTCGCCCACCGGTCGCGCCGAGCCTGCCCGTCACTCACGGTTGTCGACCCTACGTCCCGGTCGCGACCCCCGGCGTTGCCGGGGCAAATCCAGGTGCGGGGAGCGATGTAGGCGATGTGGTGCATTGCCTCCTCGCCCTGGCCCCGGCCCTGCCTGGCCGTGGCTGGGTGCCGGGTGCCGACGGCCGGGGCGGGGCGGAGGTGATGGCCGATGAAGTGGGACGATGGCTACGTGCCTGATGTCCGTCGCCTACCCGTTGTGGCGGATCTGACGTTGGTGACAGCGGGAGCCATGACCGCCAATGTGGCGGGGTATCTGCTGCAGTTGCTGGCCGGGCGGTGGCTGGGAGTTACGGGGTACAGCGAGTTCGCCAGCCTGCTCGCGGTGCAGTTGTTGTGTGCGGTGCCCGCGCTGGCTTTACAGAATGTAGTGGCACGGGAGTTGGTGCGTGGCGCGAGCGTCGCGGCGCTGCGCGGATTGCAGTGGCGATGCGCGGTGATCGTCGCGGTGGTCGCGGCGGTGCTGGCGCCGTTGGTGACCGCGGCACTGAGTGTCACAGCCGCGGCGTCGGCCGCCGCGCTCGGTGCGGCGCCGGCGTTGGTGGTGCTGTCCGGTGAGCAAGGGATGCTGCAGGGCGGCAGGCGGTTTCGGGCATTGGCTGTCGTCCTCGGCACGGCCGGGGTGGCGCGGGTGGCGCCCGCGCTCGCGGTGCTCGGGCTGGGTGGTGGTGCGGCTGGTGCCCTGTGCGCGGCGGCGCTCGGGATCGCCGCGGCGGCGGTTTTCGCGCGGTGTGTGGTCGGGTCACCTCCGCCGCGGTCGGGTACCGACCGCGAGGCACTCGACGCCCTCGACCGCGATCCGAGCTTCGTCGGCGTACTCCCGGTGCTGCGGGCCGCGCAGGCCCAGGCGGCATTGATGGCACTGTCGTCGGCCGACCTGATCGTTGCGCGGATCGTCTTGGGTGAGGTGGACGCCAGCCGGTACGCCCTGGGCGCCATTGCCGCGAAGATCGCCTTCTGGTTGCCGCAGGCGGTCGGTGTGGTGCTGTACCCACGGATGGCGCAGCCGACGCATTCGGCCCGTGCGATCCGGGACGCGCTCGCGGTGCTGTCCGGCATCGGGGTGGTCGCGGTGCTCGGCGCGGCCGTTGCGGCACCGCTGGCACCGTTGTTCGCGGGACGGGACTATGCGCCGATCGAGGGCCTGCTGTGGGTCTTCGCGCTGCAGGGCGCCATCCTCGCGGTGCTGCAAGGAGCGCTGTTGTCGGCGATCGCGGTGGACCGGACCTCGCTCGCCGCAGTGACCTGGGTCGGACTCGTGGTCGAGGTGACGCTCATGCTGTCGCTGGCACGCTCGGTGCCCTCGCTGATCACCACCGCCGTATGCATCGCGGCCGCGACCACACTTGTTGTCGGTCTGGTCGTCTTGCGCACCGCCGACCATCGGGGACCGGCCGAGCCACAGCACCTCGCTGGTTGAGCCACGGACACGGGCCGCGCTCACCTACGATCAGCCCCATGATCACCGCTGTGCACACCCTGGTCTACGCGGAAGATCCCCACGCGGCACGCGCGTTTTTCCGCGATGTGCTGCGCTGGCCGAATGTCGATGCCAATGACGGCTGGCTCATTTTCGGAACCGGGCCCAGTGAGCTGGGGGTGCATCCGGCCGATGGTCCACCGACGCACGAGATTTCGCTCATGTGCGACGACCTGGACCACACCATTGCCGATTTGGCGCAGCGCGGAGCGCACTTCGAGGGCGATATCGCGGAGCGGGCCTTCGGCCGCTGCATCGGCATGCGCATTCCAGGCGCCGGGACGATGCTGCTCTATCAACCCCGGCATCCGGTCGCCTATCCCTTGGGTGCGCCGCTGCCCTGAACGGGAAACGAACTCGGCCCCCGGCGGGAACTTGGGTTCATGCGGTCGTCGCAACACTCTCGATTGAGAGGTTGCGGCGACCGTGTCGTTTTCCGGGGATGTTGCGGAGTTCGGTGACCAGCTGG
>NZ_JBFBAB010000026.1:0-107741 GCF_040681975.1 Nocardia sp. NPDC051463
CTCGGAAGGCATCATCGTGCCGAGTAGGCGCTTCGGTGGTGATCTCGCGACTGAAGTGTGTGTGCCTTGGATGTTTGTGGCATGGGCCGTGAACTTTGGTGCTGGGTCTCGCTTCGCTCGGAAGGCATCATCGTGCCGAGTAGGCGCTTCGGTGGTGATCTCGCGACTGAAGTGTGTGTGCCTTGGATGTTTGTGGCATGGGCCGTGAACTCTGGTGCTGGGTCTCGCTTGCTCGAAATGCGTGATCGTGCCGAGGAGGTGCGTCGGTGGGATGGTTGCGCCTGCGGCGCGCGCGTTTCGGCCGCGGCGAGATCGAGCCCCAACACCCGCCCCCGTCGCACCACCAAGACGGCGGCGTAGACAACAAGTCGCGAGGACCCGCGACCAGCGAATCCCTCGGCACGACAACGCCTTCCGAGCGCAGCGAGATCGAGCACGAGAGTTCGCGGCCCGTCTCGCGTCCGAGCGGCCGATGCGACTGCGACGCAGTCGCGAGCATCGGCCGCTCGGACGCGAGACCAAGGGGGCCGCGAACACGCAGCGCCGCAGGCGCTGCCAAAAACACAGCTCGAACAATACGGTCGATGATGTCGAAGTCGATGCCGTCGGCGGTGGCGATGTAGCCGGGCTGGATTGCCTGATTGCCGAGGAAACCTCTTGTGCCGCAGTGGGTTTCGGGCAATACGCCATTGTCGAGTGCGGCGTGGATATCGGGCACAGCGAATGAGTCCACTGTCGAGGCGAGTGCGCTCGAGGTGTGGATGGCCTCGTAGCTGGCGTTGCTGAAGCTGGTCAGTGCGGGGGGCGAAGCCGCCGTGCGGTTGCGGTAGCGGGCCATGCGCGCGCGGCCGTCGGGCGTGCGTTTGTCCACGAAGAAGCTGGAGGCCACATAGACGTTGTGGTTGGCGTTCGGGCCTGTGGCCAGCAGCACGTTCTCGTCGGCGGCGGGGCTGATCCGCACCTGGGTCGCGGCTCGCCCGGTCGCGGCGAATTGCTGGTTGAACCGGGATACGTCCCCGCCGACCATCAGGATGAGGACGGCGTCGGCGCGCTCGAGTGCGGGGGCGGACGGGAACTCGCCGAAGTCGGGTAAACCGAGCGGCAGGAATCGTTCGAGCACGATGGCGTGTGGGTCGGTCAGGCTGGCCCGCACCGCCCTGGCCGATTCGCGCGGCCAGATGTGTCGTTGCCGATGATCGCCCAGCGCCGCACGCCGTACTCGCGTTCGAGCCAGTGCACCGCGGGCAGGGTCTGGCCTGCCGGGTGTTCGCCGAGCATGAGCACACCGGGTAGTTCGTCGGTGAGGCCCTCGCGCCCGGTGGCGAAGAGGTAGGGCACCCGGCTCGCGTTGGCGCGTGCCACGGCCAGTCGCACCGCTGAGGTGTGCCAGCCGGTGATCGCGTCCACCATCTCGGTGGCGAGCAGCGCGGCGACCTCATCGGCGACCTCGTGCGGCGCGCGTCCGCCATCGATATTCGTGGTACGAATTTCACGTCCCAGAATTCCGGTGCTGCTGTTGATTTCATCGACCGCAAGCGAAATTGCCGCGTCGCAGGAGACGGCGACGATACCGCCGGGACCCTGCATCGGAACGATGTTGAGGATCTCGATAGTCCCGTCTTGGCTCTCGCCGAACGCTGACATTCGGTACTCTTCTTCTCGTTCGGGCGAAATTCAGGGCAGGCAGGAAATAATGACGACCATTGTAGGCGGATATTCCACGCTGCATGGTGCGCTGCGTGCTGCGGAACGCCGTTGGCTGGGTCACCTCGATGACGCGTTGTGTGCCAGGCAACTATCGGCGGATCAGTGGTCGATGCTGTCGAATCTGTCCGATGAGGCAGGCATCACAATGAGCGAATTGGCGTTCAGATCGCAGCTGGCGCCGTCGTCGGCGACCAGGCACGCGGACTTTCTCGCGGAACGTGGGCTGATCTTCCGGCTGGCCGCGGAGGATGATCGGCGGCGGATTCTGATTGGGCTGAGCAGGCTCGGCGTCGAGTTGGTCGAGTCGGTGCAGGCCGAGGAGGCGCGTGCGGAGCAGCAGCTGAGGACCAGGATGGGTGCGCGCCGTTACGCCGAACTGCTGCGGCTGCTCGAACTCGTTTCCGCAACTTGACTTTCGATGGTCCGGATTTCGGTAACATGGCGTTCGGCGAATTGATGCGAATGCGAATCATCGGATGTAACCGTCGACGTGCATGCCGCTCGGACAAATCATCCGATGAATGTCTCGAAAGTCCGGTTCGTCAGCAGTAAGCGCACGGAATGCCGTTCCTTCGGTTATGTTTCCAAACAGAATTAGTTTGGTCGATCGTCAGGAGCGAAGATGGGCTACGAAGCGGTTGTCTCGAACCCTGATGCGGTGCAGGTGGCCGTCATCAATCACATGATGCCGCGCTTGCACACGCGGGCCGAGGTGCTGGCGAACTGCTACCGGATCGGTCACCTGATCGACGGTCTGCGGCGCGGCCATCGCGATCTGGATCTGATTGTGCTGCCGGAGTATTCGGCCATGGGCGTGATGTACGACGAGACCGAGCTGTACTCCACCGCCGCGGTGATCCCCGGCGACGAGATGAAGATTCTTGCCGAGGCGTGTCGCCGCAACGGGGTGTGGGGCGTGGTCTCGATCGCGGGCGAGCGGCACGAGGAACACCCACTGCGCGCCCCGTACAACACCGCCGTGCTGATCAACGACAGCGGCGAGATCGTGCAGCGCTACCGCAAGATCGCGCCCGCCGCCGAGGGCGAAGCCTGCTACCCGGGTGATACGACCTATGTCTGCGAGGGCCCGAAGGGCATACAGATTTCCCTGATCCTCGGCGAGGACGGCAACTATCCCGAGGTCTGGCGCGACTGTGTGATGAAAGGCGCCGAGCTCGTCGTGCACTGCCAGAGTGTGCGCGGGTGCGCCGCCGAACAGCAGCTCACGATGGCCAAGGCGATGGCATGGGCCAACCGTGCCTACGTCGTGGTCGGCGGCGCCGCCGGTTTCGACGGAGTGCACTCCTACTGCGGCCATTCGGCGATCATCGACGCCGAGGGCCGGTCGCTCGCGCAGTGTGGGTCGGAGCCGAACGAGGTACGCACCGCGCGACTTTCGGTGCGGACGGTGCGCGAAACGCGGTACTTCGATCGCAACCGGTTCGGCCCGTACAGTCTGCTGCATCGCGGTACGACCCGAGACGCGCATGCGCACGGGCTCGCGGACTGCCCGCTCGACTTCTACCGGACCTGGATCAACGATCCGGTCAAGGCGCAAGAACAGGTCCAGGAGATCGTCGACCGGGCGGGCGTACCGGCGGTGCGCTGAGGGCTGCCTAGGATCGCAGGCATGCCCGTTTCCAGTACCGATGCCACCGCCGCAGGCTTGTGTGCGTTCATCGATGAGTCGCCCTCGTCGTTCCATGTGTGCCGTACGGTCGCCCGTGCGCTGGAGGCCAACGGTTTCACCCCACTCGAGGAGTCGGCGTCGTGGCCGTCGGGCGGGCCGAGCAGGCACTACGTGATCCGAGGTGGTTCGCTGATCGCCTGGGCGACCCCGGATTCCTCCGGTGACACGCCCTTCCGTGTCGTCGGTGCGCACACCGACAGTCCGAATCTGCGGGTGAAGCAACATCCGGACCTCGCCGTCGCGGGCTGGCAGCTGGTCGGGCTCGAGCCCTATGGCGGCGCGCTGCTGAATTCATGGCTCGATCGCGAGCTCGGCATCTCGGGTCGGCTGAGTGTGCGTGACGGAAATGTGGTGCGCGACCAGCTGATTCGCATCGACGAGCCGATCCTGCGGGTGCCGCAGCTGGCGATCCATCTGTCCGAGGATCGGCGCGGCGTCACGTTGGATCCGCAGCGCCACGTCAATGCGATCTGGGGCGTCGGGTCCGAACCGCGCTCGTTCCTCGCTTTCGTAGCCGAGCACGCCGAGGTCGACCCGTACGAGATCCTCGGTTGGGAACTGATGACCCACGACCTGACGCCGAGCAGGCTGGTCGGGCGCGACCTCGATCTGGTCAGCGCGCCCAGGTTGGACAACCAGGGCACCTGCTACGCGGGGCTGCATGCCTTCCTGGCCGCGGTCGCCGAGCCGGGGGCTGCCATTGCGGTGCTGGCGATGTTCGATCACGAGGAGGTCGGCAGCCAGTCCGATCGAGGTGCGCAGTCGGATCTGCTGCCGACCGTGCTGGAGCGCATCGTGCTGGCCCGAGGTGGTGGCCGTGCCGAATATCTGGCCGCGCTGGCCGGATCCGTGTGTGCCTCCGGTGATATGGCGCACGCGACCCACCCCAACTATCCGGACCGGCACGAGCCCGCGCACCGGATCGAGGTGAACGGCGGCCCGGTGCTCAAGGTCAACCAGAACCTGCGCTACGCCACCGACGCGGCGGGTGCGGGCGCGTTCGCGCTGGCCTGTGCCCAGGCCCAGGTGCCGTTGCAGCGTTACGTGCATCGTGCCGATCTGCCGTGCGGTTCGACCATCGGCCCGATGACAGCCGCGCGCACCGGCATGTCGACCGTTGATGTCGGCGCACCGCAGCTGGCCATGCATTCGGCTCGCGAGCTGATGGGCGCCGCCGACGTCGTGGCCTACGCCGCGGCGCTTGCCGCCTTCCTCACACCTGCCCCGGCCGGGCGGTAATTGACAACGGCGACAATGAATATCGCGAGCGTGGCGAGCACATAGGCGCTGCCGATGAGCTGTTGCCACCAGGCCCAGCCGAGTTCGCGGTCGTGCTGGTGTGGCAGCAGCCACTGGGGGCCGATCGCGAACATCACGGTGCCCACGGCGACGGCGCCGATGAACCACCGATTGCGCCTGCCGCGCTCTATAGCGTCGGCGACGACAACAAGCGCGGGTGCGATCCACACCCAGTGATGAGACCAGGAGACCGGGGAGACGAGCAGGACCGCGGCCGCGTTGACCATCAGCGCGGCCACGTTCGCGCCCGCCTCGATGAGCCTGCGCATCCAGATCGCGGCGAGCCCGATCGCCACCAGCGACAGCGTGATCCAGATGAGGGTCGCCAGCGAATCGGCGACGCCGAGCCGGAAGGCCATGCCCTTGAGGGACTGGTTGCCTGCGTAGTACGGCGGCCCGATCCGTCCGGTGTCGGCCAGCGTGTCGAACCAGTACTCGACCGAATCGCTGGGAAACAGCAGGAATCCGAGCCCGACCGCCGCGATCGCGGACACCACCAGCGTGCCCGCTGCCTTCCAGTCTTTGCGCAGCAGGAAATACAGCAGATAGCCGGCCGGGATCAGTTTCACCGACACCGCGATGCCGATCAGCATGCCGCGTGGCCAGAACGGTTTGCGCACCAGGCAATCCATCGTGATCGCCGCCATCAGCACCAGATTGATCTGCCCGAACCCGAAGGTCTGGCGCAGCGGTTCCAGCAGCTGCAGCAGTGCGACCGCGGTGATGACCAGTGGGAGGACGACCATCCGGTCCAGTTCCGAGCGCAGGCGTGCGAGCACAAGCCACAGCGTGATACCGAGGCTGAGCACAGACGTGGCGAGGACAAGCACCTCGGCGAGCAGCAGCGGCATCAGTGCCAGCGGCGCGAAGAACAGCGCGGCGAGCGGGGGATAGGTGAACGGCAGCCCGATCCCCATCACCGGCGGCATCGGTCCGTACAGCTCGCCGTCGTCCAGCCAGACCCGAGCACCGGTGCGATACACCTGCAGATCGATATATCCGCTCCACCAGTGCACAAGCAGCGAGACTGCGGCGGAAACGACGAAAAGGGCGACAGCACCGATCAGCCAGCGCAACTGCCGGTTCGACATCGGGGGTCGCGACAACTCCGGGTCGGTCGCTGCGGATTCCGGGCGCACGTGCTCCGAGGTGACGGGCCGCTCAGCCGGATCCGCAACTCCCGATCTATCGCTCACCGCCAAAGCGTAGCGGTTGCGATGTCGGCCGATGTGTGCAGACCTGAGCCGGTCGCCACGGTCTACACCATGTCTTGCGTCACATTCCGCCAACGGGATTCGGCGCCGAACCCTGCGCGAAACCGGCTAACCGGGCGGCGGGTGCGATGCGGCCCGCTGTCGGTTGGAAGCCACAGCTAAACTTCGAAGCGAATCCCCAGCTTCGCGCTCCGGCCCGAAAGGACCCTGGTACTCCGTGACTCCGCAGGTCGACACCGTCAGCGCAGCCGCAGCAACTCCGGACATCTCGCAGCCCTATAAAGAACTAGGTCTGAAAGACGACGAGTACGCGCGGATCAAGGAGATCCTCGGCCGCAGGCCGACCGACGCCGAACTGGCGATGTACTCGGTGATGTGGAGCGAGCACTGCTCCTACAAGTCCTCGAAGGTGCATCTGCGCTACTTCGGTGAGACCACCACCGACGAGATGCGGGCCTCCATGCTCGCGGGCATCGGTGAGAACGCGGGCGTCGTCGACGTCGGCGACGGCTGGGCGGTCACCTTCAAGGTGGAAAGCCACAACCATCCCTCCTACGTCGAGCCCTACCAGGGTGCGGCCACCGGCGTCGGCGGCATCGTGCGCGACATCATGGCCATGGGCGCCCGGCCCATCGCGGTGATGGACCAGCTGCGCTTCGGCGCGGCGGACGCGGCCGACACCCGCCGTGTTGTCGACGGCGTGGTGCGCGGCGTCGGCGGTTACGGCAATTCCCTCGGCCTGCCCAATATTGGCGGCGAGACCGTCTTCGATGCTTCCTATCAGGGCAATCCGCTGGTCAACGCGCTGTGCGCGGGCGTAATGCGGGTCGAGGACCTGCATCTGGCGTTCGCGTCCGGCACCGGCAACAAGATCATCCTGTTCGGTGCGCGCACCGGGCTCGACGGCATCGGCGGCGTTTCGGTGCTGGCCTCGGACACCTTCTCCGGCGACGAGTCCGGTACCGGCCGCAAGAAGCTGCCGAGCGTGCAGGTCGGCGACCCGTTCACCGAGAAGGTGCTCATCGAGTGCTGCCTCGAGCTGTACGCCGCCAAGCTGGTCGTCGGCATCCAGGACCTCGGCGGCGCCGGGTTGTCCTGCGCCACTTCGGAACTGGCCGCGGCGGGCGACGGCGGCATGCACATCGACCTGACCAAGGTGCCGCTGCGCGCCAAGGGCATGACCCCGGCCGAGGTGCTCTCCAGCGAATCGCAGGAGCGCATGTGCGCGGTCGTTACCCCGGAGAATGTCGACGCCTTCATGGCCGTCTGCCACAAGTGGGACGTGCTGGCCACGGTGATCGGTGAGGTCACCGACGGCGACCGGCTGGTCATCAGCTGGCACGGCGAGACCGTCGTCGACGTGCCACCGCGCACCGTCGCCCACCAGGGCCCGGTCTACGAGCGCCCGGTCCAGCGCCCCGACGAGCAGGACGCGCTCATCGCCGACAGCACCGACAAGCTGACCCGCCCGAAGACCCCGGACGAGCTGCGCGACACCCTGCTGCGGATGATTTCCAGCCCGCAGCTGTGTAGCCGCAAGTGGATCACCGAGCAGTACGACCGTTATGTGCGCGGCAACACCGTGCTTGCCGAGCACGCCGACGCGGGCGTCATCCGCATCGACGAGCAGACCGGTCGCGGCATCGCGTTGGCCACCGACGCGTCGGGCCGCTACACCAAGCTCGACCCCTACACCGGCGCGCAGCTGGCGCTGGCCGAGGCCTTCCGCAATGTCGCGACCACCGGCGCGACACCGAAGGCCGTCACCAACTGCCTCAACTTCGGTTCTCCCGAGGATCCCGGCGTGATGTGGCAGTTCCAGCAGGCCGTGCGCGGTCTCGCGGACGGCTGTGTCGCGCTCGGCATCCCGGTGACCGGCGGCAACGTCAGCTTCTACAACCAGACCGGCCAGGACGCCATCCTGCCGACTCCGGTTGTCGGCGTGCTCGGTGTCATCGACGACGTGCACCGTCGCATCCCGACCGGCCTCGGCCTGGAGCCGGGCGAGACGCTGATCCTGCTCGGCGAGACCCACGACGAGTTCGGCGGATCCATCTGGTCCCAGGTCGCCCACGACCACCTCGGTGGCGTGCCGCCCAAGGTCGACTTCGCCCGCGAGCAGCTGCTCGCCGAGGTGCTGACCTCGGGTTCGCGCGACGGCATGATCAGTGCCGCGCACGACCTGTCCGAGGGCGGTCTGATCCAGGCCGTCGTCGAGGCCGCACTGGCCGGCGAAACCGGTTGCCGCATCCTGCTTCCCGAGGGCGCGGACCCGTTCGTGACACTGTTCTCCGAGTCGGCGGGCCGCGTGCTCGTCGCGGTGCCGCGTTCGGAGGAAACCCGCTTCACCAAGATGTGCACCGCGCGGGAGCTGCCGTGGGTGCGGATCGGCGTTGTCGATCAGGGCGCTGATTCCGTCGAGGTCCAGGGCCAGTTCAGTATTCCCATGGACGAATTGCGCACGGCGCACGAGGGCACGCTGCCGAAGCTGTTCGGGGCCAGCGCCGTTTGACCGGGGCTGGGGCTCGAGCAGTCTCAGTACGTCTACGCGACGGCGTCGGCACGATTGTCGGCGCCGTCGAGCGGTTCTTTCATCCCAACTATGCCGGGCTCATCGTGGCCACCGTCTTCTTCGCCTGGTCGTCGACTCCGTCGCTGCTGCCGCGGGATTGGTTGTTCGAGGGGTTGGTCAGCGGCATCAACGCGGCCATCGGCTACGGGGTCGGCTGCGTGCTGGAATGGGTGTACCGCAGACCGCGATCGTCGCCAGTCGGTATTCGTATCTGCCGAGTGTGCTGTCGTTCCTTGTCGGACAAGCAGTAAAGCGACACTGGCCGGAAGCTGTTGTTCGACCAGATTTACGAGCATTGGCCGGCGCGGCCGGCGGAGGCAAGGCCGAAGCTGCTCGTCTACGGTGAGAGCCTCGGCCCCCAAGGTTCGGAGGGGGCTTTCACCGGTTTCGCGGATATCCGTGCGAAGGCAAACGGGGTGCTGTGGGTCGGCCGCGATCGCGCAGTCGAGTAACGCACCACCTGGGCGGACTCGGACCCCTCGTGTGCCGGGCCCGTCCAGGTGAGCGCCCTCAGGCGACGGACTTGAACGGATCGTGCTCCGCGATCAGTCTTTCCATCCGCGCCTCGTCGATGCGGCTGCGCACACTCGCAGTTTCCTGCTGGTCGCGAACCACCTTCGCCAGGGTGAAGGTGCTCGACACCAGGAACAGGACCGACATTGCGAGAAAGCCGCGCTGTGAGATATCGAGTGGGAGATAGCAGATGCCGACGCCGGTCCCGAAGAAGCTGACGCCGAAGGCGATGGCGGCCTGCGCGAGGAAGGCCGAGGTGGTCTTCGGCCGTGCGTTGGGGGTGCTCATGGGTACTGAGTCTGCTGGCCGGCCCGCCTACGCGACCGGGTACAACTACTCGAGCGCACTGGGTAATTGCCGCGCGTCCCGTAATCGCCTGGCCACCACAACAATTAGTTGATCTGCCCAACTCTGCGCACAAACCGAGCGACCACGGAGCGAGTCTTACGAGCGACCGTTCGCGGCCGGCTCGCGTCCGAGCGGCCGAAGCGCACGCGACGCAGTCGCGAGTCTCGGCCACTCGGACGCGAGCCCTGGGGGCCGCGAACACGCAGCGCCGCAGGCGCTGCAGATCCAACACAGCCGCGAACACGCAGCGCCGCAGGCGCTGCAAAAACCAACACAGCATACTGTTCGGGTGATGATCGTTACGGACCCGCCGACGCCACCCGTGCCCAACTGTCGCGGCATGCGGTCACGCTGAGCCGATCGTGCTCGAGACCGCCACGACACTGACGAGGCTGCGTACGCGCGGCGTCGTTGTCGTGCGGCGAGCCGAGGACGTCATCGACCTGAACTATGTGGGGCTGATCGTCGCGACGGTGTTCTTCGCGCTATCGGTGACACCTTCGCTCGTCCCGCGCGACTGGCTGTTCCAGGGCCTGATCAGCGGCGTCAATGCCGCGCTCGGCTACGGCCTCGGTTGCCTGCTCGAGTGGGTGTTCCGGGTGTGGATTCGACCGCGGCTCACACTTCCCGCACCACCGACCTGGGTGCGCTACGCGGTGAAATCCGCGGTCCTGCTGACCGCCGCATTGAGTGCGGCCCTGATGCTCGTGCAGTCGGCGCGCTGGCAGCGGGAGATCACCGCGCTGATGGATATGCAGGGGACCACCACTCCCGCCTACCTGCGTACCGGACTGCTCAGTGTGGCCGTCGGTGCGGCGGTGGTCGCCGTGTACCGGACGCTGCGCGAGATCATCCTTTTCCTGGCCCGTCAGCTCAATCGCTGGGTGCGGGTGCCGCGCGAGCTCGCGCCGACCGCCGGGTTCCTGGTGCTGGTACTGCTGGTCGTCACGATCTTCAACGGCGTGGCCTCGCGTGCCTTTTTCGCTGTGGCCAACTCGGCATTCAGCGTGCGCAACGATTACACCTCGCCCAACGCGGTGCCGCCGCATCAACCCGAGCGGTCCGGCAGCCCCGGGTCATTGGCGAAGTGGGACTCGCTGGGTTTCGAGGGGCGGTGGTTCGTTTCGCACGGTCCCTCCGCCCAGCGGATCACGGCGGTCACCGGTCGGCAGGCGCGGGAGCCGATCAGGGCCTATGTGGGCTTGGAGTCGGCGGCTGACAGCGCGGCACAGACGCAACTCGCGGTGTCCGAGCTGGAGCGCACCGGCGCGTTCGACAGGAAGGTGATCGTGGTGGTCACTACCACCGGCACCGGCTGGGTGAATTCGATGGCGACCGGTGCCATCGAGTACATGTACGGCGGCGACACCGCGATTGTCGCCTCGCAGTACTCCTATCTGCCCAGTGTGCTGTCGTTCCTCGCCGACCGCAGCAAGGCCATGGACGCGGGTAAGCGGCTCTTCGACGCGGTGTATGAGCATTGGAAAGCGCGGCCGCCGCAGGCACGGCCGAAGCTGCTCGTGTACGGGGAAAGCCTGGGTTCGCAGGGCTCGGAGGCGGCCTTCGACGGGCTCGCGGACCTGCGGGCGAAGGTGGACGGCGCCCTGTGGGTGGGGCCGCCGAACTCCAATCGGCTGTGGCAGCAGTTCGTTTCGCGGCGCGATCCCGGGTCGAGGGAGGTACAGCCGGTGTACGCGGACGGCCTCGTCGTCCGATTCGCCAGCGATAGTGCCGATCTCGCCAGACCGGGTCCCGAATGGCGGTCACCGCGCATCGCCTATCTGCAACACGCTTCCGATCCGATCGTGTGGTGGTCGCCCGATCTGATCCTGTCCCAACCGGATTGGCTCTCGGAGCCGCGTGGCTCCGATGTCTCCTCGCAGATGCGCTGGTGGCCCTTCGTCACCTTCTGGCAGGTTGCCGCCGACCTCACCAATGCTCAGGGCGTCACCGATGGACACGGTCATCGTTACGGCAGTCTGGTGCTCGACGGCTGGGTGGCCGTCGCGCAGCCACCGGATTGGACCGCGGAGCTTTCCGACAAGATCCGTAGACAGCTCGAGGCCGCCGAGGACTACGAGCGGGAGACCAAGTGACTGCTGGCGGCAGTGTCGCGAAAAGTGCCGCTGCTCTTGCTACTGCGCTGCTGTGGAGCAATTGGCTGCTGCCGCGGCTCGGTCTCGATGTGCGCGGCAGGACCGGTGCCAATGCCGGATTCGCCACCGGGTACGCGCTGGTGTTCGATAGCAGGGCGAACTGGTGGTCGGTGCGCGGGCTGCGCTGTGGGCTGGCGCCGGCGGCTGTTGTGGTCGCGGGCTACGGTGCGGCGCTCACTGGCGCGGGAGTGCGGCGCCGGCTACGCGAGTTCGCCGATCGTGGCCCGGATGTCTCGCTGACGGAGTGGGTCGCCGTGCACATCCCGATCGGCACCGTCTACAGCGAAGAACTGGTGTTCCGCGGCACCCTGGAGCCGTTGCTGGACACTACCTTCGGTTCACGAGCGGGACTCCTCTTCGGCGCCGGCACCTTCGGCCTGTGGCACATCCACCCGGCCCGCGCCGCGGGCGACAGTGTTCCGGTGACCGTTGCCGCGACCGCGCTCGGTGGCCTCGTCTTCGGCCTGCTACGCCGCCGCTGCGACAGCGCCACCGCTCCCGCCTTGCTGCATCTGGCCTTCAACGGCGGCGGAGCGCTCGCGCCACAGCTTGCCGCGCGGTGGGCGCACCGATCGACGCGCTGACCGCGCAGCGACTCGCCGTGCGACCGCTGACCGGCAGGTCCCAGTCGGCTTGCGTCGTGTGAGCCCTGACCGGTCGGCGTCGGTGAGCTCGCGTGCGGTGGCGGTCGCTTGGCGGGCAGGCGCAATTGTTCGATGTCGGCGTGGTGCGGGTCGGCGGTGGCATGGCTTGTTCGGTGAGGTCTGACCCCGGCTCGGCATTCGATGACGGTGGGCGTCAGTATTCTCGGCACCGTGGCGGGAAAGTCGACAGTGGATCCGGTGGCGTTGCGGGCGGCGGTAGCGGCGGTGAGCGAGTGGTTGCGGGACGAATCCGCCCCTGCACCGGCCCGGACCGAGCTCGCTGCGGCGGTACGCACGACTGTGCGCGCGTTGGCCGCTTCCGCGCCCGGGCATTCGGTGGAGGTGCGGGTGCCGCCGTTCGTCGCGGTGCAGTGCATCGAAGGGCCGCGGCACACCAGGGGCACGCCGCCGAATGTCGTCGAGACCGATCCACGCACCTGGCTACTGCTGGCCACCGGCCTGCTCGAATTCGCCGGCGCGGTGGATGTCGGTGCGGTGACCGCGTCGGGGTCCCGGGCCGCGGAGGTCGCACACTGGCTGCCGGTCACGCGGCCGGTCGACGACTGACGAGCATCAGCCGTCGGCTTCCGAGCCTGCCGACGGGTTGTGCCGCGCATACCGGTGTGCGGTCGCAAACCATCGAACCGGGCTGGACGCGGTGTTTCGCCGGTCAGCTCTCGGGAGCGGCCGCGCCGCGGTGCAGGCCCTTGCGGTCGTAATAACGGGTGATGACCGCGCCGAAGACCAGACCGACCACGAGCCCGAGCACGACCATCCAGAAACCACGGGCCAGACCCGCGTCATAGTTGCCGTCGAAGTAGAGGATGGCGCGGACGCCGAGGAAGACCTGATGCATCGGCTCGAATTCGGCTAGCCAGCCGAAATATTTCGGGGTGGCCTCGATCGGCACGGTGCCGCCCGAGGAGGGCAGGCCGAGGACGATGAACAGGATCAGGTTCACCAGCAGGCCCGCGGAGCCGATCGCGGCGAGCACCGAGAGGCCGGTGATGCCGACGGCGATGATCGCGAACGCGCTGTAGAGGAACAGACCGAGCGGATGGTCGATCGGCATGCCGAGTGCGTTGGCAACGATGAGGTAGATCGCCGCGACGATATTCGCCGTCAGCACCATCACGCCCCATTTGATCAGCAACGTACGGAAGCGCGAGATCGGTGTCGGCGGGAAGTGTACGAACCACGGTCCGTACTCGGTCGGCACGAAACCGAGCGCGGCATCGACCATGGTGTGAATTGTCATCGAGCCGACCAGCCCGGCCAGCAGCAGCAGCAGGGCGAAGAAGAAGGCGGTGAGACCCTGGCCGGTTCCGCTGGGCAACGGCCGGAACGGCTCGACGACGATCTGCAGCGGATTCGCCAGCGCGATTCGGGTGGCCCCGGTCAATTCCGGTGCCGGTGGCCCACCGGGCTGCGCGGCCAGCTGGGCCCGCACCTGCTCGGTCAGCTGCTTGCCGACCTGCGCGTTCACTTGCGGCAGCGCCTGGGCGCCGATGTGGTTGACGATCTCGGTGGCGAAGGCGCCGGTGCGCGGATTGGTCTGCAGCGTGATGATCGGGCGCTCGATATCGCCGGGAATCACGCTGCCGACGCCGAAAATGCCGAGCCGCTTGCTGAAATCGCTCGGAATGATGATGGCCCCGTAGACCTTGCCGTTCTGCATCTGGAGTTGGGCCTCGTTGATGCCGAGTACGCGCAGGTCGATGCGGTCTGCGGGCACGGCCTGCTCCAAGCCGGCGGCCACCTGGGCGCCGAAGTCGACCCGCTTGTCCTGACCCGGCGCACCGATCGTGTCGCCGACATCCTGGTTGACGAGCGCGATGGGGAAATCGTGCAGGTTCTGCTCCGGATCGACGACATAGTCCAGATACATGATGCCCAGCAGCGTGGTCAGCAGGGTCAGTACCGTGACGGGCAGCAGCACCATGCGAAGCCGGCGGCCCCGCGGTGACCTTCCCGTCGCGCCACCCGCCGCCCCGTCGGTGCCCGCATTGTCGGTGGTCCTCACGGCTCGCACGGTAACAGCTGACCCGGCCGGAATCGGGCAGCCTACCGCGGCGATTGCTGCCCGGATGCGGCGTCGGTGATCGCGCACAGGAAATCACCCGTAGAATGTCCATTGCCCCCAGCCCGCCCGAACAGGGAGCAAACGGTGACCAACGCCGAACTGCCGGTCGACAGCCGCATGCCCGTTGAAATCAACTCAGCCGTCACACCGGATCAGGATGAGAACGAGCCACGTGAAGAGTGTGGCGTGTTCGGAGTCTGGGCGCCGAGTGAAGACGTGGCCAAGCTCACTTACTACGGCTTGTATGCGTTGCAGCACCGTGGTCAGGAGGCGGCGGGCATCGCCGTTTCCGACGGTTCGCAGATCCTGGTCTTCAAGGATCTCGGGCTGGTCAGCCAGGTGTTCGACGAGCAGACCCTGGCCGCCATGCCGGGGCATATCGCCATCGGCCACTGCCGCTACTCCACCACCGGCGGCGTCACCTGGGAGAATGCCCAGCCGATCTTCCGTACCACCGCCGTCGGTTCCGGACTCGCCTTGGGCCACAACGGCAATCTGGTCAATACCTCCGAATTGGCAGGCCGGGCAAGGGAACTCGGGCTGATCGGCGGCGCGACAGTGTCGGGCGGCCGCCCGGCGCCGATCGCGGCGACCTCGGACTCCGATGTGATGACCGCGCTGCTCGCCCACGCCGCGGCGGACTCGAGTATCGAGCAGGCGGCGATGGAGCTGCTGCCGACGCTGAAAGGCGCGTTCTGCCTGACCTTCATGGACGAGCACACCCTGTACGCCGCGCGCGACCCGCACGGCGTGCGTCCGCTGTGTCTCGGCAGGCTCGATCGTGGCTGGGTCGTTGCCAGTGAAACCGCCGCACTCGATATCGTCGGCGCGGCCTTCGTCCGCGAGATCGAGCCGGGCGAACTGCTGGCGATCGACGCCGAGGGCGTCCGGTCGATGCGCTTCGCCAACCCGGAGCCCAAGGGCTGTGTCTTCGAATTCGTCTATCTGGCCAGGCCGGACAGCACCATCTCCGGCCGCTCGGTGCATGCGACCCGGGTGGAGATCGGGCGGCTGCTCGCCAAGGAACATCCTGTCGAGGCCGACCTGGTGATCCCGGTGCCGGAATCCGGCACCCCGGCCGCGGTCGGTTACGCCCAGGGTTCCGGCGTGCCCTACGGGCAGGGCCTGATGAAGAACGCCTACGTGGGGCGCACCTTCATCCAGCCGAGCCAGACCATTCGCCAGCTGGGCATTCGACTCAAGCTGAATCCGCTGCGCGAGGTGATCCGTGGCAAGCGGCTCATCGTGGTCGACGACTCCATCGTGCGCGGCAATACCCAGCGTGCGTTGATCCGCATGCTGCGTGAGGCGGGCGCACTGGAGATCCACGTGCGGATCGCCTCGCCGCCGGTGAAGTGGCCGTGCTTCTACGGCATCGACTTCGCTTCGCGCGCCGAGCTGATCGCCAACGGTGCGGGCGCGGAAGACAGCTACGCCGATATGGTCGAGGGCGTGCGCCGCTCGATCGGTGCCGACACCCTGGGCTACATTTCCACCGAGGGCATGATCGCCGCCACCGAACAGCCGCGTACGCGACTGTGCTGTGCGTGCTTCGACGGCGACTACCCGATCGCGCTGCCCACGGAGGCGGCGATCGGTAAGAACGTGCTCGAGGGCATGCTCAGCGGCCAGTCCGAGGCGATGCTGCTGGGTGACAACGCGAATGCGAGCGCACTGAGTCGTCCGTGAGGGTCGATATCCCGGGTGCAGCGCCCCGGGAATTCGGACGCTGTATTCCAGCCGTGTTCTCGTGGAGTCCTCTCCGTCCTGAGAACTCGCGTATTCGTGTCGGCGCAGGCTGCGAATTACGGTGGTCTTCGCGCGTTGTGATGAGCCGCTGAACCCCGACCCGATGGCGCGTCGGCGACACCGGGTCGAGCTCTGTAGGGAGCGCGGTGAACGAGCAAATCATTTGCGGTGTTTAACTTTTGCGCGCTACGGGTACCGCCGCGGCGCTGTCCGGTCACGTGACGTGGCATCCTCGAGACGCCTCGGCCGCCGTTTCCGCGTGAACCTGGTCATTCGACCGGTGAGCGGGGGGTGGCCGCCGCGCTATAGGCAACGGCTGATAACGCCCCGGCAATTTTTCTTTGAAAACGCAACCTGTCGGAAATGGTTCGTGGGTACGGTGCCCGGTTATATCGGAAGTTCACCGTGTCCGTACCGGGGCCTGTGATCCAGGAGAACGCGGTGCGGCGCTCGAGAAGTGGGGCCGGAGATGTTGGTTTCAAGGACGCCTGGAGAACGAAAGCGGATGCGAGCCTTCGCGGCCATCGGCGCCGCAGCGCTACTGACCGCCGGTCTCGCGGGCTGTGGTTCCGGACGAACCGGGGAGGGCGGTGGCGGCGCCGGGCTGGTTGCCGGCACCACGGACAAGATCTTCTCGTTGGATCCCGCCGCCGCATACGACAACGGATCGCTGCTGGTCGAGACTCAGATCTACTCGTATCTGCTGAACTTCACCCCCGGCGATGCGACGCCGAAGCCGGACGCCGCGCAGAAGTGTGAGTTCTCCACGCCGACCGTGTACACCTGCAAGCTGAAGTCCGGGCTGAAGTTCGCCAATGGAAATCCCTTGACCGCCACCAGCGTCAAGTTCTCCTTCGACCGAATGGTCAAGATCAACGATCCCAACGGACCCGCCTCACTGCTCGGCAATCTGGACAAGACCGACATCGTCGACGACCTGACCGTCGCGTTCACCCTGAAGGTCGGCAACGACCAGACCTTCCCGGCGATCCTGCCCACCCAGGCCGGTCCGATCGTGGACGAGAAGGTCTACCCGGCCGACAAGATCATGGCCGATGAGGACGTGGTGAAGGCCAAGGGCTATTCCGGGCCGTACACCATTGCGAGCTACGACAAGAACAAGCTGGTCGAGTACAAGGCGTACTCGGACTACCAGGGCATTCTCGGGACCCCGAAGACCTCGACGGTCTCCACCAAGTACTACGCGACTTCCGACAACATGAAGCTGGACCTGCAGAACGGTGCGCTCGACGTCGGCTACCGGTCCTTCACACCGACCGACATCGAATCGCTGCGTGGCAACGACAAGGTCAAGGTGTACGACGGTCCCGGCGGTGAGTTGCGCTACATCGTGTTCAACATGAACACCATGCCGGGCGGCACACCGGAGCAGAAGCTCGCGGTACGCAAGGCCATGGCGTCCTCCATCGACCGGCCCGCGCTCGCCGAGGGCGTCTACAAGAGCACCTACAAGCCCGCCTACGGCTACGTGCCACAAGGTATGCCTGGTGCCGCGGAGCCGCTTCAGGATCTCTACGGCGCGAAGCCGAACAAGGACGCGGCCGCCAAGTTCCTCGCCGATGCGGGGGTGGCGACGCCGGTCGAGCTGAACCTGCAATACAACCCGGACCACTACGGCTCCAGCAGCTCCGAGGAGTACGCGGCGATCAAGTCTCAGCTCGAGGCATCCGGGCTGTTCAAGGTGAACCTGCAATCGACCGAATGGGTTACCTACCAGCGTGAACGTGCGCGCGACGGCTACCCGCTCTACCACTTCGGCTGGTTCCCGGACTTCCCGGACGCGGACAACTACCTGACCCCGTTCTTCGGGCCGAACAACTTCCTGCAGTCGCACTTCGAGGATCCGAAAGTCACCGCGCAGCTGACCGCGGAGGTGACCGAGCCGGACAAGGACACGCGGGTCAAGCGGATCGAGGCGGTGCAGCGTGACCTCGCGCAGAACTACCTGCCGACGCTTCCTCTGTTGTCGGGTAAGCAGATTGCGGTCGCGAATCCCAAGGTCCAGGGGGTGCCGCAGACACTCGACGCCTCGTTCAAGTTCCGCTACACGGTGCTGAGCAAGTGACATCCGGTGAAGCCGGGCTCGAGGCATCGCCTCGGGCCCGGCGATTCGGGCTGCTGCGCCGCGTCAAGGGGGGTGGCGGGGATTCCCGCCAGCTCGCGCTGTTGCGGTATTTGGGGATTCGGCTGCTGCTGATTGCGCCGACCGCATGGATTCTGGTGACGGTCGTGTTCTTCCTGATGCGGGTGATCGGTGATCCGATCAGCGCGGCGATGGGCGGCCGCATGACCCAGGAGCAGATCGAAGTGCGCAAGGAGGCGGCCGGGTTGAACCGGCCCATCCTGACCCAGTACTGGGAGTACATCTCCGGGCTCATGCACGGGGATCTCGGTCACTCCCAAGACAATCGGCAGATCAGTGAGGTCGTGACGACCTACGGTGCGGCGACTCTGGAGCTGGTCTTCTGGGCGTTGCTCGTGGCCTTCGCGGTCGGCGTGCCACTGGGCAGATATGCGGCGACGCATCGTGATTCGACCGCCGACGCCGGACTGCGAATGTTCGCCATCCTGGCCTACGCGGCGCCGGTCTTCTTCGTCGGCATGCTGCTCAAGTTGATCTTCGCGGTGAAACTGGACTGGTTGCCGGTCGCGGGCCGGGCCAGTACACCGGTGGAGTTGGAGCTGCAGCATGTTTCGCCGAAGACCAACATCATGGTCATCGATGCCATTCTCTACGGAGACGCCGGCTATCTCGGCGATGTGTTGAAACATGCTGTGCTACCCGCGATCGCGCTCGGCCTGCTGACCGCGGGAATCTTCCTACGCCTGGTTCGCATCAATCTGATCCAGACGCTGCGCAGCGACTACGTGGACGCCGCGCGGGCCCGCGGGCTCTCCGCCCGCGTGGTGACCGGGCGACATGCCGTGCGCAACGCGATGATTCCCATTGTCACCGTGATGGGCATGTACATCGCGATGATGCTGGGCGGGGCAGTGCTCACCGAGACAACCTTCGAATGGAAGGGGCTCGGCTATCAGCTCGCGGAGTATCTGCACCAACGTGACTTCATCGCGGTGCAGGGCATCGTGGCGTTCGTGGCACTCGCCGTCGCGGCCATGAGCTTCCTGGTGGATGTCATCGTCGCACTGATCGACCCGAGGGTGAGGTTCTGATGACCGCACCGGAATTGGCCAACGAGCCGGTGATCGTGCCGCCGGTGTCGCCCGGCGGACGCGGGCGATTGCCAGGGCTGCGGCTGTTGGCGATGACCGCGGGGTTGCAGCGGGTGACGCTGATCATCGGTCTCGGCCTGGTCGCGCTGTTTGTGCTCACGGCGATCTTCGCGCCGTTGATCGCCCCCTATGGGCTTGCCCAGAACTCCTCGGACGGAGTCGCTTTCACTGCGCAACAACCGCCCTCCGGGCAGCACTGGTTCGGGACATCCGTCCGCAGTGAGGACGTGTTCTCTCGGGTGATCTATGGCGCGCGCACCGCGCTCTTGGTGATCGCCATCTCGCTGACACTGTCGTTGCTCATCGGTGTGCCGCTGGGTTTGGTATCCGGATACGTCGGTCGCTGGGTAGACCGAGTACTGGTGCTCTTCATGGACGCGATCTACGCGTTCCCGACCCTGTTGCTCGCGATCGTGGTCTCGATCGTGGTGGCCGGCGGCCAGTCGAGCAGCTTCGGTGGTGTGCTCTCCGCCGCGGTGGCGATCACGGCGATCTATGTGCCGCAGTACTTTCGGGTGGTACGCAACGCCACGGTGGCGGTGAAGAATGAACCGTATGTGGATGCGGCCCGCGTCACCGGCGCCTCCACCACACGAATCCTGTTCCGGCACATCCTCGCCAATGTCACCCAGTCGTTGCCGGTGATCATCACCCTCAACGGCGCGGACGCCATCCTGACGCTGGCCGCACTCGGCTTCCTCGGCTTCGGCATCGAGCCGACCCAAGCCGCGGAATGGGGTTACGACCTGAACAAGGCGCTCAACGATGTCTCCAACGGCATTTGGTGGACGAGCGTCTACCCCGGTACCGCCATCGTCCTCGTGGTCCTCGGCATGACGCTGGTAGGCGAGAGTCTCAACGAGGCCCTCAACCCACTACTGCGGACCCGCCGCGCAGTTGCGGTGTCAGCGGACGACACTCTCTCGGCCGAAGCAGCCGAAGCCGATCGGGGCGAGAATTCCACTGCCGCAGTGCAAACCGATGCCGGCGCAAGCGATGGCTCTGCGGATGGCCGTGGCGCTATTGCGCTGGAGAAAGCCGATCCCGACCAAATCTCGGGCGGCGCCGGTGGAAAGGCTGTCGCGGCTGTCGGCGACATCGCGTTGGGCCAGGCCGATCCGGAGGAAACTGCGAGTGCTGCCGACAACAAGGCTGCTCCAGCGGATGACGACGGGGCTGCACCGGACCAGGCTGATCCCGGCGAATCACCAAGTGCTGGAACCGAAACCGATGCTCTCGTCGACGGTAGCAGCGAGCCGGTGCGGAAGGACAAGTCCCATGAGTGAGCCAGCTGTGGTGGCCGATCGACGACCGGCGTTGTCGATCGAATCGCTGTCGGTCACCTTCGCCACCGATGCCGGGCCCGTCTACGCCGTCAGCGATGTGTCCTACGAGGTGTTTCCCGGAGAGGTCGTCGCGATCGTAGGGGAGTCGGGCTCCGGGAAGTCGGTGAGCTCCCGCACGGCCATGGGCTTGCTGCCCGCGACCGCGCGGGTGCGCGGCCTCGTCACCCTCGGCACCGAGGCCATCACCTCGATGAGTGAAAAGCAGCTCACTGCGCTGCGCGGTGGCGCGATCTCGATGGTGTTCCAGGAGCCAGGTCTCGCGCTCGACCCACTGTTCACCGTCGGCTTCCAAATCGGCGAGGCGCTGCGGGCGCACCGCGACATCGGGCGCAAGGCGGCCAAAGCGCGTGCGGTGGAATTGCTTCGGCTGGTCGGTCTGCCCGACCCCGAACATCGGGTCGACTACTACCCGCATCAGCTCTCTGGTGGGCAGAAGCAGCGCGTGGTGATCGCGATCGCCATCGCCTGCGAGCCGAAGGTGATCATCGCCGACGAGCCGACCACCGCGCTCGACGTCACTGTGCAGGCCGAAATCCTGGAGCTGCTGCGCGATCTGCGCGATCGTATCGGCAGCGCCATCGTGCTCATCACCCACAACATGGGGGTGGTCGCGGACCTCGCCGATCGGGTCGTGGTGATGCGCGACGGCCGTGTGGTCGAGGAGGCGCCGGTGGACGAGCTCTTCGCGAATCCGCGCGCGGACTACACCCGCGCGCTACTCGCGGCCGTGCCACACCTCGGCACCGAACAGCTCCAGCACGGTCCGCCGAAGGATGTGACGATCGCGGGCGACCCGGTGCTCGAGGTATCCGATCTGGTGGTGCAATTCCCGGGACCGTTCGGCAGGCCGCCGTTCCGTGCGGTCGACAACGTGACCCTGTCCATCCGGCCGGGCGAGACACTCGGACTCGTCGGTGAATCGGGCTCGGGAAAATCGACCATCGGCCGCTGCGTCGCCGCGTTGCAACGACCGACGTCGGGTGTTGTCCGGGTCCGTGGGCAGGACATCGCCGGGCTGTCGCAGCGGCAGTTGCGGCCGATCCGGCGGCGCTTCGGTTTTGTCTTCCAAGATCCGGCCAGCTCGCTCAACCCACGCCTCACCGTCGGCGACTGCGTCGCCGAGCCGTTGATCGTGCACAAGAGGGGCACGGCAACCCAGATTCGTGATCGGGTGCGGCATTTGCTCGAGGACGTGCAACTGCCCGCAGACACCGATCGCCGCTATCCACACGAACTGTCCGGCGGCCAGCGCCAGCGCGCCAGTCTGGCAAGGGCCCTTGCCCTCGACCCCGATCTCCTGGTTGCCGACGAGCCGACCAGCGCACTGGACGTCTCGGTGCAGGCCGCTGTGCTGGAGCTGTTCGGTCAGCTGCAACGCGAATGCGGGTGGGCCTGCCTGTTCATCAGCCACGATCTCGCCGTGGTCGATCAGCTGGCCGATCGGATCGTGGTGCTGCGCGATGGCGCGGTGGTCGAACAGGGCGATCGGGATCGGATTCTGCGTGCGCCGCAACAGGAGTACACGCAGCGCCTGGTTGCCGCCGTGCCGGTGCCCGATCCGGTGCAGCAGCGTCGCCGGCGGGCCCGGACCGCGAGTCTGTTCGCGACCGAGCTCGGCGAATCGAGCGTGACGCCTACCCGCGCGGCGGATGGGGATTCGACGTGACAACCGATTTCGCTCGCGCCGGGGTAACTCACCGGGCACGCCCAGAACTCGACTCGACACGTCACCGCCGGTCCGCGCGGAAACCGTCGTGGCAGCTACCACCCGCGAAAGTCGCGGAGAGGCGGGGGAGCGCTGTGTGCTCGTTATCTGGCTCCGGTAGCGTGATCAGGCATCTATCCGCCGATTCGGTTTGGAGCTCTCCCCGAAAATGACTGAACAGACACCTAGTGGCGCCGGTGCCTCCTACGCCGCAGCGGGCGTGGACATCGAGGCCGGTGACCGCGCCGTCGAGTTGTTCGGACCATTGGCGAAGAAGGCCAGCCGGCCCGAAGTCCAGGGTGGCCTCGGCGGATTCGCCGGACTGTTCGCACTGAAGGGCGGCTACCGCGAGCCGCTGCTCGCCGCCTCGACCGACGGCGTCGGCACCAAGATCGCCGTCGCGCAGGCCATGGACAAACACGACACCGTCGGGCTCGATCTGGTCGCCATGGTTGTCGACGATCTGGTGGTGTGTGGCGCCGAGCCGTTGTTCCTGCAGGACTACATCGCCGTCGGCAAGGTGGTGCCGGAGCGGGTCGCCGAACTGGTCTCCGGCATCGCCGAGGGCTGCGTGCAGGCAGGCTGCGCGCTGCTCGGCGGCGAGACCGCCGAGCACCCCGGCCTGATGGATCCCGACGACTACGACCTGTCGGCGACCGGTGTCGGCGTGGTCGAGGCCGACGCGGTACTCGGACCGGAACGAGTACGTCCCGGCGACGTGGTGATCGCGATGGGCGCGTCGGGCCTGCACTCCAACGGTTACAGCCTGGCCCGCAAGGTGCTGCTCGACATCAGCCGGATGTCGCTGACCGGGCACGTCGAGGAGTTCGGTCGCACGCTGGGCGAGGAACTGCTCGAGCCCACCAGGATCTACGCCAAGGACTGCCTCGCGCTGATCGCCGAAACCGATGTGCGCACCTTCGCGCACGTCACCGGTGGCGGTTTGGCGGCCAATCTGGGCCGGGTACTGCCCGCGGGTCTGGTTGCCGAGCTCGATCGCGGCACCTGGAATCCCGCGCCGGTCTTCAAGTTGATCGCCCAGCGCGGGCGGGTCGAGCGGGTCGAGATGGAGAAGACCTTCAACATGGGCGTCGGCATGGTTGCCGTGGTTGCGCCGGAGGATGTCGACCGGGCGCTTGCGGTACTGACCGCACGGCACATCGAATGCTGGACCCTCGGCACCGTCAAGAAGGCCAAGGATGCCGACGCGTTGCGCGCGGTCCTTGTCGGTGAGCACCCGAGGTTCTGACCGCCGCGGTCGGACACGATCGTCGAACGCACAATAGAGTCCCGCATCGGATGATGCGGGACTCTATTGTCGTATGCAGGTGATTGTGTTTGCAGGCCTAGATGTTCGCGTCCGCCAACACAGGGTCAATCGACGCATGAAAGCGGGGGAGGCCCTGGCCTCCCCCTCATACGTAGACGTGTGTCAGCGGCGCCAGTCGTCGTAGTTATCGTCGCTGTCCCAGCGGGACCGCGATTCGTCGACATCGTGCTCGTCGGAGATCACATCACTGCGCTGCGCGGTGTGGGGAGCACTGCTACCCGCCAACTCGCGCTGAAGGCTCGTGAAGTCGGTCGACGGAGAGCTGTACTTCAGCTCGCGTGCGACCTTGGTCTGCTTTGCCTTAGCCCGGCCACGGCCCATGGCTGACCCCCTCGCGTCACTGCGGGGCGGCCTGGGGTGGTTTGGCGGCCCCGTTCGAATTGATATCTTCCTGACAGACACTTTAGCGTGTGTCAGGCAGTCTCGCTTCCATGAGTGGGTGAAGAACTCGTCGAGCGGTGCCGTTTGCCCGGTTGTCGCCCTCGACGCTCGGGCCTACACCACCCCGGGGATGGCACGGATGACCCCGACTCGGGCGCCGCCGCCGAGCACCGCGGGCGCCGCGAGCTCGGTATGCGCGTCGGTCCACTCGACACCCATCCGATGCAGAATGGCCAGCGTCAGGGGGATGCGAGCCCTATCGTGGCCGTCATCGATCTTGTACGCGAACGCCGTTCCGTTCGGCAGCGCACCGGCATGCACGCCGTCGGCGCCGATCTTGCAGACCAAGCCGGGGGTTGCCTGCATAGTCAATAAATCGGGCGCGTTCGTGCCGGAAATCACTCGCGGATGGGCGCGAATCGCGTCGGCGACGCGCCGTTCCGGCGCCTCGGGATCGGCCGTCGCCATGGTCGCGAAGGCGCGCGCGAGGTTGACCAACGAGACCGGAATGATGGGCAGCCCACAGCCATCGATACCGAGATCGGCCTCCGGTTCCCCGGTGAGGTCGGCGATGGTGGCGATCACCGACTGCTGCAGCGGGTGTGCCTGATCGAGGTAGCTCGTGGTCGGCCAGCCATTGATGGCGCAGGTGGCCAGCATCGCCGCGTGCTTGCCGGAGCAATTCATGAAAACGGGGCTCGGCTCGACGGATCCGGCGAGCGCCGCGGCCCGCGCCTGCTCGCCCGAGGGTAGGTCGGGCGGGCACGCGAGGTCCTTTTCGTCGAACCCGAACCGGTCGAGCAGCCTGCGTACCAGCGCGACGTGATCCGGCTCGCCGTAATGCGAGGCTGTCGCGATGGCCAGCTCCGCGTCGTCGAGCGGTTCGAAGCCGTTGCGCAGCAGAGTGATCGCCTGCATCGGTTTGTTGGTCGAACGCGGGAAGATCGGCAGGTGCACCTCGCCGAGCGCGAGGGTTGGCTCACCGTCCGAGCCGAGGATGACCGCCGAGCCGCGGTGCACGCATTCGCGGAAACCGGAACGGACTACTTCGACCAGTTCGACGCTCATGACAGCACCTCGCCGATGATCGGTTGCGTGGTGTCCTTGGTGTCGCTGCGCTCGATCACAGGTGGGCTCCCGTCGCGAGTTCGTCGGCGCGCTGTTGTCGGGCGCGTTGTTCGTTCGCATGGCGGCGTGCGTGCCGCTCGATCTGCATGCGTACGTCGTCGGAGATCGACGGTTCGTTCTCCAGTAGCACCGCGAGCCGGTCCATGTCTTTGCCGGTGAAGAGATCACGGACGGTCACTCCGTGCTCGGGAACGTGTACCACCCGCACTTCGTCGCAGGCGCCGATGCTGCCCTCGGTCAGCACCCGTAGGTAGGCGCCGGTATCGCTCTGCAGAGTGAAGCGTCGGACCCACTGCGCCTCATCGCTCCAGTGCTGAAAGGTGGCGCACGGCACGCGCGGTGCGCTTACCTCGAGCAATGTCTCGCCGATCGACCAGCGGGCGCCGATCACCGCGTCGCTGACCGCGAGCCCGGAAATCCGCAAGTTCTCACCGAACCAGCCCGCAGGCAGGTCGCGGCCGAGTTCCTGGGCCCAGCGTTCGGCATCGGACTGGGCATACGCGTAAACGGCCTGATGGATACCACCGTGATACTTGGTGTCGCAGACGTGATCACCGTCGAGCCCGAGCGACCGTACCGTCACTCGGCCGGGCTGGGGCCGCTTGTCGATCGCGGTCTTGCCGACTCGGCTCGGCACCTCGAGTTCGGCATGCACTACACAGACCGCGAGCACGTGGGCGGAGTCATCGGGTTGCATCGCGCCTACCCCTCTGTGTTGGATTGCCACGCCTGCGGCGCATGGGAACTTTGGCCACCACAGCCCGAACCGGCTCAGCGCCCGCGTAGCCGGTCGACAGCGAGCCTGCCCGCTTGGGGTGCGTCATCGGCGGGCACCGAATCGGGATCGATTGCGGCGGCACACGGTCCGGCCGTCAGTGCGGTATCGGCGGGGATGGTGCGCTTGATCAGGGCGAGGGCAATCGGGCCGAGTTCGTAGTGATCGATGATGGTGCCGATGCGGCCGACCGCGCGACCACCTGCGGTGACGTCGTCGCCGACGTCAGGACGGTCGTCGGCGGAGCCGTCGAGGTGCAACAGCACCAGATGGCGCGGCGGTTTGCCGAGGTTGTGCACCCGGGCGACGGTTTCCTGTCCGCGATAGCAGCCCTTGTTCAGGTGGACCGCGCCGTGCTCGTCGATCCCGCCGATCCAGTGCGCTTCGTGCGGGATGGTCCGCTCATCGGTGTCCAGCCCGACGCGCGGGCGCAGTGCCGCGACGCGCAGCGCCTCGAAGGTCCACATGCCCGCGGGTTCCGCGCCCGCACTGGTCGATCGGGTCCACAGATCGTCGAGCTGTGCACGCGGAATCACCAGGTCGAAGGAATCGCTCGTCGGCCACGGCATCCGGCGTAGGAAACCGCCGCCGGGCAGCGGCACCGCCTGGTAGGTGTCGGGCAGTGGCTCGGTCAGGCCGAGTACCTCGGTCAGCCGGTCGACCTGCGGACCGAGCAGGCTCAGCACCGCGTAATCGGCGGCCGCTTCCGGCTTGGCGTCGGCCCAGAAGACCATCTTCTTCAGAAAATCGAGGAGCGCGGGTCCGCGGTCGGCCTCGGTGTCGATCCACAGCGTGCCGTCCAGATCGGTGAGCACGAAGTGGTGCAGCACCCGGCCGTTGAGATCGAGATCCAGATTCTCCGCAGACTTCCGGTCGCCCAGGTTTGCGATGTGCTGGCTGCTGATGGTGTGCAGCCAGGTCAGCCGTTCGGCGCCGGTGATGCTCAGCACGAATCGGTGCGACCGATCGACGATGGCCACCCGTTCCACGGCTGCGCGTTGTTCCCCGAGGGGATCACCGTAATGCCATGCGACGGCGGCATCCGGCGAACCGGGTGCTCCCGCGACGGCGCCCGGGACAACAAGGATGGGGCTCGGTACAACGACCACGGACACGCCAACCACTGTAGGCGGGTGCCGAGCGTCATGCCGCAGTCGGGCTACCGGCGGTGTCCGATCGGGGAGTGGCACAGGTAACTTCGCCGCACAAGTCGCGCTCGGTCCGATACCGATCGGAATGGCCGCGAAACATTTGCCGTGACGTAGGCGCGGCCGGCGAACAGGGCCTACGCTTCCTCGCATGGTAGATCGAGTTCTGGTAACACTCGATGGCGCGGTCCGGGATTCGGACGCGCCGTTGTTATTTGCCGACGATATCGGCGTGCTTCGTGGTGACGGTGTTTTCGAGACGGTGCTGGTGCGGGCAGGCAGTCCTTGTGCGATCGAGTTCCATCTAGGCAGACTGCGTCGTTCGGCGCAGGCGCTGGACTTGCCGGAGCCGGAATTGGGCCGGTGGCGCGAGGCGGTGGAGCAGGCCGCGAAGGAATGGGGCACCGAACGCGAGGGTCTGATGCGGCTGGTGTTCACGCGGGGGCGCGATACCGAGTTCTCCGGCGCCAAGTCCTCGGTCACCTCCGGTGATCTCGCCGCCGCGGTGCCGGTACCGACTTGCTATGTGCTGGTGCTTCCGGTGCCGGAACGAGTGCAGCAGGCCAGGACCGACGGTGTGTCGGTGGTGACGTTGTCCCGCGGTATTTCGGTGGACCTGGCGCAGGCCGCGCCGTGGCAGCTGCTCGGCGCGAAGACGCTGTCCTACGCCTCCAACATGGCGGCGCTGCGGTTCGCGCACCGGATGGGCGCCGACGACGTGATCTTCACCAGCACCGAGAACCGGGTGCTGGAGGGTCCGCGTTCGACGGTGGTGATCGCCCGCGACAAGCAGCTGATCACTCCGCCCGCCAAGAACGGCGTCCTGCCCGGCGTCACGCAACGCGCGCTGTTCGCCGAGGCGGAGAAGGCGGGCTGGAAATGTGAATACAAGTCGCTGTTCACCGCCGATCTGCTCACCTGCGACAGCATCTGGATGTTGTCGAGCATCACGCTGGCCGCGCGGGTCAATTCTTTGGACGGTCTACGCATGATGGCGCCGGACAATGCCGCGGAGATCGTCGAGTTGGTCGATCGGGGCGTCGGCAGGGCCGGTGCCATCGGGGATTGGTGAGTGGCTCGGGACGCCTGCCCCGTGATCTTCGTCCTACTACGACACGTAGAAGCCGTTGGCGAGCTCGGGAAATGGCCGTCCCGAGCCCGACAGCGTGGTGTGTCGCGCGTTAAGTCTTCTTGATCGGGCAAGCCGCCGGCGTAGCCTTTACTACGACATGTCGTAGATCGGCTGGAGGTCGAATGAGCGTCTTGGATATCTCGCGCTGGCAGTTCGGCATCACGACCGTCTATCACTTCATTTTCGTCCCGCTGACGATCGGCCTCGCCCCGCTAGTCGCGGGCATGCAGACCGCATGGGTGGTGACCGGCAAGGAGCACTGGTACCGGCTGACGAAGTTCTTCGGGAAGCTGTTCCTGATCAACTTCGCGCTGGGCGTCGCCACCGGCATCGTGCAGGAATTCCAGTTCGGCATGAACTGGAGCGAGTACTCCCGCTTCGTCGGCGACGTGTTCGGTGCCCCGCTCGCGCTGGAGGCGCTCGTCGCGTTCTTCCTGGAGTCGACGTTTCTCGGCCTGTGGATCTTCGGGTGGACCCGGTTGCCCAAAAAGCTGCACCTCGCCACTATCTGGCTGGTCGCCATCGGTGTGAATGCCTCGGCGTACTTCATCGTCGCGGCCAACTCGTTCATGCAGCACCCGGTTGGCGCGAGGTACAACGCCGAGCGCGGCCGCGCCGAGCTCACCAGCATCTGGGAGGTGCTGACCAACAACACGACGCTCGCGGCCTTCCCCCACGTCGTCGCGGGCGCCTTCCTCACTGCGGGCACCTTCGTCGCAGGCATCTCCGGCTGGTGGATGGTTCGGAATGCGCGCAGCGGCGACGAGACGAAAGTCGCCGAGGCGCGGGGCATGTGGCGCTCGGCGGGGCGTGCGGGCATGTGGGTGATCGTGGTGTCCGGCATCGCCATCTTCTTCACCGGTGATATCCAGGGCAAGCTGATGTTCGAACAGCAGCCGATGAAGATGGCGTCGGCGGAGTCGTTGTGCCACACCGCGACCGATCCGGACTTCTCGATACTCACGGTCGGCACGCACAACAACTGCGACAGCGTCACGCACGTGCTCGACGTGCCCTACGTGCTGCCGTACCTGGCCGAGGGCAAGTTCAGCGACGTCACCCTCGACGGCGTCGTCGACCTGCAAAAGGCCTACAACGAGAAGTTCGGGCCCGGCGACTACCGGCCCAACCTGTTCGTCACCTACTGGTCCTTCCGTGCCATGATCGGCCTGTCCGCCGGTGCGATCGGGCTCTGGCTGGTCGGCATGTGGCTGACCAGAGGCGGCCGCGTCGCCGATCAGCGCTGGTACTCGTGGTTGTGCCTGCTCGCCATCCCGACACCGTTCCTGGCCAACGCCGCGGGCTGGGTGTTCACCGAAATGGGCCGCCAGCCCTGGGTTGTCGCGCCGAACCCGACCGGCGATCCACAGTTGCGGCTGATGGTGCAGCAGGGCGTCTCCGACCATGCCGCGGGGGCGGTGATCACCTCGCTGGTGGTCTTCACACTGCTCTACGGTGCGCTCGCGGTGGTGTGGTTCTACCTCATGCGCCGCTATGTGATCGCCGGACCCGAGCAGCCGACCCTCGGGCCGCCCGGCGGCGGACCGGACGATACGGATGGTCCTGTCGGCCGCCATCGCGCCGAAGAGCCTGCCGTCGAACAGCTTTCCTTCGCTTACTGAGGAGCCGACGATGAGTTTGCAAGAGTTCTGGTTCATTCTGATCGGCGTCCTGTTCACCGGCTATTTCGTGCTGGAGGGCTTCGACTTCGGGGTCGGCATGCTGATGCCCATCCTCGGCAAGGGCAGCGATGCGCGCAGGCGCGTGGTGCTCAACACCATCGGCCCGGTGTGGGACGGCAACGAGGTCTGGTTGATCACGGCGGCCGGCGCGATGTTCGCGGCCTTCCCCGAGTGGTACGCGAGTCTGTTCTCCGGCTTCTACCTCGCGCTGCTACTGGTGCTCGTCGCATTGATCCTGCGGATCTGCGCCATCGAGTACCGGAGCAAGATCGACGACCCGAAGTGGCGGGCCCGCTGCGACATCGGCATCGGTATCGGCTCCTGGATACCGGCTTTGGCCTGGGGCTGGGTGTTCGCCAATGTGGTGCGCGGAGTGCCGTTGAACGAGAAGAAGCAGATCACCGGTTCGGTGTGGGAGCTGCTCGGACCATACGCACTGCTCGGCGGGCTGACGACCGGGCTGCTGTTCGCGCTGCACGGTGCGGTCTTCCTGGTATTGAAGACCGGCGGCGACGTGCGCGACGACGCGGTGCGAACGGTGCGACTGCTGCTCGTGCCCACGGCCGTGGTCGTCGGTGCCTTCGGAGTGTGGACCCAGCTCGCCTACGGCACCGGCTGGACCTGGATTCCGTTGGCGCTCGCGGTGCTCGGGCTCTTGGTCGCGGGCGCGTCCTCGTTCGCCCAGCGGGACGGCTGGGGTTTCACCGGCACCGCACTCACTGTCGCCGCCGCGACCGTGCTGCTGTTCGGGTCGTTGTACCCGAGTGTGTTGCCTTCCACCATCAGTGATCTGTTCGACCTCACCATCGACAACGCGTCCTCCACGCCGTACACACTGAAGGTGATGAGCTGGGCCGCGCTGATCGTCACTCCGGTCGTGCTGGCCTACCAGGGCTGGACCTACTGGGTGTTCCGCAAGCGCATCACCGTCGAACAGATCCCACCGCCCATCGGGCTGCCACTGCAATCGGCATTGCCGGTGGAAACGACCGCCCCCCAGGACTCGAACAAGGACTGATTCCATGGCCCGCCCGCCCGTCGATCCGCGCCTGTGGCGGCACGCCCGTTCGGCCCGCCGCTATCTGGCGCTGAGCGTGGCGCTGTCGCTGCTGATCACGCTCGCCATCGTGGTCACCGCGATCGCATTGGCTCGGGTGCTGGCCGGGGTCATCACCGACCCGCATCGGCGCGCTCTCGGCGGGTGGATGACCGCACTCGTTGTCCTGGCCTGCGCCGTCGCTGTTCGGGTTGTGGCCACCTGGGTGCAGTCACGCCTGGCGCATCGCGCGGGCGCCGCGGTGGTGACCGAGTTGGAGACCGCCGTCCTGGCCGCCGGTGCTCGCATGGCGCCGCGCGAACTCGAAACCCGCCGAACCGAACTCGCGGTCGTCGTCGGCACCGGCCTCGCCGGTCTGCGCGCCTACCTCACCGGCTACCTGCCCGCTCTGCTGCTCGCCTGTCTGGTGCCACCGATCGTGCTGGTGGTCATCGCCGTGCACGACCCGATCTCCGGCGGTATCGCCGTGGTGACACTCCCGCTGATCCCGATCTTCATGATCCTCATCGGCCTGCTCACCCAGGGCCGTGCCGAAGCCACCCTCGCCGCGACCACCCGCCTCTCGGATCAGCTGTTGGACTTGTTCGCCGGTATGCCGACGTTGCGGGCGCTCGGCAGGGAGGGGGGTGCGGACGAATCCGGCACCACCTCGGCGCGGACGCGAGTACGCCCCGACCAGGGTGCGGGTCTCGGCTCCGACAATCGGATCCAGCGGGCAGGCTCGATGGAACACCGGGTGCGCGAGCTCGGAGATGCGTTGCGGCAGCGCACCATGCGCGCGCTGCGCATCGCGTTTCTGTCGTCGATGGTGCTGGAGATGCTCGCGACGTTGAGTGTCGCGCTGATCGCGGTCTCCATCGGCCTGCGGCTCGTTTACGGCGAGATGAGCCTGTACGCCGGATTGGTGGCGTTGATCCTGGCACCGGAGGTCTACTTGCCGCTGCGGATGGTCGGCGAGCGTTTCCATGCTGCCCAGGACGGAATGGCGGCGGCCGACAAGGCTTTTGCCGTTCTGGAGCCGGAATTGGCAGCTACCGAGCCGGGGATGCCCGGTTCGGCCTGCCTCGGTCCGGTCGGCGAGTCCGACGAGGTCGATCACCGTCGCTCGTCCCCAGGAGCGGGTGCGGCCTTCGGTGGCGTCATCGTTGTGCGTGATCTCACCGTCCGTGCCAGGGATGGTTTCGCGCCTGCCTGCCTTTCGGCAGTGCTGCGCCCCGCCGCGGTCACCGTGCTTGCCGGTCCCAACGGGAGTGGGAAATCCACCACCCTGCAGGCGATTCTGGGCCTGATCACGCCGGATCGAGGCTCGGTAACGGTCGACGGAACCGACGTCCGCGACCTCGACGCGGACGCCTGGTGGGGGCGGGTGGCCTGGTTGCCGCAGCGGCCTGTCCTGGTGCCGGGAACTCTGCGCGAGAATCTCGAGCTGCTCGGCGCCGATGTGCCGGACACGTCGGCACGTGACGCAACGCGAGTCGTCGACGAGCTCGAGGCGGCCTGCCTCGCCACCGGATTAGATGCAGTTCTCGCCGACCTGCCTCACGGCTGGGACACGGTGGTCGGCGCCGGCGGTGTCGGGCTCTCCCTGGGCCAACGCCAACGCTTGGCTCTCACCAGAGTCCTCGCCGCCGACCGTCCGGTACTGCTGCTCGACGAACCGACCGCCCACCTCGACCCCGACAGCGAGGCCGCCGTGTTGCTAGCCCTGAAACAGCGTGCCCGTGCCGGAGCCACCGTCATCGTCATCGGCCACCGTCCCACCGTCCTCGCCGCCGCCGACCACGTGATCGGAGTCCACGCCGAAGCAGGCGACCCCCGCACGGCGGTCTCCCGATGAGCACAACCATGGAGGCAGTCGGCGGGAAGGTGGCGACGGGCGTGGTCGGCGATATTCGACGGATGTGGCGGCTGCTCGCGTTGTCGCCGTGGCGGATCGCGGTGGCGATCGGGTGGGGCACGTCGGCGTTGGGCAGTGGACTGGGTCTGGCCGCGTTGGCGGCGTGGTTGATCGCGCGGGCCTGGGAGATGCCACCGGTGCTCGATCTGAGCGTCGCGGTGGTCTCGGTGCGGGCGCTGGGAATTTCGCGTGGGCTGTGCAGGTACCTGGAACGCCTTGCCACCCATGATGTCGCGTTGCGCGCGATGACCACGGCTCGGTCGACCGTCTACCGGGCGCTGGCGCGCTCCGAGGTCTGGATGCGACGGGGCGGGTCCGGGATGCGCTCGCAAGGGCGAGCCGAAGCGGATGGTGCGGTTGCCGGACAGTTCGGCGGTGCCGAGCTCGGACCTCGGGACACGGCCGCGGAAAAGTTCGGTGGCTCGGGGCGCGGCGCTGAGGTGGCCGCGTCGGGTTCCGGCGGCGCCGCGCGGTTGCGTCGCGGGGATCTCTTGGTTCGAATCGGTAGCGATATCGACGATCTGGGCGCGGTGGTCGTGCGCGTCTTCGTGCCGATCGCGGTGGCGATTCTCTTGTCGGCGGCCGCGATCGGGCTGTTGGCGACTCTTTCGGTGGCAGCGGCCGTGATTCTGGCTGCGGCGCTCGCCGTTTCGGGGATCGCCGCGCCTGTGTTGTCGGCGCTGGCCGCACGCGAAGCAGAGACCGCCGTGCGGGCCGATCGGGCCGAGTTCACCGCGCGGGCGGTCACCGTGCTGGACCACGCGGCCGAGCTGCGCGTCGCAGGCCGCCTGGATGCGGCCCTGGCGGCCGCGAACAGCGCCGGGCAACGTGCGGTGGCAGCGGAGGACTCGGCGGCCTCACGCAGCGCGTGGGCCGCCGCCGCGACGCCGCTCTCGATCGGGGCGAGCGTGCTCGGCGCGCTGCTGGTCGGAATCGCGAGCTACGGGCCCAACGGCGGTGGTTCCGGTGCGATGACGCCGATGGCGCTCACCATCCTTGTGCTGCTACCACTCTCGGCTTTCGAGGCGGTGGGGACGTTACCCGCCGCCGCACAGGCGCTGACCGCCGCTCGTGCCGCTCTGCACCGGCTCGTGCTTATCGAGGGCGGCGACCCTGCTAGTCGAGAGCTCCCAGGGCGTCGGTCATTCGGACGCACCGATGACACGAGCGACGAGGACCGAGTGCGGCGCGGTTGTTCGCGAGAACTTGTGATGCACGGCTCGGTCGCCGGTTCGGATAGCTCGGACCGAAATCGGCACGCAGCATCCCCGGACCTGTTGCCGGACAACATGCCCGACCGCCCCGCCGGACGCAGGATCGCCGTTGTCGGCCCGAGCGGTGCGGGCAAGACGACGCTGCTCATGCACTGGGCCGGGCTCTTCGACACCCCGCACCCCGGTGTCACCTTCTTCGCCGAAGACGCCCACCTGTTCGGCACCTCGGTCCTGGAGAATTTGCGCGTCGCGCGCGGCGACCTGACCGAGGCCGACGCCGAACAGGCCTTGCGCGCGGTCGGTCTCGGTGACTGGCTGGACTCGCTCCATGACGGCCTGCGCACCGATCTGGTCGGCGGTGCCGCGGCGGTCTCCGGTGGCCAACGCCGCCGCATCCTGCTCGCGCGTGCCCTCATCGCGCCCGCTCGCGTCCTGCTGCTCGACGAGCCGACCGAACACCTGGAAGCCGAAGCAGGCGCCCATTTGTTGCGTGATCTCCTCGATGCCGACAGCGGCCTGATCGAACCCGATCGAATTGTGGTCGTCGTCACACATCAACTCCCACCGGACCACCGCGCCGACGCGATCGTACGAGTCTCCGCATCAGGCCAGGTCAGCGCGGTATTCACGGCATCGGAACGCGCCGTTTACGCGCACCGGGAAATTCCGTTGCCGACTCGCTGACACCTCGCTAAATTCTTCCTTACACAAGGAAGGAGGTGGTTCGAGAAATGTATTTTTCCAGGACACGTGAGGTGGCTGCGCGCTAGCGCCACCGCTGCAGGATTCCCGCGCGAGCGCTAGCGAATCCAACGCAGTCACCCGGCCCCCGAGCCCCCGGTCCAGTCCGACCGGGCCTTGTGTGAGTTGCATCCACAAGGAAAGGCTCGGGGGTCGTTCCCTTTTGTGTCGAAGATCGGCCCGCTCGCGTAGCTACCGGCGGATGGAGTGTCGAGATGCTGTCGTCCAAGCCTGAGAACTCGATCCAGCGACCAACGGCGAGGGGGCATTCTCATCGACACCGACCAAGCCGGAATCGGACCGCCGCGGTGGAGCGTCGGCCGATCTGCGCTGAAGCCGGGGCGGCAGCCATGATCGCTGTCTCCCGAGGGCGGATCGGCTTCGGGCGCACGGTGGTCGCGGCTGCGACACCGGCAGGGTCCTCGTGACGGACGGCTGGAACGATACAGTTCATCGGTCGGTTCGAAGAAGGGGTATCCGGGGTGGCATCGGAGAGTCTTGCTGCGGCGATCGGTCGGCGCATCACGGCGGTCAGGCGCGTGTTCTACGTGCACGGTGACGATGTCGACCGTTCGGAGGGACCGATCGAGTTGACGTTCGACGAAGGCACCGTGCTGCTCTTCGACGCAGGCACTGACGGTGAGGAACTGCGCGTTGTTCCGGCGGCGTGGCGTGACCCGTTCGCCGGCGTGAGCGAGCCCGAGTACATCGAGTACGTGGCGGAGTCCGGGAAGTACACGGCGTTCGACGTCGGTTCGGAATACCCGTACTCGCAGCTGGTCGGAAGTCGGATCGCCGCGGTCTCCGAGTCGCGCCTGCACGATGAACGACTGCGCGGCGCGGTTTTGGAGGTGAGTGGTTTCACCTTGGCGGTGGAAACGGTCGCCGACGAACTGCTGGTGACCTGTGATCCTCGCCCGTGATCGGAATCTGCGTACCCGACCCTGAGGACACTCCTGTTCTGGTGACGACGCACGTGCGATGACCACCGGGTTCGTGCGGTCTCCGATACCCGTCCCGGACAGCAGATCGCCCCGCCCTCATGGTGATTCGGGGGCGGGGCGGGGCGTGTGGTGGTCGACTATCCGATGTATCGCTGGAGCCGGGCGGAGAGGCGGGGTTCGAGGGGGCCGTCGGCGACGACGCGTTCCTCGACGTAGGCCAGGTCGCCACCCTCGATGATGCCGTACAACCGCTTGGCGCCACCGACGACGATGCCGGATTGGCTGCGGATAACGACGTCGGTGGCCAACTCCCAGGAGGACTGGGTCAACGCGGTGCCATAGAAGAGCTCGACGATGCCGGTGCTGTGGGTGAGCAGCAGCTCGATGACCTCGTCATCGCCGTCGATACCTACCCGCCAGAAGCCGCTCTCACGCAGGTCCGGGCCACCGTAGGAACCGTCTGACTCGATGAACCAGGAGCGCGAGTCCCAGGCCAGGTAGTCGCCGCCGTCGTGGGAGACGATGATCTGCTGGCCGAAGCGGTAGTCTCCGCGCTCAGGAGAGTTCCCCTCACCTTCACCGCGCCAGACACCGACCATCGGTAGTAGCGCCAGCATCGAGGCGCTCAGATCCGGGCCGAGTCGCAGGTTCGCGGTGTCCTCCGGCAATGGCAGATCCGGGAGGACCGGAATGTTGCGTGCACCGGTTGATTTCGCGCGTTCGGCCGCATCGGCCACGGCTTGATCGCCGCTGCGGCGAGACGGCTCGGCCGGAGCGGCGCCGTTCATGTGTTCACTCGCTCGCTCGGCCGGATCGGAACCTTCGCTCGCGAGTTCGCTCATGATTCAGTGAACAGCCGGTAGAAAACGTACAGGCCGAACCAGCCGATAAGCACGGCCACGGCCACCAGCAGAATCTCGAAGAAGAGGACCACGTTTGGAGTCTAACGACTTGCTCGCCACCCAGCACAACGGCCCCGAGCTTCCCGGTGGAACCTGGGAAGCGCCGGGGCCGTTGATGGCTTGCGGTCGCTGGTGGGACCTCAGCTATTACTTCGCGACGGCGACGTCGACCGGGTGGATACCCGCGCCGTCGGGGCGGATCTCCGCGGAGCCGTTGCCGACCGAGGAGAGCGCCCGCACGGTCCATGCGCCGGGAGCGGCGAAGAACCGGAAGTCTCCGGTGCCCGAGGCGACGACCTCGGCGGTGAAATCACCGTTGCCGTCGAGCAGGCGCACGAACGCGCCGCCGACGGGCTGGCCGTCGGTGCTCAGGACCCGGCCGGTGATGACCGTTTCCTTCTCCACATCGACTCCGGCCGGAATGGCCTGACCCTGGGTAGGTGCTGCGCACATGTGATTAGGCTCCCAACTCGATAGGTGCACCGACGAGCGAGCCGTATTCGGTCCAGCTCCCGTCGTAGTTCTTGACATTCTGGTGGCCGAGCAGCTCCTGCAGCACGAACCAGGTGTGCGAGGAACGCTCGCCGATGCGGCAGTAGGCGATGGTGTCCTTCTCGCCGTCCAGGCCCGCTTCCCGGTAGATCTCGGTGAGCTCGGCGTCGGACTTGAAGGTGCCGTCCTCGTTCGCGGCCTTGCTCCACGGCACGTTGATGGCGCCAGGGATGTGGCCGGGGCGCTGGCTCTGCTCCTGCGGCAGGTGGGCGGGGGCCAGGATCTTGCCGGAGAACTCGTCGGGCGAACGCACGTCGACCAGGTTCTTCGCGCCGATCGCGGCGATGACCTCGTCACGGAAGGCACGGATGGTCAGGTCGGGCGCGGCGGCCTTGTACTGGGTGGCCGGGCGGCTCACGGCGTCGCGCGAGAGCGGACGACCCTCGAGCTCCCACTTCTTGCGGCCACCGTCGAGCAGCTTGACGTTGTTGTGGCCATAGAGCTTGAAGTACCAGTACGCGTACGCGGCGAACCAGTTGTTGTTGCCGCCGTAGAGCACAACCTCGTCGTCGTTCGCGATGCCGCGCGCCGAGAGCAGATCGGAGAACTGCTCCTGGTTCACGAAGTCGCGACGAACCTGATCCTGCAGGTCTTTCTTCCAATCGAGCCGGACGGCACCCTCGATGTGGCCGCCGTCGTAGGCGGAGGTGTCCTCGTCTACCTCGACGAAGACGACGCCGGGGGCGTTGAGGTTCTCTTCGGCCCAGTCAACGGAGACCAGGACATCGGAGCGGGCCATGTTGTTCCTTTCGGGGTGGTGACTTGCAGTGTCAGTTCGAAGCCGGGGCGGGGCCGGCGATGTGAGTGTCGGGCACGGAGGCGGTGGCTCGCGTGACCACGGAGGGCCCGCGAACATCGCCTGTTGTCCGAGCCCGGCGGAAACGGGCGACCAGTGGATAGATCTGGCAGCCCAGGCAGATTCCGAACGCCGCGTTCAAAAACGCCGCGAACAGGGCGAAGCCGGCGAACACCGCGCCGACGACGGAGGAGCCGGCCAGGAAACCCAGCAGGCTGACGGCACTGAAGACCAGGCCGAGCAATTGGGCGAACCGCAGCGGCGCGACGGGTTCGGTTTCGGTCGGCGGGCCGACGCGCGGTGCGACCAGTTCGGCGTAGATCCGACGGTAGGGGCTGCGCCGCGGGCCGGTGGCGGCGCCGATCGCGAAGACCGTCGCTTGGATCGCGATGAGCACGGCGGCGGCCGCGGTGGACAGGGCGGCGGTGATCAGCACGACGACGAGGACGGCTGTGGTGACCCATGCGGCGAAGCGCGGTCCACGGACATCGACGGAATCGAAAGGAATGGCTTGCCCGGAGGCGATATTACGGGTTTCGGCAGACATTGTGCGGACTCCTGCGCTGAATGACTCTGACGGCTGGAAAATTGCCAGTTCGCCGGGGGATCAAGAGATCACTCGCACGGCGGACAAAGGTCGGCGTCAGGAAATCTGAACGGACCGACCGGTCAGCGGCACAGGCAGCAACAACCACCGAGGCGACACAGATCAACTGTGCGGCGTCGGGTGAGCATCAGCTCGTGGTCGGATTGCACGAGAGGCAGTTTACCTGGTTCCGGGGGGGAATTGGACCCCGGGTTCGTCACATTGGCTATAGGGCCATTTCAGGCCCCGTTTTTACACCGTCAGTGGCTCTAGCGCGGTGTGGAGGTCGGCAGTTTTCGGGACGCCCGAGATACGGAAACGCTCCCGGCCTTCCCTGTCGAAGACGAAGGTGGTCGGCAACGAGAGCACGTTCAGCTCTTTGGCCAGCGCGGGCTCGGCATCGATATCGACCTCGATGTCCAGCGGCGGGTTCGGCGCATCCGACAGTCCTTCGGTCACGCCGGCGACCACCCGGCGCACTGCCCCGCACGGTCCGCACCACTGCGCGGAGAAATGCAGCACCGTGGGCCCCGAACCGCTCATTCCGGCGGCGGCGAGCAATTCGGTGCGCGCCGCCTCGGTCGGTGTGATCGTGTCCGCAGCGCGCAATTTCCCGTCTCTGCGCCGTAGCGCCGTGCCGACCGCCAGTGCGGCAAGCACTATCACCACCAATATTGTGATTTCGATCATGGCCGCTGCAATCTATCCAGGTCGATCGTCACATTCTCCCCTTTGCCTTCGACAACGATCTGGCCGCCTTGCGCGGAGACCTTCGTCGGGCGCAGACCGAAGGGCAATTCCTTCGTATCGATGGTGCGCGTGAACAGCTCCAGTACCGCGGGCCGGTCGGCTTCGGGGACGACCGCGGTGGAGATGAGCTCCGTGCCGGTGCCGCGGTAGAAACCGGTCGCGACGATCCGCACCTGATCACCGTCGAGCAGCAGATCCGCTTGCACACTGACCTTGTCGCCACCGAGCGGCGCGCCGGGCACAGTCGAGGCGAGCGGTGTGCCGGGCAGCGTGCCGGTGAGCACCAGTGCGCCGCCCGTCGTCATTCCGGAGCCGCCCGATCCGCCTGTTCCGTCGGATTTATCCGCAGGTCGCGAATGCACTTGCAGATCCGGGATTTTGAACAGCCTGCCCAGCTCGGTGGGCTCGAGACGCATCCTGCCCTCGACCCGTTCCACCGGGACGCGGCGCACGCTGCTGTCGACGAGATCGCCCAGCGGCAGATGCACTCCGGTCAATGTCGCCTCGGCCGAGACTTCGCCGGGGATGTCCGGGCGCACGATACGTGCGCGGATGTCGACGTTCTGGAATCGACTCTGGAGCGCCTGGCCGAAGAAGGGGAACCCGTGGATGGTCACCTCGGGGTCGGCGATGAGATCGGCACCCTCACGCAGAGCGCGCGACACGCGATACTCGGAGTAAGCGGCGGCGCCGAAATCGATGACGACCGCCAGTCCCGCGAGAACCAGCAGCCCGATGATCAGCTTGCGCATGGCTGGTCCGCCTCTCCGCGTCTCTTGTCGGTCGTCGGTGCCTCGACAGTGTCGTACCGGGCCGACGCTCGACTGTGTTGCCGGGTTTTGGGCGTACCCGGTGAGTTACCCATGTCCGCACGATATCTGTTGTCAGCTTTCGAGGCTGCTTCGTGTCTACCAAAGTGACGTACGCACCCGGAACGCGTGGTCATCGGCGTAGACACGCTAATGTTGCACTCGATTACCTGTGATTAAGCGACGTGGCTTCGGCGGTTACTGCTGTTGTCGTCGGAGCGACGAGATGGGAGGAGGGCTTGTGGAGCTGCTCCTGTTGACCTCCGACCCCAACCCCGAGTCGGTACTGCCCTCGCTCGCGCTGCTGGCGCACAACGTGCGGCCGGCACCGACCGAGGTGGCGTCCCTGCTGGAAGCAGGTACCGCGGATGTGGCACTTGTCGACGCGCGCACCGACCTGGCCGCCGCGCGCGGCCTGTGCCGGCTGCTCGGAAGCACCGGTTCGTCGGTGCCCGTCGTCGCTGTGCTCACCGAAGGTGGCCTGGTGGCTGTGAACGCCGATTGGGGCCTCGACGACATTCTGCTGCCCGGCACCGGGCCCGCCGAACTGGACGCCCGACTGCGGCTGCTGGTCGGTCGCACAGGGGGGGTGGCGAGCCCGGAGAACACCGGCAAGATCACCCTCGGCGAGTTGGTGATCGATGAGGGCACCTACACCGCGCGTCTGCGTGGGCGTCCGCTCGATCTCACCTATAAGGAATTCGAACTCCTCAAGTACCTCGCGCAGCATGCGGGCCGGGTGTTCACCCGGGCCCAGCTGCTACAGGAGGTGTGGGGATACGACTTCTTCGGTGGCACCCGCACGGTCGACGTGCACGTGCGTCGCCTGCGCGCCAAGCTCGGCAGTGAGTACGAGTCGCTGATCGGCACCGTGCGCAATGTCGGCTACAAGGCGGTGCGCCCGTCCAGGGCCGCAAAGGGCGAGCCGGTCCCGCTCCAGGAGGACGAGATCGAGGGCACCGACGAATCTCCGTTCGCGCCCGTGAACGGCTCCGTGCCGCAGTGACGATGCGCTGGATCGAACAGGTCGATGTCGATGTCGCGCGTTCGGTGCGTGAACTGCTGGACCGGGCGACCGCCGCCGACGGCGTCGCCCCGATCTCCGAGCAGGCCGTGTTGTCGTTGACCGCCGCTGATGACGCACGGCACCTGATCGTGCGTCACGACGGCGCGATCGCGGGATACGCGAATCTTGTTCCCGCGCACGGTGAGCACCCGGCGATGGCCGAGGTCGCGGTCGATCCGGCGGCCCGCGGTCACGGCATCGGGACGCTGCTGGTCAACGCGGTGCTCGCCGAAGGCGGCGCCGGGACCCGGGTCTGGGCGCATGGCAATCGGCCGCAGGCGCAGGCCGTCGCGGCCCGTCTGAATATGGTGACAGCACGTGAGCTGTGGCAGATGCGACGTGCTGTGGCTACACCGGAGCTACCTGAGCTGGAGGTTCCGGCGGAGATCGTGCTGCGCACCTATGCCGGCCCCGCCGACGACGCCGAACTGCTGCGGGTGAACAAGGCCGCCTTCGCCTGGCATCCGGAACAGGGCGGCTGGACCGAGCGCGATATCGAGGTCCGGCGCAACGAGCCGTGGTTCGATCCGAAAGGCCTGTTCATCGCGGCCGATGCCGCCGACCCCGGTCGGGTGCTCGGATTCCATTGGACCAAGGTGCATTACGACGAGGACCCGGCGATCGGCGAGGTGTACGTGGTCGGTATCGATCCGGCTGCGCAGGGTCGTGGGCTCGGCCGCCTGCTCACCCTCGCCGGACTGCGCTACCTGCGTGAACGCGATCTCGCCGAGGTGCTGCTCTACACCGAAGCCGACAACACCGCGGCCGTGCGCACCTACACCCGGCTCGGATTCGCTCCCGCGCACGTCGATGTCGCCTACGCGGCCCGTGACTGAATAAAAAGCGGACCCTTGGGGTTACCCGAGTAACACTGGGGCAAATCTCACACCTGCCGGGCTCAATCGCGCCGGGCTGTTCACTCGGCGTTCACTCAGCTTGGTCCAACTGTCAACCGAGCGAATCTACGTTACTTGTGGGCGGCGCAGCTGCCTGGTGCGCAAGTTCCTCGCGAACGGCACCACAACACCCGCCCGGGCCGGTGAGGGACCGGGCGTGTCGGACGTGATTCCCCGGAGGAATAGTGAACTTCAAGCGCAGCAGCGCCTTCGTCGGCGTGCTGGCCGTCGGAGCGATGACTCTCGCCGCCTGTGGCAGCGACGACAACTCCGCGACCAGCGACACGAGCAACGCCGCCAACACCAGCGTCGCCTGCGGTGGCAAGAAGGCCCTCAAGGCCAGCGGTTCGTCGGCGCAGAAGAACGCCATGGAGCGTTTCATCGCCGCTTACGAGACCAACTGCGACGGCAACACCCTGAACTACACCTCGAGTGGCTCCGGCGCCGGCGTCAACGAGTTCCTCGGCAGCCAGACCGATTTCGGTGGCTCCGATTCACCGCTGAGCGCGAAGAAGGAAGAGCCTGCCAAGGCTCAGGAGCGCTGCGGTGCCCCGGCATGGAACCTGCCGACCGTCTTCGGTCCGATCGCCGTGACCTACAACATCGACGGCGTCACCGACCTCGTGCTCGACGGCCCGACCGCGGCCAAGGTCTTCAACGGTGCGGTCACCACGTGGGACGCCCCGGAGATCAAGGCGTTGAACCCGAACGCCAAGCTCCCCTCTGACAAGATCGCCGTGATCTTCCGCAGCGACGAGTCGGGCACCACCGACAACTTCCAGCTCTACCTCGACGCGGCGTCCGACGGCGCGTGGGGCAAGGGTTCGGGCAAGGTCTTCGCAGGCGGCGTCGGTGAGGGCGCGAAGGGCAACGAGGGCACCTCGGCCGCGATCAAGAGCACCAAGAACTCGATCACCTACAACGAATGGTCGTTCGCGAAGTCGCAGAACCTGTCCATCGCGCAGATCGTCACCTCCGCGAGCAAGGACCCGGTCAAGCTGACCGTCGCGTCCGCGGGCAAGGCCATCGACAGCGTGAAGCTCAAGGGCGAGGGCAATGACCTGGTGCTCGACACCAGCTCGTTCTACAAGCCGACCGAGGCGGGTGCCTACCCGATCATCCTGCCCACCTACGAGATCGTGTGCTCGAAGTACGCCGATGCCGACACTGCCAAGGCAGTCAAGGCCTTCCTGACCTCGGCGACCACCAACGGTCAGAAGGGCCTTGACGAGAGCGGTTACATCCCGATCCCGGACAAGTTCAAGACCAAGCTGACCACCGCGATCAACGCCATCTCCTGATCGCAACGTCATGACCGCGCACCCTGAGGTGACCGCTGCGGGCTCGTCGAACTCGACGGGCCCGCGGGCGGCTGGAGATACTGCCCTTATGCCGAGTGAACCGAGCACCGAACCGGCCAAGAAGGTTCGTCCTGCCCACAGCCAGCGGGCCGAGATCATCTTCCGGTCGCTGGCCACGGCAGCCGGTGCCACCATTGTCGCCGCCATCGCACTGATCGCGCTGTTTCTGTTGATCCGCGCGTGGCCTTCGGTCATGGCGAACGAGGCGAACTTCTTCACCAGTACCGAGTTCGTCACCAACAACGCCGACCATCTGCGCTTCGGCATTCGCGACCTGCTCATGGTCACGGTGCTGAGCTCGATGCTGGCCTTGGTGATCGCGGTGCCCGTGGGTGTGGGCATCGCGCTGTTCTTGACCCACTACTCGCCCAAGACGATGGCGCGTCCGTTCGCGATGCTGGTCGACCTGCTCGCCGCGGTGCCGTCGATCGTCTTCGGCCTGTGGGGCGTGCTCGTGCTCGCGCCCCAGTTGGAACCGGTGGAGACGTTCCTGAACCGGAACCTCGGCTGGCTGTTCCTGTTCTCCGATGGCAACGTCACGATCTCCGGCGGTGGCACGATCTTCACCGCGGGCGTGGTGCTCGCGGTCATGATCCTGCCGATCATCACCTCGGTCTCGCGCGAGGTCTTCAATCTGACTCCCGCCGCGCACATCGAGGCAGCGCACGCGCTCGGCGCGACGAAGTGGGAGATGGTCCGGATGACGGTGCTGCCCTACGGTCGCAGTGGTGTCATCGCGGGCTCCATGCTCGGCCTCGGTCGCGCCCTCGGCGAGACGATCGCGGTGCTGCTCGTGCTGCGGACCTCCGCCCAGGCCGGACACTGGTCGCTGTTCGACGGTGGCTTCACCTTTGCCTCCAAGATCGCCTCTGCGGCTTCGGAATTCAGTTCACCGCTGCCGACCGGCGCCTACATTGCGGCCGGCTTCGTGCTGTTCGCGCTGACCTTCGTCGTCAACGCGCTGGCACGTCTGGTGGCCGGTGGAAGGGTGAACGGATAATGACCACGACGACACTCGACAAGCCGGTCAAGGCGCCGACCTTCCGTCATGTCAGCGTGAGCCGCCGGATACGCAACAACATCGCCACCGGTGTGGTCTGGGCGTGCTTCGCCATCGCACTCGTGCCTCTGGTCTGGGTCCTGCTCATGGTGGTGACCAAGGGGTTCGAGGCGATCACCTCATTGAACTGGTGGGAGAAGTCGCAGAAGGGCGTGCTGCCCGACCAGTTCGCGGGCGGTGTCTACCACGCGATCTACGGCACCATCGTGCAGACCTCGGTCGCCGCGATCATCGCGGTGCCGCTGGGCATCATGGCCGCGGTCTATCTGGTGGAATACGGGCGCGGTTGGCTGGCCAAGACCACCACCTTCATGGTGGACATCCTGGCGGGCGTGCCGTCTATTGTCGCGGCGCTGTTCATCTTTGCGCTGTGGATCGCCACGTTCGGCTTCCCGCAGAGCGCCTTCGCGGTGTCTCTCGCGCTGGTGCTGCTGATGCTGCCGGTGGTCGTGCGCAGCACCGAGGAAATGCTGAAGCTTGTGCCCGACGAGCTACGCGAGGCGTCGTATGCTCTAGGCATTCCGAAGTGGAAGACGATCCTGCGGATCGTCGTGCCGACCGCATTGCCCGGCATGCTCAGCGGCATCCTGCTCGCCCTTGCCCGCGTGATGGGCGAGACGGCGCCGGTGCTGGTGCTCGTCGGCTACAGCAAGTCGATCAACACCGACCTCTTCGACGGCAATATGGCCTCGCTACCGCTGCTGATCTACCAAGAGCTGTCGAACCCGGAACCCGCGGGCCGACTGCGGGTGTGGGGTGCGGCGCTGACGCTGATCCTGATCATCGCGCTGCTGTACCTGGCCGCGGCGGTCGTCAACAAGCTGCTCACGCGGAACCGATAGAAGCGAACGGATACTCAGATGGCCAAGCGGATCGACGTCAAAGACCTGAATATCTATTACGGCAAATTCCATGCGGTTGCCGATGTCGAGCTCTCGGTGCTGCCGCGCAGCGTGACTGCCTTCATCGGACCGTCCGGTTGCGGTAAGTCCACCGTGTTGCGCTCGCTCAACCGGATGCACGAGGTCACCCCGAACGCTCGCGTCGAGGGCGCCGTGCTGCTCGACGGCGAAGACATCTACGGCTCGCAGGTCGATCCTGTGGGTGTGCGCCGCACCATCGGCATGGTGTTCCAGCGGCCGAACCCGTTCCCCACCATGTCGATTCGCGACAATGTGGTGGCCGGGCTGAAGTTGCAGGGCGTGCGCAACAAGAAGGAGCTCGACGAGGTCGCCGAGCGCTCGTTGCGTGGCGCCAACCTCTGGAACGAGGTCAAGGACCGGCTCGATAAGCCGGGTGGCGGCCTCTCCGGTGGTCAGCAGCAGCGGCTGTGCATCGCGCGTGCGATCGCGGTCTCGCCGGACGTGCTGTTGATGGACGAGCCGTGCTCGGCGCTGGACCCGATCTCCACCCTGGCGATCGAGGACCTGATCACCGAGCTGAAGAAGGAATTCACCATTGTCATCGTCACCCACAACATGCAGCAGGCCGCGCGGGTGAGTGATCAGACCGGCTTCTTCAACCTGGAGGCACAGGGTAAGCCGGGCAAGCTGATCGAGATCGACGACACCGAGAAGATCTTCTCCAACCCGGGGCAGAAGGCGACGGAAGACTACATCTCCGGCCGCTTCGGTTAGGCAGGACAGACGAAAAGGCCCGCACGTGATCGTGGGTTCATGCGGTCGTCGCAACACTCTCGATGTGAGAGGTTGCGGCGCCCCTTGAATTCACCGATGTGCGGGCCTTTTTCGTGCTCGGGCATGGCGGGCAGCAACCGATTTCATCGGCGCCCGGGTACCCGCAGGATTCATCCGCGTCCTCGACCGCCGGCTCGCGATGCGAGCCGGGCGGCACTCGAGTACGGCTGAAATAACGGCGCCGCGGTTACGCTTCGGCGTCGGGGTCCGGGGGGAGGACGCCGGTGACGAGGAAGATCACGCGGCGGCCGATCTCCACGGCGTGGTCGGCGAAACGCTCGTAGTAGCGACCCAGCAGTGTCACGTCGACGGCCGCGGCGACGCCGTACTTCCAGTCGCGATCCATCAGCAGCGTGAAGAGGTGACGGTGCAGGTCGTCCATCGCCTCGTCGTCCACGTTGAGTTGCGCCGCACGCTCCGGGTCGCGGGTCTCGAGCACCTCTTTGGCGCCCGCGCCCATGTTCACCGCGATGCGGCCCATTTCGGCGAAGTAGCCGTTGACCGATTCCGGCAGGGTGTGGTTGGGGTGGCGGCGTCGCGTGACCTTGGCGACGTGCAGCGCGAGCGCGCCCATCCGGTTGACGTCGGCGACGATCTGGATGGCGCTGACCACCTGTCGCAGATCGCCCGCGACGGGAGCCTGCAGCGCAAGCAGGGCAAACGCCTTCTCTTCGGCGTCCTGGATCATGTCCGAGATCCGGTCGTATTCGGTGATCACCGACTCGGCAAGGGCGAGGTCGGCCTGGAGCAGTGACTGAGTGGCCCGGTCCATGGCCGAACCCGCCAGACCCGCCATCTCGCCCAGCAGGTGAGCGAGATCGGCCATTTGCTCGTTGTAGATGACACGCATGAGTTCAGACACTAGTGCCCTGCCCTGACCTAGTCACGAACACAGGGTTAATGCCCGGTTGCGGTCGTTTGCGCTGGTGTTGCCGCAGCTGGGAGCAGGGCCTCAGCTCCGACAGTGTGGCAGCGGCCGTGGGTGCGATATCGAACCGTGGCGTGACCGGGATCGCATTCGATTGCGATCATCGCTGTCCCCATCGGTGGCTCGGGCCGGTCATGACCGCGCGACCAGTTCGTATTCGGACTGTTGAAAGATTATTTTCGGGCTGCCAAACTATGGATACCGCTCACTCTGATCGCGACAGGCTGGGATGACTTCTTCGACACGGCGCCGGTTCATGATCGGTGGCACCGTCGCGGCTTCGACGGGCCTCGCGCTCGGAGCGTTGCCGCTGCGCGACTACGGCCCGGCCACCGCGGACTCGCCTCCCGCCCCACCCGCACCCCACCCCGCGCACCATCCGACGACCGGTACGCACGGCGGCGGGGTGAACGGCTGGTGATGTACTCGACCGGATTGCTGGTGGCCACATGAACAACCCTGCCGCACCGCATTCCGATCCACCGCCGTGCACCGGGTGCACGCGGCGCGGAGTATTGCTCGGAGTCGGCGCGGTGCTCGCCGCCGGATGCGCGAGCGGCAGTGCTGATTCCGGACCCTTGCGGGCTTTGCCGGCCGAGATTCCTGTCGGTGGCGGGCGGATATTTCCAAAGCAAGGTCTGGTTGTCACCCAGCCGGCCCCCGGTGAGTTTCGCGCCTTCTCTGCCGTCTGCCCCCATCAGGGCTGCGCTGTCGCCAAAATCGGCGACACTATCGAGTGCCCTTGCCACGGGCGCAAATTCAGCATCACCGACGGGTCGGTGCTGCGTGGCCCGGCCCGCGAACCTTTGGCGGTCGGGGATGTTGCTCTCGAAGCGGCCGAGATAGTCGTCAGATGAAGATCGCTGTCTGGACGCAGGTCTGCCGAGCGCTCGTTGCGTGGCGCTGAATCGTCATCCACAATATGGAGCAGGCCGTGCGTGTGGCTGACCAGACCGGCTTCTTCAACCTGGAGGCCAGGGGTAAGCCCGAGAAGCTGGCGGAAGACTAAATCTCCGGCCGTTTCGGTTAGTTAAGAGTAGCGGAAAAGCCCGCGTTACGGCGCGGGCCTTTCCGCTTTGTCCGGCAAGGCAATTCGCACAGCGCGCCGTCGTCCTGGCGAACGCAGGGACTGAGACGGTGGGACTGCAGTGATTACCTGCGCCGGTCATATGCTACGTCCAGAACTTATAGCCGCCATCGCCATTGGAATCGCAGCTGTCGCTGACCCGATTTCCACTCTGCTGGAACTCTATCCGTATTTGCTCGCATTTTTCCCGAGTTTCGTAACTGTGCCAGTAGTGAGCCCAATCTGGTTTATCAGCCGCTGCCGGCCCCGCCAACAGCGTCAGTGCTGACGCGGATGCTGCTGCAACGAAGAATAGTTTGTGTAACACCTGAGAATCCCTCCCCGAATGATGTTGATCCAACCGCTTCCGGCTCTACCTGATCTAGATCAGAATTGAAGCGAATATCGTTGCGGCAGTACGGGATTCGGCACTTGAACGAGTGAGTCATCGGGAGCCTCGTCGATGCAGTCGCGACGAGCTACTTGCAGGTTTCGTCGGCGGCGTTGACGTGTTCCAGGTCCGAGGGAAGCGTCACCGGCGTCGGGGACGAGGAGACGCTGACGTTGACGTTCGAGATCGGATCGCCCACCGGTGTCGGCGGGCGGATGTTGCCTGTGTAGTCGGCGCCGATCACCACTTCGATGATGCCGCCGAGATCGCTCGACTGCTCCATCGTCGCTCCTGGCATCGAGCTGGCCACCGTGGCCGCTTCGGCCTCATGTCCGCTCCCGTAGCGGACCTTGGAGGCCACCTCCGAGTTGCCGCCCGAGTAGTTGGCGGTGTTGTAGATCTGGAAGCCCTGGTTGCCGAATTTGGTGGCCGCCTTGCTCCCCGCGCCTACGGTGGTCGAGCCATTGGAGACCAGTAGTGACACCGTGCTCGGATCCACGGCGATCAGCTTCGGCGGTGTGGGCGGAGCCGAGGGGATCGAACCGGGTGCGGGCGCGACCTTCTTCTCACCGGGCAGCGGTTGGTCGTCTCGGATCGCCTTGAAGATGGCCTTGATGTCGGACTCGCGCGGGATCTCGTTGCCGTAGGAGGTGGTGCCCGCCGTCGGGATAGTCAAGAAGGTGACCGCACCAGCGTCCATCTTCTGCAGTGACCGCCCGAGGGTCAGCAGATCGCTCGCGTTGACCGCGTCGACGAAGGTCGCTTCGGTGAATGCCTTGATGAATCCGTTCAATTTGCCCGGATCGAACAGCACCTTGCTGGACAGGGCGCCGCGTAGTAGTGAGGCGAGGAACCGCTGCTGTCGGGCGATGCGGTCGTAGTCGCTGCGTTCCTCGCCGTAGACATGCCGGGCGCGCACATAATTCAACGCGGTCTCACCGTTGATCCGCTGCTTGCCTGCTGTGTCGAGAACGGTGCCGAGAATTTCGTCCTTGACCGGCTTCGGTGCACAGACCTCGACACCGCCGACCTCATCGACCATTGCTTCGAAGCCAGCGAAGTCGATACCGATGAAGTGATTGATGTTGCTGCCGGTCAGTCGCTGAATCGTGGAGACGAGGCATTTGGGGCCGCCGAGGGCATAAACGGCGTTGAGCTTGCCGCCGATCGCGGAGGGAAACGTTTCCTGCGTGTAGCCCGGCTTGTCGTTGTCCCAGCCTTTGCACTGCGGCCGGGTCACGTCGAGGTCGCGTGGAAACGACACGACGACGACTCGCGAGCGGTTCTTCGGGATGTGCACCAGCATCGCGGTATCCGCGCGAGCACCCTCGGCATCGTCGACCGTGCCGGCCCCGAGTCGTCCGTTGACGCCCGCGCGGGTATCGGTGCCGACGAGCAGGAAGTTCTCGTCGCCGAGCTGAGCGCCGGAGTCGACGACATCTTCGGAGTTGTCGTCGATCGCGTTGACCTTGGTGAAGCCATTCGCAGTCGCGTTCAGATAGCTCCAGCCGCCGCCGGTGATCAGGAGCGCGACTGCCGCGCAGATCGAACCGCTGACGCGTCCGGCGATCTGAAGCCGCTTGTTGCGGCGCTGCTTGGACGCCGCGAGCCGCGACAGCGGTGGATTGCCGACGGTCTTCGGTTGTGCGGCCCGATCACGCTTATCTGATTCGGTCGTCGGCCATCCGGCGCCGCGGCGTTTGGTCTTGGCGGGTTCCTTGACCGGCGGGATGATGTCGGTGACGACCTCGGGTGGTTCCTGCGCGCCCGGTGCGGACGGTGCCGATCGCCTGGGGTCCTCGGCGGTGCGCCGGGCGGCGGGGCGGGTCGCGGACGGTGCGCCCGCGATGTCGTCGACGACAGGGGAGGCCACTGCGCGGCGCGCGCCGGTGACGCCTGCGGGTCGCGCGGGTTCGGTCGGTCGTTGCGGCGTGCTGCCTGCGGGCCGTGCTTGCGGGGCGCCGGATTCACGTCGGGGCGTGCTGGCCGGCTGCCGGGACTGGGGGGTGCCGGATTCGCGCTGGGGCGCACTATCGACGGGCCGCGCGGTCTCGGGGCGCCGGGCCGGCCTGCCGCTCGGCGCGGCTTCGCCCTCGGTGGCGGCCCTGCGCCTGCGACCGCCGCGTTCGTTGTCGACCTTCTGGACGATGTCCTGAACGGTCAGCGGTGCCGAGCCGGATTCGGGGCCATCGGTATGCCTGGACCGCCGGGACGACCGCGATTCATCTCGCTCGGTGTCATCCGCCGTGGGATACCGCTCCCACGGGGCGCGATCTCCGGGCCGAGGCGAACGCCCGTGCCGATCGTCACCCACCAACGAACCTCACTTTTCGTCTACGCCGCGTGGCTTATCGCGCCCGAGCCGGTTCGCCCGGCATGACCGATTCCGCCAATGATAACGATTCCGCCACGGCGAGCCAGCCCAGCGCGAAATCGAATAGGCCACCCGGGTGTTTCGCGTGGTGCGTGGCCTGGCGAAATCAGCCGCCGCTGTGCATCAGATCCGCACCCTCCGGTACGGCTGGATCCTCAGGATCGTCGAGCCAGCCGTGCGGCAGTGCGACCTTGCCCGGCGAGCCCTGGCGTCCGCGCGGCCCCTCGGCGTCGCGCGGGAACGGGGCGTGCGGATCGAGTTGTCCGATGAGATCTTGCAACTCGGTCAGCTGCGACACGGTGGCGAAAGACCGGCGCAGATCCGCACCGACCGGGAAGCCCATCAGATACCAGGCCATGTGCTTGCGCAGGTCTCGCATCGCCTTGTCCTCGCCGAGGTGCTCGGACAGCAGTGCGGCGTGCCGGTAGAGCACTTCACCGACGCGTCCGAGATTCGGTGCCTCCGGGAGCGGCTCACCGCGCAGCGCCGCCTGTAGTTCGCCGAACAGCCACGGCCTGCCGAGGCAGCCGCGGCCGACTACGACACCGTCGCAACCGGTTTCGTCCATCATCCGGACGGCGTCGGCGGCGGAGAAGATATCGCCGTTGCCGAGCACCGGGATCGTCTGCACGGCTTCCTTGAGCCTGGCGATGGCGGTCCAGTCGGCCTGGCCGGAATACCGCTGTGCGGCCGTGCGGGCGTGCAGTGCGACGGCCTTGGCGCCCTCGGCCTCGGCGATGCGGCCCGCGTCGAGATAGGTCAGGTGATCGTCATCGATACCGATGCGGAATTTCACCGTCACCGGAACGCCCGCCGGTTCGGCGCCGCTGACCATGGCCTGCACGATTCTGCTGAACAGGGCGCGCTTGTAGGGCAGCGCCGCGCCACCGCCGAGCCGGGTGACCTTGGGCACCGGGCACCCGAGGTTGAGATCGATATGGTCGGCCCACCCCTCGCCGACGATGATGCGCACGGCCTCGCCGAGAGTGGCCGGGTCTACGCCGTAGAGCTGCATGGAGCGGGGGTGCTCGTCCTCGTCGAAGGACATCATGTGCAGCGTCTTCTCGTTGCGTTCGACCACTGCGCGCGCGGTGATCATCTCGCAGACATAGATCGAGGTGGAGCTGCCGAACTCCCGGCACAGCTTGCGGAATGCCAAGTTCGTGATGCCCGCCATCGGCGCCAGCACCACCGGCGGATCGACCGGATACGGTCCGATCCGCAGCGTGGTCTTCGCCTCGGTAGTCATCGTCACGCCGTCCAGTGTCTCATCAGGGCAGGCAGACCCCGAAGCTGCCGGTGCGCGACGTGCGCTGATTCACTCCGTGAGCTGAGGGCAGCCCGGAGCCACCGCGGCGCAATCAGCGCTGCGCTGCGCCCACGCCACTGTCGGCATTGCGGATCCGATCCATGTTCAGCTCACGGACAAGTAGGAACAGCGGCACCGCACAGCAGATGCCGACGGCGAAGGTCAGCCCGACCGACAGCACCCACCAGCGTGTGATCCGGAGCTCGAGCGCTTCGGTCAGCGCCCAGCCCAGGAAGGCGATCACCACGATCGTCAGGTCGACCAACAGCTGAGTGGAGGGCAGGCTCGCGGTCCAGGCGCGGAAGTAGTCGGCTCGCGTGTGCTCCGAGCCGCTGAAGTACGCGATCACCATGGCGTTCGGTACGACGAGGCCGATCACGGTCATCGCGGCGAGAAACAGCCGTAGCGGGCTCGACCATCCGGTGCGTTGCGGTGCGGCGTGCAGATCGGACATCGTTGGCCTCCGTGTCGGCGGTGTCGTGCGCACCTGCCCGCGGCGGGCGCGTCCAACGGATCCTCTGAGGGTTGTCACAGGGCGCGGCGGCGCCGACGCTAATCGATGTCTCGGAGCCGACGGTGGTATTTCTCCCGCACCGAGGCATCCGGCTGCGCGTAAGCGGTTGTCGCACCGGTGAATCGGGCCACCGCGAGCTGTGCGCGGTAGGGCAGCAGCTGTGCCGATTTGATGATGGCGGCGAGCCTGCGCGGCACGGTCAGCATCGGCTTGTTCCGCTGCACCGATGTGACGATGGCCGCGGCGACATCGTCGGGGTCGACTGTGGTCAGCGGAGTGATCCAACTCGGCATATTCGCACCGGCGGACAGTTCGGTGCGCACGATTCCGGGCAGCACCACGCCGACGTGTACGCCGTGCTCCTTCATCTCGAGGTGTAGCGCCGAGGTGAAGCCGACCACCGCGTGCTTGGTTGCGCAGTAGGTCGCGAGGCCGGGGAGGCCTTGGGTTCCGGCCAGGGAGGCGATGTTGATGAGATGACCGCTACCGCGGTCGATGAATCGTTTGACGGCTAGTCGGGAGCCGTGGATCACGCCGTTGAGGTTGATGTCGATGATGCGGTCGGTCATCGCCTCGTCTTCGTCGGTGAACAGGCCGGTCGGCATGATGCCGGCATTGTTGACCAACACATCCAGCGGACCGAGCTCACTGTCCACGGAATCGAGGAAGGCGGCGAAGGAGGCGCGGTCGGTGACGTTCAGGGGCAGCCCGACGATCTTGGCATCGGGGTCCGCACCCAGCTCCGCCGCGGTCTTGGCGACCAGCTCGACATCGATATCGCCGATCGCGACCGCGGCGCCCGCGTCGAGGAAGGCTGCCGCGGTGGCGCGTCCGATACCGCGCGCGCCGCCGGTGATCGCGACGACCTTGCCTGCGAGCGAGGCCGCATCCTTCGCTGTCCTGGTCATATTCTCGGCCTTCCTACGTCGCTCGTCCCGTGGATGCGGCCGTGCGGCGCAGCACGCCGTTCGCGGCCGGTTGCGCGTCAGTTAGGAGCGCATACCCCCAGTGTCGAGGTTCGCGGACGGAATCGTCGGCGGATTCGGCATGCGGAGTTCGGCCGCGGCGCGGTGCGGGCGCGTCCCGGCGGTACTGCCGCAGGGCCGAGGGGCCGACGGCGCGTCTCCACCCTCAGTAACCTGGTACTCCGAGTAACACTTGCCGCAGGCGGTGGGAGCGCTCGACGCACCAGGCTCATCGGAGAGGCCGCATGACAGCACGGATCGAAGACGCCGGTACGGGCGGGGACGACGTCGCGACAGCCGCACCGACGGCGGGACAGGCAACCACATCGACAACCGCGCAGGCATCGGATGCGAAGCCCGCCCGCCCGGCAACAGTGTCGATCCAGATTTCGACGGTAATCCGGGGCGCCGTTATCGCCGCGCTCGTCGTCGCGGTCTGCATGCTGAGCGGACTGCTGTGGTCGACGCGCCACGATATAACCCAGCGCGACGATCGCGCCGCGAACGACCGGAAAGCCGAGCAGGTCGCCACCGAATACTCGGTCGGCGCGGCAACGGTCAATTATCAGGACATCAATGCCTGGGTCGTGAAGCTGAAGGCGAATACCGCGCCGCAGCTGGCCAACAAGTTCGAGGCGACAGGACCCGAACTCGAACAGATTCTGGTGCCGTTGAAGTGGACCTCGTCGGCCACGCCGATCACCGCGAAGGTGATGTCGGAACGGGACGGCATCTTCAAGGTGAATGTATTCGTCACGTGAGTTCGACGAATGCGCAAAGCCCGGAGGGTGCGCAGACCTCGGTGACATACAACGTCACGCTGGATAAAAACTCGGGATGGAAGATCACCGATGTCGGCGGCGTCGACGGCGCACTGCCCCGATGAATTAGCTCGCCCGGCAATAACTAGATAGCGGAACATAAACGCGCCGGAACATAAACGCGCCGCCGCCCGGATATCCGGGCGGCGGCGCGTTCATGCCGGTGGGGATCAGCCCGCGGCGACCCCGGCCAGCTCACGCTTCTTCGCCTCGCGGGCCAGCATGCGGTCGCGCTGCTCTTCGAACTTGATGACGTCGCCCGCCAGCTTCTCCAAGAAGATCGCGAGTCGATCGCGGACCGCCTCACCGCGAGGGGTGAAGTCGGTGCGTTCGAAGATGTCCCACTTCTTGAGCACCGGCTGCACCACCTCTTCGAGGTGCTGGCGCAGGTCGTAGATGCCGTGCTTGGCCATCAGGACGCCGTTGCGACGGAAGTTGGGCATGCCTGCGCCCGGCATCTGGAAGTTCTCCAGGATCAGCGTGATCGCCTCGATGGACTGGTCCGGCGACAGATCCAGTGCCGCACCGCACATGTTGCGGTAGAAGATCATGTGCAGGTTCTCGTCGGCCGCGACGCGCTGCAGCATGCGGTCGGCGATCGGGTCGTCGCAGACCTTGCCGGTGTTGCGGTGGCTGACCCGGGTAGCGAGTTCCTGAAAGGTCACGTAGGCGACCGAGTGCAGGAAGCCGGCGTCGGCCTCGGTGGGCGAGGCGAAACCGTTGGTCATGTGGACCATGCGCGCCTCTTCGAGGGCGACCGGATCGACGCCGCGCGTGACAACCAGGTAGTCGCGCATGACGATGCCGTGGCGGTTCTCCTCGGCGGTCCAGCGACCCACCCACGTGCCCCACGCGCCGTCCTGCGAGAAGTTCTCGGCGATCTCACGGTGGTAGGAGGGCAAGTTGTCTTCGGTCAGCAGGTTGGTGATCATGGCCGCCTTGGCGACCTCGTTCAGCCGGGACTGCTCCGGGTCCCAATCCACCCCGCCGAGTGCCGCGAAATTGCGGCCTTCGTCCCACGGGACGTAGTCGTGCGGATGCCATTCCTTAGCCAGGGAGAGGTGCCGGTTGACGTTTTCTTCGGCAACCGGCTCCAACTCCGTGAGCAGCTCGAGTTGAGTCAGATCCCTTGCCATGCATATGCCCTTCATGTGTGCGTGCGCTCTTGCAAGTCGTCCCCCCAAGGTAAGACCGTGCCGATGCGGCCATACCTTACGGCACCGTAAGTGTGATGCGAAACGCATCTGTCTGACAATCGATGCCGGGTGATGCACGTCATACGCCGTCGTTGGCGCTCGGCGACTACGACGAGTCTATGGCTTCGGCCCGCGGCATAGGGACTATCGCTTCCGGCCGAGAGTTGTTAGCCCGGCGTGCTCGATCACACAGTGTGCCTTGACACCTGGCTCCCGCGGGCGGCAGGAGGGCTCGCGCACGACCGACGTCGAGTGTCACTGTACTGCTTCAGCGTTTGCCGCCGAAGAGACCGCCGAGCACGTTCTCCAGGGCGCCGCCGGCGTTCTTGGCCAGTGCCTCGCCGATGGCACCGCCGATGCCGCCGCTCTTGTTGCTGCCGCCGAGCAGCCCGCCGAGCAGATCGCCGATGCTGCCACCGCCGCCGGTCTGTGCCTGCGGTGCGCCTGCGCCACCGGCGCCACCGGTGAGCTGCTTTGCCAGATAGGCGAGCACGATCGGGGCGAGCATCGGCAGCAGTTTGGACACCAGGTCGTTGCCACCCATGCCCTCGGTGCCGCCGAGCGCGCTGATCACCGTGTTCTTCTCTTCGCCGAAGACGTTGTCGACGATCTTCGAGCCGTCCGCGACGTCGACCTTGTCGATATCGACCTGGCCCTCGCCTTCGACGAGCTCGCCATGGCTGTCGAGCGCGCCGACCAGCGAGGCGGCGCCTTCCGGCTGGGTGGCATTGGCCTGCAACCCGCCGAGCAGCGTCGGCAGCGCCGCGGTGACCGCGTTGGTTGCGGTGCTTTCGTCGACGCCGAGCTTCTCCGCGATCTGGGCGATGGGTACCTGGGAGAGCAAATCATCGAAAGAATTCATCAGCTCCGCCTGTCGTCGAGGGTGTCCCGGATGTACAGGTACGCGCCCACAGTAGGGGAAACGCCACGGACAGTGTGCTGTTTCGTGGCCGGAGCGGGGCGCGTCGCTGATCGATGAGACAGGTCGGGCGTCCGGTATGGAACCGGACGCCCGACGAGGTGCCCCCAGTAGGGCTCGAACCTACGACCTGCGGATTAAAAGTCCGTAGCTCTACCAACTGAGCTATAGGGGCGCGGAGGGACAGTGTAGTGGGCCCGGCGTGTATCCGGTAACCGGGGCGGCGGCGCGTCCGATGTGGCTCGGCGCGGCTGGTTCCTGCGTCGTGCCCGCGCCGCCGAGAGGCGATGCGACGGCGGGTAACAAAGGGTGCGAGCGTGGCGATGCTGCCGGTAAACGTTTGGTACCCAGCTTTGTTCATTTCGCCGAGACATGGATATCATCGAAACATGTTGCCTACCAGAGTATTTGGATTTGCGGGTGGCGCGGGACCGAGGCTCGGGGGAGCGCGTCGTCGGCGCGGGCTGGTGTCGCGTGTCGAATGGACACGTCATCGGTCGGCCGGTCGACTCGGGTGAACGTGGCTGCGACGCTGTCGAATTCGGAAATCGAGCAGGCGACCCGAATTGATTGCGAGATGTTTGCTGTAACAGATAGTCGGGCCTGGTTGCGACCCTACTCTCCAGTTTGCCGCGTGTCGGATGACGATTCCGGGTACGGTGGCGACTTGGTGAATACCGGAAGAATCGCCGTCTTGTCCGGCGTTCCGGAATTCGGCCTATCGTTGTTGTGTTCGAACGTGTCGCGACCGGTATGGCCGATCGTGGCGAACTACGAATCGACACCGGGGGAGGCGGATCCGAGACGAAGAAATACCCGGGTGCGCACCCCCTGCGGCGCACCCGGGCAGGAAAACTATACCAGCTGGTGTGTTTGAGGTTTTTCGCAAGTTTTCGTACCGAAAGTTTGAAACTGGGCGAAAACCCGGTTTGAAGTATTGATAAAAACTCATAACTTCGCGCCAAGGGTCTGTTCCTTTGGGGGCATCGATTGGCGGCGAGTAGGCTTCGGAGGCGTTTCGAGCATGGCACGGCAGCAAGAGCGGGCCCGCCGGACACGCGCGGCGATTATCAGGTCCGCCGCCGTTGAGTTCGGGAAGAGCGGCTATGCCGCTGCATCGCTCAACCGCATATTAGAAGGATCGCGCGCCACCAAGGGCGCCATGTACTTTCATTTCGATTCCAAGGAAGATCTGGCTCGAGCCGTACTGGAGACGGCGGTCGAGCGCTATCGCGCGTCGGCCGAACGTTGGCTTACCAGAACGGATCTCAGTGCGTTGGACATCCTGCACGGCATGATCGACGAGATGGCGCTGCGACTGGAGCACGACATCATCGTCCAGGCCGAGTATCGGTTGATCATCGAGCCCGACTTCTATCGGGACGTCCAAACCGGTGGTGGACGGATTCTCGGCCGCGCTACCAGGATGCTCACTGTCCGCGCCATCGAGCAAGGGCAGCTGCGCACCGGCGCGGACCCGGACCGCTTCACCCGCACGCTGGCCGCCGCACTCGCGGGCCAGCGCTACATGGTGGACCTCTTCGGCGGCGGGGCGGATCTGCGCGCCAGATTCCAGGAGGCGCTCGAGGTGATTGTCGAGGCCATGGCCACTCCGGAGTGGGCCGAGAAGTTCCGCAAGGATGGCTGGCAGGCTCGAGCCCGCCTGGAAGACCTCGGTTTAGGGCTGTGACCAGCCGGTTTGGAAAGCTACACCGGTCTGTCATAAGCTAACCGAGCTCCCAACGGATACCCGTTGAAAGCCGGTCTGGAGGAATCCAGGACGAGCCCCCTTCGTCTAGCGGCCTAGGACGCCGCCCTTTCAAGGCGGTAGCGCGGGTTCGAATCCCGTAGGGGGTACGGTCTTCGGATCGTTGGTAGCACGCAAGGCCCTGTGGCGCAGTTGGTTAGCGCGCCGCCCTGTCACGGCGGAGGTCGCGGGTTCGAGTCCCGTCAGGGTCGCAAGATAAGTGCCGGAGCAATCCGGCACTTCGCGTATGGCATTCAATACGGGTGCCTGCGGCCAGGTAGCTCAGTTGGTACGAGCGTCCGCCTGAAAAGCGGAAGGTCGCCGGTTCGATCCCGGCCCTGGCCACTCGCAAGCGGGCAAGCCCTGCACGGAGAAATCGCGTGCATCGGCTTGCTCGTATTTTTGTTTGTGGAGGCAACCCCGTGCCCCGCCAGGCGGGGCTTCGGCCCGCGGACCCCCGGATAGGGGTCACGTTTCCGCCCCGGGCCTCCGGACCAGGGTTACGTTCGGCTCCCGGCTCCCGGCTCCCGGCTCCCGGCTCCCGGCTCAGGTTCGGCCCGTTGACCCTCCGATGTGGTCACCTTTGTCCCAGGCCAACGGTCGCGTCGGGCTTTGTCCGAAATATCGGATCGGCTGGCGGATCGGTGGGATGCTGGGGGTATGGCTGAGCGCTGGTATTACTGCCTGAAGCACAACCGGGCCGAGCACGGGCGGCAGTGTTGGTTCCGGGATCGGATGGGGCCGTATCCGGATCAGGCCACCGCCGAGCGGGCGTTGGAGATTGTGCGTGCGCGCAATGAGCGCGAGGATGCGCGGGATCGGTCGTGGCGCGACGGCGAATGAGGTGAGCCGCGGCGCGGCGCACGTCGTGGTGACACGACGAGCGCCGCGCACAACCGGGTCAGACCATCGAGAAGTGCGTCTCGTCGTCCCCGACAGGCATGGTCAGGAAATCGGCGGGCGGTGCCAGACGGACCGGGAGCGCGGCGAGGCCGCGGATCAGCAGGCTCTTACGCCAGGTCAGCTCGCCGACCGCCACGTTCAGCGACATCGTCGGAATCCTGGCGAGGAGCCGGGTGAGTGCGACGGTGGCCTCCGTTCGAGCCAGTGCCGCACCCAGGCAATAGTGGATGCCATGGCCGAAGGCGATATGCCTGTTGTCGTCGCGCTCGGCGTCGATCCGGTCCGGTTCGGCGAACCGTTCCGGGTCGCGGTTGGCGGCCGCGAGAGAAATCATGATGAATTCGCCCGCGTCGATGTCCTGGTCGCCCAACGTGATCGGTGCGGTGGTGTAGCGGGCCGTGGCCAAGTGCACCGGACCCTGGCAGCGCAGGATCTCCTCGATGTAGGCCGGGATTGCGCTGGGGTCCGCCCGCAGTCGCGCGGCCGCCGGCGGATCGCGCAGTAGTTCGAGCACGGCGTTGCCGATCAGATTGACCGTGGTCTCGTGCCCGGCCGCCAGCAGGAGGAACAGCATGGAGATGAGTTCCTGCTGGTCGAGTCGGTCGCCGTTGTCCTTCGCGACGATGAGCTCCGAGAGCAGGTCATCGCGCGGGTTGTCGGTGCGCACCGCGATCAATTCCGTCAGGTACGTGAAGAAGTTGATTCCGGCGCTGGTGCGTTCCTCGATGCTGGCCGAGTCGTTGACAACGACGGCGGTCCAGGAGCGGAATGCGTCTTTGTCGTCGTCCGGCACGCCGAGCAGCTCGCAGATCACCGCGATCGGCAGGGGAAAGGCGTAGGCGTCCAAGATATCGACGGTTTCCCGGGTGCTCATGGTGTCGAGCAGCTCGTCGGCGATCGCGGTGATCCGCGGGCCGAGATCGCGGACGGCGCGGCCGGCGAACGCCTTTACGACGAGGCGTCGCAGTCGGGTGTGCTGTGGCGGATCGGCGAACAGCATGTTGTCGTTGATGGCGCCGTTGAACATGTCGTCGGCGCCGTTCTTGGCCAGCACGGCCCTGCCCTCGGGCGAGCTGACCTTCTTGCTGATAGTCGGCTCCATGAAGGCTTGCTTGGCCACATCGTGGTCGACGATCAGCCAACCGAGCACCCCTTCCAACCGGACTCGATGGATGGGCCCGCGCTCGCGCAGCATCTGGTAGATCGCGTGCGGGTCCTGGTAGAACTCGTCGGTCAATTCGAGAATCTCGTGCGCGGCCGTCACCGGCCACCACCGGCCAGCGACGTGGCGGCGGCTGCGGCCGAGGGGGAATTCGGGTAGTTCACTTGCCCTGAGTCCTTTCGACGTTCGTACAGTTCTGACATACGCCGATGCAGCTTCGAGCCGCGACAGTGGCAGTGCTCGCCCGGTGGCAGGCCGTGCCGAGGCCGGGATGAGGACGGCCGACGCCGTGCAACTCGATGGGGTTATCGACCAGGTCTGCATCGGTGGAAGGTCGAGCAGTTTCGATCGTGTGTGAACCAGAAAAAGCCCGGCGAGCGGACCGGCCGTGGTGCCGGCAACAGAATGTCCGTGCGCCCGAGGCATTTCCGAGCGATTGTTGCACAGGTAGCCGGGTCGGCCCTGGAGGCTGGACGAAAGTTGACCGAACGTCGGGGAGTGCGCTCAGGTGCTGTTTAGGTCGATCAAGTACGGTTTCCTGAAATCAGACGAATGCTCGGGGTCCTGTCGTGGGCTCGGGGCTGACAGGTGAGCAGGGAGGGCGACCCTTGAGGGTTACCGTTGTTGTGCCGACCTACAACGAGCGGGAAAATCTGCCGGTTGCGGTGGAGCGGCTGACGGCGCTGCCAGTGCCCGACCTGCATGTGCTCGTGGTGGATGACAATTCGCCGGACGGAACAGGCGAGGTCGCCGACAAGTTGGCGGTCGAGCTGCCGAATGTCGTCGGCGTGCTGCATCGCACCGAGAAGGACGGATTGGGCCGGGCCTATATCGCCGGGATCACTCGGGCGCTGGACGAAGGCGCTGACGTGGTGATCCAGATGGACGCCGATCTATCCCATCCAGCCGAGGTGATTCCGGCGATGTTGGAGAAGCTGGCCACCACCGATGCCGGCGTGGTTCTCGGATCGCGCTACGTTCCGGGCGGGTCGACCGCCGCGGAGTGGAAGTGGTACCGCAAGGCGCTCTCGTCGTGGGCCAATTTCTACGTGAACCTGATTCTGCGGCTCGGTGTGAAGGACGCCACTGCCGGTTTCAAGGCGTGGAAGGCGGATACGCTGCGCGCGATCGACGTCGCCTCGATCCGCAGCAACGGCTATTCGTTCCAGGTCGAGATGAACTACCGGACGATCAAACAGGGCATCGCGATTGCCGAGGTGCCGATCCGTTTCGAGGAACGCACCCTCGGCGCATCGAAGATGAGCCTCAAGGTGCAGCTGGAGTCGGCCATGATGCCGTGGAAGCTGCTCCTCGGTCGCAAGGTATAGCCGAACGCCCCAGGGTCCCGCATCGCATTCGACTGCGGGGCACTGGGCTTTGTTCGGCAATGCATTGTCTGGTCTCGCCCGAAGCGTTAGTCCGCGTCCGTTTTCGGCCAGTTCAGCAGCGTGTCGAGGTAGAGCTGCCGTACCGCTTCGACCTCGTCGTCCATATCGTCGGGATCCCAGTTGCTCACATCGATGGGCGCGAGGATCGCGACATCGACCGTGCCCTTGCGCGCGACCATCGAATTACGCCACGAGATTTCGCCCGCGTTGCGGATCACCACCGGGATCACCGGCACACCGGCCTGTAGCGCGATATGGAACGCACCCTTCTTGAATGGCAGCGGGCTCGGCGTGTACGAGCGATGGCCTTCGGGGGCGACGGCGATGGATAGACCCGCGCGCAGCGTCTCCACCACCGGCGCCAGCGCGGCCTTGGCCTGCGCGGTATTCGAGCGATCGATGAATGTCACTCCGACGAAACGCATCAACGGCCCGAATATCGGATTACGCGTCAGTTCCTTCTTTCCGATACCGGTGACGCCGCCCGCCAGGACCTTAGGCACGATGATGACGTCGAATTGGCTCTGGTGGTTGAAGAGAAATACCGCAGGCCGTGGCGCGCGCGCATGCTCCGCTCCGGAGACGCGGATTCGGACACCGATAGCCCGAAGGGTGCCGCGCGTCGCATAGGTCATCAGCCCATCGGCCATCTTCCTGCGCTGCCGTGTGTAGGACTTGGCGATCACGCCGAGGAATGCGCCGCCGAGCAGGGCGGCGAATCCCGCGATCGTCCGGCCGTAGTCGGCCGGGCTCGGCGTCTGCCGCGGCCGGAACGTCACCTTCGACCAATCCTGTTCGGCGGCAACCACACGGAGCCGTCTATCGGGATTCACCGCCACCGGGTGGCCGACCAGCGATAGCAACGGCAGATCGGCGAGAGTGTCGGAATAGGCGAAGCTTCGGCTGAGGTCGATGCCCCTTGCGGCCGCGAAATTGCGGACCGTATCGGATTTGCCGTTGCGCCACAACGTTTTTCCCTCGACGTAGCCGGTGAGGATACCCTCGCTGGTTGCCATCGGGGTGTACAACACGTGCTCGATGCCGAGCGCGGCGGCCGCGGGCGCCACCTGGAACCTGGTCAGCGAGGTGGCGAGTACCACGGTGTGGCCGGCGGCCTCATGGGTTCGGATGAGCTGCCACGCTTCGGGATATAAGCGCCCGTAGATGCACCGTTCGAAGAGGCGTTGGCCGAGCGCGTCGAGTTCCGCTTCCGACCGCCCCGCCAGCGTGTGCATGGACAGGTGCACGAACCGCCCGTACTCGCCGTCGGTGAGGCCGTTGCGAATGCCGCCGAGCAGCGTTGTGGCCGCTGTTCGCGAGGCCTTCGGCCGCAAGACGCGCCGCAACAGTGCGGGCCGGGCGAACCCGTCCACGACAGTGCCGCCGAAGTCGAAGACCGCGGCGACTTCGGGTCCCTGCGGGCCCGACCGGATCGCGGCGATCGCCGCTTCGAGGTCTGTTGGCGCGGTCCCGCTGTGCGCGACAGTCGCGCCGTCCTGCCGCGCCGCCGCATCGCGCGCACTCATCACGGCTCCTGCACCAGTCGGTTCGACGGATCCAGGGTGGCGGCCTGGGAAATACGGCTGCCGATGGCGCGCAGTCGTTCGGCGAACTCGATTCTGCGCTTGGTCAATTCGGCCCTGCGTTTGGCCGAATCCCGCCCGACCGGGGTGAGCAGCCCGTGGTTGTCCGCGAGTTTCAGTGCGCTGGTGAACAGTTCGGTCGATACCGACTCCGGGCTGTGCAGCCGCTGCTGCAGCATCATCTGTTTGCCGACCCGGACGCACTCGTCGATGAACAGCTTGCTGTCGATCTCCTCGGCGGGGTCACGGGCGGCAAGTCGTTCGGCCACCACCAGTTGCGCGTCGAAGAAGGAGCGCAAGGTGCGGTGCGCCATCATGAATCCGGAGGCGGTGAGGGTGGCGAGCACATCGGTGCCGAAGGTGTCCTCGGTGGTGTGGGTGTTCCAATCCGGGTCGAGCACCAGCATTTCCGTGGTCATCTGGTCGGCGAACTCGGACCGCTCGGGAAAAAAGAAATCGAACTTCAGCAGGTCGCGCAGTCGGAACGCCTCGTCCCAGCCCGCCTTCAGCTGGTTCGGTGCTGGTGTGTCGAGCGCGGTCAGGATGGATAGTTCGAGGATCGCGCGGTTGATGAACCAGTGCACGGCGCTGTTGCGGTAGAACGCGGCTTCCAGGTGCGCGCCCGCCTCGATCGAGTAGATCGGTTCCAGCCCGCCGCGATAGACGGTGACAACCTTGGCCAGCGACAGCTGTTCCAGCACCACGGCCAGGCTCTGCTCGTCGCGCAGGGCGTCGAGCTCACCGCTGGGCAGCGCGCGCTTCTCGATGTAGTTCAGCACCGGTACGAGCACCGCGCGCACCTCACCGAGGGTCAGTGCGCGTCCGTGCACGCCGAGCAGTGCCAGGGTGGCCAGCGCGTTCACCGTGATCGGAGTGACCGCGTTGATGCCGACGGCGACCTCGAATGCGAGCCGCTGCACGGCCTTTCGCTCCCGTTCGGCGATCTCTTCCTCGGCGGCGGTGGAGCCCGGTGCATCCAGCGGCGTATCGGTGCTGTGCAGCGGAATGGACAGCGGTGGGGTGGCGAGCGGATCGCCGAACGCCGCGAGCCGGTCGCGCGCGGACAGCGGCTCGCCGAAACGCACATAGACGTGTCCGGCCGAATGCTGTTGGCTGCGAATGTAGCGTGCCAGCCAGGCCAGGCCCTCGGGCTTCTTCTGCCCGCCCACCTGCTCGGTGGCGATGGCGCCGAGCTCGTTGAGCCGCTCATAGGTGATCGACACCGGCACCAGCATGACGTCGTCGATGCGATTGGAACGAACAGCGGCGGCAAGATAATTCAGCAGCCCGTAGCGCGGCGGCCGCAGCTTGCCGGTGCGGGTGCGGCCGCCCTCGAAGTACCACTCCAGGTTGAATCGCTTGGCGAGCAGGTAGGCGAAGTATTCCTCGACCACCGCCTTGTAGACCTCGTCGTCACCGAAGCTGCGCCGAATGAAGACGGTGCCGGTGCGCCGGGCGATCGGGCCCATCGGCCAGAAGCTGAGGTTGGCGCCACCGATCACATGGTTCGGCGGAAAGTCATTGCGGGCCAGCACGTCACCGAGTACGAAGGCGTCGACGTAGGAGCGGTGCGAGGGCAGGAAGACCAGCGGATAACGCCGATTGAGGGTCCGCAGTCCGGCGAGCCCGGATTCCTCGGTGTGCACCTTCCAGGTGGAGGCGTGCACCGGCCGCATCGCCTGGGTGAACAGGTCCGAGACCAGTCTGCTCTGTGCGGCGACGAGTTCCCGCAGTCCCTTCTCGGCCCTGCCGTACACCTCGTGCGGGCTCGCGCCGATTTGGTCGGCGATGACATCGAGCCGGTGCAGGAAGTCTGGGGAGTCGAGGATCTCCTCGGCCACCAGCCGCGGCACCTTGTACCGATCACCGATCACATTGCGTTCGGCACGTTCCAGCACCACGAGTGCGGCGCGCAAGATGGCGCGGGCGAACGGCTCGGCGGAGCCCGCGATGAATAGCGCGGTGGCCTCGGGGTTATTGGCGCGCAGCTCGCTCAGCAGCGCGGGCTGCCCGGTGAGCACCACGTGGCGGTCGGGCGACTTGCCGATCAATCTGCGCTGGGCCAGCCGGTTCGGCTTGCGCGGATTGCTCAGCAGCGCCATGTCGGCGAAGGTGACACGGCGGACCCCGTCGCGTTCGGGGGGCAGCCACAGCACACGCACGGGGACGACCAGTGGATCGTCGCTGCGGCCTGCCAGTCGGGTGGCGATGGCATCGGCGTCCAAGTCCAATTGGGTGACGGGTGCGTGCACACCGAATTCCTTGGCAATGCCGCCGTCGGTGAGCCAGGCGCCGACGAGTTCGCGTTCGACTCTGGAGCTCGCGTCGACAAGGGCCACCACCGATCCGGGTGTCGTTGCTCGCTGAGCTTGCGCGGGTGAGTCCCCGCGGTGATCAATCATGACCAGATCCCTCCGCAACTGACGTTCCCCCTATTCAAGCCCGCCACAGCATTCCGCGCAGGAACTCCGGCTCGCGAGTTCGCCGTGTGTCGGCTGTCGCGCCCATTAGGCTGCGCGCATGGACTGGGCGTTGCGCGCTTGCGGCTGGCACGGCCACTACACCTACGCGCCGGACGAGCCCGAACTACGGGATCGGCTGCGCGTCGATACGGTAGCCGGGCAGGCGTGGCGCTGCCTGCGGTGCGGCACTTTCGTGCCCGGTGACCCGGTCGGCTCGGGGCCTGCCGATCACGCGCCGGAGGTGCCGCGTGGCAGATTGCTCCGGGACCGCTGGCTCATGCGCGCGCTGGCGATCGAGCGGTTGCTGCGTGGTCTGCTGCTGGTAGTGGCCGCGGTGGTCGTCTTCGAATTCCGATCCTCCCGCGAGACCATGCGGGCGGCATTCGATCAGGATCTGCCGCTGTTGCGGCCCTTCGCCGATCAGATCGGCTGGGACATCGACCGATCCAAGCTTGTGCGGCTGGTCGGTGAGGCCTTCGACCTGTCGAACACGACCTTGCTGTGGATCGGGTTCGGCATCCTCGTGTACGCGGGTTTGCAGGTACTGGAGGCGGTCGGGTTGTGGCTGGTCAAACGCTGGGGTGAGTACTTCGCGGTTGTCGCGACGAGCCTGTTCCTGCCCCTGGAGATCTACGAGCTGACCGAGAAGATCACCGCGCTGCGGATCGGCGCGCTGGTGGTCAATATCGCGGCGGTGGTGTGGTTGGTCTACAGCAAGCGGTTGTTCGGGCTGCGTGGAGGCGGCGCGGCGTATCACGCCGAGCACAGTGCGGAGAGTCTGTTGAGTGTCGAAAGGGCGGCGGTAGCTGTGGCTGTCGGCACACTTCCGGCCTAGCCAGGTAATGCTAACCTTACTTCTCAAAGTTAGGTCAGCATTACCTTTGGAGGATCGTTGTCGACCACGGAGCGCTTGCGCCTGGAGTACGTGACCGATCCGGCGGCAGCGATGTCCCGGCTGGCGGCCGCCGATCGGTTCGGCGATTACGTCATGTACGAGCGCCCGGGTGAATGGGTCTTCGCGGCCGATCCGCTCGGCAGCGTGGAACTGGACGCGCACGAGCTGCGCGTGGTGTGGGCGGGGCAGACCACCGTCAGTGTGTGGGAGGGCAGCCCCGGGACCGTCATCGACCGCGCGCTGAGCGCGCTGCCGCTCGGCGGCCGCCAGGCCTACGGGTGGATCGGATTCGAATTCTGTGCGTGGGCACTGGAAGCCACCGCGCATCTGCATCCACGGACGGCACTGGCACACCTGATGATTCCGCGCATCGAGGTGGCGATCGGTGAATTCGGCGTGCGCATCTCGGGTGCCACTCCGGCCGAGACCTGCGATATCCACGATCTCATCGCGGCCTCGCAGGAGAGCGAACTGCCGCAGGCGCATCCGGCGGATGTCCGCCAGGATCCCACCGGATACCGCGACAGGGTCGCCGAAGCGGTCGGCGAAATCCGTTCGGGTCGTTATCAGAAGGTCATTCTGTCCAGGAAGGTCGATCTGCCTTTCGTGGTCGACGTGCCGGCCACCTACCGGCTCGGTCGCGCCAACAACACTCCGGCCCGCTCGTTCCTATTGCGGCTCGGTGGACTCGAGGCGGCGGGCTTCAGTCCGGAATTGGTCGCGTCGGTGGACCAGGATCGGATGGTTACCACCGAACCGCTGGCAGGCACCCGTGCCTTCGGGCGCGGCCACGATGCCGACATGGCGGCCAGGGCCGATCTGATCACCGACCCGAAAGAAATTGTCGAGCACGCCATTTCGGTGCAGACCTCGTTCAGCGAGATCACCTCCGTCGCCGATCCCGGCACGCCTGCGGTCTCGGATTTCATGGCGGTGCGCGAGCGCGGCAGCGTCCAGCACCTCGCCTCCACGGTGCGCGGCAGGCTAGCCGCCGACCGCACCAGCTGGGACGCGCTCGAGGTGCTCTTCCCCTCGGTCACCGCCTCTGGCATTCCGAAGCGTGCGGGCGTCGATTCCGTCTTCCGCCTCGACGGTGCACCCCGCGGACTGTATTCCGGTGCGGTGGTGACGATTTCCCCGACCGGCGCGATGGAGGCCACGCTGGTCCTGCGGGCGGTCTACCAGAACAGCGAGGGTGCGTGGCTGCGGGCGGGTGCGGGCGTTGTCGGCCAGTCGCTGCCCGAGCGTGAGTTCGAGGAGACCTGCGAAAAGCTGGACAGTATCGCCCCGTACGTGGTGAAGGCTTAGCGGCCGGATCAGCCGCGAAAGGCCCGGCCGTCGGAAACTCGGCCGAGCCTCTTGCGTGGGCGGTCAGGTTTCGGCGCGCAGCGCCTTCTTGTCGATCTTGCCGACCGCGGTGAGGGGCAGGGAGTCGGCCTGCCGCAGGAGGTCGGGGAGTTTGTAGGTGGCCAGTCCGCGGTCGGTGAGGAAGGTCTTGACCTCGGCCAGGGTTGGCATGGCCGCGTCGACTACCAGTACCGCGCAGACCTTTTCGCCGAGGGCGGCGTCGGGCAGGCCGACCGCGGCTGCGTGCCGGACGGCGGGGTGGGCGAGGAGATGTTCTTCCAGCTCGTCGCAGGAGATGTTCTCGCCGCCGCGGTTGATGACGTCCTTGATGCGGCCGGAGACGATCAGGTGGCCGGAGGGGCGGCGGCGGACCAGATCTCCGCTGCGGTAGTAGCCGTCGGGGGTGAACGCGCGCGCATTGTGCTCGGGGGCGCGGTAGTAGCCGCGAATTGTGTAGGGGCCCTTGGTGAGCAACTCGCCTTCGGCGCCGGGGGAGACATCGTTGCCGTCGGCATCCACCACGCGGACCTCGTCGGCAGCGCAGAGCGGTCGGCCCTGGGTGGTGCATACGGTGTCGGCGGAATCGTCGAGGCGGGTGTAGTTGAGCAGGCCTTCGGCCATGCCGAACACCTGCTGCAACCGCACTCCCAACGCGGGCTCGACATCGCGGGCGTTCACCTCGACCAGCCGGGCGCCGCCGACCTGGAGCAGTCGCAGCGATCCGAGATCGGCCTCTTCCCATTCGGTTGCCGCGCACCACAACTGGGCCAGTGGCGGAACCACGGCGGTGACCGTGACGTGATGCTTTTCGATCACGGCGAACGCATTTTCCGGACTCGGATCGGTGAGGAAGGCGATCGCGCCGCCCACCGCGATGGTGCCGAGGATGCCGGGGCAGGCCAATGGGAAGTTGTGTGCCGCGGGCAGTGTCGCGAGGTAGACGTCCGCCTCGGTCAGTTCGCACACTTCGGCACTCGCGGTGGCGTTGTAGACGTAGTCGTCGTGGGTACGGGCGATCAACTTGGGTAGGCCCGTCGTACCGCCGGAGACCAGCATCAGCGCGATATCGCTCGGATCGATGGTCGGCAGCGAATCGCCGTTGCGCGGTACGGAATTCAAAGCGGTAAAGATGCCTGGATCGCCCAGCACCAGCACGTGCTGCACTGTCGGCACGGACTGCTGGAGGGTCGCCGCGAGGTCGCGGTAGTCGAAGTCGCCGAGGCGGTCGGGGATGAGGTAGGCCACCGCACCGGAAAGGCGGGTCAGGTGTTCGATCTCGGCGCGGCGATGTGCGGGCAACGTGAGCACCGGGATGATTCCCGCACGCAGCAGCCCGAACAGCACGGTGGCGAACTCCGGCACGTTCGGCAACTGCACGACGACTCGATCGCCCGGTGCGATCCCCAGCGAGAGCAGTCCGTGCGCCATACGGTCGGCATCGGCATCGAGTTGCGCATAGCTGCGCCCGCCGTCGCCATCGAGCAGCGCGGTGCGATCGGGGTGCCGGCGCGCCGTCGCACGCAGCAGGTCATCGAGCGGGCGACCGGTCCAGTATCCCGCCGCGCGGAATGCGGCGGCGTCGGCGGCGGGGAAGGGCACGTAGCCGTCGCCGACGGTGCCGTTTCGAGCGACGTGCAAGCGGTCGCTAGCGATGGGTGTCGAAGTCACAGTCGGCCTCACAGGTGGGAGCGCAGCAGCTGTGCGCTGCCGGATCGAAGTCTCTGAACATAGGTTAGGCAACCCTATATTAGATGCTCGACTCCCGCCTGGCCGTATCGATTCGTCGGACGGCGGCGGTCGAGTAGCGGCAGCGACAGCAGCGTGGGCGCAGGGGCCGCGCGCACCCCGAAGGCGCCTCGTATCGGACTAGACTCGCCCACATGGGTGGCTGGGACATATCGAACATTCCCGATCAGGGTGGCCGGACCTTCATCGTCACCGGCGCGAACAGCGGGCTCGGCGCTGCCACGGTGCGAGCGCTGGCCGGTGCGGGGGCCGAGGTAGTGCTGGCCTGTCGCAATGTGGCCAAGGGGGAGAAGGTCGCGAACGAGATCGGAGCGCGTGCTCGAGTACGCAAACTCGACCTCGCCGATCTGGCCTCGGTGCGGGAGTTCGCCGATTCGGTGGACAAGGCCGACGTGCTGATCAATAACGCCGGTGTGATGGCGGTGCCGCTCGGCCGGACCGCCGACGGTTTCGAAATGCAGATCGGCACAAACCATCTCGGCCATTTCGCACTGACCGGTTTACTCCTGGACAAGATTTCCGATCGAGTGGTCACGGTATCCAGTGGTGCGCACCGCACCGGCAAGATCGATCTGGATGATCTGAACTGGGAGCGCCGCAAGTACCAGCGCTGGCCCGCATACGGCCAGGCGAAGCTGGCCAACCTGATGTTCGCCAATGAGCTGCACCGTAGGTTGACCGCGGCGGGCTCGCCGAAGATCTCGGTTGCCGCGCATCCCGGCTACGCCGCGACCGATCTGCAATCGCACACCGAATCGGTTCAGGACACGATCATGGCCTATGGCAATCGGTTGCTGGCGCAGAGCGCCGAGATGGGTGCGCTGCCAGAGCTTTTCGCGGCCACCGAAAAGGTCGAGCCGGGCGCGTTCTATGGGCCGGACGGCTGGCTCGGCCTGCGCGGTTACCCGGCCCGCTCCAGCTCCAGCGCTGCCTCGAAGGATGCCGAAGTCGCGCGTGGGCTGTGGGAGCTGTCGGAGAAACTGACCGGCGTCACCTACAACTTCGGCGCCTGACCTACGGCTTCGGGAACTGAACGGCGGCCGGATGTCCCTGCGCACGGGATGTCCGGCCGAATCCGTTCGGGGCTCAACTCAGGATGTGCAGGTCGTAGAAGAGCTGATAGCGGTTCGGCTCGTCCGGCAGGTACCAGTGCAATCCCTCGAGCAGGAAGACCGCGACCAGGTTGATCGTTAACACGATGCCGAGCAACCACAGCGCGATACGCCCGACCATGCGGTGCGGGGTAGCGGGGATCGCCGGTGCGGCGGTTTCGTGCGAAAATGACAGCACGACACCGATAGTCGCGATCGCGGCAGCGAACAGTATCCACGCCCAGACATACAGGTGCAGGCCGAGCATCGGGTCACCGTAGCCGGGATCGCCAGGCAGGATGTGCAGCATCGTCTGCCGCCAGGACGCGAACCCGCCTGCGACACAACCGACTATGGCCAGGCCCCAGCCCGCGGTGTAATCGCTGGCCTCGATCGTCCCGTTCATGCCCTCGCGCACGATGGACGCGGCGCCCAAGGCGGCAAGCGCCATGAACATGCGCTGCACGATGCACAGCGGGCACGGATACTCCCAGGCGCCGAACTGGAATGCCAGGCCGCCGCAGATGACGCCGGTCCAGCCGATCACGAAAATCACCGCGAGCCAGTACTGGACCTGGCCGAGGGCCGTTCGCGTGGTCGACAGCCGGGTCGTCGTCATCAGTAGCTCAACCCGAGTCCGAGACTGCCAGTGATGTGATGCGCCAACAGCAGCATCGTCGCGAGCAGCAGCACCCACCATGCGCAGACCACCACCCGTCGGGAGCGCTGCTGGAACAGCGCGATCATGGCCGCCAGCAAACCGCCGAAGATGAGCGTGTCCATGGCGCTGAACGGTACTCGTTTCTGGCTCCCACCAGCCGGTATAGGGGACTGACACGCCGCAGGGGCCGATTGCTCGACCGGAATCCGCAACTGGTCGGCTCGGGCCGTGGGTGGACGGCTGCTCGCCCGACCGACCCGGCGAATCATTCGCTCCTGCGGTTCGTCGGCGGCCACGGATTCGGCGGTCGCAATCTTTCGGCGCTGATGGATCTCGTTGCCGCAGAAGAACTCTCGGCGACGTTCGGAATCGCTGTGGCAGTGCCGACCACGTGTAGGGCCCGACGGCTGCCGAGATGGCCGCACTCGATGGCGTGCACGCTTCGAAGTCTCGTCCGTCCTGGGGCGTTTGAAGCAGACGAAAGCGCTGACCATCGGCGACCGATCGGCGCAGCTGGCTCCGGCGCGTCGTCGACGTCGACAAGTGAGTGGTGCGGCTCACCTTCGGGTCGATGTCACATCCCGATGCGCTGCGTCGTCGTCTCTGTGAAGCCATCGATTAGAAAAGGAAGTCATCTCATGGACGCTCGGATGAATCTCTTCGCCAGCCCGGTCACCGCCAGCTTCATCAAGCGACTTACCATGGCGGGCAAGGTCATCAGTGATTCCGCTCTGCCTGCTGCCACCTATGAGCTCGTCAAGATTCGAGCCAGCCAGATCAATGGCTGTGGTTACTGCACCGACATGCATACCAAGGACGCGGCGCACGCGGGTGAAACCTCCGTGCGGCTCAACCTTGTTGCCGCGTGGCACGAGTCGACGGTGTTCACCGAGGCCGAGCGGGCCGCCCTGGCGCTCACCGAGGAGGCCACTCGCATCGGCGACGGTCGTAGCGTCAGCGACGAGGTCTGGGACCAGGTGCGCAAGCACTACGACGAGGACCAGATCGCCGCGCTCATCGGCGCCATCGCGATGATCAACGCCTGGAACCGGATGAACGTCATCGCCCGCACGCCCGCGGGTAGCTATGAGCCCGGCCAGTGGGGGTGAGCGGGCAGCTCCCACCCAGCGCTGAGCCGAACGTCGCGAATCGGTAGCAGCAGGCTGCTCAACGTGACGTTCGGCTCATTCGGCGCGACCGCGCGGCACTGTGCGTTCACTGGCTGGTATCGGCCTGGTACAGTCGCCGACGTGCAGCGCGTGTATTTCTGGTTTAGCGAGCCGGCCCCGGGTGGGTCGGTCTGCGGCAACCTCCTGCGCTGACCAACTTTCCACCCCGAGCCGGATGAAGACCGGCTCGACGGGTTTCCGTCAGTGAGTCGGCCTGACGTAAAGGAACCCACAACAATGACTACTGCTGCCGATATCGATGCGCGGCATTCCGATCTCGATGATCAACGCACCCTCAGTGTGAGCCCATTGCGCTCACCGGCCGAGGTACGTCGCGTGCATCCGATCACCGATCAGCTCGCCGACACCGTGCGCGCCGGCCGCAAGGCCACCATCGACGTGCTCAACGGCGACGACGATCGCTTGATGGTGATCGTCGGTCCGTGTTCGGTGCACGACCCCGCCGCGGCGCTGGATTACGCGCGTCGCTTGGCCGCCAAGGCCGCCGAACTCGACGATCGGCTGCACGTGGTGATGCGGGTGTACTTCGAGAAGCCGCGCACCACCCTCGGCTGGAAGGGGCTGATCAACGATCCGCACCTGGACGGCTCCTTCGATGTCAACACCGGTCTCGGTTTCGGCCGCAAGCTGCTCGTCGACATCACCGCGCTCGGCCTGCCGGTGGCGTGCGAGTTCCTCGACCCGATCACCCCGCAGTACATCGCGGACCTGGTGGCCTACGGCGCCATCGGCGCACGCACCGCCGCCAGCCAGGTGCACCGCCAGCTCAGCAGTGCGCTGTCCATGCCGGTCGGCATCAAGAACGGCACCGACGGCGATGTGCAGGTGGCCGTGGACGGCGTGCGCGCCGCGGCCGCCAGTCACGTATTCCCCGGCACCGACCTGGACGGTCGCGCCGCCCTGATCCGCACCTCCGGCAACCCCGACTGCCATGTGATCCTGCGTGGCGGCAGCACCGGCCCGAACTACGATGCCGCCTCGGTCGCCGAAGCGTGCATCCGGCTGGAGAAGGCCGCGCTGCCGCAGCGGATCGTGGTGGACGCCAGCCATGGCAACAGCGACAAGAACCACAACAAGCAGGTCGATGTGGTCACCGATATCGCGGCGCGACTGGCCGCAGGCGAGCCGGGCGTTGTCGGTGTGATGCTGGAGAGCTTCCTCGTCGCAGGCCGTCAGGACCTGACCCTCGGCCGTGCCGATGAGCTGACCTACGGCCAGTCCATCACCGATGCCTGCCTGGACTGGGAGACCACCGCCCGTCAGCTCGACCACCTGGCCGACGCGGTCGTGCGGCGACGCAACAGCTGAGGTCGCGCGGCTCATTCCCACCCCGGACCCGGTAACCGCCGGAGCAAGTCGCTCGGGCGAACCGGGACCAGGGTGGAGCTCGGTGAACGCGGGGCCGAGTGTGGATCTCGGCTGCGTGGCGGTGGGTCGCGGGGTAAATGCGTCGGTCGAAGCGGCCGCCGAGAACCGGTGTGGCTGTTCGGCTATCGCGGTGTGGCGATGAGGCCGAGCAGATCGCCCGGCCAGCCGTCGGCATAACCCGGTGGATCGGTGGCGAGGCGGGCGGCGACCCAGCTGTCGCGGCGGACGCCGCGCTGCAGGCCGCCGAGCCTGGCCAGGCCCTCGTAGCGAAAACCATTGCGGCGGACTACCGCCGCCGAGGCGTGGTTGCCGACGAAGGCATGCCAGGTGATACGAGCAAGGGCCATGCCGTCAGCCGCGAACCCGAAGTCACACACCAGCGCGATCGCGCGCGACATCAATCCGCGTTCGCGGTGTTCGGGAGCGAGCCAGAAGCCGATCTCGCGCGCCGACTCGTCGACCGCTCCCAGGCCGATCATGCCGACGATCGGGCCGTCGGCCCGCAGGCGAAGCCCCCACGTCGGGTTGTCCGTCGCCCAGCCCCGCGTCACGAACTCGTCGAGGAACTGCTCGGCGTGCTCCCGGTGGTAAGGCACCGGAATCGTCACCCATTCGGCGATGGCCGGATCCTGGCAGCACTCGACGATGGTGTCGGTGTCGGCCGCGGTCGGCGGCGACAACCACACCGTTTCGTCGGACAGTCGGCGTTCCTCCATCCGAGCATGGTGCCATGTGGGCAGGTATGGAATCATCCGGATTTCGCATGACCGGACGCATGCCGTGGTAATCGGGACGTGGCGTAGACCGTAGAATCGGGCCGATGGTTGCCGCTCTTCTCGCCGACTTGTTCGAATCGCATCGGGCACATTTGCTCTCCGTCGGGTACCGCTTGACGGGCAGCGTCGGCGATGCAGAGGACGCGGTGCAGGAGAGCTGGCTGCGGCTGGCGGGTGCGCACCAATCCGAGATCGAGGATCTACGCGCCTGGCTGACCACGGTGGTGAGCCGAATCTGTGTGGACCGCTTGCGCAGTGCCGCGGTACGCAGGGAAAGCTATGTCGGGCAATGGCTGCCGGAACCGGTGGTCACGGCTATCACGCCGTCCAGCACGCCCGACCCATTGGACGCGGTGGTCCGCAAGCAGGAGTACCGCTTCGCGGCCATGGTCGTGCTGGAGACGCTGACGCCGCCGCAGCGAGTGGCATTCGTTCTGCATGACGGTCTTTCGGTGCCGTTCGACGAGATCGCCGACATCCTCGGCGTCTCCGCGGACGCGGCGCGACAGCTGGCCGTGCGTGCGCGCAAGGCCGTGGCACACACCCCGCCCGCGGTGCCGAACGACGAACATGACGCCGCGGTGCAGCGGCTGCTGACCGCCTTGGGTTCCGGCGATATCAGCGCGGTAGCCGCTGCGCTGCATCCGGATTCGACGATGATCGGCGATGCCAACGGCACCACCGCGACCGCGATCAACGTGGTCGGCGGCGCCGACCGGATCGCGCGCTTCCTGCTCGGTCTCGCCCGCAAGTACGGACTGGACGGCTCGACCGACACCCCATCGGTCGATCTCGAATTCGCCGTGGTCAACGGGCAACTGGGTCTTGTGGTGCGATGGTCGGTGGCGGGGGATTGGCCGAGCACCCATCGAACCAGGGTTATGGGGTTCACGGTTCGCGACGGATTGGTCTGGGGCGCTTACGACGTCGCCAATCCCGCCAAGCTGTCGGGAGTTCATCTCGGGTGAAGCGACGCCAGGCCCGACCCTCATCGCCTGGCCTGGCGCCACTTGCTTATCGCCCGCTGGTTACGGTGTCGACGAGCCGTTGAACCAGTTTCCCGTCGACGAGCCGTTGAACCAATTGCCGGTAGAGGACCCGAGGCCGCCGCTGCCGGTCGATGATCCGAGTCCGAGGTCGGGTGTCGAGGAGCCCAGGAAAGAGTCTCCGATCAGCAGATGCGCGATGTTGCGAAGCAGACCCAGCACTGATCCGGCGACCTCCGACGCGGCCGGATGCAGTACTAGGTCGAGGTACGAGGCCATAATCGCCCCTTTCGAGATTCGCCATGCGGCGAGATGTGAGGTAGAACACGGCGAGGCTAGCCCTCGTCAGGGCAACGCACAACCTTGCAGGTAGAAGGCCCAAATGAGAAGTGAAACATAGCCATTCGCTATCTAATGGCAACAATAGCGACCGCTGGGCTACTCTCCGGATATGCCCACGCGTCCCGCTACTGTCGCCCGCTTGCGCCCCTTCGCCTCGACGATTTTCGCTGAGATGACCGAGCTCGCCATCCGTCACGATGCGGTCAATCTCGGCCAGGGCTTTCCCGATACCGACGGTCCGGCCGGGATGCTGGAGGTCGCGCGGCGGGCCATCGCCGACGGCCTCAATCAGTACCCGCCGGGGCGTGGCATGCCGGTGCTGCGTCGCGCTGTTGCCGATGATCGCGCCCGCCGGTACGGCACCCAGTACGACCCGGACGCCCAGGTACTGGTCACCGTCGGCGCGACCGAGGCGATCAGCGCCGCGATGCTCGGCCTGGTCGAACCGGGCCAGGAAGTCGTGCTGATCGAGCCCTATTACGACTCCTACGCGGCCGCGGTGGCCTTGGCCGGTGCGACGCGGCGGACGGCTCGGCTGGTGCCCGACGGTGACCGCTTCGTCCTCGACCTGGACAGCCTGCGCGCCGCCATCACGCCCGCCACCCGGATGCTGGTGGTGAATTCACCACACAACCCGACCGGAACCATCCTCGGCCGCGCCGACCTCACAGCGATCGCCGACCTCGCCTGTGCGCACGACCTGCTGGTGCTCACCGACGAGGTGTACGAACACCTCGTCTACGACGGCGCCGAGCACATCAGCATCGCCACGCTGCCCGGCATGGCCGAGCGCACCATCGTGGTGTCCAGCGCGGCAAAGACTTTCAGCGTCACCGGATGGAAGACCGGGTGGGCGTGCGGTCCGGCGGACCTCATCGACGGTGTGCTCGCCGCCAAGCAGTTCATGACGTTTGTGGCAGGTGGTCCGTTCCAGCCCGCCGTCGCGCACGCCTTGAACAATGAGTTGGGCTGGGTGGACGGTCTGCGAGACACCTTGTCGGACAAGCGACTCCGGCTCTCGACGGCGCTCGCGGACACCGGGTTCGAGGTGAAGGCCAGTGCGGGAGGCTATTTCGTCTGCGCCGACATCACCCCGATGGGGGCCTCCGACGGGCTGGCCTTCTGTCGGGCGCTGCCGGAGCGGATCGGCGTCGCCGCCGTGCCGGTCAGCGTGTTCGCTGATGACAAAGAGGCATGGAATCGACTGGTGCGCTTCACCTTTTGTAAACGGGACGAAATACTGGACGAGGGTGTCCGGCGGCTGCGCGCAGGCGTGCGCGTGAGTTGAGACCAGGCCGTCAGCGCAATGTTCCGTCCGGACGCATGGTGTGCCTGGCCAGCGGCGCGCGCCACCGGTAGCGGCGCGCGAGCAACCGCACCGCAATGGCGATCAGTGCCGCGAGGAAACCTGTCCATGCCCGGTAGGCGCCGAAATGCAGTAGCACCGCTGTGGTCGCCGCACCGAAAAGAGCAGGCACCGCGTACAGCTCCTGATCCGGGCGCAGCACGCTCGGCACCTGCCCACAGAGCACGTCCCTGATCACGCCACCTCCGATGGCGGTGACCATGCCGAGCAGCGCCGCGGTCGGGGCGCCGGTGCCTTGGGAGTAGGCGACGACGGTGCCGGTGACGCAGAACAGCCCGAGCCCGATCGCGTCGGCGATCTCGAGTGGGCCGCGGGTCAGTCGGCTTGTCGGGTGCCGGAAGAACAGGACGAGCGCGGTCAGCAGCGATGCGCTGAGGTAGGTCAGGTCGGTGAATGCCGAGGGCGGCGTGCGTCCGATGAGCAGGTCGCGGATGACCCCGCCGCCGAGCGCGGTGCTGCAGGCCAGCACCGCCATACCGAAGATATCGAGGTTCTTGCGCACCGCGAGCAGCGCACCGGAGGTGGCGAAGGCGATTACGCCGAGCAGCTCGCCGATCCGCTGTGCGGCATTGACCGCCGAGTCGAACTGTGTCGCCATGATGTCGAGTTCGGCGCCCATGAATCCGTTCCCTTCCGAGTGCACTCTGCTCGAGCAGAGTTGCACGACGGGGGAGCTGTGAGATCCGCGACACCCTGGTTACCAGTGCTGGATGGGGTGAGTGGCGTGATCAGGCCGGGGTAGGCCGTGCGCGGTCGGTCGCGAGCAGCACCGCGATGGTGCCGAGCATCGAGCCCATCACGTACCGCTGCGCGCGCAGCCACAGCGGCCTGCCGGCGAGGAATGTCGAGATGCCGCCCGCACCGAGGACGATCAGGCAGTTCACCGCCAGCGCCACCGTGATCTGCACCATGCCCAGGCACAGACTCTGCAGCCACACCCGCCCGTGGTCGGGCACCACGAACTGGGGAATCAATGCCATGTACATGATCGCGATCTTGGGATTGAGCAGATTGGTGACCATGCCCATGGCGAACAGCCGCCGCGTCGGATCGGCGGGCAGTGCCGTCGGTGCGAACACCGAGGTGCCGCCGGGGCGCAGCGCCTGCCAGGCCAGCCACAGGAGGTAGCCCGCGCCCGCCACCTTCACCGCCAGGTACAACCCGGGAACCACCGCGAACACCGCGGTAATGCCCGCGGTCGCGGCCGCCAGATACACCGCGAAGCCGGCTGCCACCCCGCTCAGCGACACCAATCCGGCCCGGCGTCCCTGCGAGACGGTGCGTGAGACCAGATACATCATGTTCGGACCCGGCGTGAGCACCATGCCGAGTGCCGCTGCCGCCACGCCGATAGTCGCTGCCGTCTCGATCATGCTGCCGATCGTCGCCGACGGACCCACCGCTCGTCTCGGTCCAGTTCGAGGCCGCTGGACATGTGACCCCGACCGTTCCGCCCGCCGAGCTGTCGGTGGGTTCAGGGAGAATGGTCCGGAGCCAAACTAGGAGGCACCGTGACCGACGGTCCGCTGATCGTTCAGAGTGACAAGACGCTGCTGCTGGAGGTCGACCACGAGATGGCCGATGCGGCGCGGCAGTCCATCGCGCCGTTCGCGGAGTTGGAGCGGGCACCGGAGCATGTGCACACCTATCGGGTGACGCCGCTGGCGCTGTGGAATGCGCGGGCCGCCGGGCACGATGCCGAGCAGGTGGTGGACGCCCTCGTCAGTTTCTCGCGGTATGCGGTGCCGCAGCCCCTGCTGGTGGACATCGTCGACACGATGGCCAGATACGGGCGGTTGCAACTGATGAAACACCCGGCACACGGGCTGGTCCTGATCAGCCTGGATCGGGCGGTGCTCGAGGAAGTGCTGCGGCACAAGAAGATCGCGCCGATGCTCGGCGCCCGCCTCGACGACGACACGGTGGTGGTGCATCCGTCCGAGCGCGGTCGGATCAAGCAGATGCTGCTCAAGATCGGCTGGCCCGCGGAGGATCTGGCGGGCTATGTCGACGGCGAAGCCCATCAGATCGACCTGGACTACACCGGCGGCGCCTGGCACCTGCGCGACTACCAGGAGATGGCAGCCGATTCCTTCTGGGCAGGCGGCTCGGGTGTCGTGGTGCTGCCCTGTGGCGCGGGCAAGACGATGGTCGGCGCTGCGGCGATGGCCAAAGCGAAGGCGACGACGCTGATCCTCGTCACCAACACCGTGGCAGGCAGGCAATGGCGCAGGGAACTGCTCGCGCGGACCTCGCTGACCGAGGACGAGATCGGCGAGTACTCCGGTGAACGCAAGGAGGTCAGGCCGGTCACCATCGCGACATATCAGGTGATCACCCGCCGAACCAAGGGCGAATACAAGCATCTCGAGCTGTTCGACAGCCGCGATTGGGGCCTGGTCATCTACGACGAGGTGCACCTGCTGCCCGCTCCGGTCTTCCGGATGACCGCCGACTTGCAGTCGCGCCGCAGGCTCGGCCTGACCGCGACCCTGGTGCGCGAGGACGGTCGTGAAGGCGATGTGTTCTCGCTGATCGGTCCGAAGCGCTACGACGCACCCTGGAAGGACATCGAAGCGCAGGGCTGGATCGCTCCCGCCGACTGCGTGGAGGTCAGGGTGACGCTGACCGACGCCGAGCGGATGTCCTATGCCACCGCGGAGCCCGAGGAGCGGTACAAGCTGTGTTCGACCGCTCGCACGAAAATCGCTGTGGTGGAGTCGATCCTGGCCAATCACAAGGACGCGCCGACATTGGTGATCGGCGCGTACTTGGATCAGCTCGACGAATTGGGCGTCGCATTGAATGCGCCGGTGATCCAGGGTTCGACGAAAACCAAAGAGCGCGAAGAGCTTTTCGAGGCATTCCGGCGCGGCGACATCCCGGTTCTCGTAGTGAGCAAGGTCGCAAATTTCTCCATTGATCTGCCGGAAGCATCGGTCGCGGTGCAGGTTTCGGGAACATTCGGTTCGCGTCAGGAAGAAGCCCAGCGGCTCGGTCGGCTGTTGCGACCGAAACACGACGGTGGCCAAGCCCACTTCTATTCGGTCGTCGCGCGTGACACGCTGGACGCCGAATATGCCGCGCATCGCCAGCGCTTTCTCGCCGAACAGGGGTACGCGTATCGCATTACGGATGCCGACGACTTGCTGGGGCCGGCCATCGGTTAAGCGGAGGCGAATTCTCCGCAACGTGTGTTAGGAATGAGGACGTGCGACGCTTCGAATTCGCGGTCGACCGCGGGCATGCCCACGCGGTCAACGAGGTCTTCGCCGACCTACGTCGACTGCGCATCATGGCCGTCGCGGCCGCGATCATCGCCGCGACGGCCACTGCCTACCTGATCTGGCTGAATCATCCATGGGCCTACCTGCTCGCCGTCGCCTTCGCACTCGGAGCCGTGACCGCACTCTGGGTTGCGCTGTGGACGCCGCGCCGGGCCGGCATCGAGAAGCTGTACGCAGATGGAGAACTTGTCCCCGCGGTGGTCTCCGAAACCCATCCCAGCGGGGTAGTGCTGCTCGCGCTGGTCGACGTGTCGAGATCGGAGGCGACTGCTCCGGTCTATGCCCTGGTGATCAGGAAGGTGCGCGACCTGCCAGGTCATGAGAAGCGTGCGGGTGAACGGGTGCCGTCGGTGGCGGTGCGCACCGATCGCGCGCCACGGCAGGTCGGCGAGCGGTGGCAGTCGGTCAGCGCGATGCCGATTGCGTGGGGCACTCGCGACGGCGAGGTCATCGAACGGGCTCGCGCCGCGATCAGCGAGGTCGAGTGGCGCCTGCTGACCGACAATCTCGCGCTCGCCGATAAGGTGCGCCGCGCCCCGGCCAAGCGCCTGCTGCTCGACCCGCACCAATTGCCCGACGATCTCGGCGCATGAGTTGACCTGTGATGTTCCGGAATTCGGATTGCGCGGACGCCTAGACTCGGAAGATGGTGCCCACAACTCATCTGCTGGCGTTCTGTGCCGCATCGCTGTTGATCATCATCATTCCCGGGCCCGGCGTCCTGTTCACGATCGGTCGGGCGCTCGCGCTCGGCCGCAGGGCCGCCTTCGTCTCGGTGCTCGGGCACGCGGCGGGAGTTTTCGTCGCGTTGCTGTTCGTCGCCGTCGGTCTCGGCGCCCTCGTGGCGACCTCCGCGCTCGCACTCACCGTGGTGAAAGTCGCCGGCGCGCTGTATTTGATGTATCTCGGGGTCCAGGCGTTCCGACAGCGCAAGGCGTTGCGGGAGGCATTGGGCGCACGGGTCGACAGGTCGTCCGATACCAGGGTCTTCCGGCAGGGTGCGCTCGTCGGGTTGACCAATCCGAAGTCGATCGTCTTCTTCTCGGCGGTGCTCCCGCAATTCGCGGACCCGGAGGCGGGCGCGATGCCGTTGCAGTTCCTGATCCTCGGCGCCATTTTCCTCGGCATCGCCTTGGTCTCCGATAGTGCCTGGGGCATGCTCGCGGCCTCGGCGCGCTCGTGGTTCGCACGGTCGCCGCGGCGGCTGGAGGCAGTCGGTGGCGCGGGCGGCATGATGATCTTCGGTCTCGGCGCGTCGGTCGCGCTCACCGGTACTGCCGACTGAGGCGACTACCATCCACCAAGGTCGGTACTGCGGTACCGGGACGCAGGGGTGGCGGAAAGGGGTGGTGGTCGCATGAGGTTGTCCGGCATGTTGTGTGCCGCGGTGGCCGGTGTGCTGGTGACCGTCGCCGCGGCGCCCGCGAACGCGGATCCACTGATCGGTGCACCCGGCCTCGGCGATCCGTACTACCCGATGGACGGTAACGGCGGCTACGACGCCCGCCACTACGACGTCACCCTCGACTACGACCCGCCGAGTAGGCAACTGGCCGCGACAACCCGGATCGACGCGATCGCCACCCAACCGCTGCGGGTGTTCAACCTCGACTTCGATGGTCCCGAGGTGCGGATGGTGTCGGTGAACAGCCTGCCCGCCGCCTTCGACCGCAACGGTGAGCACGAGCTGACCGTGACACCACTGCTGCCGTTGTTGCCCGGTCTGCCGTTCACCGTGACAGTCGACTACGCGGGTCCCGCCGAGGACGTCACCGGGGAGGGCTGGACCCTCGCGCCGAGCGGCGGCGCCTTCGTCGCGGGTGAACCGCATTCCGCCACCACCTGGTACCCGCTCAACGACACACCGCTGGACAAGGCCACCTTTGCTCTGCACGCGACCGTCCCCGCGGAATGGGAAGTCGTCTCCAACGGCGTTCGGACACAGGACGCGGTCATCGGCACCGAGCGGGCGGTTACCTGGCAGTCACATCAACCGGTGCTCGGCTATCTGACCACCGTCGCCATCGATCGATTCACCTACCTCGAGCAGCGTCGCGCCAACGGCACGCCGCTGCTGAGCGCCTTCGCCCCGGATGCGCAGGACAACAGGGCGGAGGAACAGCGGTTGCCCGAGATCCTGGACTTCGTCGAATCGCTGTACGGTCCTTACCCGTTCGAGGCCGCGGGTGGCATCTACGTCGATAGCGAGCTGGAGTTCTCGCTGGAAACCCAAACCAGGCCGATTTACGCGCCGTGGACCGACCTGCGAACCGTGGTGCACGAAATCACCCATCAGTGGTGGGGCGATTCGGTATCGGTGCGGCAATGGTCCGACATCTGCCTGAACGAATGCTTCGCCAGTTATACCGCCGATTATCTGTGGCCGGAGCGAATGGAAGGGGCGGACGTCGACGCCGATTACCGCGACACCATCCAGAAGTACCGTGACATGCAGGAGTTCTGGGACATTCCGCTGGCGAACCCTGGGGTCGGACACGAATTCAGCTCCGTCTATTACCGTGGCCCGTTGTTCCTGCACGCACTGCGTAAACAGCTCGGCGACGACATATTCTTCGCCGCCGTTCGGGAATTCAATGTCGCCCATGCCTACGGCAATGCGTCCATGTCGGACTTCCGCGCTTTCCTACAGTCGAAATCCAGCACCGATCTGAGCGGGTTCTTCGGATCCTGGCTCGACCAGGCGGCGGTGCCTGCCGACGAGTATCTCTTCCCGGGATCGCTGTGCGGCTGAGGGCGCGCCATCATGAGTCGATGCGCTCATGAGCCTTGTCCACCCAGCGTTGCGCGCGATCGAGTTGCTTTTGCGCCGAACGCAATTGATCCTGCGCGGCGCGGTCCGCGGTGCGGGCGAACTGCTTCTGCTGTTCGGCGTGGGCCAGTTCCTCCCGCAGGGTGACGAGGCGAGATTTGCTCTCGGCCAGTAGATTTGCCGCTGCATCACGGGCTGATTGCGCTGAATCCCTTGCCGTGCGCGCAGATTCGAGTTCTTCGAGTGCTTCATCGAGTTTCTGGTGTGCGGTGTCCGCGGATCTGGTGTCCGCGGGCTCGGGTGGCGCGGCGGTGTCGGCGACCGCGGTGAGCGCCGGGCCTGCCGGGCCGAATCCTTCGTAGGTCGCAGCGGTGGTCAGGGTTGCGGTGCGGACCTGTTCGGCGACGTCGGCATCGGCGAGTGCCGCGACCAGCGTCTGACCCACCTCGCGCAGCACCCCCGCACCGACCGGATGGCCGTGATCGGCGGCCAGCGCCCCCGCCCGTTCCGTGAGGGCGCGCACAACCTGTTGGCGCTGTGCGGTGAGGCTGCGTAGCTGGTCAGTGGATAATTCGCGCTGCGCGGTGCGCAGCGCGGCGCCGAGCTGCAGCAGCGCGGCGACCTCCGCTGGAAGCGTGCGGGCCAGGAGGTTCACCGTCCAGGCCGTGACCGTCGGTTTGCGTAATCTGCCGATGGCCGCGGCGAGTTCTTTATCGCCCGCGTCCTTGGCGGCTTTGACCCGATCGGCCCTGGCGGCAACGAACTCACCTGGGGCGAGTCCGTACAAGTCGACGGCAACCTCCGCGAGGGTCATACTTTCCAAGCGTAACGATCCAGCCTCTTCGAGCGAAACAGAGCTCGGATTGCTTGACCGCCCACGGTGTGGGCGAACTGCGAAAGGCATTGATAGTGGACTTTTTTGGGATTCAGTTCCTCGGCCGCCTGCTGCCCTCCATCCTTGGCTACTCGATGTTGGGAATGTACAGCCTCGGCATGCGCTGACCGCCTCTGCCCATAGACCGGGCACGCCGAAGATCGTCCGAAGTGCAGATGCGGTTCCGGCGACCGTGAGGGTATCCTCACCGCGTTCACGACTACCGTGAACGCGTTCGGTGAGAGAGGTTTCAGGTGAAGATCCCAGGCACGAGGCTGCTGGCACGAATTGTGCTTGCTCTCCTGGCAGTGGCCGCGGTCGCGGTCGCGGTGACCGGTTGTTCGGCGATCAAGGATGCGAGCAAGTCCGACACGGCAAAAGCCAAGGTTGGTGATTGCATCAATGTCATCAAAGGCTCGGCCGTCGACTCGAAGACCGAGCCGGTCGATTGCTCGTCGGGTAAGGCCGTGTACAAGATTGTGCAGTCCTACGATACGAAGACCGACTGCGCGGAGGATTACACCTCCTACGAGGAGACCTTGAACGGCGGCACCACCGCGTTCCTGTGCCTCGCGCCGAATTTCAAGCAGGGCAGCTGCTACGCCGACAACAACCTCACCGGATACCAGTACGCGGATTGCGCATCCAACGAGGCCAATTTCCGGGTTATTCAGCGGATCGACGGACAGGTCGACGAACTGCTCTGTGGCGCCGAATCGGATAAATTCCTGACCGTCTCCGACCCCAAGACGACTTTCTGCCTCGGCAGGCCGAAGGCCTGAGCAGGCGCCGAACCGCTCATTCCAGTAGAGCCACCGATGCGATCCGGTGCAAGGTGAAGTGCCGGACCGCGCCGGTGACTGGGTCCAGCGCATCGAGTTGGCCGTTGCCCACTTTCAACGGCTCGACAACGCGCTGGGTCGCGATGCCCGACGCATCGACATAGCCGATATTGACCGACCGCCGCACTCGCGCCGCCAATTGCAGCAGCGCAAGAGTCGCGGCGGTACTGGTTCGGGTGCCATCGGGGCGCACCGCCTGCCCGTTGCGGGCGCTCGCGGCGCGCTCGCCCGCGCGCAGTTCGGCGACAAGCAACGTCAGCTGTTCGGTGCTCGGTGGGGTCGGCCGATAGGGCTGGCGCGCATTCGGCCGGATCATGATGCGTGCGCCGCGTGGCCGCAGATCGACGATGGTGCCCGCCGAGTCCTCCCCCGCGGGCGCGAATCCGGCCGCGCGTAGCTGCTCGAGCAGCTCGCCCAAGGGGGCCTGCGCAATGGCGACCGTAGGGGCGATCGCGCGCAGCGCCAGTGTGGCCGCCACGGGTGCGGCAAGGACCTGCGCAAGTAGTGCGGGGTCGTCGCTGCGCACGAACGACTGGGCCATCCCGGCCCGCAGCTGCCCGTGCCGCCTGGCCACATCGTCGATCAGATAGGTCAGCGCCTGCGGAATCGGCGTGCGGGAGTGCAACGTGAACAGTGTATGCAGTTCGGCCGCCGTCATACCCGCGTCCAGCGCGCGCCGCACCGAGGTCTCGCCGATCCGGTACACGGTTGCCGCGCCCGCCGATTCGACGTCGGCGACCAACGCGATCTGCTGCTGTAGATCCGCCGTCAGCGGGCCGGGTGCGATGACTGTCAGATCGGCCTGCACCAGCACGTGGTCGACAGGGGCAGGCAATGCCGACTCCATGGCAGCCTCGGCATCGGCCGCGCTGGTCGGCGCGCCGTGTAGGAGCGCCCTGGCCGGCGAGCCGAGCCCGCCACGGCCGACGAAGCCGAGCGCCGCCGCTTCCCGTAGCGTGTTCTCGACCGCCTCCGAGCGAAAGTGCCTGCGCCAGCGCGGTTGCCGCCACGCCATGATCTTGCCGATATCGGCGGGGTCGAGTGCAGTGCCGGAGGGATATTCGCCGAGCAGATTCAGTATCGCGCGCCGATCTCGGGGCGCGTGCGGGGTGCGCAGCTCGATCGCCAGCGCTGCCAGTGGCTTGTCGTTGGCGTCGCGCATCCCGATCATCCATGGCATCCGGTCCAGGTCGAGCCAGGCCAGCGCGAGGGTGACCCAGCGTCGGGCGAGTGGGGCCTCGCGCCAGCTGTCGGCGGCAGACGTCGGCGCCCAGAAATCATCGGTGGAGTCGAATTCCGGTGGCGGATCCGGTAGGCCCTTCTCGACCAGCTTCGCCGCCGCGAGCAGTTCGACGAGCAACCCGGCTCGGGCTTCGTCGACTCCGGTCTGTTTGGCGATGCGACGCAATTCCCGCACCCCGAGCCCGCCGGCCCGCAATGCCGGAGCCGGTGCCTGGCCGAGCGCTTCCAGCACGTCGGCGCAGTGCCGCAACAACTCTCCCACTTCGCCCGCCGCGACCGCGTTGATGTCCGAGGGAGCCTGTTTGCTCGGCCGCGGCTGTGGTGGCGTGAGGGCATGCGGGTGGGTCACCGGTTCACGCCGCAGCACCTGGCCGACGGTCACCGGCAGTTCGACGGTCTCCTCGTCGATCCAGTGCAACAGTCTGCGCGTCAGCAACTGCTGGATCGGGCGGTCCGCCGGTGTGCCGGGCGCCGCGTCCCTGCTGCGCCCACGCGGGCCGGTGGTGGCAAGTTTGTCCAGCAGTGCCCGCTCGGCGGGTGCGATCTGCGCGAGAGCGGCAACCACCTCGGGTTCGGTGAGCGCATCCGGGATCTCGGTGGTGCTGCCGATGGGCCACGGCAGCGCCTCGGCGGCCGCGGGCACCAAATGCAGGTCCTCGCCGTCGGCCCAGACGAGCGCGCGGTCGGTCAAACGCTCCAGTGCGGTATCGAGTGCGGCCGCGCTCACGCGTTCGCTCAGCTGCACGTGCAGCGCGCCGCGCGATAGCGGGGTGGCCGCCCGATCGGAGCGGGTGACGCCGTGCACGGCAAGAGTTTCCACGATCGCGAACTCGAGGGTGGTCAAATCGTCGGTGGCGCGCAGCACCGACGCACGTTGCTCGGCGCGCGCGGCAAGCACCGCCATCGACGAGGGCAGTGGCACGGCCAGATCGGGCCGGAGTTCGAGCAAGGCCACGAGCTGGGCATCACTGCGGGCGCCGAGCCATCCGGCCAAGGAGTCGGTCGCGGTCATCGAGTCCAGCCTACGGTGCAGCGCAGTTGCTCGTCGGGGCAGGACTATGCATTTCGGCACCCGACCTGTATGGCCTCGGAGCTATAGCGCCGGGTTAGCATGGGCCGGTGGTGAACAAATCGAAGAAACCCTACGTCGACAATGGCTGGCCCACGGTGGCCGAAGGTGACCATGCGGTTACCGAGCTCTCGTCGGCTCGTTCCGGTGGCCTCTCGCCCTACGGTGAGGACACCGAGTTTCCGGTTCCGGCCGATCAGCTGCCGTACATGCACCCGAACACGGTGATCAACCGCTGATCATGGGCGGAAGGCCCGCGGATACGAAAAGGTCCCCGCATCGTCGTTGATGCGGGGACCTTTTTCGTGAACGAGATTGTGACCGAAGCTCAGGAGGGGAGCAGTCCCTTGTTGGCTTCGAAGAAGTTGATGACGTTCGGATCGAGCTTCATGTTGCTCGCCTTGGCGCCACTGAGGAAGTCGAGGGCTTCCTGCGGGATCTGCACGCCCTGCGCCTGAACAACGGCGACGGCGCGGTCGACCGCGGAGAAGACTTGCTGCGAGCTGTCTGCCGGCTGCACCTCGAGCGGGGTCTGCTCGGCGGGCTGCCAGCGCGGCGCGGCGTCCGGCGACTTCGGCGCGGTGCGCACGGACGGTGCGCTGCTCAGGCCGAGGTTGGACGAGCAGGAGGGCCAAGCGCCCCAGCCCTGGCTGGCGAGGACCTTTTCGGCGACAACGATTTGCTGTTCGCGGCTGGCCTGGTTGGCGGTCGCGGCGTACTCGCCGCCTCCGTGCGCGCTCCAGGTGCTCGGCGAGAACTGCAGTCCGCCCTGAAAACCGTTGCCGGTGTTGATACCCCAGTTGCCGCCTGCCTCGCACTGCGCGAGACGATCCCAGTCGGAGTCCGGTGCCGCAGCGGCGTTGCCGGCAAGGGCTACACCGGCGGTACCGATGATGGCGCCGGTGACGGCGACCTTGGCAACAGTGCGCCCGGTGGAGGTTGGCTTGCGATGGCGTCCACTCATATCGGGTTCTTCTGCCTCTCCTACGCACCTGCACGTGGCCCGGACTGAGAGGTCGTCCGTCCGCCCTCACCCCTATTTCCGTCGGGGTCCGGTACCCGCGGGGTGAGGCTTGGTGCGGCGGGCCGGTGGTTGCCGGGTGTCCCGGCTGGATAAGACGGTACGACGATCGCCGCGAAAAATCACTATTTGGTAACCGGCGTGTGCGGACGGGTCTCGGAGCGGTCTCGGTGTGGCCCCGAAGCTTTCGCGCAGCTTAGAAGTGGTGTGAACCAGCCGATAGGGGGCCGTCACCACTCTGTGACCTCCTCGTTATGTGACGAGGATCACACTGATGATTTGGTAACGGCCGGCTCGGGTAACCGGGTTCGCGTCAGCGGGAGCGACGACCGGACCACAACGCGTACCCCACGCCGACCAAGAATCCGAGCGGCGCGAGCATGGCGATCAGGTATAGCCAGAGCCCCGGCGTGGCGTCGCTGACAATCGGCGTCAGAAAAATCGCGACAATCGCCAGCAAGCCGATCGCGAAGAGGCCGAGTGCGAGGTACAACAGCCGGTCGCTCGAGCGGCGCCCGGACCCACTCGAAGGCGGTGGCGCGGATGGGTTCGTCACTCGAAGACCGTAAAACTGATGTGCTTGCGTTATTGGCACCGGGGTAGACTCGATGACTGTCGCGTCCTGCATGCTGTGGGGCGCGTTCTTTTCGCAAACTGACAGGATCTCTCTCGCGATGCTTCGCGCGGTAGATCCTGGGCAGACGGGTGTGCTCGGTCCGATGGGGGCCGAGTTTCGATGACGAACGGGTGATGGCAGTGCCGACCGGCAGGGTTAAGTGGTACGACGTCGAAAAGGGCTTCGGCTTCCTTTCCCAGGACGAGGGTGAGGACGTCTATGTCCGTTCCTCAGCGCTGCCCGAGGGCATCGAATCGCTCAAGCCCGGCCAGCGTGTCGAATTCGGCATGGCCGCAGGGCGTCGCGGGCCGCAGGCACTGAGCCTGAAGGTGCTCGAGGCGCCGCCGTCGGTCCGTCAGGGCCAAGAGCGTGAGCGTGGCGCACACCGCGAGCCGGCCGTCCGTAAGCACACGCCGGACGAACTGCACGGGATGGTCGAGGACATGATCACCCTGCTCGAGGCCAAGGTGCAGCCGGACCTGCGCAAGGGCAAGTACCCGGATCGCAAGACCGCGCAACGTATTTCCGAGGTCGTCCGCGCTGTCGCGCGCGAACTGGATCACTGAGGGTGCCGACTCGCCGGGACGCGAATGCGCCCGGCGAGTCGGCCACCTCGCGAAACCGGTGGTGGCACAGGGGGTCCCGCGCAGTGGTTTCTACAGCGTGCTGATCGACCAGGCGGCGTGCGGAAGGTAGAACTCTTGGCCCGTCTCGTCTTTGGCGAGGATGGGTAGCTGCATCTCGACGCCGATCAGGCGCAGCTCCGGCTCCGGCTTCGAGTCGATGGTCAGATTGAGCGCACCCTTGGGATAGTCGTTGCGGCTGACGATGCGGTCTACGGTGTCGCCGTTGGGCAGCATGTACACCAGTCGGGCGATCCACGGCGCATCCGCGATCCTCCTGGGCAGCGACATCTGCAGCGGATACCCCGCAGGCACCTCCAGATGGACCGTCTTGCCGGTCTGGCAATCCGGCGTCGACTCACCACAGGGCAGCCGGGAGAAGATCGAGCCCACATCGGCGTTTCCGCCGCGCTCCGGCAGGATTCGGCAGTCCCGCATCAACGGTGTGCAGTAGCCGTACGGCCGCACTGTGATGGCGGTGCCGTGTGCGTAGGCGGTGATCTCGGGCTCGCGCTCGGGGGCGTTGCGGACCAGCACCGCGAGTACGCCGACGAAGGCGACGACGAACACCAGTGCGGCGGCTGCGCCGAGCACGATGATGGTGCGGGTCCCTGGCTTTGTCACGACTGCGCCTCGCCGACGCAGGGCTCCGTCGTCAGCGGGGCTGCTGTGTTCGTGGCTCGCTCGCCGCGCTCACTCACGACTGCGCCTCGCTGAGGCTGGGCTCCGTGGTGAGCGGGGCCGCTGTGTTTATGGCTCGCTCGCTGCGCTCGCTCACTAGATGGGATCTCCTATCCCTCGTTGGTGGATGCGTTGGGTGTCGCCACCGCGTTGTCTGCCTGCCTCGGGAGCATGCGGTCGAGCGTGGGCAATTTCCTGCTCGGCATGCTGCGGCCGGTTGCCACCGAGACCTGGTAGCAGGGAGTGACCTCGAAAGCTGACGAAGGTCTGGACCAGTCCGACCACGAGTATCGCCGACACCACCGCGAAACCCTTCCAATAGTCGGTCGGCAGCAGCACACCGGCCGCGCCGCCGACGACCCAGCTGAGCTGCAGCACGGTCTCCGACCGGCCGAAGCCGGAGGCGATCGACTCCGGTGGCAGGTCGTCCTGGATCGAGGCGTCCAGCGAGACCTTCGCCAGCGCGCTCGCGCCGGCCGCGACGAGCGTCGCGAGCGCCGCGCCGAGCAGATTGTTCGCAAACACCGCGAACAGCGCGATGAGGGTGCACGCCGCGGTGCAGCCGAGCACGATCAGGGAGGGCTTGCCGAGTTTGAGGCGGGCGCCGGTGGCGTTGCCGGTGAAGTTACCGATGGCCGCGGCAACGCCGACCACACCGAGCACGGCCGCCTGCTGGACACCACCGTGCTCGGTCGCCTTGGCGACGAAGGCCACATAGAAGGTAAGGAACCCGGTCAGCACCCGGATGGCGCTGTTGCCCCAGAGTCCGGTGACGACCGATCGGCCGAGTGGCTGCCTGCGCTTGCGCGGCGGGACGGTGGCTTCCTTCTTCGGATCGAGCACCTCGGTGTTGGCGTGGTAGCTGAGGGTCGCGGGGACCTCACCCTCGGTGACTTCGACCCAGCGCGGGATGCGCAGGCTCAGATAGGCGCCCGCGACGGCGATCGCGGTCGCGAAAATCAGTGCGCCCGTCGAACTCGCTATCGCGGCGGCGAGTGCGGCGATAGCGCCGGCACCGATGGTGCCGCCGACCAGACCGAATACGGTGAGCCGAGAGTTGGTGCGCACCAGATCGATATCCGGCGGCAGCACGCGTGGCGTCACCGCGCTCTTGAGCACCGAGAACGATTTGCTTCCGACCATCATGCACAGGGCGAGCGGATAGAGCGCCCAGGTGTCGAAAGCCACGATCAGCGCCACGGTGACCACTGCGCGCAGGGCGAACGAGGAGGCGAGCGCGAGCCTGCGTCCGCGCTGCAGGCGGTCGAGCAGCGGTCCGATGAGTGGTGCGATCACCGCGAACGGCGCGATGGTGATCAGCAGATACAGCGCGACCTTCGACTTGCTCTCCGCGCTCGCGCTCGCGAAGAACAGCGTGTTGGCGAGGGCAACCGCGATGGCCGCGTCGAGGGCGAAGTTCGCCATGGTGGCGTAGGTCAGCGCGGTGAGGCCCGACTTGTCCGCGCCGTCGGCCTTCGCCGCGCGCTGGAAGGAGGCGATACCGCGCATGGTCAGTTCCTGGCCACGCATCGCGGCGACCCTGGTGACGGTCAGCTTGCGGGGGACTCGTTGCTCGTCGGGCCCGGTCGCGGCGGTGCTGTCCGGCTCGGCGTACTCGCCGGGCTCGGGTCGATGTAGTGGCTGTTTGCGCATGTCAGGGGCGGATTGATCGTGCGAATCCGGCATGCGGCGTGTGTCGGACTCCGCGGTGTCGGCCGGTTCGGGCCGGGTTTCGGGTAGTCGTCGGGTATCGAATTCCGGCGGGTGGTCGGCGGCGGGCGGTCGGCGGCGCCCGTGCTCGGGACCCAGTGGCGGTAGCGGCCGTCGAGGCGCAGGTTCGTTGGGCGGCGGATATCGGTCGAAACCGGGGTGCCGTTCGATCGGCGGAGCCTCCTCGCCTTCCCGCGGACCATGGTCAGGGCCGGAGGGATCGCGGGGAGTATTCACGCATCAATTCTGACTCATCGGTCTCGTCGCGTCTCAGGCCGGACGCCCGGTGTGGGAAGTGTGTTGGCCCGGGCCAGAGGCCCAATGCTCGACTGAGCTCCAGGCATACCCGGCGATTCACCCGTGCACTCACGAACCCGTCGTTGCGTGGCAACACGATTGGGAGCCTGCTGTGTTCAAGCGGGCACGAATCGGACCTCGAACATGGTCGGCCAGTACTTGCCGGTGAGCAGGAAGCGGTCGGTGCCCGGGAGGTGAGCGATTCCGTTGAGCACATCGGTGCGGGCGCGAGTGGTGGGTGTGAGCAGGCCGCGGGCATCGATTTCGGCCAGTACGCGGCCGGTCTCGGGATCGATGCGCAGGATCGTGTCGGTGGGGTAGTCGTTGGCGTACACCGAACCGTCGGCGGCGCAATCGAGTTCGTTCAGGTGGGCGTTGCGACGGCCGGTGAGGGTGACGGTGCCGGTCGCTGCGAAGGTGACCGCGTCGCGAAAGGTGAGTGTGCCGGTGCCGTCGCTCATGACCAGCTTGCCCGCGCGGGTGCAGATGCCCCAGCCCTCGCCGTTGTAGGACACGCGGCCGCGTTCGGCCAGTGTCCGTGGATCTCTGGCGAAGGCGACCCCGTCCTTCCAGGTGATCTGCCAGAGGGTGCCTGCGGCAGGCGACACGCCCTCGCCGAAGTACGGCTCGGGCAGATCGACGCGCGCCAGTTCGGCCCCGGTGGTCAGATCGGTCGCGCGGATACTCGACGCGCCCGGCTTACCGGTGCCTTCGTAGAGCACGTTGCTGTCGATGTCGAGGCCTTGGGTGAACGCCGAAGGATCGTGCGGACGGGTGCCGATGACCTCGATTTTCATCCGTTGTGGTTGGTCGTCTGCGCTGCCACAGCCGGTCGATGCGAGCAAGCTGACCAGTACTGCGACGGCCAACGAACGCCGATTGCGCTCCATACGGCAAAATGTAGGCCGTGAGCGCAGTTTCTGTTTCGGAGTCCGGCGTGTGGCCGATCCTGGCCGACGCCGTCGACGTGGCCCGTCGAGCGCTCGTGGAGTTGGAGCCCGCCGGGGTCGGCGCGCATTTGGGGGTGACCGCGGAGGACGCGAGTGCGGCGACGCACCGTTTCGAAGCCACCCTGCCCGGCTACCACGGCTGGCAGTGGGCCGTCGTCGTCGCGGCCGCACCCGGTGCGACCTACGCCACGGTCAGCGAGTCGGCCTTGCTGCCCGGCCCCGATGCCTTGGTCGCGCCCGATTTCGTGCCATGGGATCAGCGGGTCCGTCCCGGCGATCTGGCGCCCGGCGACCTCCTCGCCCCGCTGCCCAACGATCCGCGGTTGGTGCCCGGGTACGTCGCCAATGGCGACCCGGCGGTCGACGAGGTCGCCCGCGACATCGGCCTCGGCCGCACCAAGGTGCTGAGCCTCGAAGGCCGGGAGGAAGCAGCCGAGCGCTGGTACGCCGAGTTCGGCCCCGATACCGAGATGGCCAAGGCGGCCCCGTCCACCTGCGGCCTCTGCGGCTTCTACCTGCCACTGGCAGGTGCCATGCGCGCCGCCTTCGGCGTGTGTGGCAACGCGATGGGCGCGGACGGCCGAGTGGTGCACGTCGAATACGGCTGCGGCGCGCACTCCGACACCGTCGTCCCTACCGGCGGCGGCTCCCCGCTTTACGAGGCCTACGACGACGCGGCATTCGACGTGATCACCTCGGAAGCCGCACACAAGCCCGCATCGGAAGCGGCGCAGCCCCCGGTCACGACGAAGACCGAGCCATCGACCACCGACGCCGATTCGAGCGCCGGCACCCTGGCTCCCGCGGCCGAATCCGACACAGTGATCGATTCGGTCGGTACCGAGGTCGAATCGACTCCGGGTGCGGCGGGTGATGTTGCGGCTGAGCCGAGTGCGGTGGGCGAGGCGGATGCTGCGGTTCTGGTGACTGCCGAAGTCGAGGCGGCATCGACTGCCGACGTGGCTGGTGGTGTTGCGGTTGAGTCGACCACGGCGACGGACTCCGATGCTGGGACTGCGGTGAGCATTCCTGGAGGCTCGACTGCTGGGGCGGTGAGCGCTGGGCTCCCGAGTGATGATGTGGCGGAGGCGGGCCGCGTGGCCGCGGTGGATGTGGCGGGCGGGACGGCTGCGCAGGCTGGCGCGGCCCGGGTCGGCGATAGTGCTGCTGAGCAGAGCGTCGTCGGCGAGTTCGGCGCTGCGGTTTCGGTGCGTGCGGAGGGCGTGCGGAGTCCTCAGGGCGAGTCGAGTGACGAAGCTGTCGGCGGTGCCACCGCGCTGGAAGTGTCCCCATCGAGCACCGATTCGGTACACACCGACCAAGCCTCTTCGGTCCAGGATTCGGCTGCTGCCGAGCCGGATTCCAGCTCCGCATCGGTTTCGAGTGATGCTGCGGAGCAGGCGCTGAGCGCACAGGCCGCTGGGGACACGGATGAGCCGGGTACCAATCGGCCGGAGTCCGAATCATCGGCACGGAGCTGAACGAGGCGGCCGAGGCGTCCGATCCGTTCGGCACCTCGGCACTGCGTGTTGCAGTCCTCGCCGCGTGGCGTGATTCGCCGACCCGGCTGCGAGAGGATGCCGCCACCGAGGCGGATCTGGTGCGTGCGGGGTATCGGGATCGACTGCTGACCGAGTTGGCGCAGAATGCCGCCGATGCCGCGGCGAAGGCGGGCGTGCCGGGCCGCCTGATCGTCCGGCTCGACGAGCACACCATGTGCATCTCGAATACTGGTGCACCACTGGATACTTCCGGTGTGCACGCCCTCACCGCGCTGCGCGCCTCCGCGAAGGCGAATCCGGCCGCCAGCGTCGGCCGGTTCGGTGTCGGCTTCACCGCGGTGCTGTCGGTGAGCGACGACATCGAGGTGCGCTCGACCACTGGCTCGCTGCGTTTCTCGCGCGAGAACACCTGGAACACACTGCACGACAACGACATCGATGTGCCGGGCGCGGACGGCGATTTCACCCCACCGGTGCTGCGTCTTGCCTGGCCGAGCGCCGCCGTCCCCACCGACGGCGATACCGAAGTGGTGCTACGCCTGCGCGACGACATCGATCCCGATGCGCTGCTCGCCGGGATGCGTGCCGAAGCCATCGACCTACTGCTGGAACTGCCCGCCCTGCACAGCATCCGAATCGGTGACGACGAGCTCACCGCCACGATCACCGATCTCGGCGCTGCCGATCCGGAGCGGGCCGGCCTGTGCGAGCTGCGCATCACCGGCCAGGACAGCACACAAGTCTGGTGGCAGTACCGGACTCCCCGGGCCCGCTGGCTGCTTCCGGTCCGCAACGGCCGACCGGCGACCACCACCCCGGATGTCCTGCGAGCCCCCACCCGATCCGACGAGGAACTGTCGCTACCGGCGCTCCTGATCGCCGATATCCCCATGCAGCCGGACCGCCGCCGCCTGCTCCCGGGTGCCCACCTCACCGAACTGGCAACGGGATATAGCGATTTCGCCAGAGCCCTCCCACTCCGTGACCGCCTCATCCTGGTTCCGGCACCCGGCTTCGCACGTAGCCAGCCCGATGCCCTGCTCCGCGAAGCGCTGATCCGCGAACTCCAGACCCACGCCTGGCTCCCGGTGGTAACCGGCCTCTCCGATGCGCCCTCGACGGCCATCGGTGACGTCGATTCGCTGTGGGCCGATCCTCTCCCGGAAAGCGCTGCCGCCCTCGGGTTCGCCGCTGACAGTGCTCCGACCCGTTCCGGTGCTGCCTCGGCCGACGAAGAATTCGGTGTCGTATCGGAGTCGGTCGATGATAGGTCCCCGACCGCTGCGTCACTGAGCGTTGGTGGCACGGCAGGTGGTCGTGCCGGCGTGGATTCGCCGTTGGGCCGCGAAGTATCGAATGGCGCGGTGTCCGACCGGGCGTCGGCGAGTGCGGTAAGCCCCACTGCCCCGTCTGATTCGGCTGCCCCCGGCCGAGATGACCAGGGATCACCGGTGGGCGCGGGACTGCCCGATGACGGCCCCGCCCTCGCCCTGGCCGCTGCGCACGGCGATGACGTTGCCGAGGGCTTTGCGGTGAGCCGGGCAGTGTCGGGGATTGCGGTGGGGACGGCTGTGCCGACTCGGGCGAGCGTGTTCGCTGGGCTCACCGCGGAGCTGGCCGGGCTGATCGATGATGTGGTCGGGCCGTTGGTGATTCCGGAGTTGTCCGGGCGTGCGCACAGCGAGGCGCTGGGTGTGCTGGATGTGCACCGGCTGGGGCTGGCTCGCCTTGCGGAGCTATCGGGTGGGTTGGAGCGTTCGCCGCAGTGGTGGTATTCGCTGTATGCGGCGCTGGAGCCGTTCGTCGTCGATCCACTGACCGCCGAGGAGTTGGGGGCGCTTGCGGTGCCGCTGGCCGATGGGCGGCTCGTGACCGGTCCGCGCACGGTGGTGTTGGACGATCGGCTCGCGGACCCCATTCCGGTGCACTGGGCGCGGCTCGTGCATCCGGAGGCGGTACATCCGCTGCTGGCTCGGTTGGGAGCGCGTACCGCCACCGCCGAGGATTTGCTGAGTGATCCTGGGCTGCGTGCCGAGCTGGAGGATCATCCCGGCGATCCGGATACTGTGGACGCGGTACTCCGGCTCGCGGTCACCGCCGATCCGCTCGCGTTGCCGTCCTGGCTGGGGTTACTCGAATTGCCCGATAGCTCAGGGGAATTGCTACCCGCTGATGAGCTGTTGCTGCCGGGCGCTCCGCTGCGTGATCTGTTGGTCGAGGATTCGCCGTTCGGGACAGCGGCCGAGGATCTGGTCGAGGGCTACGGCGCGCAGGCGCTGCGGGCTGTGGGCGTCGGCTGGGATTTCAGCATTGTCATCGAGGCGGATCCGACCGGCCCGGACCATCATCTGGACGACGAGGAACACTGGTGGTCGGGACTGCCGCAGGACCCGCCCGAGCTGGCCGCCGTCCGCGACCTGGACCTGGTGGCCGAGGCCGCCTGGCCGGAAGCGCTGCGGCAGTTGGCTTCCGGTGATCGAACCAGGCGGCTGCTCACCGATCCCGACGGCTACACCGCGTGGTGGCTACGCAGGCATGCCCGCGTAGACGGCACGGTGCTCGGACTGCTGCGTCACCCTGCCGACACCGAATTCGCCGGCCTGCTTACCGAATTCGCTGCTCCCGGCCTGGGCTGTCAGGACATCGACGCTGTGCGTGCCGTCCTGGCCGACCCTGACGCCATCACCCCGGACCTGGCCGCAGCCCTGCTGACGGCTCTCGCTGATCCAGCGAAAACGCCTGTGCCCGAAGTTATTTCGCGAACCCACGCCCGGTTGGCCGCCGCGGTGGCGGCGGACCGGCTCGACCTGGCCGACCTCGATCTGCCCGATCGGGTGCGCGCATTGTCCGGTGCTGTGGTCGATCCAGGCGACGCCTTCGTGCTCGACCAGCCGTGGTTCGGCCTTGCTCTGCCGCCCGAACGCCTTGTCGTCGGCGATGTCGATACGGCGCCGGCCTTGTCGAGGTTGCTCGATCTTCCGCTCGTCTCCGAGGCGGTCACCGCCGAAGTGCTCGGCACCGGCCGCCGGACAACATGGTCGGCAGAACCGCTCGGGGTGGTGCTGCGCCAGCTCTTCGCACTCGCCCCACAGCAAGGAGATCTGGTGGTGCACAACGACCTTCGGATACGTCTGCACGGGGCTGTGACCGGCACGGTTGCCGTCGCGTGGTGGCGGGACGGCGCAACCACGCATGTGCGCATGCCGCAGGCGCAGGGCTGATTGTTGGTGGGTCCGGCCGTGGCTCGCCACGGCCGAGATAGCCACTGTGTCCGGCGCGCTACGGGTTACCCGCCTATTCCGCGTAGTTCGACACCATTTGGCTGAGCAGGTCCAACTGCCCGCGGACGCTCTCGCTGTCGTTGTCCACCAGCCAGCGCAGCACGATCCCGTCGATCACACTGAGGGTGAACCGGCTCAGGTCGTGCACCGGCATCGTGAACCGGCTTCTTGTCGCATCGCGCGCGTGATCGAGGAGGTCGGCGACGGTGGAGTCGTTGAATGCGTACTGTTCGCGCGCAATCGCGAGTTTCGCCGGTGTTTGTTCGCCTTCACGAAGTGCGTAAGTCGTCGTTTCGTAAGTGAGTAGCTGTCGTTCCGGTGTAGCTTCAATGTTCAGCCACATCAGTTCGAGTCCGGCACGCACCAATTTCTGAAGCGCTTCTTTTCCACTTCCGACGTCTTGCCAAACTGTTTCATTGGCGTCGACAGAATCGCGTAATTCCATCGACAACGCTTTGACCAGCTCGGTCATCAGCGCGTCCTTGTTTTCGAAACAGTAATGCACCACACCGAGCGAAACACCTGCCGCCTGAGCCACATCGCGCGTGGTCACGCCCGCCACGCCTTTTTTCTCGGCAAGGCCGATGGCTGCCTCGATAAGGTGGGCCCTTCGTTCTTCGACGCTCAATCGGGAGGACACCTCAGGGAGTTAAGCGTTCAAGAAGCGTGCAGTCAATTCGCGCGGCGAAAAAATCTAGACTGGACGAGCGTCCAGTTGTGTGGTTCGCTGCACAGTGGGATCGAAGGGAGACGCGTATGCCCGTGTCGCGAAGGACCGTTTTGGCTCGAACCGTGGCGGGTTCGGCCACGCTGGCTACCGCGGCGGCGGTGGCCACGGTGCCGGGCGTAACCATGGCATCGAGTGCGCCCGCTGCGGCCGCACCGGAGTCCGGCGGATACCTCATCGGCCTCGGTATTTCCGACATCACGGGCCCGGCCGCCGAATGCGGAATGATGGGCTACTCGCAGTTCGAGCAGCAGACCGCGGGCATTCACCTGCGCCCGCGCGCCCGCGCGTTCATCATCGCCACTGCCGAGCGGCGAATCGTGTTCGCGGTCGCGGAGAACGGCATGATCTTTCAGTCCGTGCACCGTGGCGTCCTGCTCGAGCTCGCTCGACGCTTCGGCGACCTGTACACCGAGCAGAATGTGTTGCTCACCTCGACGCACTCGCACGCGACCTGTGGTGGTTCCAGCAACGATTACGCATACAACCTGTCGATCCTCGGTTTTCAGCAGCAGGTCTACGACGCCGAAGTGAACGGCATCGTAGAGGCGATCGCGGCCGCACACACCGATCTCGGTCCGGGCGCGCTCGGGCTCGGCCGCAGCGAACTGCACGATGCCAGCGTGAACCGCTCCCGTGTCGCCTTCGACCGCAACCCCGATGTGGACACACAGCATTTCCCACAGGCCATCGATCCGGCAGTCACCGCGCTGTCGATTGTCAAGGGCGGCAGACAAGTCGGCGCCATCACCTGGTTCGCGACGCACAACACCTCGATGACCAACCAGAACCGGTTGATCAGCGCGGACAACAAGGGCTACGCGTCCTTCTCCTTCGAGCACATCGAACACGGCGTCCGATATCTCGACGGCGCCGCCGATTTCATCGCCGCCTTCGCCCAGACCAACGCGGGCGACATGTCGCCGAACCTGAACCTGCGCCCGGGCTCCGGCCCCACCGAGGACGAGTTCGAGAACACTCGTATCCTCGGTGAACGGCAGTATCACGCGGCGAAAGCCGCTCTTGCCGAAGCGAAGTCGTTGGCCGGACCGGTCGACTCGATGCTCTGTTATATCGACCTCGCCGACCTCGCCGTCGACGGTCGCTTCACCCCGGATGGCCTGCCGCGCCACACTGCCCCCGCGGCCGCGGGCGTTTCGCTCATCGCGGGCAGTACCGAGGACGGCCCCGGCCTACCGGGGATTCCCATTCCGGAGGGTGTGCGCAACCCGTTCATCGATGCGTTCGGCAACCCCGACGTCCCGGCGCCTGCGTGGCTCGCGGATGCCCAGGCGCCCAAAGCGATCGTCGCCCCACTCGGTCTGTTGCCGCCGGTGCCGTGGGTGCCGAGCGTGGTGCCGATCCAGATCGTCCGCATCGGTGAGCTCTACCTGGCGGGTGGCGGCGGAGAATTCACCATCGTCTCCGGCCTGCGGATTCGCCGCGCGGTGGCGGCGGCCCTCGGCGTCTCGCTGGAGCAGGTGCTGATGCAGGGTTATGCGAATGCCTACCATGAATACGTCACCACCCCAGAGGAATACGACTCTCAGCAGTACGAAGGTGGGTCGACCCTGTTCGGCCGCTACACCCTGAGCGCCTACCTACAGGAATTCACCCGACTGGCAACGGCTTTCGCTGCTCGTCAGCAGGTTCCCCGGGGTCCGGCCCCGCGCGACGTGTCCGCCATGCAGCCGAATTTCCAGCCCGCGCCAGGACCCGACACCACGCCACCCGGGCGCACCTTCGGTGACGTGCTGGTCCAGCCCGCCGCGACCGCGGCCCGCGGCACCCGCGTCGCGGCCGAATTCGTTTCCGCTCACCCGAAGCACAATCCACGCCGCAACGACACCTTCCTGGAAGTACAACGGCGCAACAGTTCCGGCGAGTGGGTGCGCGTCGCCAACGAGGGCGAATGGGCCGTGCGATTCCACTGGAGCAAGCGCGGTGCTGCCGAATCCGTCGCCCGCTTCACCTGGGATGTCCCGTCCGATGCGACGCTGGGTCGTTACCGCCTACAGCACTACGCGGACAGCCTGAACCCGAACGGCGTACTACACCCGTTCACCGGTACCACCGACGAATTCGACGTGGTCTGAGGCTAGAGGCCGGTTTGCGCGCCCTTGTCGCCACGCCGCGCGCCACGGCGCTGGATCGCGAAGATCGTGTACCCGAGCAGGCCGACGGCCAGCCCCATGAGACATACCGGGCGAGTCGACTCCCAACGCTCGCCACTGGCCCACACCACTACCGTGGCGATCAGCCACAGCGCACTGCCAACAGCGAGTACCGGCCGTGGATCGGTGAGCCGCTGCGGGATCTCGGGCACTTTCTGCGTCACCGCCCCAGGGTAGCTGCGAGAACAGTCGTCCCGCAGCCAGCGGGTCCCGTATCGTTTGCCACTGTGACAACGCCATCGGATGTTCGAGCTCTCGCTGGTGAGCTGTCGCTTGCGGTGGTGCGTTTGACGCGACATCTGCGGGGGCGGCGCGCCGACGCACAAATTTCGCTGACCCAGCTGTCCGCGCTGGCCACTCTGCACCGGGACGGCGCGATGACGCCGGGCGCTCTCGCGGCCAAAGAGCGCGTGCAGCCGCCGTCGATGACGCGGGTGATCGCCTCACTGTCGGACCTGGGGCTGGTCGAGCGCAAGCCGCACCCGACCGACGGCAGGCAGATCATCGTCTCGCTGTCGGATGCCGGCCGTGCGTTGATCGCCGATGAGACCAGTGCCCGTGAGGCTTGGATGACCGAGCAGCTTTCCACCCTGACCGATGAGCAGCTGGTTGTGCTGACCAGGGCCGTCGGCATCATGAAGCAGCTCGTCACCGAGTCCGAATAGCGCCGAGCAGCGGGGTAGGCGTTCGGGCAGCTATCGTGCGCCGAAGGGCTGGTCGCTGTCGACGATCTCGCGGCCGAGCGGGAACAGCGACAGCGGAATCAGCTTGAGATTCGCCCACCCGAACGGGATTCCGATAATCGAGACGAACAGCGGGATGCTGGTGATCAGGTGGCCGAGCGCGAGCCACCAGCCCGCCACAATGAACCAGATGATGTTGCCGAGCAGCGAACCCGTGCCCGCGCCCGGCTTCTCCACGGTGGTCCGCCCGAACGGCCACAGCGCGTAGGCCGCGATCCGGAACGACGCGATGCCCCACGGGATGGTGATGATCAGGAGGCAGCAGAGGACGCCGGCGAGGATGTAGCCCAGCGCCATCCAGAACCCGACGAACACCAGCCACAGCACGTTGAGGATGAGCTGAATCGGCTTCATGTGTTCCAGCATGCCAGCAGACCGGCAATTCGGGCATCAGTCCTGGGGACTACATCGCCTCCGGGACAACCCCTGATGCGTTCTCGGCGGACCCGTCTACCAGTGCCTGCGCCGCAGCGACCAAGGTCCCGACACCGGTGCCGCGGTGCCGGGACACCGGGTGTCAGAAGAACCAACCGAGAACCGCGTCGCGCTCGGCCCCGAACGCTTCGTCGAGCGCGCGCACCTGCCCGGAATCCTTGGCGTGCAACCGGTTCGCGGCGGCGAACACCCGCGCCGGATACGCGCCGAGGTACATGCTGCCGAGCACGTCGATACCGAGTTCGATATCGGCGGTGCGGGTAGTCGGCGTGCAGTCGGCAACACCGTCACGTACCCGCAGTGCGAAGACGCCGCCCGCATTCCGGAACGGGTCGGTCACGGCGAGTACGACATCCAGGTCGCGCTGATACGAGCGCGCGTTGAGCGCGGCCGGTACATCCATGGGCCGCAACCAGAGTCCGTCGTAGCGGTTGTCGGTCCGTAGCTGTCTCGGGTTGGTCAGCAGGTAGGGGAGCGGGTCGTTGTCGGTGAGTGCGGCATCGATCCGGGTGACCAGGTCCAGCCCGCAGAGCGTCCGCCACAGCGCGGTATGAGCTTCGGTGGTCACCGTCCGGATCTCGACCACCGTGGCGGTTTTGACACGGTCCCGGTAGTGATATCGGTAGAGCACGTATCCGTCCTGGTGCAGGAGCGCGTAAAGGTCGGTGCCGCCGCCCCGGAAACGCTCGGGGTCGAAGAAGGTGGTCTCCCAGCGTGCATCCGGACGGACTTGCGCGCCCGGGGTGAGCCTGCGCCACCGGTCATAGATCGCCCGCACCTGTTCGGTCGACTCGGCGGGCATCGCCAGCTCCACGCCGCCGGGATCCGGTGCGGAGGGCAGGAACTCGGCGAAGCGCCGATCGATGTGCACGGCGTTTTCCCGGATCGCAGGCCCGTATCCGAACCGACCGTAGATGCCGCCCTGGCTCGCGGTGAAGATCGTCAACGGCAGCCCGGCCGCCTCGATCCGTCGATGCTGTTCGGTGTACATCGCGCGCAGAATCCCGCGCCGTCGATGCGTGGGCGCCACGGCGACCCCCGCGATACCGCATGCCGCCACGGTCCGCCCGCCCGGCACTGTCAACGTCATCTCCGTCGACTCCACATGCCCGACCACACGGTCGCCATCTACCGCGACTATCGCGTTCTCCGGCGGAAACAGTCGCCGATACGGTTCCCGTAACGCCTCGTCGGGCCGCATCCCGAAGGCCGTCTGGACCACGAGGTCGATCCCGGCCGCATCGCCCTCGGTAGCCGATCGAATGGTGATACCGGGTATCAGCGTCATACCTGGACGATCCCACGGACCCGCACCCGATCGCACCCGATTTTCCGCCGGTGCGGCCGCCGCCGCCGTCCGCATTCGATGTGCCGGTCGAGGCGGGCGGGCACCGGTGTCGATGTCGGCGGTGCGGCCCGGCAGGATGTGTTCTTGTGGCCGAAGTGATCGATATCGACGACCCCGCCGATCCGCAGGTCGATGACTTTCGCGACCTCAAATCCGCCGATCGGCGGCCAGACCTGCCTGGGCGCAAGGGGCTGGTCATCGCGGAGGGGGTCGTCGTGGTGCAAAGGATGCTCGGCTCGCGGTTCCGGCCGAGTGCGTTGCTCGGGGTGGACAAGCGGCGCGACGAGCTCGCGGCCGATCTCGATGGTGTCGACGTACCGTATTACCAGGCGAGTGCCGAGGTGATGGCGCAGGTGGTGGGGTTTCACCTCAATCGCGGGGTGCTCGCCGTAGCCCGGCGCCCCGCAGAGCTGACGGTGGACGAGGCGCTCGACGGAGCGCGGACGGTGGCGGTGCTGGAGGGCGTCAACGATCACGAGAACCTCGGATCGATGTTCCGGAACGCGGCGGGGCTGGGGGCCGAGGCGATTCTGTTCGGGGACCGATGTGCCGATCCGCTGTATCGGCGGGCCGTGCGGGTGTCGATGGGTCATGTGCTCCGAGTGCCGTTCGCGCAGCTTCCTTACTGGCCCGGTGGACTGGATATGCTGCGAGACAAGGGCTTTCAGATCATCGCACTGACGCCGAATCCGGCTGCGGTGAATCTGGCGACGGCGATGACGGGGGAGCGGGTGGCGTTACTTCTGGGTGCGGAGGGACCCGGATTGAGTGAGGCGGCCATGCGGGCCACCGATATCCGCGCCAGAATTCCGATGTCGCCGGGTACCGACTCGTTGAACGTCGCGACCGCGGCGGCAATGGCGTTCTATGAACGGGTGCGGACATCATGAACGAAGGATGGTCGTGAACTACCTGCCGAACGGGGCGTATCGGCCCTATCCGCCCTATCAGGACCCGACGCCGTGGGCCGCCGGGGTCACCGTCGCCGTCATGGTGGGGTTGCTGACGGCGGTCGCGGTGTACGCGTTCGGTGATGCGTTGGCGCAAGTGCATCCGATACTCGCGGTCGCGGTGAACCTCGTCGCGGTCGGTGGCGCCGCACCGACCGCCTGGCGCTGGCGCTTCGTTCCGGTGACCCGTTGGGTGCTCGCCGGGGGAGCGGCAGGCGTGCTACTCGGCTGGCTGGCGCTGCTGTTCGGCGGGTTGGCCGAATAAGGCACGACGGATCCGCCGATGCTCGTCGGCGTACGGAACTGCGAACTGCCGGCCGCGCTGCCGGTCAGCAGACGCGGTCTCGCCCGCGCAGCCAACTGAAAAGGCCGCGTCTGCGTTTCGCGTCGATGTAGGACTCCTCGTCCCTGGGCACCAGGGTGGCAGGGTCCGGTGCTTGGCCCTTCGGGTACAGGGTGAAACCACACACCGAGATATCGCCGGGCATCAGCGCACCATCGGTCGGGGGCGTGCGGTACTGGAATCCGAGCCACTGGTGATTGGCGGCGTCGGCGAAGTCGGGTGGATCGAACGGCAGAGTCTGCGGGTCGGGCAGATCGCCGGGATACCACTGCACTGGATGATCACCCGCCCAGTAGGGGCGCTCCCACACGAGCGGCAGGCCCTCGTCTTCGAGGATGTTCACCCGCGTCGAACTGAAGGAGCGGCGGAATTCGCCACGCTCCCAATGCGCGAACGCGCCCCAGCCGTGCGCGGCGTCGAACGCGATGAGATAAGTGTGCTCCGAAGCCAGCGGTCGGACGAGTAGTTCGGGCAGCGCTGTCGGATGCACCAACGCCGCCTGCGTCGAACACACCACGGTGACACCGGGATAGCAGCCGATATAGACCTCGTCGGCGTCCGGACCGGCGCAACCACCGAGTGTGCCGACCATGATCGGCAACACATCTCGGTCGGTATGCAGCTGCCTTGCCAGGGCTAGCGCCGCATCCGGATCCGAATCGTGGTTCGCGCGCAATACTGTCAACGGATCGAATGCGTCGACGTACCAGAGGGACGAAGCTTTGGACAGCATTTCCGGCACCTCCCGATGGTTGCACGAAACAGCTCCGCGAACTTCGAGCAACTCTCGGTGATCTGACAACGTGGCTGTCACCTCGAACCGCCCAACGCCGACAAACCACTCGACGGCACATCGAAAAATCTACCCGTACTTGACCGCGAAGGACGCAGCTTCCGCCTGCGAACACGCCAGCAGCCCAAGAAATCCGCGATCGAGACGTCCCAGCAACCTCCGCATCGCCACTGGCAAACATTTGCCGCGCGGATCTCATGGGGTTTCCGGCACCAGTTCGAGCACGGCACCGGACTCGAGTACTCCTTGTCCGCACGGCGAAGTGCGGAGCCCAGAGGTGGCGCCTGGCAAGACCAGCTTCAGCCGGTGCACGGCGGCGCGCCGAATGCGCGTGCCGAGCGGCTGTGAAAAGGCTGCGTGACCGGACGACTCAGTGGCCGGAGCTACGGACGCCGAGCAGCACGTCCTCCCAGGACGGCATCGGCGCCTTACCGCGCTTGGTCCGATTGGGCTTCGCGGGCGCAGCCTTGCCGTTGTTGGGCTTGGCGGTCTCCTCGGTGGCCGCCGGAGCCTTCGGAGCCGCCGGAAGCTTCGGCGCGGCGGGCTCGGACGAGACAGTGCCCGTGCTCGGTGCCGGGGTTGCGGTGCTCGAAGCACCCGCGGCAGGTGCCGTGCTGGTTCCCGTTGTTACCGCAGGTGCGGTACCGCTCGCGGCCGGAATGGCGTTGGTGCTCGCGGCAGCCGGGATGGCGGTGCTGCTGCCACCCGCGACAACGGAACGCTGCTCGTAGTACTCGTCCAGCATCGGCTGGTTGTGCCGGGGCGCGGTCCGCGCGGCCGGGGCCGTTTCCCGAGCCGGTCGGGTTTCGACGGGGCGAGTTTCGGCCGGCATGGTCTCCACCGGAACCTCGGGTGCGGCGGGCGCCTCGATCTCGGCCTGCGGCGGGAGAATCGTGGCCAGCCCACGTAGCGCGCGGCCGAAATCGGGATCGATCAGATCGGAGGCGGGATCGTCGAGGGGCGATACCGAACCGCCATGGGCGTCCGGCTGGTAGCGCCAGTGCGCCGTAATGTCGGAACGGCCGTTCTGCCACTGCAGTTGGGCGACCCAGAAGCCCTTCTCGTCTTTCCAGGCATCCCATTCGACGCCCTCGATATTGTGCCCGCGCTCGGTGAAGGCGGCGGTGATGATATCGATGAGGGTTTCCACCGCCGGGCCGTCGGCGCGGACCGGATGCGCCTTCTGCGCAAGTTCGGCGGCACGAGCCCGCTCCAACAGCACGGGGTAGGCGAAACGCTCGACCCGACTGGCCGGCATTCCGGACTCTTCGGTGACCTGTTCGACGGAGGCTCCGGCACGGATACGAGCTTGAATATCGCGAGGACGCATAGTTGCTTCCATTTCGATCTCAATCTGGCCGAATCGGGCAAGGTCTCCGCGGGCTGCGGCTCGAAGCTTGTCGTCGGCGGGCAGCCGGTACTTGGTGCCGGTCTCGGTGTCGATACACACGATGTGCGTGGAGTCGGGCGTCACCCCGATCACTCGAAGTTCACGCACCATTACCTCCTTATCGCGTCGACTCGCGACACCGCCCACTTTCCGAAACAGTAGTGCACTACTGATGATCTCGAGGCAAGACACGCGGCACGGAAATCGGGCAATAACCCGCCGTGCCCCGATAATCTGCTCTGTTCGATTCGCCGCGCGTGCCTGTACGGCGTGTCGAGCGTGGCGTGTCTGTGTTTTTTGGCAGCGCCTGCGGCGCTGCGTGTTCGCGGCCCCCTTGGTCTCGCTTCCGAGCCGTCGAGACTTGCGACTTCGTCGCGTGCGCTTCGACGGCT
>NZ_JBFBAB010000027.1:0-104872 GCF_040681975.1 Nocardia sp. NPDC051463
CAAAACGCTCGACTGGGATACCCCAGCCGAGCGCCTGCGTGATCTACTCACCGCCTAACACCAGGCAGTGTTGCGACGACCCCTTGAAACCGCCTTCGCGTGCACGGGCCGTTTCGGCTGTCAATACGACAACGCCATCGGCGCGTCGAGGTAACTCATCTCCGCCGGGGTAGCGACCATGTGGACCGAGGTCGTTTCCGTCGCCGTGCGTACGGTGACGAGGTTCGCTGTGTCGGGATCCTCGGTGAGCGTGATGTCGCCGACGAAACTGTCGATGCTCTGGCTCGCGTTCGGACGCAACAGGATAACGGTCGCATCGGAGTGGTGCGTGGATGGCGCGATGCCGTCGTAGACGACCACGGTCGCGGATCGATGCGAGCTCGCTTGCTGTGACCCGGCCGACCAGGAGGCCAGCGACAGTGCCTGTGGTGCGTCGACTCTGGTCACCATGGAACGCCACGCTTCATGGCGATTGGTGTGCACCACGACGGTGGCACCCAGCGCGATCGCTCGCAAGATCACCTGCTTGGCGATCAGGAGCGCACCGACGATCTCCACCCGGCGGATGTACTGGCCGACCAGCGGAAGGGCAACGCCCTGCCCGGAGAAGTCGGCGCCGATCACCTGCCCGCAGCCGGTGATCGGGGTGAACAGATCGGCCAGCGAATCCGGGGTACCCAGGTAGCTCTCGATCGGCAGATCGGGCCCCTGGGTGCTGATCGGCAGATGATCCAGCAGGGCGCGGCGGTGTTTGCCGGTCAGGGCGACCAGGCCGGGGACCGACATCTTGGGGGCGTGGTCGCGGGCGTCGAAGCGTACGGTCGCCGACACCGAGAGCGTCGCCGGTCCGTGCGCCGAGTGGTGGGTGGGCGTGCCGGCGGCGCGGCGCAGACGCAGGGTGACCGTCGTCGCCAAGCTCGGGGTAGCCCACACTTCCGCGAGACCGCGCGGGCCGAGGGCCTCCGGGGCCATACGGTAAGTGGCGGAGTGGATTCCGTTGTGCTCGACGCTGTGTGATGTCTCGTTGAGTTGCGTGAGGTCGGCATTGCGGGTGAGCTGGTGTACGGCGGCGGTGATCTCGGCGGCCGACAGCACCGACACGGTCAGATCACGGGCGGCGAGGCGGTTGGCGACGCGCCGGGTGGCGACGATCGCGGAGCGCAGCGTTCCGGTCGAGCCGCCGCCGCGCCGGTTTATCGCGGGCGCGTTGGACAGCGGGTCGAACCGCAGCACCACCCAGGCTGTGCGGTGCGCGACCGCGGGCAGCGGCCCGAGGATCTGCTCGTACAGCCGGGCCACCTGGCCCGCGTCCGAGGTCCGCGAGCCGGTGCTGATCACGTCGATCGAGGCGAGGTCGATGTCGAATTGGTTCAGGCAGCGGGCGACTTCGGGCAGCGGAACCATGTCGCCGGTGTTCAGACCGCTCGGACTGAGCAATGTCACGTTCTGTGGCTGTGCGTCGATGCGCAGCATGGTGATCAACCGGGCACCGTCCCACCGCATGCCGTAGCTGCCGCCGTCGGGCACCGGCACATCGAACGGAGCATTGTGCGCCCCGGCCGCCCGGTGGCGGAACCCGTGCCAGCGGAAAGCGAATTCGTCGGCGAGGAAAGCCGCGAGGCAGGTGCCGCGGAAGCGGACGAGCCCGATCAGCGCGACGAGCACACCGCCGGCCGCCGCGGCATACGACGGTGCCCCACCGGCGACCGCTACCAGCGCGATTGCGACTGCGAGCAAGAGCACGGGAACCACAAGGCGCAGCGGGAGCACCCGGAACAACCAGTACTGCGGTGAGCTCAGCGGTGGGGCGGCAGGCTGCGCCGCCGGATCGGCTGTTGTTGCCATAGGCTCATCATGGACTGAACTTCCCTAGCTTCGCTACTGTGGTCACGCGAGCTGGTCACGCTCCTCGGAAATCGTGAGGCGTGCGCCGACACCACTTCGCCCTACTGCGTCCCGTTCGGAGGAATCGTGCCGGCCCAGTTGACAACACGTGCCCAGGTCAACGGGTATCGGTTTCTGCTGCGTCGGTACGAGCACGCGCTGGTGCGCCGGGACATCCGCATGCTGCACGATCCGATGCGGTCGCAGTCGCGGTCGTTGCTCGTCGGTGCGGTACTCGGCGTCCTGGTTGTCGCGGGCGCGGCGATTATGTCCTTTCTGAAGCCGCAGGGCGCGATCGGTGACTCGAAGATCGTGATGGCCCAGGAAAGCGGCGCACTGTTCGCGGTTGTCGACAACACCCTGTATCCCGTGCTGAACCTGGCCTCGGCCCGACTGGTCACGCAGAGCAACGAGGTGCCGACCTCGGTGAAGGAGTCCAAGCTCGGCAATATGCCGCGCGGCCCCCTGGTCGGCATCCCCGGCGCCCCGGCCGCACTGCCCGGCTCGTCGGCGGGTGACCGGTCGACCTGGACGTTGTGTGACACCGTGCCGTTGTCGTCCGCGGGTAGTGCCACCGGGTCGTCCGGGGCGAAGTCGACGGTGATCGCGGGCGAGCTCGACACCGACGCGGAAGCCGCTGCCAGGCCGTTGGATTCGTCGCAGGCATTGTTGGTGATCCGTGAGCGGAAAACCTTCCTGCTGTTCGACGGTAAGCGCGCGGAGGTCGACACGGCGGATGCGGTGGTGGCCAGGTCGCTCGCACTGCGCGATTATCAGCCGCGGCCGATCAGCGCCGGTCTGTTGAACTCCACCACCCAGGTTCCCGCGTTGACGCCGCCACAGATCGACCGGATCGGTGAGCCGGGCCCCGGTCGGTTGTCCGGTGTTCCGGTCGGTGGTGTGATCCGGGTGCGCGGGGTGGACTCCGAAGAGCTGTTCGTGGTGCTGGCCGAGGGTGTGCAGCGGGTGTCACCGTTCGCCGCCCTGGTGATCCGCAACGCGAATTCGCAAGGCATGAGTGAGATCACCACGGTGCCGCCGGACCGGCTGAGCGGCATCCCGGTGCTCACGACCCTCGCAGTCGATCACTTCCCGAAGGAAACACCGAAGATCATGACCGCCGAGCAGGCGCCGGTCGGATGTGTCTCCTGGGCCGAGGACACCGGGCGGCCGACGCCGACCGTGACGGTGCTCGCTGGACGTGAACTGCCACTGGCGAAGCCGTCCGTCCCGGTCGAGCTCGCCTCCGCGGACGGTGTCGGCGACCGCATCGACGCCGCCTACATCCCGCCGAGCACCGGCGAATTCGTCCAGGTAACAGCGATCGACCCGGAGAGCGCGCGGCGCGGCACCCTGTTCTACGTGGGCGACAACGGTGTTCGCTACGGCATACCCGACACTGATACCGCAACGATCCTCGGACTGGAACAGAAACCACGCCTGGCCCCCTGGCCGATCGTCGGCCAACTGGTCCCCGGGCCAACCCTTTCCGCCAAAGAAGCTTTGGTCAGCCACGACACGCTGTAGGACACCCGCACCGTTTCGTGAACCATCGGGTGATAGCGGCTCTGTGACGGCGCGGTCTGCTTCGCCGTCCGCAGTGTCTCGAACGCGTTCGCTCGGTCGTTGTTCAGTCAGGACACGCGTCCGAGGATGATGTAGCGATGCCCGGGCCGTCCCCGCGGTATTCCATGCGCGATGACGGGCCACTCGCCCGGTGGATCACCTCGGCGCCGTCGTCACCGGGGCCTCAGCAACGCCGGTCGTGCCTAGTGCAGGGTTGATAAGACGTTCGAGAGCGCATTGCGCATGTCGTCCGCCTCGATGCGCATGAGTACCGCTTCATCGATGTTGGTCAGGTCCAGGTTCTCATCGCTGGCAAGCCGGAACTCGCGTTCCTCCTCGGCCGACTCGATCAGGTTGCGGATGAAGCGCCCGTTGCCCGCCATGTCGACGCCGCGACGCGGCTGGCCGTTCTGGTCGGTGCTCTCCTGGTCATACAGCTTTGTGCAGGCTTGGACGAGCAGCGCCAGCGCATCCTCGGTCAGATCCGAATCACGTTTGCGCGCAATGAATTGTCCGATCTCGCCGAGTTCCACCGGGGTGTAGGAATCGAACTTCACCCGCTTGGCGAACCGGGAGGCGAGACCGTCGTTGGAAGCGAGCAGCCGATCGATCTCGCCGTCGTATCCGGCGATGATGACCACCAGGCGGTCGCGGTCGTCCTCCATCCTGGCCAGGAGGGTATCGACCGCCTCGCGACCGAATGCGTCGCCGCCCTGTAGGCCCGCCTGAATCAGTGTGTAGGCCTCGTCGATGAACAGCACACCGTCCATGGCGCTGTCGATCAGCTTGGACGTCTTGATCGCGGTACTGCCCAGATGCTGACCGACGAAGTCCGCGCGCTTGGCCTCGACCAGCGCGTCGGTCTTCAAAAGGCCGAGCCCGCAATAGATCTTGGCGACCACCCGGGCGACGGTCGTTTTGCCGGTGCCGGGCGGGCCGGTGAAGGCCAGGTGCTGACCGCGCGGCACGCTGGCCATCCCCTTCTCGGCGCGGATCTTCGCCAGCTGTGCGGTGGCCTGCAGCTTGGCCACCTGGGTCTTGACTGCGGCCAGCCCGATCTGCGCATCGAGTTCCGCCCGCGCGGACGCGAGGATCAGCTTGGCTTTGTCGTCGCGTTCCTCGCGGCCCATCTGCTCGGCCGAGGGGGCCGACGTCGGATCCCAGCGGTTGGTGCGTGCGTCGATCTGCTGCTGGGTGGTGATCGTGATGCGGTACTTGCGGTCCCGCATGGCACTCGCGTTGGCCTCGAAATCCGGTGCTTCCGAGTACACCTTCTCGAAAAGGGCCTGTGCCTCGGCTTCGTGGCCCGTCTCGCGCAGGCACAGTCCGCGGCAGAACCGAGCGGTGACAGCGGCGGCGGGGATCGGACCCTGCTCCGCCCGCTCCATACGGCGGATCGCCTCGCCGAACAGTCCCAGCTGCGCGCACGCAGTGCCGACCATGACGTGCGCGGCCGCGGCCATATACGGGTCTTCCCACTCCGCGGAGCCGGCCAGCACCGTCATCACATCGGACCAGCGCTGGGTCTGATAGTGCAGGGACGCGCGAACGTACGCGCAGATGCGGTCGTCCACCTCGCGATCGGGCTGCGACAGCTGGGATTTGCGATGATCGGCGAGTTCGTCGAGCACCCGCTCGGCCTCGTCGTAGTCACCGTCGGTGATCAGCGCCGATGCCTGGGCCAGCCTGATCTCGGTGAAGCTCGCCAGCGGATAGTCGATGTACTGACCGATCACGAAGCGACCCGCCAGCTCGCGGGGGCGCAGACCGAGGCGACGCTGCTCCCGGAACAGTGCCGTCGAGCTCGTCTTGTACAGGTTGAACAGCACTTCGCGGGTGACCTCACCCGCGGCGGCCCGGCCGAGCCAGGCGTCGCACATGTCGGGGTCCCATTCGGTGGCCCGAGTGAACGCCAACTTGGCGTATTCGAGGTCGCGGGCAGATTCCTGCCCATCGATGGAGAGGCCCAATGACAAGACGCCGGCGTCGAAGGCGCGTTGTGCTTGGCGGTTGCCAGTCATGCGGGTAAGCCCCCAAAGCATACGGTGTTTGCGAGATCTCGCTCAGCATACCGGCTGGCGCGGGTATAGATTGAGTGCGTTACCAAGCTCGACCGTGTGAACTAGGGAGCCAGCAAACTCGTGAGCGAGTCTTCGACCAGTGGCATGGGGACCGCTGATCCGGAACTGTGTCGAGTGTCGATACTCGGAGGCAACACTCAGTTGGATCTGGGGTTGCCCGCCACAATTCCGATCGCCGCCTTCATCACCGACGTGGTCGGTCTGATCGAGTCTCGCACGCCGGATCTCACCGAACACGAAGATGGCGCGCCGCTGCGCACCGAGCATTGGACGCTGGCCAGGGTCGGTCGCGACCCGATCCCACCGAACCAAACCTTGACCGACGCCGAGGTTTTCGACGGTGAACTGCTTGTTCTGCGTTCGGTGACGGCGAAGGAATCGCCTGCCCTGTTCGACGATGTCATCGACGCGGTATCCCGGCTGACCGCCGAGTCGTTTCGTAGCTGGTCACCGGCTTCGGCGCGCTGGATGGGCCTGGTCACCGCGCTCGGCGGGGTAGTCGCGGCGATCGTGCTGCTGGCGGTGGCGAAACACGACGGCGCCGGCGGCTACCTCGGCTTTCTCGCGCTCGGTACCGGTATCGCCGCTGTCGCCGCGGCCGTGATCGCGACCCGGAAGTATGTTGCCCTGCTGACCGCGATGATGTTGTCGCTGTTCGCGACGCTGCTGTGTTCCGCGGCCGCGGCATTGTTCGTGCCGGGCGACCTCGGCAGCCCACACCTACTGTTCGCCTGCGCCACAGCCCTTGTCGTCTCGGTGGTCGTCTACAGCGTCACCGGCGTCGGCGCCATGATGTGCGCCGCGGTGATCACCGTCGTGCTGTTCGGCGGGTTCGCCGCACTGGTCCGCATGGTGTGGGATGTCAGCACACCGAAAATCGCCGCCGGTGCGCTGGTCGCGGCACTGATCATCATCACAATGGCGCCACGGATCACGGTCGCCGCGGCGCGATTGCCGGTGCCGCCGGTACCTACCGCCGGTGGTGCGATCGACCCGGCCGATCACGAGCCGAGGCCGACGATCGAGGACATCGGTGCCATCGGGGCGACCGCGCTGCCCTCGGCGGTGGGCCTGGAGTTGCGGGCGAGTGCCGCCAACCACTACCAATCCGGTCTGCTGCTCGGAAGTACGATCGCTGCGGTGGCCGGGGCGGTATTCGCGGCCGATCAGCTGGGTGCCGGGCGCTGGCAAGGTATTGCGCTCGCGGTGGTCGTCGGGCTGATCCTGTGCCTGCGCGGGCGGTCGTTCGCGGACCTGGTCCAGGCGAGCACGCTCATCGGTGGCGGTGCCACCACATTGATCGCGGTACTGATCACGGTCGGGCTCGGACAACCGTCGTACGTGGTGTCGATCGCCGGGATACTGCTCGCGGTCTCGGCGGCGATGGTCGGCTTCGGTGTGATCGCGCCGCATACCGAGGTCACGCCGGTGGTCCGCAGGATGGGGGAGATCACCGAGTACCTGCTGATCGTCACCGTCATCCCACTGGTGTTGTGGATCATGGATCTCTACTCGGCCGCTCGAAACCTGTGATCGAGGCGCGTCCATGAGCATTCCGCTAAGGCTGGCCGGGGTGGTGCTTGTGCTCGGTCTCGGCACGATCGGACTACCAGCCCCAGCCTTCGCCATCGGACCGCCGAGCATCGACGACGGTGCCCTCGGCGCGGCCATAGCGGCCAGCAGAGGCGGCGCACCCGACGCGACCGAACAGCGGTCGGTCTGTGCCGAGCCGAGGCTCGGTGGCGCACCCCCGCAGGATCCGCCACTGTCGCAACGGCTTCTCGACCTGCCCTCGGCCTGGCAGTTCAGCCGCGGCGGTGGACAGAAGGTCGCGGTGATCGACACCGGCGTGAACCCGCACCCACGACTACCCGCACTGCAGCCGGGCGGCGACTTCGTGTCGAGTTCGGACGGCACTTCCGACTGCGACGGTCACGGCACCTTGGTCGCCGGTCTGATTGCCGCACGGCCGAGCGCCGAGGACGGATTCGCCGGGATCGCGCCGGACGCGGAGATCCTCGCCATTCGGCAGCTGAGCCTGGCCTTCGAGGCGAAAGACCGGGGCCGCAGTGACGAACCGGGCAAGATAGCCTCCGCCGGATACGGCAACGTGCAGACACTGGCCGCGGCCATCGTGCGCGCGGTCGATCTCGGCTCGACCGTCATCAACGTTTCCGAAGTCGCCTGTGGGCCCGCTGGATCCGGGACCGCGGACGCGTCGCTCGGCGCCGCGGTGAAATACGCCTACGAACGGAACGTCGTCGTGGTCACGGCCGCCGGCAACATCCAGCAGAGTGGCGCATGTGGCGCCCAGAACGATGGTGCGGGGTGGAGTGCGGTACGGACGGTGGTGAGCCCGGCCTGGTTCACTCCCTATGTCCTGTCGGTGGCTTCGGTGGAGCCTGACGGGAAGGCGTCGGATTTCTCCATCCATGGCCCGTGGGTCAGCGTCGCCGCGCCGGGCCGCGGCATCGTGTCGCTCGACAGTAAGCCGGGGTCGGCCGGTGTGGTCGACTCCGTGCAGACCAGCGAGGGTGTCGGATCCATCGACGGGACAAGCTTTTCCAGCGCCTATGTATCCGGGCTCGCCGCCCTGGTGCGGGCCAGGTTTCCGGAGCTATCGGCCCAGCAGGTGATGGATAGGATCACCCGTACGGCGATGCAACCGGGCACCGGACGAGACGATCGGATCGGTGCCGGGCTGATCGACCCGCTCGCCGCGCTCACCGCACAACTGCCCGCACAGCCTATCGGGGTCGGAGCCGATGTGGCGCGGCCGCTGCCGGCAGCGGCGCCACCGCCGTATGTCGATCCCATGCCACGCAGGGTCGCGACCATCGGGACACTTGTCCTGCTCGCCCTGCTCGCCATCGGATACGCGTTGTCCATTCCGTTCCGTAAACAGCGCAGTGGCGTCGATCCGGCGGCAGAAACCCGAGAAGGACTGTAGGACATGGCTACCGAAGGATTTGTGCGTCGACCGCGAATCGCGCCGCCGCGGGCGCCGGGAGGTGAAGTGGCGCTGTCCGCGCCGCCGGAGATTCCCCGGCCGGTGCCGGCCGGGCTGTTGATGAAGCTGATGCCGCTGGTGATGGTCGTCGCCGTCGTCGGCATGATCGCGATGATGGTCATGATGGGCCGAAACCTCTTGGCCAATCCGTTCATGATGATGTTTCCGATGATGATGCTCATGTCGATGGTCGGCATGCTGGCGGGTTTCCGGGGCGGCGGCGGTACCAAGAAGGCCGCCGAACTCAACGAGGAGCGCAAGGACTACTTCCGCTACCTCGACCAGGTGCGCAGGGACGTGCGCAAGACCGGCCGGTCCCAGCTGGAAGCGTTGGTCTGGAGCCACCCCGAGCCCGCGGATCTGCAATCGATCGTCGGAAGCCGGCGGATGTGGGAACGTCGGCCGAACGACCCGGATTTCGGGCACGTGCGCGTCGGGGTCGGTAGCCATCGGCTCGCGACCAAGCTGGCCCGACCCGAGACCGGCCCGCTGGAAGACCTGGAGCCGGTCTCGACAGTCGCGCTGCGCCGGTTCGTGCGCACCCACTCGGTGGTGCACAACCTGCCTACCGCGATCTCGTTGCGTGCGTTCCCCGCCATCAATATCGAAGGCAATTCCGCCGAGGCCAGGATGCTGGTCCGATCGATGCTGATGGAGTTCGCCACCTCGCACGGGCCCGACCACACCGCGGTGGCCATCATTTGCGCTGATCCCGACGGCGAGGCATGGGCATGGGCGAAATGGCTCCCGCACCTGCAGCATCCGGTCGACCGGGACGGGCTCGGCTCCCGGCGCATGATGTACCAGTCGCTGGCAGAACTCGAAACCGCCATGTCCGCCGAACTGCTCGAACGCGGCCGCTTCATGCGCAACGCCCAGCCGACGGCGGGGCGGATCCACCTGATGGTCATCATCGACGACGGGTTCGTCAGCGGCACCGAACGTATCGTCAGCGACGCGGGCCTCGACTCGGTCACTGTCCTGGATCTCTCCGCACCGCAAACCGGACTCGCGGTCCGCCGCGGGCTGCAACTGGTCGTCCGTGACGGAATGGTCGCGGCGAAATCGGCCGCGGGCACCGAGAAGTTCGCCACCTCGGACACGGCCACCGTAGCGGAGGCGGCCGCCCTGGCCAGGGATCTCGCCCGCTACCGGGTTGCGACAGCAGCGCAGATCGTCAGCCTCGGCGACGAAACCCGAGCGGTCGCGGGTCTGATGTCGTTGTTGAAGGTTCCCGATGCCGCGCAGATCAATCCGGCGGTGGTGTGGCGTCCGCGCAGTGACCGCGAGCGCCTACGCGTGCCGATCGGCGTCACTCCGGACGGTACCCCGGTCGAACTCGATATCAAGGAGTCCGCGGAGAACGGCATGGGACCGCACGGCTTGTGCATCGGCGCAACCGGTTCCGGCAAGTCGGAGTTCCTGCGGACACTGGTGCTGTCGCTGGTGACCTCGCATTCACCGGACCTGTTGAATTTGGTGCTCGTCGACTTCAAGGGCGGCGCGACCTTCCTCGGCCTCGACTCGCTGCCGCACGTCGCCGCGGTCATCACCAACCTCGAGGAAGAGCTCTCGATGGTCGACCGGATGCAGGACGCGCTATCCGGCGAGATGAACCGCCGTCAGGAACTGCTGCGCTCAGCAGGAAATTTCGCCAACGTCACCGAATACGAGAAGGCGCGTGCCGCGGGCGCACAACTCGACCCGCTGCCCGCATTGTTCGTCGTGGTCGACGAGTTCTCCGAACTTCTTTCCCAGAAACCGGATTTCGCCGACCTTTTCGTGATGATCGGCCGACTCGGCCGCTCGTTGCGTGTGCACTTGCTGCTCGCCTCACAGCGTCTCGAGGAGAACAAACTGCGCGGGCTGGACAGCCATCTGTCCTATCGCATTGGTTTGCGTACCTTCTCGGCCAACGAGTCGCGCGCGGTGCTCGGCATCACCGATGCCTACCACCTGCCGAGCGTGCCCGGCTCCGCCTACCTCAAGAGCGACGCCGACGACCCGCTGCGTTTCACCGCGGCTTATGTGTCGGGACCGTATGTTTCGCCGCGCGGGAGCCAGCAGGTCGGCGGGCGTTCGATCGGTGGACAGATGCCGCTGGTCTTCACCGCGGGGGAGGTCGAGGCACCCGAGCTGCCGCGCGGCAAGGCGGCCGACCGGCCGCGCGGACTTCCCGAACTGCCGCCCGCGCCCGGCTCGCTGGAATTGCCGCCCCCGCCCGGCGCCGTCGATCCGGCCGCCGAGCCGGACACGACCCAATGGCCGAACGAAGGCGTGCCCGCGTCGCTGCTGCAGGTGGTTGTCGCACGGTTGAATGGGCACGGACGACCCGCGCACGAAGTATGGCTGCCGCCGCTGGACGAATCGCCGTCGGTGGATATGTTGCTGCCCGATCCGGACTGGAAGTCCCCGATGAATCGGCACGGTCAGCTGTGGATGCCGATCGGCGTCATCGACAAGCCCTACGAACAGCGTCGCGACGTGCTGATGATCGATCTGTCCGGCGGACAAGGCAATCTAGCCGTGGTCGGCGGCCCGCAGTCCGGCAAATCGACCACCCTGCGGACAGTCATCATGGCGGCCGCGGCCACGCACACACCCGAACAGATCCAGTTCTACTGCCTGGACTTCGGCGGCGGCACCCTGGCCGGTCTCGCCGATGTGCCGCATGTCGGTTCGGTGGCCGGTCGCTTGGAGGTCGATCGTGTCCGCCGCACGATCGCCGAGATGAACACGTTGCTGCGTCAGCGCGAGGAACGCTTCCGTGAGCTCGGTATCGAGTCGATAGCCGAATTCCGCAGGCGTAAGGCGAGACTCAGCCAACTGCCGGAAGCCGAACGTGCCGCCGATCCACTCTCGGAAGACCACTTCGGTGATGTGTTCCTCGTGGTGGACGGGTGGCCGACCATCCGCGCCGAGTTCGACGCACTCGAACAGGCTTTCAATTCGCTGGCCGCTCAGGGGCTGTCCTACGGCATCCACCTCATGCTCTCGGCCAGCCGCTGGGCCGAAATTCGGCCTGCCATCAAGGATCTCATCGGTACCAGACTGGAGTTGCGTCTCGGTGATCCGTCCGATTCCGAGATGGATCGCCGCGCGGCTGTGCTCGTCCCGGTGGGTCGTCCTGGTCGTGGGTTGACACCCGACCGCCTGCATATGCTCGTCGCGCTACCTCGGCTGGATTCCGACTCCGATGCGCAAACGCTGTCCGATGGTGTGGGGGAAGCCAAGCGGCAACTCAACGAGCTCTATGGCAACAGGCGTGCGCCGGAGGTGCGCATGCTTCCGCTGGAGATTCCACGCGAACGAGTGCTCGACAGTGCCCGACGCTACGGCATCGAACTCGGGCCGACGCGTGTCGCGATCGGGGTCGGCGAATCCGAATTGCAGCCGCTCGTCCTGAATTTCGGCGCCCAGCCGCACTTCATGGCGTTCGCCGACATCGAGTGCGGCAAGACGACACTGTTGCGCAACATTGTCATGGGTCTGGTCGAGAATTCGAACGCCGACCAAGCACGAGTCATCCTCATCGACTACCGGCGCACCATGCTCGGGGTCATCGAGGGCGACCAGTTGGCCGGGTACTCGACCTCGTCGCAAACATCGATCGGCATGATCAGGGAGGTCGCGGGCTACCTGGCGAAACGGATTCCCGGCTCGGATATCACCCCGCAGCAGTTGCGCGAGCGCAGCTGGTGGAGTGGGCCGGAAATCTACATCGTCGTCGACGATTACGACATGGTCGCCACGGGCGAGAATCCGTTGGAGCCGCTGCTGGAATTCCTGCCGCAGGCCCGCGACATCGGGATGCATCTGATCGTGGCTCGGCGCTCCGGCGGCGCTTCCCGGGCAATGTACGACAAGGTGCTCGGCCGGATGAAGGACCTGTCGGTGGACGCGCTGCTCATGAGCGCGCCGAAGGACGAGGGCAGGTTCCTCGGTGATATTCGTTCGGCGAAGCTGCCCGCCGGCCGAGGGACACTCGTTTCCCGCGGTGAGCCCGAGATGGTTCAGGTGGCCTACTTGCCGCCGGTGTAGCGAGTTGTTCAGCCTTGACCGAACGCCGCGACGCTCCGATGCTCGATAGTCGGGACGGCACCGGCGCAGAGCGGATCCCAACTATCGGCCCGCCGTTCGAAGAGTGCGCGGGAAGGGCCGGTGGCGATCGGGCCCGCGATGCGGGCCAGGTGGAAGCCTGCTCGGCGGTAGTAGTCGTGCAGGTCGTCGTTGGTGGTCCAGGCGTCCAGCCGGACCCAGGTGCGCTGTTGGCGGCGGGCGAGCATGCCCGCATGGGCTAGTAGTCGGTCACCGACGCGCTGGCCGGCGAAGCGCAGGTCGACGATCATGAAGTGGACGACCACCGCATCGGCTAGTTCCCACGGCGACCACAGTCCGTTGTCGGCGTGGTGGTTGACGGTGATCGTCCCCGCCGGTTCACCCGCGACCTCGGCGATCCAGGTTTCCCCTGCTTCCAGGGCCCGGCCGACCGCCCTGGCGAAGATCTCGATGGGCAGCCCACGGCCCGCCACCGTCCATTGGTCGGAGCCGCGCGCGGTGAGCCATGACGTGCGCTGGACCCGCAGACGGCAGATCATGCCGAGATCGCCGAAGGTCGCCTGGCGAATCACGGTAGTCATGGCAACGAAATGCCTGGCCTGTACGCGGTGCCGAGCGCGCGCCGGATGACCGCGGTGCCCTCGTCGTCGCCGAGCTCGTAGGCGAGCCGGTTGCGCGTGGCGATAGACCGGTGCCGGGTGGCCCTGGTGACCCGCTCGTGGTTGGCGCCGATCCGTAGGTGATCGAGCAGAATGGTCCCGGTCGCGACACCGAGGACGATGGCCTCCTCGGCGCTGGCGGGCCTGGCGGCCAGGGTGTCCCGGTGCGCGGTCTCGGCGTGGCCGCGATCGGCCAGCCGCCTGGTCGTGCCCTCGGGGATATCGTGCGGTGAGTCGATGCCGGTGTTCTCGGCGAGATCCCTCGGGTAGAAGCTGACTTCCCATGACCACGGTTCGTTGTCGAGGTACTGAACGACCGTTCGGGCCAGCACCCACGAGTCCTGCGGCACGCCGAGCCACAGGGCGACCTGCGGACTGGCCGGTTCCATCCTGGCGCTGAACTCCTTGGCGGGTTCGCGACGCGCCGCCCGCGCGATCTCCTCGAAGATATCGTGTGCCGACTGTGGGCGATTCGGCCGGATGTGGTCGGTGACAACCGATTCCAGCACTTCCTGGCTTCGTACGATCGTCCCACGGGAAGTAGCTGTATAGACCAGATTTTCGGCGACGAGCACCTGAATAGCGTTGCGGGCAGTCGTTATCGAGACTTCCATCTGATCGGCCAGCTCGGCATGACTGGGCAGTCGATCGCCCGGACGCCACTTGCCTGCGCGGATCTCCTCGCGGAGGAGGTCTGCGATCCGGCGATACGTCGGACCGTCCGCCATCTTGCTCCTCGGTCAGTCGTGCAGGTAACGAAGTGTACTCTTCGTGACTCCCTACGGCCCGGTAACGCTTGACAGGTGCCTTCAGAGGTTTATTGTAATGAACGTCCTGATCCGGTGTTGTGCGGCGACGAACGGCGAGGCAACGTGGCAGGTTCGGAGATTTCGACAATCGTTATGGCTCTCCCCGACACACCGCGGTGTGTCGACTCGGCAGTGCAGTCACTAACCCTCGGGCTACTGCCCACCTCTGATCTACTTGTTCGGGCGTGTCGCGGGCACCGCGTGGTTGGCGGCCCGCTGCTCTGGTTCGCCCGTGATCTCGCGGTGCTCCACGAGCGCCGGCTGGTCGGCCGTGGCGGCTCGGTGCCGACCGACCCTGCTACTGTGCTCGAAATCGACAGGCGCAGAACTGAATTGGTCATGGCTATCGATGACTGGGTGGCGCGTGGCGTCCCGCAGCATCGGCTCGGCGCCACGCTGCACACCGAGACTGTCGGCGCGGTTATCGACCGCCTCGCCGAGTCCTCGGTGCGGGCGCACCACGCGCTGATGACGCTGGACGCGCACAACGAACGGTTGCACTGCGCCTGGCACCATCTCGCGGAACTCGCCGACGCCTATGACGATCTGGTTCGCGATATCCAGGCGGGTCGCAGGCGCTTGCCGGAGTGGTGACCAGCCCGGCGTCTCGATCACCAAGTGCCAGTGGCGCATTGGGCGTCGTTGTCATGTCGACCACAGTGTCGCGCATGGCAGCGGGGGCATGTCGGGATGCACGTTTCGGTCGATGACGACTTCGAGGTCGGTGCGGGTTCGGTCCAGTATGGTCGCGAACTCTTCCGCAGCCGCACAGTCACATTGGAAGTCCAGGGGTGCCTCGAGATGTGGGAACGACACCCGCAGATGGCGGCGCCGTGCGTCGAGCACCAACCGTCCCGTGCGGACCAGGTAGTGCAACGCCGCTCGGCGTTGCGCACACGGTGATCCCATCCAGTGTGCGTGGGTCTGCATGATCCGATGCGCGCTCGCCGGTGTCAGGTGCTCGGGCGCGCTGTCGCAGCGCCCGAGCCTGATCGGCCATGCTTCGAGTTGTTCCGGCAGTACTGACATGATGCGAAACCGGTCAGTTACGACGGCACTGAGATCGATGGTGTCTCGCTGCTTTCCAGTGGTGCGGTGAGTTCGAGATGAATGCCGTCCGGGTCGCTGAACGACAGGATCGCGATGCCGAACGCGTCGAGCGCGGTGACTTCGCCGTGTTCGATCCCGGCCGCGTCCAGCCGGGCAGCGGTGTCGGCCAGCTCGTCCACCGATGACACCGCGAAGCTGAGGTGATCGAGCCCGACCCGCTCGGAGTCGAACCGGTCGGTGGTCGCCGCCACGGGGCGCAGGCCGAACAGCATCCCGTTGGTCTGGAAAACGACCCCGCCGTAGAGCTGGGCCGGATCGGCGCGCACCTGCGGATCATCCGGGCTGCCCGGCGACTGCGCGGCGATCTCGAAACCGAGTACATCCTGGTAGAAGGCGCGGGAACGCGCCAGATTCGTCACCGTCAGCCGCACATGGTGGATGCCGGTGGTTGCGATTGTCGTCATGAAAACTCCGCCGTGAGATGCCCGGAATACGACTGCCGGTGGTCGGCGTCGTCAGGAACACTAGGGCGCGCATCACAAATATTCGAGTGTCGGAAACGACATGTTCAGTACTGTAGACGACATGGATGTCGCGGTATTCGTGGTCGATGGGGTGGCCGATTTCGGATTCGCCGCCCTGCTGGAAACGTTCAACACCGCGAACGCGCTGCGCGGCGAATGCGATAGCTCCATCGACCCCTGGAATATGCAGGCCGTGTCACTGGGCGAGAGCGTCCGATCGGGCAACGGCTATCTCGTGCCGACCATGCCGCTGGGCGAACTGCCCGGCGAATTCGGTCTGATGATCGTTCCCGCGGTGTCCGTTCGGGATCCCGAAACCCTGATCGGGATGGTCTCCTCGGTACCCAATCTGCCTGTACTGGACTTGATTACGCGAGCACGCGGTGCAGGTGTCCACCTGGCCGCGGCCTGCACCGGCACTTTTTTCCTGGCCGAGGCGGGTGTGCTGGATGGTGCGCAAGCGACGACGAGCTGGTGGCTCGGCCCGGCCTTTCGCCGTAGGTATCCGAGAATCGTTCTCGACGAGAGCCGGATCCTGTGCCGGGGCGATCAGGTCACCACGGCGGGCACGGCGTTGTCCCATCTGGATCTGGCCTTGTCCCTGATCTCGGCGAAGAGTCCGGCACTGGCCGAACTGGTGGCCAAATACCTGGCATTCGGCGACCGACATACGCAGGCCCACTTCGCGGTACCCGAAGTGATCGCCCGGGGCGATTCGTTGGTCGCGGCTTTCGAACGTTGGGTCCGTGACCATCTCGCCGAGCAGTTCCTGATTTCCAGTGCGGCACAGGAACTAGGCGTCACCGAACGCAGCCTCCAACGCGCAACCCACGCCGAACTCGGGATATCCCCCAGGGATTTCGTCAACGAGATACGGCTGGAACGTGCCACGCACCTGCTGCGAACCACCCCGCTGACCATCGATTCGGTGGCTGCCAAGGTCGGATATCTCAACGCCGGAACCCTGCGCAGCCTCTTCCGTCGCCGCCGCGGCAGGAGCATTGCCGATATCCGAGCCTCCCGGCTGTCCTGGTGAACGATCAGTTCCGGTAGCGGTGGTGATCCACGCTGAATTCGTCGGCGACCGTCGCGGCGAGTTCGACATACGCGCGCTTGGTGGTCTTGTGCAGGCGATGCAGGTCGATCTCGGCGCCTTCCGACAGATGCTCGTCGAAGGGGATGACGTGCACGGCGCGACAGCGCGACAGGAAGTATTCGCGCAGCTGCTGGATGCCGACATTCGGTGACCCCTCGCGCGGCAGATTGATCACCACCACCGCATTGCGAACCAGGTGATCGTGGCCGTGTAGCGACAACCAATCGAGCGTTGCCGCCGCGCTGCGCGCTCCGTCGATCGCGGCAGAGGAGATCAGCACCAGGGAATGCGCCAGATCGAGCACCCCACCCATGGCCGAGTGCATGAGCCCGGTACCGCAGTCGGTGAGGATAATGTTGTAGAAGCGCTGCAGGATTCGGGCGACAGCACGGTACTCGTCGTCGCTGAACGCCTCGGAGGCCGCCGGATCCCGTTCGCTGGCAAGAACTTCCAGTCGACTCGTGCCCTGCGAGGTATGCCTGCGCACATCCGAGTACCGTTGGATCGCCGAATCGAGCAATAGATCACGCACCGTCGACCGCGTCTGCAGCGGCACCCGCTGCGAGAGGGTGCCGAAGTCCGGGTTGGCGTCCACCGCGATCACCCGGTCGCCACGGATGGACGAGAAAATCGACCCGAGACCCATGGTCGTGGTGGTCTTTCCGACGCCGCCCTTCAACGACAGCACCGCGATCCGGTAGTCACCGCGCACCGGCTGCCTGATTCGTGCGACCAATTCCTGTAGCCGGATCTCCTCCGCGGACATCCCCGGATTGATCGCACCGCCGGACACATGGTGCACGGCCTTGCGCCAGCCGCTACCCGGCGTTTTCTTGGCGCGCCGCAACGGGACGTCGTCGAGCGACGGCTGCGGGATGTGCTGGTGGTGCGGACCCGGTTGCTGCTGCGCAGGCGCTGCAGGATGCGGACCGGCCTGCGGCTGTCCCCACCCCGAGGCATCCGACCCCGTCCCCGTCGGAGGCTGCTGCCCGTGCCCCGCTGCGCGCTGCCACTGCTCACTGCCCGCTGGCGGCGGCTGGTTGCCGCCTGGTGCGTGCGACCGTCCGAATCCTGCCGGGTCGCCGATGTGTGACTGCCGTTGCGCTGCAGGCTGTCCCGGGCCGACTGGATTGCTCCACTGGCTGCCCGACGTCTGGCTGTCTGGTGCTTGCGGTCCCGTAGGCGGTTGTCCGAATCCTGCCGGGTCGCCGACCTGTGCGGGTGCTCCGGTGGGTGGTCGTCCGAACCCCGCCGGGTCGCCGACCGGCGGTCCAGCGGTTGGCTGCGTGAATCCTGTTGGGGCGCTGCCTGGTACGTGCGGACCGGCGGGTGACTGCGCGAATCCCGACGGTGTGTCCGTGGGTGCTTGTGGCGTCGGCCCGCCGCCACTCGGGTGGTACTGAACAGGGTGATCTTGTTCCGGTGCGGGCGGCCCGGTCGGTGACTGCCCGAATCCTGTTGGGCCCCACCGGCCGCCGCCGGGTGTCTGTGGCATCGGCTGATCGCGGGCCGGGGTGTGCGGTCCCGCCGGTGGCTGTCCGAATCCGGCTGGGTTCTGCCACTGGGTGTTACCGGGTGCGTGCGGGGTCGGCTGACTGCCGCCCGTGGGATGCGGAGCAGGGCGAATCTGTTCCGGTGCGGGCGGCCCTGCCGGTGACTGTCCGAATCCTGTTGGACCCCACTGGCTTCCGCTCGATGTCTGTGGACTCGCTGGGGGGTGCTGCCCGTATCCGGTCGGGTTCTGCCATGGCTCGCCGGTCGGTGCCTGTGCCGGCATCGCAGGTTGGGCGTATCCGGTGGGAGCCTGTGGACCCGATGGCGGTTGCGCGAACGCCGCCGGGTTCTGCCACGGCTCGCTTCGTCCTTGCGGCATCGGTCGGTCGGAGGTTGCTTGCTGACCGGGCATCGAGGTCTGTGCCTGGTCGTTGGGCTCGGCAGCCGCCTCGTCGGCATCGATCTCCGATGCGAGTCGGTGGCGGCCCCGTGCCGGGGACTCGGGTACGGCAGGCCGTGCGGTCGACGGCTCGAAAGCGTTGGGGCTCTGGTCGAGTGTCGAGATGGCGCCGTGCGGTTCCGGCCACTGGCCCGCCGCCATGGGCGCGGCACCGGTAGCGGCAGTGGGTATTTCGTGGTCCATCGACACGTGCGTGTCGAATTCGCCAGGGGGCGGTGGAAGTTCGGGGCGATGCGGCACCGGCGCGGACTGCTCGGCAACCCGCTGAGCGCCATCGGCGCGTTCGCCGCTCAGCCACGGTGGCGGACCGTCCGTGCTGGGGGGGACCGCCGACTGCGGCTGATCGGGCCGCGAGAGGTCCGATGCGCCGAGTTCACCGTGGTGCGCCCGCTGTTGCGTTGCGGCAGGAGCTGATCGATAGGCGGCGTCCGCGGGATCGGCGTTCGGTGCTTCGGGCTCGAAGCCGGGGCCGCCGTCCGCGGGCGCGGCGGTCGATTCGGGTCCGTGCTCCAGGGGAGCCGTTGGGCCTGCGAGGTTGCGTGGACCGATGGTCGGGGCATCCGGATCCATCCGGCTGTGATCGGAATCGGGTCCGGCGAGCCACGGCGGCGGCCCATCGGGTTCCGGCGTCGTCGGCGTGGCATGGAGTTCGGCCGACGGTGTCGAAAGATCGGTCGGCGCGACGGGTTGCTCGCCGGCGGTCGGCCGCGGCTGCGACAACGCTTGTGCCGCAGCTGGATCTGGTCTCGGCGCAGATGTCGGCGAATCGGGGTGCTGCTGGTAGCGCACCGTGGATTCGGTCGAAGCGAGTGGCTCCGGGGGCGCGTCGACCGGCCGTGCACCGAGCGGCTGGAAGCCCTCCGACGGCCTGCTCGGGTTGCGCGTCGGCAGCGGCGCCGACTGCCACGAGTTGTCCGGACTCGCTGGCGGCTGGCCCGGCGCCTGCTGGCGCTGCTGCGGCGGCCGGGACTCGTTCTGTTGGTGCGGATCTGGTTGCGATCGCGGTGTGTGCTGCGGTTGCGGACCGCGCTGGAACTCGGGCTCGCGTTGCTCTTCGGGCCCGCGCTGGAACTCGGGTCCACGCGACGGTTCGGGTGGGCCGGGGTGCGGCAGCTGATCCTGCTGCTGTTCGCCGTGCTCGTCCTTGTCCCTACGCCAGCCCTTGCGCCGCTTGTCTCTGCGTGTCGGATTGGGGTCCGGGCGATCACCCTCGGGGGAGCGAGACTTGAAACGGCCGCGCCGGGGCGCTTCGTCGATGAGTTCTTGGTGTGGCAGGTTCTGTACGGGTGCTTCGTAGCCGACCTGTGTGACTTCGCTCTCGGATAGCCACGGTGGCAGCATGGGGAGGCCGTCGTTGTTACGGCTCACAGCGCCGCCTCGCCAGCGCTCGCCTGCGCTGTGCCCGGGGGCGCTGTGCCCATGGTTCGCTCGCTACGCTCGCTCACCACATCCCCCTTGGTTCTGCTGGACCGATTCCTGGACAGCGGCCAGTTTACGCGAAGATCACTTGTCGCCGATCCACCGGGACTTCTCCCGCTCGGGGGGGTTCTCGGGGAGCCATTTTTGCCGGATCTGGTACCGCCCGGTAAGCTGGACCGGCGGTGCACCTATGCGCCGACTGTTTGCATGCGACCGTCCTGTTCGTCGGCGGGTCCATGCAAGCAGACATGAACCATTCAAACCAGGTTTGAGCGTAAACCAGGATCGCGGAGGACATGGCGAAGAAAGACGGGGCCATCGAGGTCGAGGGTCGAGTTGTCGAGCCGCTGCCCAATGCGATGTTCCGGATCGAGCTCGAGAACGGTCACAAGGTTCTCGCGCACATCAGCGGGAAGATGCGGCAGCACTACATTCGTATCCTCCCCGAGGACCGTGTGGTCGTCGAGCTTTCACCCTACGACCTGTCGCGCGGCCGCATCGTTTACCGCTACAAGTGATCGCGCCCGCTCCCGTCGGGGTGCAGCGCGAACACATGAGCCGCAAGGCTCACCCACAGAGACTTCCCCAGCCGTCGGCTGGGGAAAAACTGTGTTCACACCCGTGTGAACCATAAGAAGATTGGACGGACGTGAAGGTTCAGCCGAGCGTCAAGAAGATCTGCGAGAAGTGCAAGGTGATCCGCCGTCACGGGCGGGTCATGGTGATCTGCGACAACCTGCGCCACAAGCAGCGCCAGGGCTGATCCGGCTCTTCGTAGTCGATCACCAGCCGGGCACCGATCACTGATCGGCTTGGCCACACAAAAGAAGAACTCCCAGCTCCAGCCGCACACTGCGGAATTTCGGGTAGCGATGGTTTCGACGAACTGTCGAGGATCTCAATGCCTGAAGGTGTGCGTGCCAACCCCCGGTTCGGAGGCCGGGGCCCCACCAAGACGAGGGGACGGACAGGGAGCAGACCTCCGCAACAGTTAAGGAACCTGCCACATGGCACGTCTCATGGGCGTTGATCTCCCGCGCGAAAAGCGCATGGAGATCGCGCTGACTTACATCTACGGCATCGGCCGTACCCGCTCCAAGGAGATCCTCGCGGCGACCGGCGTCAGCCCGGACCTGCGCAGCAAGGACCTCAGCGACGATCAGGTCACGCAGCTGCGTGACTACATCGAGAGCTCGCCCGAGCTCAAGGTCGAAGGTGACCTGCGCCGCGAGGTGCAGGCCGACATCCGTCGCAAGATCGAGATCGGCTGCTACCAGGGTCTGCGCCACCGTCGTGGTCTGCCCGTGCGTGGCCAGCGCACCAAGACCAACGCTCGTACCCGCAAGGGCCCGAAGCGCACCGTCGCCGGCAAGAAGAAGTAGGGATAACCGATGCCTCCGAAGTCACGGGCCTCCGGCCCGAAGAAGACCCAGAAGTCGCGTCGCCGGGAAAAGAAGAACGTCCCGCACGGCCACGCACACATCAAGAGCACGTTCAACAACACCATCGTGTCGATCACCGATCCGGCAGGCAACGTCATTTCCTGGGCGTCGTCGGGCCATGTCGGCTTCAAGGGCTCGCGCAAGTCGACCCCGTTCGCCGCGCAGCTCGCCGCCGAGAACGCTGCCCGCAAGGCGCAGGAGAACGGTGTCAAGAAGGTCGATGTCTTCGTGAAGGGCCCGGGTTCGGGTCGCGAGACCGCGATCCGTTCGCTGCAGGCCGCAGGCCTCGAGGTCGGCACGATTTCCGATGTCACCCCGCAGCCGCACAACGGCTGCCGTCCGCCCAAGCGGCGTCGCGTCTAGCGGGAAAGGATTAGATAACAAATGGCTCGTTATACAGGCCCCATCACCCGCAAGTCGCGTCGTCTGCGTGTCGACCTCGTCGGAGGCGACCAGGCGTTCGAGCGTCGCCCCTACCCGCCCGGCCAACACGGCCGCGCGCGGATCAAGGAGAGCGAGTACCTGCTCCAGCTGCAGGAGAAGCAGAAGGCTCGCTTCGCCTACGGCGTCATGGAGAAGCAGTTCAGCCGGTACTACAAGGAGGCCAACCGCCTCAAGGGCAAGACCGGTGACAACCTGCTGCGTCTGCTCGAGTGCCGACTGGACAACGTGGTGTACCGCGCGGGTCTCGCGCGTACCCGTCGTCAGGCTCGCCAGCTGGTCAGCCACGGCCACTTCACGGTCAACAACAAGAGCGTGAACGTGCCCAGCTTCCAGGTGACCCAGTACGACATCATCGATGTCAAGGAGAAGTCGCTCGGCACGCTGCCGTTCCAGGTTGCTCGCGAGACCGTCGGTGACCGTCCGGTTCCCGGCTGGCTGCAGGTGATCCCGGGCCGTCTGCGCATCCTGGTTCACCAGGTGCCCGAGCGCGCTCAGATCGATGTGCCGCTGCAGGAACAGCTGATCGTCGAGTACTACTCGAAGTAAACAGCTTCAACGCTGCTGGTGTGTGGTCGCGAGCGACCGCTCGCGACCACACACAACCCCCATAACGTGGGCGTCAAATAGTGGGCGCCCGTACAGGAGGATGATTCCTAATGCTGATTTCACAGCGTCCGACGCTGACCGAAGAGGTCGTCGCCGAGAACCGCTCGAAGTTCACCATCGAACCGCTCGAGCCGGGCTTCGGTTACACCCTCGGCAACTCGCTGCGGCGTACCCTGCTGTCCTCGATCCCGGGGGCCGCGGTCACGAGCATCCGCATCGACGGCGTCCTGCACGAGTTCACCACGGTTCCCGGTGTGAAGGAAGATGTCACCGACATCATCCTGAACCTCAAGGGCCTGGTCGTGTCCTCGGAAGAGGACGAGCCGGTCACGATGTACGTGCGTAAGCAGGGCCCGGGCACCGTCACCGCCGGTGACATCGTCCCGCCCGCCGGTGTTGTCGTGCACAACCCGGACATGCACATCGCCACCCTGAACGACAAGGGCAAGCTGGAGATCGAGCTCGTTGTCGAGCGCGGTCGCGGTTACGTCCCTGCCGTGCAGAACAAGGCGTCCGGCGCGGAAATCGGCCGGATCCCGGTGGATTCGATCTACTCGCCGGTGCTCAAGGTGACCTACAAGGTCGAGGCCACCCGTGTCGAGCAGCGCACCGACTTCGACCGTCTGATCCTGGACGTGGAGACCAAGAACTCCATCACCGCACGGGATGCGCTCGCTTCGGCGGGCAAGACACTGGTCGAGCTCTTCGGCCTGGCCCGTGAGCTGAACGTCGAGGCCGAAGGCATCGAGATCGGCCCGTCGCCGGCCGAGGCGGATCACATCGCTTCGTTCGGTCTGCCGATCGAGGACCTGGACCTCACGGTCCGGTCCTACAACTGCCTCAAGCGCGAGGGTGTGCACACCGTGGGCGAGCTCGTTGCCCGCACCGAGTCGGACCTGCTGGACATCCGCAACTTCGGCCAGAAGTCCATCGACGAGGTCAAGGTCAAGCTGCACGCGCTCGGCCTCTCGCTCAAGGACAGCCCGGCGTCGTTCGATCCTTCGTCCGTGGTGGGTTACGACGCGAGCACTGGAACGTGGAGCGACAGCGGCACGTTCAGTGACACCGATGGCGGCGAGCAGGACTACGCCGAGACCGAACAGCTCTAGGCCGCTGGGGTAGGCACCCCGGCCAGGCCTTACTCAAGGAGAACACACAATGCCCAAGCCCAAGAAGGGTGCTCGCTTCGGCGGGTCGGCGTCGCACCAGAAGGCGATCTTCGCCAATCTGGCGACGGCGCTCTTCGAGCACGGTCGTATTTCGACCACCGAGGCCAAGGCCAAGGCGCTGCGCCCCTACGCCGAAAAGCTTGTCACCAAGGCGAAGGCCGGCACTCTTGCCGACCGTCGCGAGGTGCTCAAGGTGATCCGCAACAAGGACGTCGTGCACGAGCTCTTCGCCACGATCGGCCCGTCGTTCGAGGGTCGCGAGGGTGGTTACACCCGTATCACCAAGACGCTGCCCCGCAAGGGTGACAACGCGCCGATGGCGATCATCGAGCTGGTTCGCGAGAAGACCGTGACCAACGAGGCCGACCGCGCTCGCCGTGTTGCCGCGTCCAAGGCCGAGGCACCGGTCGCCGAGGTTGTCGAGGAGACCGCCGACGAGGCTGTCGCCGAGACCGCTGAGGCCGAGGCCCCGGCTGCCGACGAGGCCGCTGAGGACAAGAAGGACGCCTGACCTCGCGTCGGAGTTCTCGAACGAGCCCGCCACCCGTTTCCGGGTCGGCGGGCTCGTTCGCGTTGACCAGGAGAGCGTTGTGACTGTGGAGGATTCGGTGGGTTCGACCGCGGCGTCCGATTCGGTTGAGTCGGTGCGGGATTCGCTGTCTGTGGCGGGCGCGCAGACCGAAACGATTCGCGTCCGGCTCGATATCGGTTACGACGGTACCGATTTCACCGGCTGGGCGCGTCAGCCCGGGCTGCGCACGGTGCAGGGCGTGCTGGAGGAATCGCTGAGCAAGGTATTCCGCGAGTCGGTGCAGTTGACCGTCGCAGGCCGCACCGACGCGGGTGTGCACGCCGAAGGGCAGGTCGCGCATTTCGATACGACCGCCGAATTCGATGGCGCGAAGCTGGTGCATCGGATGGCGCGGTTTCTGCCGAAAGACGTGCGTATCAAGGCTGCTCGCGTCGCACCGCCCGAATTCGATGCCCGCTTTTCCGCGATCCGTCGGCACTACGCCTATCGACTGACCACCGCGCCCTACGGCGCCGAACCGCTGCAGGCGCGCAGCGTGGTCGCCTGCCGGTCCGATGTCGATGTCGACGCCATGCGCGAAGCTTCGCGAAAGCTACTCGGACTGCACAACTTTGCCGCGTTCTGCCGCCGACGTGATGGTGCGACCACGGTGCGCGAACTCCAGCGCTACGACTGGGAACGCGACGGTGACGCATTGACCGCCTATGTCAGCGCCGATGCCTTCTGCTGGTCGATGGTCCGCAGCTTGGTCGGCGCTGCGCTCGCTGTCGGGGAGGGGCGACGTACACCCGATTGGGTTGCTGCGCTGCTGAAGGAAACCGAGCGCTCGAGCTCGGTCACGGTGGCCCCCGCGCACGGTTTGAGCCTGATCGCCGTCGACTATCCCGCCGATGCCGACCTCGCCGCTCGCAATGCCGAGACGCGCGAAATGCGGTCGGTACCGATGCCGGACGAGGGTTGCTGCGGAGACTGATCGGACCCGGTCGCGGCGGGCAGCCGCCGCCTGATCGCACCACAGATCCGGTGGCGTGCGGGCGCTGCCGCTCGAGTCGCGAAAAGGGTACTCCCGCACCGCGACTCGCCACACGGAGCGGGAGCGGGAAACGGGTCAGCTCGACGAACCCGCTTCGATGGTCTTCGGCTGCGACGACGAGCCGGAGATCTCGATGCGGCGTGGCTTGGCCTTCTCGGCAATCGGGATTGTCACCGACAGCACGCCGTTGTTGTAGGTCGCGCTGATCTTGTCGGCATCCACGTTGTCGCCGAGTGAGAGCTGGCGCATGAATGAGCCCGCGAAGCGCTCGGAGGCAATCCACTGGACGCCTTCGTCGCTCGGTGTGCTGCGTTGCGCGCGCAACGTGAGTGTGCCGTTGTCGACGCTGACGTCGACCGAACCGGGGTCGACTCCGGGCAGGTCGGCGTTCAGCACGTAATGGTCGCCTGCCCTGAACAGATCCATCGGCATGAATCGCGGAGCGCGGGTGGTACCAGCGGATTCGCCCAGCAATTGGCGGGCGACGGTATCGATGTCATGAAACGGATCGAACCTCAGCACAGCAATCACCTCCATCCCCGTCGGTGACACTCACCACGGCGGTGAGCGCCGGAAGCTGTGCACCGACAAATTTAGCACTCTCCATGGGTGAGTGCCAGATCTGCCTTTCGGATCTCGGCGGGTGGAATAGGCGCCACCTCATGGCCGTTCGCTTCAGATATGGCTATCGAGCAGCTCGGACGGTTCGGCGTATGGCGCGACTACACGGGGTTCGACCCCGAGCAAGCGCGGGAGTTGGAGGAGCTGGGTTACGGCACCCTGTGGCTGGGGGCCTCGCCGCCCGCCGAGTTGTCCGAGGTGGAGACGCTGCTGGACGCGACCGAGTCGATCACCGTGGCCACCAGCATCGTCAACATCTGGTCCGCGCCCGCGAAGCAGGTGGCGGAGTCGTTTCACCGGATCGAGGCGCGTTTTCCCGGTCGTTTCCTGCTCGGCCTCGGCGCCGGCCATCCGGAACACGCAGGCAACTACCGCAAGCCCTACGACGCGCTCGTCGACTACCTCGACGAGCTGGACGAGGCCGGAGTGCCGAAACAGCGGCGCGCCTTGGCCGCGCTCGGCCCCCGGGTGCTGAAGCTGGCGGCGGATCGCACCGCGGGCGCGCTGCCCTACCTGGTCACCCCCGCACACACCGCGAGGGCTCGGCAGGTGCTCGGTGCGGACGCGGTGTTGGCGACCGAGCACAAGGTCGTGCTGGACACCGATCCGGTGCGGGCGCGCGCGACGGCTCGTCCGCGTGTCGAGTTCTATCTGGATCTCCAGAACTATGTCGCGAATCTGCGTCGCCTCGGATTCGCCGACGAGGACCTCACCCGGCCGGGCAGTGACCGGCTCCACGACGCGCTGGTCGCCCATGGCACCACCGATTCGATTGCCGATCAGCTGGCCGCGCATCTGCGCGCGGGCGCCGATCACGTTGTGGTGCAGGTGCTCGACGAGGACCCTCAGCAGACACTGCGTGCGCTGGCGCCAAAGCTTGCCGCGCTGTCCTGAGGCGTGCCGCTGGGCATCTGACGCAAATCCGTCGAAGTGCGCGGCGCCGAGGCCGAACAGTTCGGTGCCTGCGTGATCCAGCCGCACCGCCGCGGATGTGGCCGCGCCGGGCGGCGACCGCGGCGGTGCCGTTGCTCCCGCGGTAGTCCGCGACCAGGAGATTTCGCCGAGTCGATCGTCCTAAGGGACTGTAAGAAACCCACCAGGACCATTCCCCGGCGACTGTGACAGCAGACACACTCGATCTCACCTGACGCGCTGATGCGTCGATGAAGGAGATCTTGTGACCAAGACACAGCCCGTGAGCGAGCGCCGGGTGATTGCGAACGTGCTTCGCGGATCTGTCGGCAATCTCGTCGAGTGGTACGACTGGTATGTCTACGCGGCTTTCAGTGTGTACTTCGCGAAAACATTCTTCCCCGCTGATGATCCGGCGGCACGGCTGTTGTCGACCGCCGCGGTGTTCGCGGTCGGCTTCCTGATGCGTCCGATCGGCGGCTGGCTGCTCGGCCGCTACGCCGACCGGTTCGGCCGCCGCTCGGCGCTGACCCTGTCGGTCAGCGTGATGGCGTCGGGCTCGTTGCTGATCGCGCTGACCCCCGGGTATCAGACGATCGGACTCGCCGCCCCGATCATCCTGCTGCTGGCCCGGCTGCTACAAGGGTTGTCGGTCGGCGGTGAATACGCCACCAGCGCAACGTATTTGTCGGAGGTGGCTTCTGCGGGCAAGCGTGGGTTCTACTCGAGCTTTCAGTACGTCACCCTGGTCGCGGGCCAGTTGGTCGCGCTGGGTGTGCAGATCGTCCTGCAGCAGTTCCTCGACAACGCCCAGATGGATAACTGGGGCTGGCGGATTCCGTTCGTCATCGGCGCGGCGAGTGCGCTGGTGGTGATGTGGCTGCGGCGCAGCATGGACGAGTCCGAGCAGTTCGAGGCCGTCATCGCGGCCGAGCGGATCGACACGGCAGCCGCGAGCGGCAAGCCCGCGCCGCCGCGTGGCTCGCTGCGGATGCTGCTGCAGTATCCCCGGGAGTGCCTGCTGGTGATGGGCCTGACCCTAGGCGGCACCGTGGCGTTCTACACCTACACCACCTACATGCAGAAGTTCATGATCTATACCTCCGGCATCTCCAAGCCGACGGTGGCGTGGATCAACTTCGTCGCGCTGCTGGCGTTCGTGGTGTTGCAGCCGTTGTCCGGTGCGCTGTCGGACCGGATCGGCAGGCGCAAGCTGCTGATGTTCTTCGGTGTCGCAGGAACCCTGTTGACCGTGCCGATCATGACTGTGCTCGCCCATACGAAGAACCCGATCGGCGCGTGGGCGCTGATGATGGTTGCGCTGGTCATCATCACCGGCTACACCTCGATCAACGCGATCGTGAAGGCCGAGCTTTTCCCGACCAAGATCCGCGCGCTCGGCGTCGGCCTGCCATACGCGCTGACGGTCGCCATCTTCGGCGGCACCGCGGAGATGATCGCGGTCGCACTGAAGAAGGCGGGCCACGAGTCGCTGTTCTTCTGGTACGTCGCGGGCTGCATCGGAATCTCGCTGGTCACGTACTACTTCATGCGGGAAACGTCGACGGAGTCGACCATCGACGCCGAGGCATCGGCGTCGGCCGCCGCGTCCGCGCCGGATACAGAACGGAAGCCGGATAAAGAACGGAAGCTCGCGCCCGCACGCCCCTGACGGCTGTGGTCAACGAGGTTGTGCGCGCACCCGCCGATCGTCGCCTGTGGGAGGATCGGCGCGTGCGGCTTGCTGTGGTCGAAGACGACGACGGTGTTGGCGACGCCCTGGTAGAGGCGCTCAACGCCCGCGGCTACCGCGCCGAACGCCTGCGAAGGGGCGTGGATCTGCTGATCGCGCATCGCGGCTACGACGCGGTGATCCTCGATCTCGGCCTGCCCGACGCCGACGGGCTGCAGGTACTGCGGCAGCTGCGTGAGGTGAGCTCGGTACCGGTGCTGATCCTGACCGCCCGCAGCGACGAACGCTCCATCGTGCGCGGGCTGCGCGGCGGCGCCGACGACTACCTGGTGAAGCCACCGCGGATCGCCGAGTTGATGGCTCGGCTGGAGACGGTCATGCGGCGCGCGGCGGTGGCGGCGGAGCCGATGCGCGTGGAGGTGGTCACGGGGGATGTGCGGGTGGATCTCGTTGCCAGGGTGGTCGAGGTCGGTGGGGCGCCGCTCGCGTTGACGCAGAAGGAGTTCGAGTTGGTGGAGGTGCTCGTCGAGCGGCCGGGCGCCGCGGTGAGCCGCCAGCAACTGATGGACCGCATCTGGGGTGACGCGTTCGTCGCGGTGTCGCGGTCGCTGGACGTGCACATGACCGCACTGCGCGCGAAGCTGGCCAGGCCCGGTCTGATCACCACCATCCGCGGCTACGGCTATCGGTGGGGACAATGAGCCGGGGAGTGGAGCCGGGATGCGTCGACGGCTACTGATCGCGTTGACGGTGTTCGCGGCGCTCGCGGTGCTCGCGTTCGCGGTGCCGCTGTCGCTGACCTTCGCCACCAGCCGGACCCAGGAGCTGGTACTCGGCCGTTCCGGTGACGCCGATCGTTTCGCCACCCTGGCTGATGCCGCGGCCGCGGACGGGGATGTCCGTGCGCTGGCCGAGGAGGTCGGCCGCTACCACGAGCTCTACGGCGAGCCTGTGCTCGTGGTAGACGCGCGCGGCGCGCCGACGGTCAATGCGGCCGTGGATATCGATGATTCCGCCATCGTCGCCGCGGTGGCCGCCGCGCGCCGAAATCAGCGACCGCAGCCGATCAACCGGCTGATGCCGTGGGGCGCGCCGACCATGCTGGTCGCTCGACCGGTCGGGACCGGCGTGCAGGTCAATGGTGCCGTAGTGATCGAGGCGTCCACTGCGCGGGCGCGCGCCGATATCGCGAAGGCATGGGCGGTGATCGCGGCGGGAGCCGTTGTCGCCATGGTGGTATTCACGCTGCTGGCACTGACCCTGAGCCGCTGGGTGCTGCGACCGCTGGCCGCGTTATCGCACGCGGTCGCGGACCTGACCGCGTCACTGCCGAAACCGCGCACCGAAGTAGTCGCACCCTCCATCGCCCGCCGCCACGGCGGGCCGCCCGAAATGCGGGCCGTCGCGGAATCGTTCGACGCCATGGCGCTTGCCGTCGCCGACTCGGCGGACGCCCAACGTCAGCTCGTCGCCGACACCGCCCACGCCATGCGTAACCCGCTGGCGGCTTTGACGATTCGTCTCGATTCGCTGGAGCCCGCCATCCCGGAAGGTGCGACGGCAACCTTCCACCGCGCGAGTGCCGAGGTCGAACGCCTGACCGCGCTACTCGACGGCCTACTCAGCCTGGCGGTAGCCGAGACCCCCGCCGCCTTCGAAGCTGCGCACACCGCCGGTAGCGCTGAAAACCATTGCGACGCAGTGCAAGTAGTCGCCGATCGGATCGATGCGTGGCACTCCGCTTTCGAGAGTGCGGGCATGCACCTGGGTGCGTGGGGCGAGCCGGTGGTCGGAGGCGATGTCGTCAGCCGTCTACCGGTCGCCGCCACTCACGCGACCAGCGACTCGCGGGTCGCTGAATACGATGCTTCGAGCGACTGGCAGGTCGATCGACATGGCGCGGACGTTGCGGTTCCCGCGGACGTCCTCGCGCAGATACTCGATGTGCCCCTGAGCAATTCGTGCCGCTACGCGGGCTCCGGCGCACACACCGCGATTGTCGTCGCCACCGAGCCCGGTTGGGTGACGGTGACCGTCCGCGACGACGGCCCCGGAGTAGCCCCTGAGGAGATCGACAGACTCGTCACCCGCTTCTACCGTGGCGTCACCGCACCCGCGGGCGGCTCTGGCCTCGGTCTCCCGATCGCCGCCGCCCTCACCCAGGCCCGCGGCGGCACGTTGACCGTCGAGCCGGTCGACCCGCACGGCCTCGCGATCCGTATCCGTCTACCGAGGGTGGTCGAGCGGTGATGCGGCGTCGGAATTTTTTGGCGCTGGCCATGTTCGGGGCCATTGCGGGGATTTCGGGATGCGGCGCGGACGCGGGTGGTGTCAACGTACGGTTGGCTTCTGGTGAGGCGGGTGGGCTCTACCATGCCTTCGCTCGGCTACTCGCGGCAGTCGCGGAACAGGCGGGTGGGGTAAGGATCGAACCGGTGACAACCTCGGGCTCGCAGGAGAATCTCGCGCGCCTTGCTGCGGGCGAGGTGGATGCGGCACTGACGCTGTCGGATTCGGTGGGGGAGCGCGATCGGGTGCTGGCGCTCGGGCGCGTCTACGAGAACTATCTGCAGCTCGCGGTACGGGCGGACAGTCCCATTCACCGCGTCGCCGACCTGCGCGGCACTCGGGTCAACCTCGGAGCCGCGGGCTCGGGTGCCGCGGTCACCGGCGAGCGGCTGTTGTGGGCCGCGGGCTTGGATCCGGCGGTGGATGTGTCGATCGCGCACCGGCCGTTGCGGGAGGCGGTGGCGGCGTTGGACTCCGAGGAAATCGACGCGCTGCTCTGGGCGGGCGGCGTGCCCACCAGCGCGCTCGAGGTACCGCGGCGGATGCGCCTGGTCGACCTGGGTGAGTTGGCGGTGCCGATGCGAGAGCGGTTCGGCTACCTCTACGACCGCGTCGAGATTCCCGCTGATGCCTATCCCGGTGGCCTCGCGGTGCACACGGTGGGCGTCGCGAATCTGCTGCTCGCCGCGCCGTCGCTGCCGGACGAGGCCGCGGCGGCGATCGTCGACCTGCTGGTTTCCTCCGCCGACGCGCTGGTCCCGGCCGAGGCCGCGGGCACCCAATTCCTGGATGCCCGCTCACTGATCGGAACGGGTTCGGTACCGCTGCATCCCGGTGCGGCAGCGGTGTATCGGCGCCGACACGGTTGAGAGGGGCTCATTCCGCTGTCCGACTACCTCGACCGGTGATCTGACCGAAGGAGAACCCGAGATCGGAAGAAACGCGTTGGCCACAATCTCGGGCGCGGTCGTGTGAACGAACATCGCGATGATCACATCACCGCCGTGATGACGATGAGTAGAAGCCAACGGCCCCTTTGATTCTCGGCCATGTGCTCGTGCGCTGCCCTCGCAGTCACCCGGTCCTGAAAATGCCTTCGGACGGTAGCAAGGTAGGCGACCACATGCTAGGTGGGAACGCGAGGTTGACCTCTCCCACTGCGGGTTCTGCAGCATCTCGTTGCTCCACAGCGGGATCAGTGCTGACGGTTCTTGCTCGTCTCCACCGCGGCGTCGTTGAACGCTCGAACTCTGGCTGTCTCCCGGGAGCTGCGCCACACGAACCCCCACTCGACAGGCGGGGCGTCGTCGAACGGGAGGTAGGTGACGTCCGGTCGGAGGTAGAAGCGGGTGACCTGGGCTCCAACGATGAATGCGCCCTCGCCCGCGCCGACGAGCGTGAGGATTTCCTGGAAGGTCTGGGCGCGCCTGCCGTGCGCGATCGGCGCGCCACTGGGCGTGTGCGATGGGACCCGGTCCTGCACGACCGAGTCGGGCAGTGTCGTCGGCAGCCGCACCAGGGTAACCTCGGTGAGATCCTCCAGCGAGATCGAGGCGCGCCCGGCCAGCGGATGCCGGGTGGACACCGCGAGCATCCGCGCTTCACTGATCAGGGTTGGGCCGGTGACCAGGTCGGGCTCATCGATCGGACGGCCGATCAGCACCATGTCGAAGGCGTCGTTGCGCCAGCCGTCGAGACCGTCGTTGACCTGTACCTCTCGGATATTCACCTCGCTGCCGGGGTGTGCCGTACGGAAGTGCTTGGTCGTCTCCAGAATCAGCTGACCGGCGGCGGCACCGTTGAATCCGACGTTCAGCACACCGGTGACGCCGCGGCCCTCGGCGGTGGCGCGCTGGATGGCCCGCTGAATCCGCTGGTGCCCCGGGAGCAGATCCTCGCGCAGTAGCTGCCCGATGGGGGTGAGGGTCACGCGGCGGCTGGTGCGTTCGAAAAGCGGTGCGCCGATTCGGCGTTCGAGGCTTTGGATGATCTGGGTGATCCGGCTCGGCGACACCCGGAGCCGTTCGGCCGCTCTGCCGAAATGCAGCTCGTCCGCCAGCGTCAGGAACGCCTCGATCTCATGCCGCTCCATGGCCCTCCAGTCGATCGTTGAGTGGGCCTAAACGGTTGTTGCATAACGCGTTGTTGTTCCCAGGAACACCCTTCTTAATCCTTGAAAAGGTAGTTGTCCACGTGAAGTGAGGAACACCGATCCATGAGTAGAACCTCCGAATACATCCTTGTGCTCGGCGGCACAGGCAAGACCGGCAGCCGGATCGTCGAGCGGCTACGAGCCATCGGGGCTCCGGTGCGCGTCGGCTCTCGCTCCGTCGACCCGCCGTTCGATTGGGACAACCCGGCGAGCTGGGCGCCTGCGCTGCTGGATGTGCGCGCGGTGTATGTCTCCTTCCAGCCGGATCTCGCGGTGCCGGGTGCCCCGGAGGCGGTGCGTGCCTTCGGCGAGATGGCCGCGACCGCGGGCGTGCGGCGGCTGGTGCTGCTGTCGGGGCGCGGTGAGGAGGAGGCGCAGGCCGCGGAGCAGGCGCTGGCCGAGGCGGGGCTGGACCTGACGGTGATCCGGTCCAGCTTCTTCGCCCAGAACTTCAGTGAGGGCGAGTTTCTTGCCCCGCTGCGGGCCGGACAGCTGGTGCTGCCGGTCGGGGCGGTCCCGGAGCCGTTCATCGATATCGATGACATCGCCGATCTCGCGGTGGCCGCGCTGACTGAGGAAGGACATGCCGGCCAGATATATGAGGTGACCGGACCACGCATGCTCACCTTCGCCGAGGCGGTCGCCGAAATCGCCGCGGCCACCGGGCGTTCGATCGAGTACGTCCAGGTGTCGCCGGCGGAGTATGCGGCCGCATTGGCCGAGGCTCAGGTGCCCGATTACCTGATCGAGTTCCTCGGCTATCTGTTCACCACGGTTCTGGATGGCCGCAACGCCTATCTCGGCGACGGTGTGCAGCGCGGTCTCGGCCGTCCGCCGCGGGATTTCGCCGAGTACGTGAAAGCAGCGGCGGCCGACGGTGTCTGGGATGCCGAATGAGGGCCGCGTGCGGGAGCGGAGTCGCGCCATGAAGGCGTTGCGATCGAGCACGCTGGTTCTTGCGGCAGTGACGGCCGGACTGATGGCCGGGTTGTTCGCCGCGTTCGCCTATTCGGTGATGCCCGGCCTGAAACGCAGCGGCGATGCCGCATTCGTCGAGGTCATGCAGAACATCAATGTGGCCATAGTGAATCCGCTGTTCATGACCATGTTCATGGGTGGGCTGGTGGCCGGACTCGCCGCGGTGGTGGCGAATTGGCGCTCCGGCGACCCGGCGGTGCGGTACTGGGCGATCGCCGGATTCGTCTGCTATCTGGTGATGTTCCTGATCACCAGTGGCGCGAACGTGCCCTTGAACGACAAGCTCGCCGCGGCGGGTGATCCGGCGACGATCGCGGATCCGGCCGCCGTGCGCGCCGAGTTCGAAGGGCCGTGGGTGGCGTGGAACATCGCGCGTGCGGTCGTCAATGTCGGTGCACTGACGTGTTTCGCGTTGGCGCTGTTGCGATCGGGTAGGCAGGCCGACGTCGAGGTGATCGCAGATCCGCGTGCCGCGAAGCTGTCACCGGCACGACCGATGTCGCGATAGCGGACCCTCAGGACCGGACCAGGCGGGCGATGGCGTCGGTGGCCTCTTTGATCTTGGCGTCGGCTTCGGGGCCACCGGCGACCGCCGCATCGACAACACAGTGGCTGATGTGGTCTTCGAGCAGGCCCATGGCGACCGCCTGCAACGCCTTGGTCATCGCGGAGACCTGGGTAAGGATGTCGATGCAGTACTTTTCCTCCTCGACCATGCGCTGTAGTCCACGGGCCTGCCCCTCGATCCGGCGCAGTCGCTTGAGGTAGTCGTCCTTGGCCGTGATGTAGCCGTGGCTGGAGTGATCGTGGGCGGCGTGGTCCTGCGTGGCCGCGGTGTCGTGCGACGGGGTGGGTGTCACCGGCTGTCTCCTCGCTGCCTGCCGGATCTCTCCGGCCTGATCGGATTAATACCCCCCTAGGGTACAACGGATTGGGCGACTTGTCAGGTCGGCGCCCGGTCGATCGCCCGGGAGGCCGTCGCTGCGAGAGCCGGTACGGTGCCGACGTCATGACCGGGCTCGGGGCGTCCGAGGTGCGGACGGGGACCCTTCGGGGCGGCACGTGGAGCCGGGCGGGACAATCATGTGCATGAGTTCGCATGCCCGGCCCGCGATCGCCGTCATCGGCGGTAGTGGCTTCTATGATTTCTTCGACAACGAGGCGACCGCCGTCGAGGTCGACACCCCCTACGGCAAGCCGAGTGCGCCGATCGCGATCGGCGAAGTGGAGGGTCGTCCGGTGGCGTTCCTGCCGCGGCACGGCAAGCAGCACGAGTACGCCCCGCACACACTGCCGTACCAGGCCAATATGTGGGCGCTGCGCTCGCTCGGGGTGCGTCGGATCTTCGCCCCGTGTGCGGTCGGTAGCCTGCGCGCGGACTGGGGGCCCGGTACCGTCGCGGTACCCGATCAGCTGGTGGACCGCACGTCGGGGCGGCCGCAGACCTACTTCGACGGCGGCGGTGTGCACGTTTCCTTCGCCGATCCTTACTGCGAAGAATTGCGTTCCGCCGCAACGAAATCCGCGACCGATGAGCTGCCGATGAAGTCGTCGGGCACCATGGTCGTCGTGCAGGGTCCCCGGTTCTCCACCAGGGCCGAGAGTCGCTGGTTCGCCGCCCAGGGCTGGGAACTGGTGAATATGACCGGCCATCCCGAGGCGGTCCTCGCTCGCGAATTGGAAATGTGCTACGCCGCAGTCGCTTTGGTGACCGACCTGGATGCGGGCGTCGAGGAGGGCGACGGTGTGCATGCCACCGACGTCTTCGCCGAGTTCAAGAAAAACCTCGGTCCGTTCAAGGAGCTGATCCGCCGCTCGGTGTCGGCCGTTCCGCACACCGACACCTGCGCGAAGTGCAGTGTGCACGGGGGTGTGACGCTGCCGTTCGAGCTGCCCTGAGTCATCGATCGAAAGGTTGTCGATCGAGGGGCGTTCGCCTTCGAGTGGAGTGGGTCGGCCGTGTGGGCCGACTCAGCCGAGTGGTCCGGCCGCCCGGAGTGGTCCGGTCGATCAACGCGACCGCGGAGGCAGCCACGTGGGTGCGGGCCTCGGTAGCTGCCCACTACTCCTTCAAGAAATACGACGGGAGGTTCAGTGGGCTCACTGGGTGCCGTCTCGCCGAAGTTCAGAATCACAAACGGCGGCATCGAGATGCCGCCAGGAAATCCTGCGTCAGACCGCAGAATCTGGAGCGCCACGTTATCCCGCGTGGGACGAGTCGATCCACCACTACATAGACAGCGTGTCGGTGGTCCCCGGCACCGCAGACGGCCTACCTCGACTTCCGTGCGAGCAGCTCTACCTCGGACCAGAAGCTCGGTGGGGGCCCATGGCTGCGGGACACGTCGGGTAGCGCTCACGCTGGTGTGCCGCTCGTCGCTGTCATGTTGCGGCGATAGGCTCACGCTGTGGACAACCCGTTGCGGCTCGAAGTGATCGTGGCCAGTGTGCGGCCGGAGCGTTTCGCCCCGGTCGTCGCCGACTGGTTCCTGCGGACGGTGCGGGTGAATCCCGAATTCGACACGGGCGTTATCGATCTCATCGACACTCCGCTGCCGGTCGATCTCATCGACACTCCGACGGCCGAGGCATACCGTGCCAGGCTGGCCGCGGCCGACGCTTTCGTGGCGATCACTTCCGAGTACAACCACGGCTATCCGGCCTCGCTGAAAACCGCCTTCGACACGGCGAAACGGGAATGGCGGGCCAAACCGATCGGCTTTGTCGCCTACGGTGGCCTTTCCGGCGGTCTACGCGCCGTCGAACAGCTGCGTCAGGTAGTCGCCGAAATTCACATGGTCTCCATCCGTGAAACGGTCAGCTTCCACCAGGCGAAGAAGCGGTTCGACGCAGCTGGGGAGACCCACGACGGCGCCGCCATCGACGCCGCCGACCGTATGATTCGCCAACTGGCCTGGTGGGCCCGAACATTGCGCGCTGCCCGCACCACCGATCCCTACCCGGGATAACCGCACCACCGATCCGCGCCATCCAGATAGGTTGCTGTGCTGTTGGGTCCGGATCGCCCGCCGAGCGCAGTCGAAACGCGGCACGACACGCCGCCCGGCGTCACCATATGACTGCGCTCGACGGATCTCGATTAACTCAGAAGCTATGTGGGCGCGGCAGTGGCCGCAGTAGTTGGTCGTCCGGCGACAGCAGGCCCGCATCGGGCCGGGCGAAGCGAGGTAGGTCGCGCCTCAACACCTGTAATACAGAACGAACGTCGCGTGCCTACGCGGACTCATCCCGCGCTACCCGCCATTGCCCGGCGGCCGCGCGGATGGCCGATATAGGTGGCCTCGCGGGGGATGGAGACCAGGGTGAGGTCGACCTGCGCGGTGCCGGTCCGCAGGATGACGTGATTGCCGATGGCCCCGGGCTGGTGGATCGAGAGGTCGGGACGGGTGGCGGGCCAGCCCATCGGATCGCCGGTGACGTAGATCGTGGTAACACCGGCATGCGGCGCGGGTGCGAGCACCCCGTCGACCACGGTGGCCGTGAAACCCGCGTCGGACTGGTGTGTTTCGACCGCGAGGGTGAGTCGCTCGGGGTTCGCGATGGTGTTCACCAGGTTCTCCCACGCGTGCGCCCGGTCGGTGCGCACCAGAATGCGCTCGCCGACCGCGAGTGCGCGGAACACCAACTGCTGCGCCAGATATAGCTCGCCCGCGACATACACGGTGGAGATACCGGTGCCGACGATTCGCACCGCGACACCCTGACCCTCGTCGTCCGAGCCGATCAGCTGACCGCAGCCCGACGACGGCAGGTGCAGCGCGCCGATCACATCGATCGGGTACTCGGCCACCGGCACGGTGTCGTCCAGAGCCGGGATGGCCAGCGGGAGATGGGCGAGCAGTCCGTCGCGGTGGCGGCCGTTCATCGAGATGAGGCCCTTGAGTTCGGTCCGCTCCGGCAGCTCCCGTGCGGTCAGCCGCCAGGCCGCGCCGATGCTCACCGACTCGGCCGAACTACCGGGACGCAGCCGCACCGCGACCGTGGTGCCGCGCGAGGGCGCCACCCACAGCTGGGCGAGCAGATCGGAGCCGAGCCGCTTCGGGTCGACCGCGCTGCCGATGTTGACGTTGTTGCCGATCTCCGCGTAGCGCCAGCGGTGGGTCAGCGTGCGCGGGTCGTAACCGGCGGTGATCTGCAGGACCGCCTTGCGGATTTCCGGCGCGGTGAGGATGCGGGCACCGCAGTCGGCGTCTTCGAGTGCGCGCATAATGCGTTGTGTCGCAATGGTTACCGCACGCGAGGCGCCCTCGCTGCCGCCGCCGCGGCGGGCCGCGGCCTCCGGGCAGGCGATCGCGTCGAAGCTGATGGCGAGCCACACCGTGCGATGCGCGGTGGCAGGCAACGGCCCGAGCAGCGATTCGTAGATCTTGCCCGCCGGTGTGCCGGAGCGGCTGCGGTGTCCGTGGCTGATGATGTCGATACCGCTGAGCAGAATGTCGTGCTGGTTGAGGCATTTGGCGAGCTCGGGCAGTGGCAGCAGGTGCGAGGCGTGCACCGTCGTGCGGGCGATCCGGGTCAGCCCACCCTTGGGGGCGAGCACCTCGACAACCGTGACAACACGTGTTCCGTCCCAGTACAGCCCGAGCGAACGACCGTCGGTACCACGGAAATCGACGGTGTCGCCGATCTCGTAGTCACTGCGCGTGGCATAGCGCCACCAGGTGCTGATCCAGTCCAGCAGGGTCCGTTTGGCAACGGGGATGAGCGGTAGCAGAGCGGCGACAACGGCCGCGGCGAGAGCAGGCAGCGCCGCAAGTCCGACGAGCAGTGCGAGCAGTCCGGCTACGAGTCCGATCACTTGTGCAACAAGCAGATTCTGCAGCGAGATGCGCCCTAGGAGCGGGCGTGGTCCCGCGCCGGCAGATTCGGCCATCGTCGTCCCCCAAGTACCCGATATCGGCCGTTTCCTACCGGCCGAGCTGAACAAGAGTCCTCGGGAACTGTACTGTGTTCCGCGAACGTGAGCACTGTTCGGGGGAGGAAACATGCCTTCAAAACCCACTACTCGCTGGCAGGTCAGTGGCTATCGCTTCCTGGTCCGGCGGATGGAGCATGCGCTGGTCCGCAGGGACGTGCGGATGCTGCACGATCCGATGCGCTCGCAGTCGCGTGCCTATGCGGCCGGGCTGGTGCTGGCCGTCGTTGTGTTGGCAGGCTGCGGTGTGCTCGCGCTGCTGCGCCCACAGGACAAGATCGGCACCAACAAGATCCTGATCGGCAAGGAATCCGGTGGCGTCTATGTCGTCATCGATGACGTAGTGCATCCCGCGCTGAACCTCGCTTCGGCTCGGCTGGCGGCGGGGGAGCCGGCCAAGCCCGCGGTTGTGAAGGACTCCGAACTCGGTAAGAAGCCGCGCGGTCAGCTGATCGGCATTCCCGGTGCGCCCGCCTCGCTGCGATTCGAGAAGGACGGCAAAGGCCGCGCCTGGACCGTCTGCGATCAGCTGAAGAACGACGGCAGCAAGGACCTCACCACCTCGGTGCTCGCCGGTGACCCCGAGCTCGGCGAAAAGGCTTCGGTCATGGGCAGGGACAAGGCCCTGCTGGTGCAGGGCAAGGACTCGGCGTATCTGGTGTACGAAAACCGACGCGCCCGAGTCGACATGACCGACCGCGCTGTCACCGACGCGCTGAACATCACCGGCATGGCTCCACGCCCGATCGGCGTAGGCCTGCTCAACACGATTCCCGAAGTGTTGCCGATCATTCCGCCCAAGATCGACGACCCGGGCGCGGCGGTGAACTACGCGGTCGCCAACCATCGGGTCGGTGATGTAGTGGAGGTACCCACCGAGCCCGGTATCTACCACGTGGTCCTGCCGGACGGGTTGCAGCAGATTTCTCCCTTGACCGCCAAGATCATCCGCAACCGCTACCGGTCCGCGGCGACTACCACCACGATCGATCAGATCGACAAGACCAATGCGAACGTCTCGCACGCTTTGCGCGTGGAGCTCTATCCACACACAGCGCCGACCATCATCCAAGCCAGGGACCAGCCGGTCGGCTGCCTGTCCTGGAAACCGATTGCCGCGGCTGCTGACAACAAGGACGGCAACCGTGCCGAGCTTTCGGTGATCACCGGTGTGGCCCTGCCGATTCCGGAGAAGGCCAAACTGGTGCCGCTCGCGCAGGCGGACGGTTCCGGGGTCAATGCCGACTCGGTGTACATCAAGCCAGGCACCGGCGCGTTCATCCAGAGCACCGGCATCGAAATCGATAGCCGCCGCAAGGACAGCCAGTTCTATATCGCCGACACCGGAGTCCGCTACGGCATCAAGAACGCCGACGCCGCCAAGGCGCTCGGGATGGATACCGAGGCGGGCGTGAAGCCCGAACCCGCGCCATGGCCGATTGTCGGCCTGCTCGCCTCCGGCCCCAGCCTCGGCAGGGAAGAGGCGATGGTCGCGCACGACGGCATCGCTGCGGACCCGTCGCCAGCGAAACAGCCTGTCGCATCTATTAAGTGAGCCGCGGTCCGGCGACCGATCGAAAATGTTGGGGTTTCCACGGAACCGATCTTGATTGCCCTACGTCAGAGATAGTGATGAGCTGATTTCTGGAGTGGAGAGTGCGTGTCGATGGGTTCGACAGTGAATTCCACCGCAGCGCAAGGATCTTTACAGCCGGAAACAACTCGTCTGGTGAGCGGTATTCGCAGCTCAGGATCAGAAGAGGGAGTGGCAATGATCAAGATCTATCGAGTGATCGCGTCGTTCGCGGCCGTGGCAACGCTCGGCGTGGGAGCGGCCGGAATCGTTGGCGCCGGTGCGGCATACGCGCATAACGGCACTATCACCGGTCACGAGAAGTACGATTCTATGGCGGAATGCTACAGCGATCTCGACGCCCATCAGGAACACAAATATTGGGGTTGTTCACCGATGTCGGACGGTCGGGCGGAGCTGACGCCAAAAACTTCCTACTGAGTCGAGCCGATAGGGCTCACCCGAGCGGAATTGCGGCTATTGCTCGGTTCGCTGATCAGAAACCCACGTGAGGGTCTCGGCACAATGTGTGTGCTGGGACCCTCACGTGCATTCATTCTCCGCAGCCGCTTGCTGCGGCAGGTTGTCACATGTCGTTAGAGCTGAGTCCGAATCTACGTCGAATCGGGAACGACGCAAGGAAGCCGAGGATCAGTGTCCCGCCGATAACGCCGGTACCGATCAGCGCGACGTTGCGGGCGCCGTGATCCGGGGCCGGAATGGTCGGCGGCAACGGGAGTTGTTTGCTCTTACCCGTGCTCGGCCGCTTGGGCGGCAGCGTCGCGTCGCTCACCTGGTCGGTCAGCGCTGCTATCGGATCGACCGCGCCGTAGCCGATGTAGGGGTTCCATCCCTCGGCGGGGGAGTGCGCGGTGGCCTGGATGCGCTTGATGACCTCCAGCGCACTCAGTTCGGGGAACCGGGCTCGGACAAGCGCGACAACGCCGGACACCAACGGAGTTGCGAAGCTGGTGCCACTGATCGGCCTCTGCTCACCCTGTTGATTCGCCGCGCTGACCGCGGTGCCGTCACTGCGCGGATTGAGGGAGACCATATTCTCGCCGGGCGCGGCCACGCTCAGCCAGGGGCCGGGCACGGTGAACTTGGATGGTGCGCCGTTCGAGTCGATCGACCCGACGGCGAGCACATAGTCGTCCCAGCGGGCTGGGCTGACATTCATTTTGACCTTGCTCCACGGGTCGGCCGTCGGGTCGAGCGGGTCGATCACCGGATTGTCGGTCTGGCAATTGTCGTTGTTGCCTGCGGCGACCACGACGACGGCGTTCTTCTCTATCGTGGCGTAGCGAAGGGCGGCGCCTACTTTGCCGTCTGCCGCAGGGTTTTCGGATCCGCACCAAACCTCGGAAATATTGATCACCGTGGCGCCGCGGTCAGCGGCTCGCACGATCGCCGAAGCCATGGTGCCCAGGTCCCCGTAGCCCTTGGGGAAATCGTCGGGATTGCGTTGCTTCGCAAGGCCGTCCCTCTGATATTTCGTGCTGGTCTGGCGAATGGTCATGATCCGCGCTTCCGGTGCAACACCGGCGAACCCCTGCCCATCGACTTCGGACGCGGCTATCAGGCCGGCGACGAAGGTGCCGTGCCCATCGCAGTCCTCAGTGCCGTCACCTGTATTCGCAACGAAGTCACCTGCCGCGTCCAGCCCTGGCAATCGAGGATGACGGGCCACACCCGTGTCGATCACCGCGATCAACTGGCCCTCGCCACGGGAGAACTGCCATGCGCGATTAAGGTCGAGCGATCGCTGAGCGGTGGGCATCGTCGGTCCTTCGCCGCCAGAACCGGTGTCCGCGCAGTTGGAGTTGGGTGGTCGCTCGGTCTTCTCGGGTGGTACGGCGGGATCGCCTGCGGGCTGCAACGCCGGGTTCACTGCGGGCGGGCGGTCGGCGTGTGCCACACCGTGACCCGCACCGAGGCCGAATGACGCACTCAGACAGAGCGTTACGGCAACGACCGCGACGCGCAATGGCGCCCTCACAGCCCGCGAACGAGCGAGTAGAGCGAGGCCACCCAGAACACCAGCGGCAGTACGGCGGCGACGAATGCGTACTCGAGCAGTTCGACACCGCGCCGCATCGGCGGCGTCGCCGACTGATTCGGGATGATGATGCCGAGAATCATCGCGGCGATCAGAATGACCATCGCTACGCCGAAGATCACCAACGGCTGCTCCATACCGATGCTCGCGCCGACAAGCATGATCAGCACGATGGCCGCGCCGCCCGCGATCAGCACCACGGCCTGTTCGGCGCCCGCGTAGGTGCGGCTGCGGAACATCAGCACGATCGCGCAGACCAGTGCGAGCGCGATGCCCTGCCAGTAGGGACTTTCGGCGTCGGGGTCGGTGGCCGCCAGCGAACCCGCGACGGTGATGAGCGTGGTCGCCGCGACGAGTCCGCCGAGGTACATGCGGGCCCGTTCCGACTTGACCCGCAGTGCGTCCATGGTCGGCAGGGCGCGGTGGTCGTCCGGGTCGGCTTCGGTCGGGTCGATCGGCGTGCCGGGCGAAGGCACCGGTGGTAGCGGGAGTTTGGCGAGCAGCATCGAAACCCGGGGCGCCAGTGAGAGCCCGCCGAGTCCGAGGGCGGCGGCGACCGCGCCGATGGCGGGTACCGACTGCTCGGTGAGCAGGCCGACCATCGCGGCCGGAACCGCGTACACCGCAAGCGTGCTCGCGCCGATGAACAGTGCCAGCCCGACACCGGTGACGCGCCACGCGAGGATCGCGGTGGCGCCGAGCAGGACCGAGCCGAGCAGGATGTGTGCCCAGTTGTAATCGTCGGGCACCAGTAGCATGCCCGCGCTGAACGCGGCGGGCAGCGCGCAACCACCGAGCACGAGCGCGGTGCCGGTGTCGCCGTACATGCGGCTGAGCACCATGCCCGAGACGACGAGCAGGATGGCGACCGCCAGCGCGATCGACCCGCTCACATAGCCGGGTAGCGCGTCTTTGGACAGCAGCAGACCGAGACAGCCGACGATCATGGTGACCGCGGCGATGAGGGAGCCGGTGAGGCGCGCGACCTTCGGAGTCCAGCTGCGGTAGTGGTCGGTGTCCGCGATCGCGACGTTGTACATGATGTCGTCGAACAGCGGCGTCGGCGCTGTGTGCGAAGCACTTTCGAGCATCAGCAGCTCGCCGTCGCGGACACCGTGTTCGCCGAGGCTCAGCGAGTTGGAGAACGGGGGATGGCCGATCCGGGCGAGCACCCACTCGGCGGGCTCGAAGCGCTCGCCCTCGTTGTCGAAATCGTTGGTGCGGCTGTGTTGGGCGACCATGTCGACGACGCTCGGAATCACCAGGGCGACAGGCACGTCGACCGGGATCGCCATATCCACTTGAGTGTGTTTGGCCAGAATCGTCACCCGAGCCAGATCCGGTGCACGGACGATTCCGCGCGAGGACTCTTCGTCGATGTGGTCAAGGCGCGCGTGCGTCAAGCTTCCCCCAACTCGTCTTCTACCTCGTGTTTCCGCAATCGGCATACCCAAGGGCCGAGCTTGCGAACCCACGGTTCGGGCAGCAGAATGCTGGTCGAACTGTACGACATGTCAGCTGCCGGCTCTACACTGAGGCCGAAGTACAGCTGCGTTAAGGGGGATTTCTCGTCCGATGAGTACCGTCCGGTTCCAGCGCCGTGCGCGACGAGAGATGCCGCGTTCTCCCGGTGGTGAAGTCACCCTGCAGCCGCCGCCCGAGATTCCCCGGGTGACGCCGGGCAGTTTGCTCAGCAAGCTGATGCCGGTCGTGATGGTCGTCGGCATGGTCGGGATGATGGCTCTGATGTTCACCCAGGGCGGTGGCATCGCATCGAACCCGATGACGATGATGTTCCCGATGATGATGGTCTTCTCCATGGTCGGCATGTTCGCCGGTCAGGGCGGTGGCAAGGGGCAGAAGGCCGCCGAAGCGAACGAAGACCGCAAAGACTATCTGCGCTATCTCGATCAGGTGCGCAAGGACGTCGACGACACCGCAAGGCAGCAGCGCGCTTCCGTCGAATGGAGCCACCCGGAGCCCGGCCTGATCTGGATGCTCGCAGGTACCAGCCGGATGTGGGAGCGGCGAGCGGGGGACAAGGACTTCTGCCACGCCCGCATCGGTATCGGTGGTCAGCGCCTCGCCACTCGCCTGGTCGCGCCGGAGACCGGCCCGGTCGAAGAGCTCGAGCCGATCGCCGCGGTGTCGCTGCGCCGTTTCGTGCGCGCCCACTCGACGGTCCCCGACCTGCCGACCGCGATCGCGGTGAAGGGCTTCGCGACCATCGCCCTGGACGGCGATCGGGTCGAGGCCAGGGAAATGACTCGCGCAATGTTGTTGCAGCTGTGCATGTTCCAGGCGCCCGATCAGGTGCTCGTCGCCGTGGTCTGCGGCCCGGATACCGCACGTGAGTGGGAGTGGACCAAATGGTTGCCACACACCCAGCACCCCGACGCGCAGGACGGCATCGGCACCCAGCGCATGTTCTACGGCTCGATCCGCGAGGCGATGGCGGGCCTGCATCCGTTGCTGGCCAACCGTGTTCGGTACTCCCGCAATCAGCCTGCCAACATCAACCTGGTGCACATCGTCATCGTGGTCGACGGTGGTCTGCTCGAGGCCGAGGACGATCAGCTGCGTGAATCCGGCTACGAGGGCGTCACACTCATCGACCTGTGTGGGTACGCACCGCGTTTGGCGGTGTCGCGCGGCATCAAGATGGTCGTGGAGAACGGCGAGTGTGTCGGTCGCGGCGCCACCGGCAACCAGGAACGTTTCGCGCTGATCGACCGGATCTCCCCGCAGCAGGCCCAGCAGGTGGCACGCAGGCTCGCGCCGTATCGTGCGGCGACCCAGCGCAGCAGCGATGTCGAGGTCGACGACTCCGAGGTGATCTCGTCGTGGTCGCAGCTGATGAGCCTCGGCGATATCGGCACCTTCAATCCTGAACACGCCTGGCGGCCACGCTACGGTCGCGAGCGGTTGCGGGTGGCGTTCGGTGTCGGCGCGGACGGTCTTCCGGTCGAGCTCGATATCAAGGAAGCCGCGGAGAGCGGTATGGGCCCGCACGGATTGTGCATCGGCGCAACCGGTTCCGGTAAGTCGGAGTTCCTGCGCACCCTGGTGCTCAGCCTGCTCGCCACCCATTCGCCGGACCAATTGAACCTGGTGCTCGTCGACTTCAAGGGGGGCGCGACCTTCCTCGGCCTCGACGGTGTTCCCCATGTCGCGGCGGTCATCACCAACCTCGAAGACGAGGCCGATCTCGTCGACCGTATGAAGGACGCGCTGGCGGGCGAGATGAACCGCCGCCAGGAAGTGCTGCGCCAGGCGGGCAACTTCGCCAACGTCTCCGAGTACGAGAAGGCCCGTGCCGCGGGCGCGGATCTCGATCCACTGCCCGCGCTGTTCGTCGTACTCGACGAGTTCTCCGAATTGCTTACCCAGCACCCGGATTTCGCCGAGCTGTTCGTGATGATCGGCCGCCTCGGCCGCTCGCTGCACGTGCACCTGCTGCTGGCCTCGCAGCGCCTCGAAGAAGGCAAGCTGAAGGGCCTCGAAAGCCACCTGTCCTATCGGATCGGTCTGAAGACCTTCTCCGCCAACGAATCTCGCCAGGTGCTCGGTGTCCCCGATGCCTACAACCTGCCGGGCGTTCCCGGTGGCGGCTATCTGAAGTCCGACTCGGGCGAAATCCAGCGGTTCCAGGCCTCCTATGTTTCCGGCCCGTATGTCGGCGGCGGTTCGCAGCGCGAGGTCACCAGTGCGGGGATCGCGGGTGGTGAGATCGATGTGAAGGCGCGCCCGTTCGCCGCCACGCACGTCGACTTCCGGTCTGCCGACCGGATTCCGTTGCAGGCCACACCCGCCAACGAGCCGGAGCAGCATTCCGAAGACGGCGAACAGATCTCCAATGTGAACATGCTGGTCTCGCGTATCCGCGGCCACGGCCGTCCGGCACACGAGATCTGGCTGCCGCCGTTGGACGAGGCGCCCACCCTCGATCAGCTCATTCCGCGCTCCATCCTCACCGGCGAGTACTCGGCTGTCGCGACGTTGCGAGCCCCGATGGGCATCGTCGACCGGCCCTACGATCAGCGCCGCGATCCGCTGGTCGTCGATCTGTCGGGTTCGCGAGGCAACGTCGCGGTGGTCGGTGGTCCGCAGTCCGGCAAGTCGACGGCGCTGCGCACCATGATCATGGCGCTTTCGCTGACCCACACCGCCGAGCAGGTGCAGTTCTACTGCCTCGACTTCGGTGGCGGCACACTCGCCAGCCTGCAGGGGTTGCCGCATGTCGGTTCGGTGGCAAGCCGATTGGACGATGACAAGGTCCGGCGCACCGTCGCGGAGATGAACACCATCGTCCGGTCCCGTGAGGCGCGCTTCCGTCAGCTCGGTATCGAGTCCATGACCGAATTCCGCCGTCTGCGGTCCATGGACCCCTCCAGCAGCCCGGCCGCTGCGGGCGCACACGAGGATCCCTTCGGGGACGTCTTCCTGGTGATCGACGGTTTCGGCTCGATCCGCCAGGACTTCGATCCACTGGAACAACCGATCATGAACCTTGCGGTGCAGGGTCTTTCGTACGGTGTGCACGTCGTCATCGCGCTGGCACGGTGGGCCGAGGCACGCCCGGCGCTCAAGGACCAGATCGGCACCAGAATCGAGCTGCGCCTGGGTGACCCGATGGACTCCGACCTCGGCCGCAAGTTCGCCGCTCTGGTCCCGCAGGGGCGACCCGGTCGCGGTATGACACCCGAATGCCTGCACATGCTGACCGGTCTGCCCCGCATCGACGGCAGCGCCGACCCCACCAATCTCGGTGCGGCGGTTGGCGAGGCAGTCGCGACGATCGCCCGCCTCACGCCGGGCAGGCACGCGCCCGCGGCCCGCATGCTGCCGGAGATGTTGCCACGCGAACAGCTGCTGCAGCTGGCGGGCAACTGGCCGTCGCAGGTCGACCCGGAACGCAAGAACATGCGTATTCCCCTTGGTATCAACGAATCCGAGCTCGCGCCGGTCTACATCGACTTCAACGAGAGCCCGCACTTCATCGTCATCGGTGACACCGAATCCGGTAAGACGACGTTGTTGCGTTCGATCATCGAGGGCATCGCCGCGTCGAACACTCCGAATCAGGCGCGCTTCATCCTGGGCGACTACCGGCGCACCATGCTCGGTTTGGTGCCCGACGGGTACCTCGCGGGTTACGGATCGACCGGACCACAATTCACCCAGAACATGTCCGATCTCGCCGCCTATGTCGCCCAGCGGACGCCGGGGCAGGACGTCACGGCGCAGCAGCTGCGCGATCGCTCGTGGTGGAGCGGACCGGAGTTGTTCGTCATCATCGACGATTACGACCTGGTCGCCACCTCCATGGGCAACCCGGTGTCGGTGTTGGTCGAGCACTTGCCGCACGCGCGCGACCTCGGCTTCCACCTGATCATCGCCCGCCGCTCCGGCGGCGCGAGCCGTGCGATGTACGAGGCCACGCTGGCCAGGATGAAGGACCTCGGCTCGGCGGGCCTGATCATGAGCTGCAACAAGGACGAAGGCGTGCTGATGGGCACCACGCGTCCCGGCCTCAAACCGCCGGGCCGCGGCACCTACGTCACGCGCAACACCGAGGATCTGATTCAGCTGGCGTGGATGCCGGCGGCGGAGTGATGTCCGTCGTCGACCTGGTGGTCACCGACACGCGCATCTGGGCGTGCGGTCCGGCCACCCATTGGGATGTGCCGCCGTCGGTTGTGCTCGGCAGCAACGGGGATCTGGTCGTCGGTGAGCCGTTGACGCCGCCGACCCAGGTCAGCTCCGCCGTCCAGTTCGTCGCGGGGGAGCGGATCGCACTGCTGCCACGGGTGCCCGCTGTCGCCGAGGCGATGACGGCGATCCTCGGCACTGTGCTGCAGAACCTCGGCGTCGCTACCCCCTGTGGCCGGGTCACCGTCGCGTGTCCGACGGAGTGGGGCGCGCGTCGGCGAGCGGTTCTCGAGGCCGCGCTACGCCGCTTCGCCAACGATGTCGTGTTCGAGGACCTAGCCGTTCGTGCGGTGGATGCCGATGAGGGCGCCGACCGCAGTAGCCGCACGGTGGTGCTGGAGTTCGGCCCGCTCTCGACCACCGCGAGCACCGTCGTGCGCAGCCATCTGGGCACGCATGTCGAATCATGCGAGCACGAACCGAATCTCGCGCTCGCCGACCTCGGCCTCGACCCGCGCGCTGCCGACGATCTCGCCGCGCTCGTCGGCAGGCTGCTCGCCGGCCGCCCTGCCGATGTCGTTCAGGTGGTGGGTGTTTCGGATGCGGCGAAACTCGAGGTGATCCGCTCGGTGGTTCCGCCGATCGCCGGACCGGCCGTCGAGCTGCGGCCGATCGCGGGCGCCGACCTGGTGCGCGGGCCACGGCCGGACCCCGACTATCGGACCGAGGCTGTCGCGGCGCTGCCGACCGGCGAGTGGATGCAGCCGCTTCGACAGCGTGCGGCCGCCGTCCAGGGTCCCGATCGTCGCCGCACCGGATACCTGGTCGCCGCCGTCGCCGGTGTTCTGGTTGTCGCCGCGGCGGCGGTGGGAGCGGTGGTCGTCCTCGGCGGTTCGCAGGGCACTCCCGCGGTGTCTGCGGGACCTCCGGCGTCGGTCCACGCGACCGCGCAAGCGACGGCCACAGGCAAGCCCGCGCCACCGCCAGGAGGTGCACCAGCATCGGAAACCATTGGGCGCGTTCGTTTTCAGATACCGAGCGGCTGGCGTCTCGCGCAGGCTCCGGACCCGAGCAGACCGCGCGTCGACCTCGTGCCGGAGGACGGCACCCGGATGCGGATCACCATGATCCAAACACCGGTCGCCGCGGGGATCGGTTATGAACAGGTGGCCAGGAGCCTCGAGGCGCAGATGCGGCAGAAGCCCAATGGTGCGCCGACCGACCTGAAGCATGACCAGGTGTTCGGTGGAAAGTCGGGCCTCGCCTATACCGAAAGGCCCGGTGACGGTTCCACGGTGCGTTGGCATGTGCTGGTCGAGTACGGGCTGCAGGTCAGCACCGGATGTCAGTTCCTCGGCGAGTGGGAGTCGATCGCGCCGGCCTGCGAACAGTTCGCGACCTCCGTGCAGGTGACTCCGTAAAATATTGTGCCCGTGGAGAAATCAATCCATCGGACACCGACATCGGAGGAAAAAATTCGTGCCCCCGGCAGAATCTGCCGGGGGCACGAATGGTCTGAGTCCTCCAGTGTCAGAAGAGGTTCGCCAGGGCGCTGTCCGTGCTCTGCAGCTCGGAGTTGCCCTTGCTGACCAGCTGACCGGCACCGACCAGCGTCGCATTCAGCTGCTCGACATTCTGGTTCCAGGTGGTCTGCATCTGGCCGAATGCATCGTTCGCTGCACCCTTCCAGTTCTGCGTGATAAATTCCTCGATCTTCTTGTGGAAGGAGGTCAGTTCGTCTCGAATGCCCTCGGCGCGCTTGATGATCTGCTGCGCTCCATCGGCCACTCCGTCGAAATTGGCGGAGATATTCTGCGAGCTACCGGCCATTCTTCAGGCTCCTTTGTTGCGAGTTTCGAATTAGACGGCGGGAAGGTCGAGGCTGGATACCTGAGCCTGAACCTGCCGGGAGAAGTCGGTGTCCTGATCTTCGAACGACGAGCCGGCCTTGATGAGCTTTTCCGAGGTCTCCATCAGCTTGTCATTGAGCTTGTCGGCCTGGAAGTAGTAGCGCTCCATGAACGCGTTGAACGCGTCGCGCGCCTGGCCCTTCCAGTTGGCGCCGTTGGTGACGTTGTCCTCGTCGGTCTTCAGCTGCCGGATGGCGAGCATCAGATTGTTGTGCTGCTCCTGAAACTCCTTCGCCTTCTGCGCGATCAACTCGGGACTAGCATCGAGATGCCCTGCTTCCGCCATTGCGGCTCCTCCTCTTTCTTCTCATGATCAACGTTGCAGGTGCCAGCTGACCTGTTCATAGTGTTTGGACGTGTGCACTGCTCGATCGGTTCCATCGAATTCGAAAAATCTGTTGGCCGTCATCGAGTTTCATCGCCCTGCGCGTTGTCGACTGGCTGCACCATGGCCAGAGTGCCCTGGATGAGATCCCCCCGGACGTTCTCGACCGCGGTGCCGTCGCATCGGTCGCTGCCAGCGCTCGGCTCCCCTCCTTCCCCCTGTGCTCGCTACCACCTGAAACTGGCGAGTGGGCTGGCTGGGCATCACCCTACCGAATGGCGTGCTGGAGCGCTAGCGACAACGACGGCGCGGTTGAGCGGCCGACGGTGCTTCGGCTGGGACTTATCAAGGATCGTCCTGCGTTGCGCAGGTTTACTTCACGACCTTCGCGATCGTGGGGACCATCTTGTCGATGAGGGCGTTCTGGGACTGATCGGTCCAGACTTGAAACGCCTGCACGGTCGATGGATCGTCCACTACCACGATCTTGGCTGTACTCTGCAGGATGGAGTTCGGCAGACCGCGCAGACCGCCGTTCTTCGCTTCGCTGTCTGACCTCAAGACGATGACGACCTCGGAATCAATGTCGATCGAATAGCTACTGACCGACAGCGCTCGCGGTGACTTCTCGTCGCCGACCGCCTTGTATTTGGGGCTGTACTGGAAGCCGATGTTCTGCAGGAATTTGGCTTGCTGGCTGGGGTTGAGCGCCGCCGAGAGCGTGGCGTTGCCGAAACTGAAGGCGGTCACCGTTTTTCCCCCGAATTGCGGATTGGCACTGCGGACCATAGCCAACTGGTCGCCACCCGCGCCGGACTCCGACGCGCGGCTGGTGAAGAAGAAAGTGCCCGCCGCGACGGCGGCGACGACGACGGCCAGGATCGCGGGCACCAGAAATCGGCGGGCCGGCGATGGCTTGTGGCTGTTTCGCGCCGTCGCGACAAGTCGTTGGTCGGTATCTTCCCGTTGCTGCGATACGTATCCGGCAACAGGCACGCGCGGATCGGTGGTAGGTCCGGTGAGGAGAATGCGGGGATCGGTGACGGGTGCGATGTGCGGCATTCGCGTGTCGGTCGAGTAGCCGGCCTCGGGTGCTCGGAACTGGTTGCCGTACAGGGCTGCCTCGGCCGCCTGAGTGAATTCCCGGCAGGTGGCGTAGCGGTGCGCCGGGTCCTTGGCCATCACCTTCTCGATCACACCGTCGAGCGCGGCGGGCAGGCCGGGGCGAACCGAACTCAATTTCGGTGGCGGCTCGTGCAAGTGCCCCATCATGACCACCGCGGGCATGGTCGACGGGTAAGGGTTCTGACCGGTCAGCAGCTTGAAGAAGGAGCAGCCGAGGCTGTAGATATCGGCGCGGTGGTTCAGGCTGGTCCCGACCAATTGCTCAGGCGGCGCGTAGGCGACGGTGGCCATGAAATTGCCTGTTGCCGTCAGGTCTTGGCCGTCATCCGAGGATTTCGCGACACCGAAGTCGGTCAGCAGGATCCGCTCGTCGTCGCCTTCCTCCGCGGCGGAGAGCAAGAAATTGGCCGGCTTCACATCGCGATGCAGCAGTCCGCGTCGGTGGGCGTAGTCGAGTCCCTTGCCCACCTCGGACACGATCCGCAGGGCACGTTGCGGGGTCATGACCGCCGGCCCCTTCTTCGCCTCCTCCGAGGCGTCGGTGCCCTCGACATACTGCATGGCGATCCACAGCTGACCGTCCTCTTCGCCACGGTTGTACACCGCAACGATATTCGGATGGTCGAGTCCCGCGGCCAGATTCGCCTCGCGCTCGAACCTGGCGCGGAATTCACCATCGGTGGACAGGTCGGCGCTGAGCACCTTCAAAGCGTCACGGCGGGGCAGGATCGGGTTCTGTGCCAGGTACACGGTGCCCATTCCCCCCGCGCCCAGGACCTGAAGCACCCGGTAGCCGCCAACGATTGCGCCGGGCCGCAACGCCATTCGGTCCTCCCTCAACGATGTCGAAAGCTCGAACATGCCGAGCCTCCCGGAGGAATCTAGCAAGTCACCGCCGGGTATTCGACTTGCATCCGGGTGCGGACGAGCCTGGTGCGACCAGGTACAAGCCCCTGCCGCTTGCGATCGTCCTCAGCTACTCGTGATCAGGGCATACTGCGCGGAGATCTTTTGATGGAGGTCCTGCAACTGTTTGCCGAAGGCCTGCACGAGGTACCGGTCGACATGAAAGCTGCAGATATTCATGACCACGGTCTGCGTCTCACCGGATTTGGCCGTCTCGGCATAGCATTCGACCTGCTGTGCGAGCGCGGAAGGGGAATCGACCATCTTTTGATTCGGCTCCAGGGTGGTGGAGGGCTGCCACTCCTTCCAGAGTGTCTGTGCACCCTTGTCGGATCGGCTTCGAAACACCACGGCGTCGCCGAACGCGACGAGGTCGACTTCGCCCTGTTCCAATGCCGACAGTGACGACGGCCGGGCCCGCAACAGCGACAATGTGCCGCGGCCGGTATAGACGCCGTCCGGTTCGGTGCGCAATGGCGATTCAGGATTGCTCGGCAGGGTGCGCCCGAGCAGACCCTGTGGATCGAGGGCGACATGTTTCAGCTCGTCGGCGGGTGTCGGCTGGAACCGGTCGATCAGTGGAATCTGCACGTCGAGCATCCGCTCGACCTGGTTCGTCAGGGCAGGGAGGTCCGGCGCGGCGGTGTCGTCGACGACCTTGACGAAGATGACGTACCGATCATGCACGGTCCACGAGCCGATCGAGGAGATGTCCGGCCGCCAATGTGCCGTCGTGTTCGGATGTTTGGTGATCGGAACCGGCTGGTTGTCGCGGTTGTAGGTGAAGTCGTCGTGTTCGAGGGCCGGCCCGACTGCCGATGCGGTCTTCGCGTCCGGGAACATCAGCACCGCGACATTCAGGGTGCGGCGCTCGGCCGCGGGTTCGCCTCCGGTCTGCCAGGCATTGACCCAGCCGGCCACCAAATCCTTCGCGACATCATCGAAGGTGTCGTTGATGACGAGGTTGCCCAGAGTTTTTCGGTTGAGTACGACGTGCGGACGGATCAGCCACGCGTCCTCGACATAGGACGGATCGGCTTCGAAGGGCAGGGCGACATAGTCGGACAACCGCTGTGCTTCGCGGGCACGCGCCTGCCGGTCGCTTCTGGCGTTACCGATCTCGTGTGGCTTCGTCTGGTAGTTGCCGACATCGAGCTTCGATACGTCGGACGGTACTCGCGTGGGCATTCCGGTCACCGCCGAGCCACAGGCGCCGAGACCGATCGTCAGTGCCGCGGCGGTGAGTAGGATTCCGACGGCTCGAACCGGCGTCGATCCAACGGCGAGCATCACGCCCTTCCCTTCGTTCGCGTAGTTCTCATCTAGTGTCCGTAGGCAAGTAACTTGTACTGCGCCGCAGTCCGCTGATAGAGCTGCTGCACGCTGCTGGTCTGCACCCGCGCGGCGTATCGGTCATATCCGAAGTAGCACACCGGCGAATAGCGGTCCTTGCTCGTTTTGGAATCCTTGGTGTCGAAACACTTCACGCCGGGCATATGTGGTGGACTATCGATTGCCTTATAGCCCTTGGCTTCCTGATCGATAAAAGCGGCGATCAAGCGCTCCGGGCTTTTGGTATCCCGGGTTCGATAGAGCTGGCCGCCGGAAAACGCGACCAGATCGACGCCCGCGTCGTCGAAGGCGGCCTTGGTGAGAGTGGGGTAATGATCGGTATGTAGTGCTGCCTGCCTGGGCAGCGCCATCGACAGATCGCCGCGGTCGGTGGGCTTCCCTTGGTCGTCCAGCGGCAGGGTGCGGCTGAGCAGGCCGTCGACGTCGAGTGGTAGCGATCGGAGTTGATCGACAGGGGTGGGTGTATAGCCCTTCAATCCTTCGATCAGCTTAGTGAAGGTTTGTTGCGTCAGATCGACGAGCCGTGCCGTGTCCACAGGTTCGCTGACCGGATCGTCGACGTGAACGAGCAGGAGCATGGGACCATCTACCAATTGCGAATCGAGATATCGACTTTTCGGATTCCATTTCGCGCGGGCGTCGGGCCGTTCCGGAATTTTGATGGACTCACCGGGGGAAGACTCTTGCTGACGGTCCGCGATTCGTGCGGCGGCCGCCTGGGCTAGAGCGCTATTTTCGAATCGCAATGTGTACAGATCTAATCCGGTACCGAGGCCGACTTGTTCGCGACGCTGGCCACGCGAGTACCAGCCGGCGATGAAACCGGGGGTGAGGTCATTGAAGTCTCTGGTGTTGAGTGACGGCAGTGCCGTCGGATCGCCGGGAGTAATCCGCCGGTCCCAATATATGCTTGTTTTGAAGGCGAACTTTCCGTCTACGTCCGCTGGGAGGGGGGTTGCGTTACCGATTCGGATGGCTTCCTGGCGTGCTCCCGATGTCTCCGTTCGGCTCGCTTCGATATCTCGCGGAACCGTCGCGTAGTTGCCGGAATCCAGCGCGGCCGCGTCGATGGCGCGAGTGGCTGGCTCAGTGTCACCGTCACCGCAGCCTGCGGATATGCCGATCGCAGCGGTCAGGATGACGCACCAGATATGTCGAGATCGCATCCCGTCCTCACTCGCTCTTTGCCAGAATTGCGTACTGGGCGGCGGCTCGCTGGTACAGCGCCGGATCCGACCGCGCAGAGTAGGGCGCTTTCGATATCACGACGGCCACGTACCGTCCATAGACCACCGCACACAGATCGTCGTAGGACCGGGATGGGTCGGAGGAGTCGAGCTTCAAACATCTGACATCGGGTAGCCCTGGCGGCGGGGCCAACTCCTCATCATTCTTTCCAGCCTTGACCAGCACGTTCTGCAAGTGGAACGCGGCAGCGAGATCGCGTGTCCGATAGATGACCCCGGCGCGCCGTCCGACCAGATCGACTCCGCTTTCCTCGAATGCTTTCCCGATTTCGACAGGGTTGCGCTCGAAATGAAGCTGTCCGGATGGTTCGTACGGACCGAAGTCGTGATCGAAAATGAACGGATCGCTGTAATCCTTCGCTTTGGGCAGCGCTCGACGCATGATGCTGTCCGGATCGGTGGGGAGATCCAGCACATCATCCAGCGGGGTGGGTTGTTGCTGATCCAGACGGGCGAGCTGTTGGTCGATCGTCTTCCCGATAACGCTCGAAAGGGAACGTTGATTCGGTTCCGGGACCGCGGCATTGGCCAGAATGACATATGGGCCGTGTGACACGAACGAGATGGCGGTTATATCGTCTGCTGATGATGCCCTGGCATCGGGGCGGTTCTCGATCGGAATCGGGTGACGTCCGGGATCGGCGTTGGTGATCTGATCGAACTCTTGGGTTGCTTTTCGGCCGGCAGCTTCGGTGGGGAACCGTAGGACGGAAATGATCAACTTTTTCCGATGCCGGAGGTCGCCGTTGATTCGCGAAACATATGCGCCGGCAATCAGGTTGTTGTCGACAGCAGCAGGCCGATACTGCTGTGGAAATGTATCCGACGTGACCATCTGTTCGCCATCGAAGAACAGCTCTACATCGGTGAGGACCGTGATGTCACTGTCGATATCGGACGGATGCACCAGGTAGTTGAGCATCCGACGCGCCTCCACGAGGCGCAATTCGCCCGGAGTGCTGATCTCCGCGTCGTATCCGGTGGGTTCGGGGGAGTACGCCCCTACCTTCAAGGATGGAAGATCCACCGGCGTCAATCCCGGTCCGGCGCTTCCCGAGACGCTGGTCGAGCAACCAGCACTCGCCACAGCTGCCACGATGACCAGCGCCGCCAGCCCGCCTCTGTACTTCATACTTCCCCCGTCCCGGCAGGTCCTTCGCCATCGTCCGTTCGTCCGTCCGGGACGACGGCCGGCGTCACACCCACCCCTCGTTCGGTAGTTCTCGCGGGATATTACTTCACTCGCGCATACCGCACCGAGATCAGTTTTCCAGCGGAAGCTCCGTTCGCTGGTATCAGAGACTGTTGGCGAGCAGGGCGTATTGCGCCGCGACCTTCTGTCGGACGTCAGGCTCTTTGTCGCTGGTCACCACGCCGACGTACTGCTTGTACGCCACATAGCACCGGTATTTGTATTCGCGATCCGGATCGCCTTTGCTGTTGAGCTTCAGGCACTTTGCGCCGGGGACGTCGTTGGGTGCGCCGATCGGGTCGAACTGGCTGCCCGCGCTGCTGATGAGTCCGGTGATGAGTTTCTCGGCGGCGGCGGAATCGCGCACCCGCGTCACAGAACTGGCATCGACGACGGCGACACGGTCGACACCGGTCTCCTCCACCAGGCGTTTGCGGACGCCTTCGTCTTCGGAGGAGCTGATCATGAAATTCGCTCCGTAGATGGCGAAACCGGCGCTGTCGGGGGTATGACTCTTGCGGTCGGCGACCGCGACCCTGGCGAGCAGGCCGTCGGGGTCGACCTTCAAGGTGCTGAGCTTGTTCTGCGGGGTGGCCTGGAATTTGTCCAGCGCGGAGGTCTGGGCGGCGAGGGTCTTTTCGACCCAGCTCAGCAGGTCGGGGCCGTCGGCCTTCGGACGTTGGACGAAAAGTGAGATGACGAATTCCTTGTAGGCCATGAAGGTGCCGATGCTGGGAACGCCAGGGCGCCAATGGTTATAGGAGTCGGGGAATTTCGTCGACTGGAGCTTGCGGTTGTCGGGGGAGACCGCGAGATCGGTGTCCTCCAGCTCCCTGGCGGCGAGCTTCGCGGCGGCCTCGTCGGGGAAACGGAGCACGACGTTGGTGACGGCGGTGGCCTCCGGCGCCGGCCGCTTCTGGCCGGGTGGATCCGGCCGGTCCGCGCCGATGGCCGCATAGCCGACGACCATCTTGCGGTTTTCCAGGATCGGCTTGGACACATTGGCCAGGAAGTCGATGGCATCCTCGGCGGTGGCGATCAACGTGCTGCCACGGCCGTAGTTGAGCGCCGGGTCGACCCGAACGGTCGGGACGACGACTTCCGACATCCGCATGCCCTCGAGCAGCGCCCCGTTGCTGCCCGCGTCTTGTGGGTACTTGTGGCGGTCGACCTGGTAGGCGCCGACCTCCAGCTTGCGGACGTCCAGTTCCCCGGCGGTCGGCGTGCCCGGCACGCTGCATCCGGTCACGACACCCGCCAGCCCGATGCAGGCCGCGGCAAGCGCAATGCGCGAAATCCGAACCATGACAGGCCCCTCATTCCTCCCGTTGTACATGTGAAGTTACCGGAGTCATACGCAGAAGGTTCAATAGATCGTGTCGCTCGTATTGCCATATTCTGGTGTCGTGACGACGAACCCGCACTCCACAGCCGTCGGGGGCCGATACTGTTGAAGGATCGGCAGGTTGAGGTCGTCGCGGGAGGACATGCGGTCGCCAGAGTCGAGGGCGCGGTGGTGGTCGTCGCCCATCGTGGGCCTGGCAAGCCGACTTCGCAATCACCTGCGGTGCTGGCTCTGGATTCCATTGCCGAGCTCATCCGTACGGCCACCGAGCAGCGGCCCGCCGGGCCGGGCGCATTGGTGGCGCGGGAGGCCACCCGCTGGTTAATGAAGCACGCCGAACAGATCAGCCCTGGCGAGCCGATCGATTTCGGTGTGCTGTCCGCGGCCGAGACCGGTGGGGTGGCGATTTTCCTGCACGGCTCTGTTACCGCGGTGCTCGCCGGACACGGCACGATCGAGCGATATCGAGGCAGCGACGCGGCCTTCACTGTCGATCGCGTCGCGAGCGTCCCGCCGCGGGCGGTCGCATTGTTCGTCGACGATGCCAAGGGGCGCGTTCCCGAGCTGCCCGCCGAGCGGGGGATCGGCTGGCTGGTGGAGGGCATCGCGCAGGCAGGCGGCGCTATCGTCTGGTCGGATCCGGTGCGCGGTAGGTCCGGCGGGGTCGGACCGGCCGCCGACCATCAGCGCACCCCACCACCGACCGCGCACATCGAGGCAGGGCCCGCGCTTGCCGCCGAACCGAACGCGGACCCGTATCCGACCGGGACGCAGGCGTCGACGGCGATGCTCGATGCCGCTGGGGATCAGCACGGCGATGCTTTCCCGGATTACCACGACATCGACCCGCACTACGCCCCGACTCAGGCAGGCGGCATCAACCCGGCGCCGTTACCGGATCCGGATCTGCGGCGCAGGCTGGAGGCCACTGCCAAGGCCACCGTCCTCGCCGTGAAGGTGCTCGGATTCAAGTGTGCGCGTGCCCATCCCAGCGATCCGCGCTCGGCGTTCTGCACCGTGTGCGGGATGCCGGTCGACCAGACCCAGCAATTGATCGAGGTGGTCCGTCCGCCGCTCGGCATGCTGATTCTCGACGACGGCATGACCTACGTGCTGGCCGCGGATGCCGTGCTCGGACGTGATCCCGAGCATTCCGAGCAGGCACAGCGCGGCCTGATTCCGCTCGCGGTCGAGGACTCCTCGGGCGGTATGTCCCGCGCGCACGCCGAGATCATGCTGGTGAATTGGGATGTTTCCGTGGTGGATCGGGGTTCTACCAATGGCACCCGCACCCGCCTGCCCGGCTACCGTGATTGGGTGCGGTTGCCACCGAATCAACCGCTGGTGCTGGTGCCGGGCACCGAGATCCTGATCGGTAACCGCGTCCTGCGATTCGAACCCGCCGCGTCGCCCCCGTTCGGCTAGCCCGCTGTCGTGCGAGTACTGCCACCCCGACCGGCTGCCCGGACGGTCGGCCATGGGGGCGCAGTGGTCACGAATATCGCGACATACAGGTCTTTTCGCCGTTGATGACGCCCGCGCGAAACGCGTCGACACGGGAGAACCCACTTCGCACCGTCTGGCCCTGTACGTCGCTTGCGGCCAGTCCGTCTGTCAGCAGTCCGGATACGGCTTCGTCGAGGTCGCCCGCGGCGAGCGTGATATCGCCCTGGGAGATCGGACGTCCCGCTTGGGCGAGTTTCCCGGTGACCACCCCGGACAAGCAGGCCGCACGCAATCCGGTCTTGGCGCCGACCAGCGGCTGGCCGTTGCTCTGCTGTACGGCAAGGGTGTATCGGGAAATAAAGACGACATAGCCGTTGTAGTCGCCGGTCACCTTCAGTGGCAACGGATTGTCGATGTCGGCGTTGGAGGTGCCGCGCTGTGCGAGTTCGGGGATATCCGTCGCGATGGTGTTCTCGGCGGGACAATAGGAGACGGGTTCGGTGGTGACGCCGTCGCGGCAGTCGATCTTCGCGCCGGAGTAGTTGTAGGTCGGCGTCTGCTCGATCGGCAGGATCGCGGCGAGCGCCTTGCTCAGCTCGATCAGGTTGTCCTTGGTGATCGGGTATTCGCCGCGGCCCTGGTCGCCGGTGAAACTCTGCGGCAGATTGCCACGCCGTCGTGCGATCTCGTTGATATCAATAGCCTTGCACGCCTTGGGGCCGTCGGTGAAACCGATCTGCACCGCGGTGACCCGTTCGAAGGCCGAGCCGTGCACGCTCTCCGGGTCGTCGGGGTCGGCATCGCGGATCGCGACCGTCGCGGCGAGCACCGAGTTGAGGCCGTCGGAGGTGTTGATGGTGAAATGCGCGGCGCCGCCCTCGGCCACATGCCGCATGAACGCGCCCGCGAAGCAGTCGGCCTGTTGTTCTTTGACGATCACCGGGTCCTTGGGCGCAACGATCTTCGCCATACTCTGGATGGCGTGCCCGTATTCGTGGGCGAGCACCATGACCACCGACATTCTGCCGAAAGTTTCCTCCATCGTCGGCAACAGCACCGAACGGTCCCAGCCGATGGAGTTGTCCAGTCGACAGTAGGCGGCGTTCACCAGGTGATAGGTGGTTTCCTTACAGAACTCGGGAGCCTGACTCTTCTGCGCTTTCGCACTCCAGGAGATGAGCTTGTCGACCGGCTTGAACTCGCCCTGGAATTCTTTGCCGAATTCGCTGCGCCAATAGGTTTGAATATCGTCGACGGCGTTGAGCGCGAGGGTGTCGGTCGCGCCGCCGTCACCGTTGGTAGCCGCGAGGCCGGTATCGGGGACGCCGTCGCGCGGTCCGCTCGGCCCGCTGGTGGTCGGCAAACCCGCCACTTTGAACGGATCGTCGTAGACCGAGACCGCCCTGCCCTGCACCGAACGGGTGCAGCCTGCCAACAGCGTCACCGCGCACAGTACGGCCGTAAAGAGCGCGGTTGCTTGGAGTTTCGGCAAGGCTCCCCCTGGTCGGCCGGAAGACGTTCACATCGGTCGCCGGATCGGGGTAATGGCGCATCGGGGGCACCGCCGATGTCCGGGTGATGGAATAGTATCCGCTGCATGTCTTCACCGGGGGCGCAGACCATCACCGTGCGCCATGATGGAACCGAACGGGTCTTCGATTCGAGCACACCGATCACGATGGGCCGCGCGCCGGAAGTGACACTGTTCGTCGACAGCCCACTCGTCTCACGCGTGCACGCGACGCTGGCCTGGCAGGGGAGTGCCTGGGTACTGACCGACAACAGCAGCACGAACGGCGTTTTCGTGGATGCGCGCAGGCTCGGCCAGCCTGTTTCGATCGATCGGCCCACTCAGGTTCGGCTCGGTGATGCCATCAGCGGCCCGCTGCTGCATCTACTTCCCGCTATCCCGTCGCTCAGGCAGGCCCGCCCCCACGTGGCGCAGCCGCCGGGCCACCACCAGCAGCAGCATCGGCAACCGCCGCAGTCGGGGCAGCTGCCACCGTCCGCGCAGTCGCCGCTGTCCGGGCATTTGCCACAGAACGTGCCCTCGCAGCAGCTCAACATCAATATGACGACCAGGGCCGACACCTCGTCACTGCCGCCGCTTCGGGCCAGACCGTCCACCTCGCAGATCGCTCGCGGTGACCGCCTGCCGCCCGGTGGCCTCGACATCGGCCGCACCACCGACAACCAGATCGTCGTCAACGATCCATTGGCCTCACGCAAGCATGCCCGCCTGGTCGCAGCCAAGGAGGGGCTGACGATCGAGGACCTCGGTTCGGCGAACGGCACCTTCGTCAACGGCCGCCGCGAGCAGCGCACGGTGCTGCGCGAGCGCGACATCATCACCATCGGCAATATCGACTTCGTCGTCCAGCAGGGCACCCTGGTGCATCGGCAGAAGCCGGTCGCCGAGCAGGGCCTGCACGTGCACGGCGTCGGGTTCACCGTCGAGGGCAACAAGCAGCTGCTCGTCGATGTCAATATGCAGGCCGGGCGCGGCACGCTGACCGCGCTGATCGGGCCCTCCGGCGCGGGCAAGTCGACGCTGTCCAAGCTGATCGCGGGCACCACCAACCCCTCCGGCGGTGTGGTCACCTTCGAAGGGCGCAACCTGCACGCCGAGTACGAGGCACTGCGTTCCCGCATCGGCATGGTGCCGCAGGACGACGTGCTGCATCGGCAGCTCACCGTGCGTCAGGCGCTCGGTTATGCCGCGGAACTGCGCCTGCCGCCGGACAACAGCAAGGCCGATCGCCAGCAAGTGATCGACGGCGTGCTGAAAGAACTTTCGCTCACCGAGCACGCCGACACCAGGGTCGACCGGCTCTCCGGTGGTCAGCGCAAGCGTGCCTCGGTGGCGCTGGAACTGCTGACCGGTCCGTCGCTGCTGATCCTGGACGAGCCGACATCGGGTCTCGACCCGGCCCTGGATCGCCAGGTGATGGTGATGCTGCGCGAGCTGGCCGACGCCGGTCGCGTTGTCATCGTGGTGACCCACTCGGTGGCCTGCCTCGACATGTGCGATCAGGTGCTCCTGCTCGCACCCGGCGGCAAGACGGCCTTTTGCGGCCACCCGGCCGGCGTCGGTGGCGCGCTGGGCACCAGCGACTGGGCGGAGATCTTCGCCAAGGTCGCCGCGAACCCGGACCAGGCGTTCGCCGCCTACCGCTCCAGACAGGCTGCGGTGGCGCCGCCACCGCAGCCCGCGCAGACCGGGCATGCAGGCAGCCCACCACAATCCAGCGGTGGCAAACAGTTCTCCACGTTGGCGCGACGGCAGGTGCGCCTGATCTTCGCCGATCGCGGATATCTGGCGTTCCTGGTGATCCTGCCGTTCATTCTCGGTGTGCTGTCGCTGGTGGTGCCCGGCCAGAACGGCTTCCAACGCGGCGCGCTCGCGGCGCTGCCGGACGGCACCTTCGCACCGACCGGCGGTAGCGAGACCCAGCAGCTGTTGGTGGTCCTCATCCTCGGTGCCTGCTTCATGGGTTCCACGCTCACCGTGCGTGACCTGGTCGGCGAGCGCACCATCTTCTTCCGCGAGCGTGCGGTCGGACTGAAGCCCTCCGCGTATCTGATGGCGAAGATCGCTGTTTTCAGCGTCACCGCGTTTCTGCAGTCGGCGGTGCTCGTCGGCATCACTCTCGCGGGTAAAAAGGCGCCCGCCGAGGGTTCTGTGATCGCCAACGGCAGCGTCGAGCTGTACATCGATATCTCGTTGACCGCGGTCTGCTGTGTGGTCTTCGGCCTGCTGCTTTCCAGCCTGGCCAGGTCGAACGAGCAGGTGATGCCGATGCTCGTGGTGATGATCATGGCGCAGCTCGTGATGGCGGGCGGCCTGATCCCGGTTACCGGTCGGGTGGTGCTCGAGCAGCTGTCATGGCTTTTCCCAGCCCGCTGGGGGTACGCCGCGGGGGCGTCGACGGTGAATGTTCGCGAGGTCTTCCTCAATGCGCAACCGGACACGCTCTGGCAGCACAAGTCCGATATCTGGGGAATGGACGTCGCGCTGCTCGTGGCGATCACGCTGATCCTGGCGATCTTCACCTGGCGCAGGCTGCGGCTCAAGAAGTCGGCGACGTGAATCCCGCCGGTACCCGTGCCGGCGCCGACGCGCCGCGCGTGTCGGATGAGCACCAGGCACACTTATGCCTGTGACGGTGCGAGTAGGGGCGGTACATCTCGGATGGGATGTGGTGTCCGTGGCTGCGGGTGGCGGTGGCATGCCGATCCGCCCGGTGCAGGTGGAAGGTACGTATACGCCACCCGCGTATCTGCTGGCGGATGCGTCGGGGCGGTTGCACACCGCAGGAGTGGAGCGGCAGCGACCGGATCTGGGGATGGCCATCGCCGACGTGCGCGACATCCTCGGGCATCCGCAGATCGTGATCGCGGGCGCGACCTGGCCCGCGGAGCTGGTGATGCGGGCTCGCATGTACAACCCGCTCGCGGCGGTCGGCAAATACCTGCGCGGTAAGCCCGATGTGGTGGCACTGCCCTTCCCGGACAACTGGCCCGACGAGAAAGTCGAGGTGTTTGCCGAACTGGTCGAACAACTCGACGTCACCGTCGAGCCGCTGCCGGAGAGTGTCGCGCTGTCGGGGTACGTGCGTGCGCTGGGGCTGGTTCGCGCGCCCGACGAGCGCAACCCACGCGGTATCGGTGCCACCGGCGTGTACTCCGACGGCAGGACCATGCTGGTTGTCGCGGTGCACGGCGACGACGAGCAGCCGACCGAATCGGTCGACGTCATGGTCAACGCGGAATCGATGCGTGACGCCCGCTCCGCGGACAACGTGGTGATCGAGGCGATGGCAGCGGCCCGCTCCATCGGCGCGGACACCTCGACGGTGCTGCTGTCGGGCAATGTGTGCTTCAACGACGCGCTGCGGCTGGCCTTCCAGAATCATCTCGGGCACCGGTTGCAGGTGGCCGATCATCCGATGCATGCGCTGGTCCTGGGCGCCGCACACCTGCTGGCCACCGACAACGAGAACGGGGAACCGGAATCGGCGGGCAGGCACGCGGAACCGGCGCCGCAACGGCAGGCGGAGCTGTCGGGGCCGCCTCCGGCGCAATCCGCGCAATATCAGGCCGAAGCGCCTCAGCAGCAGGCTGTTGCGCCGCAGCGTCAGGCGGAGCCACCGCAGCGTCAGCCCGAATCGGCGCCGCGTCAGGGCGAGGCGATGCACGGCCGTCCCGACCAGTCGCAGCCCCGACAGGAGGCGGTTGTGCAGTACGGAGCCGGATATCCGACCGTCGGGTCGCAGGACCCGAGCGAAGACGCGACCACCCGGGTCCCGCGCGAGGATGTTCCCCGCGGCCTGCCGCCGGGTTTGGCCGAGCTCGGTAGTCGTTTCACCAGGCCGCCCGGCCAGCAGCCCGACGAACAGCGCTCGCAGGGTGCGCCGCCGTCACCGCCGCCGCCGCCGCCCGGTCCGGGACCTGGTGGCCAGGTGCCGCCGTTGGGTCCGCGTCACCCGTACGGGCCACCGCAGACCGGTCCGGAGCAGGTCCAGCACGGGCAGTGGCAGCAGCAGCCGCCCGAATTGGATGACGACGGCAAAGCGCGCAAGGGTAAGCGGTGGAACAAGCTCAAGGACAACCTGTTCGGCGCAAACATCGTGCTCGGCGCGGTGGCGCTGGCCCTCACGGCCATGCCCGCCGACGGGGAGCAGCCCGGCCCGGTGCGGCTCGCATCGGCTTCCTGCACGTTGACCCCGCAGATCACCAACGAGCACCGGCAGGGCATCGCCTCGGCGCGCGGACACCAGGCGGGTGCGTTGGAGCAGGGCGGCGCGGCGGCCGACGAGCCGGACTGCGCACAACCGGGCATCGACACCCTGCGCTTCGTGGTGCCCGGCCCGCCGGGCGCCATCGACCCCGGTCCGCCCATCACGATCTGACCGGTTTCGGTTCGCGCTATCGCGGCTGGTATCGTGGCCCGTTGGCGTGTGGAATGTTCGTCGAGGTCCGGGTCTCCACCGGCCGCCGGAATCGCCTCGACCGCACGCTTGGCCGGCAACACCGACTACAGACAGGGAAGCACTGTGCCTACGTACAGCCCCAAGGCTGGTGACGTGACCCGCAAGTGGTACGTCATCGATGCCACTGACGTAGTGCTCGGCCGTCTTTCGGTCCAGGCAGCGAATCTGCTGCGTGGCAAGACCAAGCCGACCTACGCTCCGAACTTCGACGGTGGCGACTTCGTCATCATCATCAACGCCGAAAAGGTTGCCATCAGCGGCAACAAGAAGGCGGACAAGCTGATCCACCACCACTCCGGGCACCCGGGCGGCCTCAAGTCGCGCACTGTCGGTCAGGTGTTGGACACCCGCCCCGACCGTCTCGTGGAGAAGGCCATCAAGGGCATGATCCCGAAGAACAAGCTCGGTAACGCCATCGCGAGCAAGCTGAAGGTCTACGCGGGCCCGACGCATCCGCATGCCGCTCAGCAGCCCATTCCATTCGAGATCAAGCAGGTGGCCCAGTGACCGCGCCCGAGGAATACACCGAAGAATTCGTCGAGGAGACGGTTGCCGAAGACGGCAACGTCGAGGTCGTCGACGAGGAATACGGCTACGAGGCCGAGCCGGCCACCTTCGCCCCGATCGTGATCGACCGTCCGGTGCAGACCGTCGGCCGTCGCAAGGAGGCCGTGGTTCGCGTGCGTCTGGTGCCGGGTTCCGGCAACTTCGTGCTCAACGGCCGCACCATCGAGGACTACTTCCCGAACAAGGTGCACCAGCAGCTGGTCAAGTCGCCGCTGGTGACCGTCGAGCGGTCGGAGTCCTTCGACATCTACGCTCGCCTCGTCGGCGGTGGCCCCTCGGGTCAGGCCGGTGCACTGCGTCTGGCGATCGCCCGCGCGCTGATCGAGGTCACCCCGGACGATCGTCCCGCCCTCAAGCGGGCCGGCTTCCTCACGCGTGACCCGCGTGCCGTCGAGCGCAAGAAGTACGGTCTGAAGAAGGCCCGTAAGGCGCCTCAGTACTCGAAGCGCTGATTTTGGCTACGTCGCCCGCGGTCTCCCGTCATCCTGGTTATGTCGGAGACGCCTGCGGTCGACGCGGCACCTGTGCGAGAGCAGGCTTCCAGCACGGCTGGGCGCCTGCTCTCGTGCTGTATCAACAACTTGCGGCGTTTGCGGGGCCGGCGCGGCGAGACAGGCTACCGTTTCAGGGGCCGTCGCGTACGCCGCGGAGCAACCGATGAGGGGCGAGGTATGGGACGTTTGTTCGGCACCGACGGAGTCCGCGGGCTCGCCAACGAGTCGTTGAGTCCGGAACTGGCACTGCAGATTTCCGGCGCGGCCGCGCAGATCCTGAGTCGCGGCAAGAAGCGCGCGCTCGCAGTGGTCGGCCGTGATCCGCGCGCCAGCGGCGAGATGCTGGAGGCCGCGGTGACCGCGGGCCTGACCGCCGCGGGCGTGAATGTGCTTGCGGTAGGGGTACTTCCGACGCCTGCCGTCGCCTATCTCACCGGCCTGTATGACGCGTGCCTCGGCGTGATGATCTCCGCCTCGCACAATCCCATGCCGGACAACGGAATCAAGATCTTCGCCGCGGGCGGGCACAAGCTCGACGACGCGATCGAGGACCGGATCGAAGCGTTGATCGCCGAGGCGGCGCCGGTGCGCCCGATCGGCGCCGCTATCGGACGGGTGCTCAACGCGTCCGGTGCCCGCGATCACGGCCTGGTCATTCCCGATCAGTACAGCGTGGCGGGCACCCACGAACGCTACGTCGAGCATCTGGTCGAGGTGACCGGGCAGGATCTGTCCGGGCTGACCGTCGTGGTGGACTGCGCCCACGGTGCGGCCTCCGAAGTAGGGCCGGCCGCCTACCGCGAGGCGGGGGCGACGGTGATCGCCATCAATGCCGAACCCGACGGCCTGAACATCAATGACGATTGTGGATCGACGCACCTGGACCAGGTCAGCCGTGCGGTGCGTGAGCACGGCGCGGATCTCGGCATCGCGCACGACGGCGACGCGGACCGCACCCTGGCCGTCGATGCCGACGGCGCGATCGTGGACGGCGACGCCATCCTGGCGATTCTGGCCCTTGCCATGCACGAGGCGGGTGAGCTGGTCGAGGACACCCTCGTCGCCACCGTCATGAGCAACCTCGGTCTGCACATCGCCATGCGCGAGGCCGGAATAACCCTGCGCACCACCGCGGTAGGGGACCGCTACGTCTTGGAAGAATTGCGTCGCGGCGGGTTCAACCTCGGCGGCGAACAGTCCGGCCACGTGGTCTTCCCTGACTTCGGCACCACCGGCGACGGCATCCTCACCGGCCTGAAACTGATGGCGCGGATGGCGCGTACCCGCCGCACGCTCGCCGACTTGGCTTCGGTGATTCAGACGGTGCCGCAGGTTCTGATCAACGTCCCGGTCGCCGACAAGTCGGTCGTCGCCAACGCGGCCGAGGTCCGCGAGGCGGTGCTGGAGGCCGAGCGGGTTCTCGGCGACTCCGGACGAGTCCTGTTGCGCCCCAGTGGGACCGAGTCGCTGGTCCGGGTGATGGTCGAGGCCACCGATCCGGTTCGAGCACAGCAGCTCGCCGACGATCTCGCGAAGCGGGTGGCGTCGGCCTGATATCGGCCTGCGCCGCACTGAGCGGTCGGATCGCGATCCTGAACTACCGGTGGGTCGGCGAGATCGATACTTGAACGTCGGCGCGAAATCCGACGCGGGTCATGAGCGTGTGGTCAGAAGCCCGATTTTCGGCGATTGCTACCGGAACCCGATCCCTGCCGGTCAGTCCTCGGTGAGGCGGCCGTTGTCCATGCGCCAGCGGCGCGTGGAGTGGACCGAGTCCAGCATGCGGCGGTCGTGGGTGACCAGCAGCATGGTGCCGGTGAAGGATTCGACGGCCTGCTCCAGTTGTTCGATGGCGGGCAGGTCGAGGTGGTTGGTCGGCTCGTCGAGGACGAGCAGGTTGACGCCGCGGGCTTGCAGCAGTGCCAATGCGGCGCGCGTGCGTTCGCCAGGGGAGAGGGTTTCGCAGGCCCGTGTCACGTGCGCGCCGCGCAGGCCGAATTTGGCGAGCAGTGTGCGAACCTCCGCGTCCGGCCAGTCGGGCATCTCGATACCGAAAGTCGCGGCCAGCGGTGTGCTTCCACGGAACAGGCCGCGGGCCTGATCGACCTCACCGATCTCGACACCGGAACCGAGTGCGGCAGTTCCGTTGTCCGGCTGGATTTTTCCCAATAGCAGTGCGAGCAGCGTCGACTTGCCGGATCCGTTCGCACCGGTCAACACGATGCGATCGGCCCAATCCACCTGCGTGGTAATCGGACCCAGCGTGAAATCGCCGCGCGTGAGGGTCGCGTTCGACAGGGTGGCGACCACCGATCCGCTGCGTGGCGCCGCGGCGATCTCCATCCGCAGCTCCCATTCCTTGCGTGGCTCCTCCACCACGTCCAGTCGCTCGATGCGGCGCTGGGTTTGGCGGGCCTTGGCGGCCTGCTTCTCGGTGGATTCGGCACGCATCTTGCGGCCCGCTTTGTCGGAGTCGACCTTCTTCGGATCGCGTGTCTTGCGGCGGGCGTTGCGAACGCCGTGCTCGAGCCAGTTGCGCTGCATCTGTGCCCGAGCTTCGAGACCGGACTTGGTGTCCGCGTAGTCGTCGTAGGCCTCGCGGGCGTGCCGGCGGGCGATCTCGCGCTCCATCAGATACGACTCGTAGCTGCCGTCGTAGATACCGATCTGCTGCTGTGCGAGATCGAGCTCGACAATCCGATTCACCGTGCGTGCCAAGAACTCCCGGTCGTGGCTGATCACCATCAGCGGTTCGCGCACGCCGGTCACAAACTGCTCCAGCCGCGCGAGTCCGTCCAGATCCAGGTCGTTGGTCGGTTCGTCGAGCAGCAGAATGTCGAAGCGGGACAACAACACCGAGGCAAGTCCGGCGCGCGCCGCCTGGCCGCCGGAGAGCCCGATCATGGGGGTGCCGAGGCCGCTCGCGAGGCTATCGGCGAGGCCGAGGTCGGCCGCGACTTCCTCGGCGCGCTGATCGAGGTCCGCGCCGCCGAGCGCAAGCCATCGCTCCAAGGCAGGTGTGTAGTCGTCGGTACCGCCGTCGGCAAGTCGCTCGGCGGCGGAATCCATCGCCTGCTGCGCCGCGGTGACTCCGGTACGGCGGCCGAGGAATTCGAGCACTGTCTCGCCGGGGACGCGTTCGGGTTCCTGCGCGAGATATCCGATGGTGGCATCGGGCGGGCTCAGCGTGATGCTGCCGGTGGCGCTGGTTCGGTCGGCCAGCATCCGCAGCAGTGTCGACTTGCCTGCGCCGTTCACCCCGACCAAACCGATCACGTCGCCGGGTGCCAGGGTGAGATCCAGGTCCTCGAACAGGGTGCGTTCGCCGTGGCCCGCGGACAGTCCGCGCGCATACAGAGTGGTGCTCACCTGCATAGTCTGCCGTGCCCGCTTTTTCGGTCGGATCGGGGTTGGACCCTGAGGGCGGGCCGGGGAGAAATCAGGGTCGGGATCGGTCATGGGACCGATGTGCCGCCGGGTGATTCCGCGGAGAGTGGAGAGCACCGAGATCGACACCAGAGAGAGAAGACCATGACAGCACCCGCTCGCCGCCTCACCCGCTCGACCGCCGACAGCTGGATCGCCGGCGTCTGTGGTGGCATCGCCGAATATTTCGGCTGGAACGCCAATGTCGTCCGACTCCTTTTCGTACTGTCCTGTCTGCTTCCCGGCCCGCAGTTCATCGTCTATCTGGTGTTGTGGCTGATCATCCCCAAGAAGTGACAATCCTCAACAAGTAGGCCGAGGAGGCTGCGTCCGGGACTCGCGGATGACAGGTTGCAGCGGCACCCCGCATCTGGTGAAATGCCGCACCATCACGCGAGTCCCGATGAGGAGGTCATGGTCACCTCGGGCGAATTCCACGGCCTGGATCTACGGTGCGTCGACGCATCCTCCTCGCTGGAAGGTCTTGGTCCAGTAGACCTGCACCACCCCACCCAGGACATCGACGGTGACGGCACTCTCGACTCCGTTACCACCTCCGGCCCCGAAGCGATGCAGGTCTGGGTCGGACTATGACCACGACGGCGTCGCGGATCAGGTCACCGTCGTCGAAAAGACGGTGACTACGCGGCATGGGAGTTCCACCACAACCCTGATAGGACCTCCGGGTGGGTGCGCACCGATCAGGGGAAGATCGGTAAGTAGCACCGTAGTTGCGCGTCATCCCGGTGACGGGAGCAGATGTGCAGGGGGATGGCTGGTTGTAGCCGGTCGTTCTGCCCAGTAGATTTTCCGGCAAGCGACCTCGTCTGGGTCGGGGTGGATTGCATGGAACCGAACGTGGGCCGGACGCGTCGAAGGAAGTATGGCGGTACTGGCGACCAGCGGTGAATCCGGCGGCGCGGTGCACGCGAAGCGAAATGGAGGGTGTAGATGAGCAGCACGCCGAGCCGGGCATCCATGCTGGGTGTCAGCACTGGTGAGTTGGGGAAACTGGCCAGCGACATTCGGATATCGGCGGGCGTGGTGCAGACCCAATCGAAGCGCGTGACCGACCACATGTTCGGCGTGGGTAATGACGAAGCAGGCCGAAATTACTCGCAGGAGGGGATTGCCGTTCATGGGGGTTTCGAGAAGATCGGCAATTGGCTCAAGAACTGGTCCGAGGCTTCGACCGCAATCGCCGACTCGGTCGGTGCTGCGGTGGTCGTCTACTCGACCACAGTCGAAGAGCATGCGAAACAGATCGCTGCAGCGGACGACAAGAAATAGCACCCCGACGAACTCGGAATTGTGAGGGGCCGGCACCGTGGCGTATGAATATGCTGGTAAGAAGATCGATGACATCCTCGACTATGGTGTGCACGGTCTGGAATACTGGCGCAAATTCCTTCCGCTCTATGAAAAAGCTTTCAATAGTGGGCCGGGTCAGTTCGGTGATCTGAACAAGTTGCAGGCGAAGTACGACGAGCAGCGTCGCATGGACCTTCCCAAGCTGGAAACCGCGGCTTGGGAGTTGACCATGGCTTTGAACGAGGCGGACGGACAACGTAACGCTCAGCAAGGTCAGCTCACCAACATGACCGACATGTGGCAGGGCGATGCGGCCACCGCGGCGACGACCATGATGGGTGACCAGCTGAAGCTTGCGCTCGACGATATCAACAAGGCGCGAGTCGCCGCTGTCGCCATTGCGGCGATGGTGGAACCTTTGCGAAAGTCTGTCTATACGAAGGCCGATATCACGCTCGGGCTGCTGGAAAATGGAGCGAATGGGGCGCGCGAGATCAAGATCCGCGGTAGAACTCCCGAAGATATCGAGTTGATGATCGATGTTCGCAGCGCTACCAAATGGATCAGCGATGATCAGATTCGAAAGCTGGATAGGGTCTTTGAAGACCTTGACGTCCGAAGCGGCGATCTAAAGGATAAGAACTACATAAGCACGGGAATCGGGCAGAAGACCTGGCAGGCTTGTGATAACTGGATCAAGGATGTATTCAAGAAAGATGTAGAGGATAAGCTTGTCCGCTACAACGCAGCTTGTGAGACGACCGACAAGCTGTTCAAGGATCAGTATCAGATTGCCGTGAAGGCAATGAATCAGGTCGCCGAAGTTGCGTATCCGAGGCCTGCTGCTGCGCCTTCGGATAAACCGAGTACGCCAGGGACGCCGGGTACGCCCGGAACCCCAGGGACGCCGGGTACGCCCGGAACCCCAGGGACGCCGGGCACGCCAGGAACCCCAGGGACGCCGGGCACGCCTGGCACCCCCGGTACGCCTGGCACCCCCGGTACGCCCGGCACCCCGACAACTCCCGCCGGCACCAACCCGACTTCTACGAATCCGACGTCTACCAACTCGCTACAAGGTCTCGCTTCCCTCAGCCAGGTCGCCAGCACGCTGTCGCCGATCGCGACCCAGATCGCCACCGCGGCAAGCCAAGGACTGACGTCGCTGAGCGGCACCATCAAAGAAGGTCTCGACCAGGCGCTGCAGCAGATCGAGAAGACGATCGATCCGACCAAGGCGGAGGATCAGGACGGAGACGGGAAGCCCGACGACAAGAAGGACGGCAAACCAGCGGCCGAATTCGACCTCGCGGGCAAACACCTGAAGTTCGAGATGGGGCCGGAGGGCCAATTGAAAGCGGTCGTGACCGACGCGGACGGGAAGCCCCACGAGTACAGCGTGAAGCTGGACGAGAAGGGAAACCCGGTCATCTCCAGCGGGGAGCCGAAGGGGGAAGACGGGAAACCGGCGTCACCGCCGACGGACAACCCCGGCAGCCCTCCCGGTAATGCCGGCAGCCCTGGTGCACCGGGCAGTCCTCCTGGCAACTCGGGCAACCCCGGCAGCCCTGCTGCCCCCGCAGGTAGTACGCCGCCGGAAAACCCGAATCAACCCGGTGTGCCGACTGGTGCGCCGCCACCGCGGCGGGAGGAAGACGGCGAGCACCGCCCGCCTCCAATGTCCGTGCCCGAAGGGCAGCAACCGCCGTTCGACAGTGGTGCCGAATTGGCGGAGGCCGGGCCGCTGTGAGGCCGACCGAGTGACCCGAAAACTTGTGACTACCAAGGAGAGCCGAGATGGTTGACTACGTCGCCGAGGTCGAGCGCGTTGCCGAGGAGAGTCTTCGACGGATGTCGGTACTTCGGGAAGAACTCGAGGAGGTCAAGCAGGAGACGGCTCGTCGAGACCAAGAATTCTCTGCGAACCTGGCCACCGAGATGAGTCAATTCTGGCAGGAGTATGCCGAAACCGAAGAGGCTGCTCGCGCCGAGGCCGAAGAGCGGGAACGGCTCGAGGCCGAAGCGCGCGAGCAGCGGGAGGCGATCGCGCGGTCGATCGCCGCTCGCAAGGCGCACGAACTCGTCACCCCCGTGGACGAGGATGACGATCCGGAGGGCGAGTACTACCGCCGCAAGAGCTGGCTGATCTGACCCACGGAGAGTTTCGGCTTTTTCTCCTCGTCCCTGGGGGCGTGGGGGTCGATGGATGTGGTGTGCGGGATAACCGCCTCGGGGTCGGCGAAGGGGGCGTAGGTCTTGTCGCCGAGGAGTTGGTGGAGCAGGTAGCCGGTGAGCAGGGCGCGGGTGGTGCGGGCCGTTTTCGCTTCGTGTTTGCCCGCGCCCAGGGCGGCAAGGACGCGGCGGCCTTCGATGATGCCGTTGTGGGAGGCGCCGTCGAGCTGGCGCAGGACAACGGGGCCGGCCCAGGCGGTGGCGAGGGGAATGGCATTGGAGCTGACGGAGTCGATGTCGGTGGCGCCAGCGAGGATCAGGGCGGGGATGTCGATGTCGGGGGCCAGGGTCTCGGCGGAGGGAGCGGTGGGCGCCGGATAGAGGGCGGCGACCGCGGCGACCTTGCGCTGTGCGGCGGCGATGACCGCGGCGCCCGCGCCCATCGCATGACCGGCCAGGGCTAGCCGGTCGGGGTGCACGCTGATCGTGCCGTCACCGAGCCGGACACGAGTGCAGATGTCCAGCGTGGTGAGCAGATCGGTGGCCAGGCCGAGATGTGACGGAATCGGCCCGCGCTCGGTATCAGGGGCCGCCGCCACGAAACCCCAGGACGCGAGGTGCTCGAGTAGTCCGCGATAGTTCGAAGCACTGGTCAGCCAGCTGTGGCCGAACGCGACAGCAGGCAGGTTCAACCCCGATTCAGGCGTGTACACCACCCCGGGCTGGCCTGCGATGGCCAGATTGCCGCGCAGCACCCGATGCGGGCCTTTGCTGGTCAGGGTGCTCAGAAGTGATTTCACAGACGCCGACACGACGAGAACGTTATCCGATAAGTACTCTGGTGAGCCATGTGCGGAATCGTGGGGTACGTCGGGTACCGGGACGCCCTCGGCGTTGTCGTTGACGCGTTGCGCCGCATGGAATATCGCGGCTACGACTCGGCGGGGGTCGCGATCCTCGGTGGTTCGGGCGCGATCGCGGTGGAACGCAAGGCCGGACGCCTGGCGAATCTCGAGGCGGAACTGGCCGAGAACGGCGTGGCGCGCTTCGCGGGCGCCGCAGGCATGGGCCACACCCGTTGGGCCACCCACGGCGCGCCGACCGATCGCAACGCGCACCCGCACCGTGACGACAGCGGCAAGGTCGCCGTGGTGCACAACGGCATCATCGAGAACTTCGCGCCGCTGCGTCGCGAGCTCGAGGACGCAGGCGTCGAGCTGCGCAGTGACACCGATACCGAGGTCGCCGTGCACCTGGTCGCCCGGGCGTACGCCGCGGGCCCGACCGCGGGTGATTTCGTGGCGAGCGCGCTCGCGGTGCTGCGCCGGCTGGAGGGCGCGTTCACGCTGGTCTTCACCCATGCCGACCATCCGGACCGGATTGTCGCCGCACGCCGCTCCACCCCGCTAGTGGTGGGTGTCGGCGAGGGCGAGATGTTCATCGCCTCCGACGTCACCGCGTTCATCGAGCACACTCGCGAAGCGGTCGAATTGGGTCAGGATCAGGCCGTGGTGATCACTGCCGACGGCTACCAGGTCACCGACTTCGACGGCAACGACGCGAACGGGCGCACTCGGCCGTTCACCATCGACTGGGATCTGGCCGCCGCGGAAAAGGGTGGCCACGACTACTTCATGCTCAAGGAGATCGAGGAGCAGCCCAGCGCCGTCGCAGACACCTTGATCGGGCATTTCACGTTCGACGAGACCGGCTCCGGCCGGATCGTGCTCGACGAGCAGCGCCTCGCGGATCAGGAACTGCGCGACTTCGACAAGGTCTTCGTCGTCGCCTGCGGCAGCTCGTACCATGCCGGCCTGCTGGCCAAGTATGCGATCGAGCACTGGACCCGGCTGCCTGTCGAAGTGGAGCTGGCCAGCGAATTCCGCTACCGTGACCCGGTTTTGGACCGGTCGACACTGGTAGTGGCGATCTCCCAATCAGGGGAGACCGCCGATACGCTGGAGGCGGTGCGGCACGCGAAGGAACAGAAGGCGCGGGTGCTCGCGATCTGCAATACCAACGGTGCGCAGATTCCCCGCGAGTCCGACGCGGTGCTCTACACCAGGACCGGTCCGGAGATCGGCGTCGCGTCCACGAAGGCGTTCCTGGCCCAGGTGGCCGCGAATTACCTGGTCGGGCTGGCTCTGGCGCAGGCGCGCGGCACCAAGTATCCGGACGAGGTGGCCCGCGAGTTCGCCGAGCTCGAGGCGATGCCGCGGCTGGTCGAGCAAGTGCTGGAGACGGGGCCGCAGGTCCGGGCGCTGGCCAGGCAGCTCGCGCATGTGCCGACGGTGCTCTTCCTCGGCAGGCACGTCGGTTACCCGGTGGCGCTGGAGGGTGCGCTCAAGCTGAAGGAATTGGCGTACATGCACGCCGAGGGCTTCGCCGCGGGCGAGCTCAAGCACGGCCCGATCGCGTTGATCGAGGACGGGCTGCCGGTGATCGTGGTGATGCCGTCCCCGAAGGGGCGCGCCGTGCTGCACTCGAAGCTGCTCAGCAATATTCGCGAGATCCAGGCCCGCGGCGCCCGCACCATCGTGATCGCGGAGGAGGGCGACGACACGGTCCGGCCGTACGCCGACGATCTGATCGAGATACCCTCGGCGCCGACCCTGTTCCAGCCGCTGCTCTCGACGGTCCCGCTGCAGATCTTCGCCGCCGAGATCGCCCAGGCCCGCGGCTACGACGTCGACAAGCCCCGCAACCTGGCCAAGTCCGTCACCGTCGAATAGGCCACTACCGCAGATCTTCTTGCAGAGGAGTCCGGCGGCGATCGGGGATCGCCGCCGGAGCCGGGGGATGGGTCAGTGGTGGCCGGCGGGTACCAGCGCTTCGGTCGACGCGGTGGGTTCCCGGTGGGTGGTGGCGCGTGCCAAGCTGCCGGACAACAAGGCCACTGCTAGCGCGCTGAGAGCGAGGATCACGCCGACCCAGTTGGGGGCGGTGTAACCGAAGCCTGCCGCGATGACCAGGCCGCCGAGCCAGGCGGAGAGTGCGTTGCCGAGGTTGAACGCACCGATATTGACCGCGGAGGCCAGGGTCGGTGCGCCTGCGGCTTGGTCGAGGACGCGTTTCTGGAGGGGTGGGACGGTCGCGAAGCCGAGGGCGCCGATCAGCACCACTGTGACGGCGGCGGCAGGCTTGCTGTGGGCAGTAAGGGCGAAGAGGGCGAGCACGGTCGCGAGGGAGCCGAGTGCGATATACAGCATCGGCATCAGGTGACGGTCGGCGTAGCGGCCGCCGATCAGGTTGCCCGCGAACATGCCGATGCCGAAGAGCACGAGCAGCCAGGTGACGGAGGATTCCGCGTAGCCGGTCACTTCGGTCATCATGGGGGCGAGATAGGTGATCGCGGCGAAGACGCCGCCGAAGCCGAGCACCGTCATCGCCATCGCGAGCAGGACCTGTGGATTGCGGAAAACGGCGAGCTCGTTGCGTAGCCGGGCGTCTTGCGGCGCCGGTTGCTCGGGAACCAGTGCGGCGACGCCGATCAGCCCGATCAGCCCGACCAGTGCGACCACGAGGAAGGTGAGCCGCCAGCCGAAATGCTGGCCGAGCAGGGTGCCCAGTGGCACCCCGATCACGGTCGCGACGGTGAGTCCGGTGAACATGGTGGCGATCGCACCCGCCTTGCGGTCCGCGTTCACCAGACTTCCCGCGACGACCGCGCCGATGCCGAAGAAGGCGCCGTGCGCGAGCGAGGCGACGATCCGGCCGGTCATCATGAGGCTGAAAGTCGGTGCGGCGGCCGACAACACGTTGCCTGCGACCAGTAGCAGCAACATGCCCAGCAGCATGCGCTTGCGAGAGACGCGGGTGCCGAGCCCGGTCATCAGTGGTGCGCCGACCACGACGCCGAGGGCATACCCGGTGACCAGTAGGCCCGCGGTCGGGATCGACACGGCGTAGGTGTCGGCGATGTCGGGGAGTAGCCCGACTATGACGAATTCGGTGGTGCCGATTCCGAAGGCCCCGAGGGTCAGAGCCAGGAGTGCCAGTGGCATGGGTACAGCCTCCACTTATCGTTGCGCCTGAGCTTTACAGGCGTAAACAATAGTTGCAGACGCGTATTAATTGCAAGCGCGGGCTATTGCGGAACTCGTCTACTCTGGTACTGCGACCACGACGCAGGAGGAAGACCATGACCGCGGATGCCGCTCTGACCGGCCTGGCAGATGGCTGGTACGCACTGTCGCTGCTGCACGATCGGATCGAGGCGCATATCGAGCGCGCCCTACAAACCGGTCACCATCTGAGCGTGCGCGAGTTCTCACTGCTGGTCGTGCTGAGCCGTCAGCACGACGGGCCCGGTGGCCATCTGCGCATGAACCAAGTCGCCGACGCCGTCGTGCTCAGCCAGAGCGCGACCACCCGACTGGTCTCCCGGCTCGAAGACCGCGGCCTGCTGACGCGCTATCTGTGCGTCGACGACCGCCGCGGCATCTACACCGATGTCACACCACCGGGCCTGGAATTGCTCGAGCAGGCCCGGCCCACCCACGATGCAGCGCTGTCGAATGCGCTGGGCCAAGCTGCCGCCGATCCGGAGCTCGCGCCACTCGTCGCCGCCGTGGAGGCCATGAACACCGCCTCGACAGTGCGGCGGCCGGTCGCTGCGTCCAGGCCGGTGTGACGAGCAGATCGTTCGACGCGACATTCACCGAGTGCCGAGTCGATCCGCATCGCCGGCGGATCTCCCGAAAGACCGTCACCATGCCGACCAGTAATGGCGACAGCAGACCGGCGCTGTCGCTTGGATGTGATCGTTCACTGGATTCGACCGGCGGACCCGGGAACGATCAATCTGTTGGGGCGAGCGGTACGCCCGGGTAAGTGGGCACCGGATTGCCTTGCGGGCAGGTCATTCTGATGAGTCGGCCGTCGCGGACAATGCGCGCCGAAAACGCCGCCGGTCCCGCTTGGTCCACCGGATCGCTGCGAGCGGGTCTCGTGGCTATTCGACCGTGACGCTGCCGCGCATCTGCGGGTGCAATGAGCAGAGATAGCGGTAGTTGCCCGGTGCGGTGAAGGTGTAACTCCACTCGCCCCTGTCGAAGATGGGGCTGTTCAGTCCCATCGCCCGGTCGCCGATGCCTTGCACGTTGTGCGGCACGCTGTCACTGAATTTCCAGGTCACGGTGTCGCCGACCTTGACGGTGACCTCGGCGGGGGAGAACTTCATGTTGTCGGCATCGACGGTCACCGCGGCGGACTTCTTTTCGCCGGGCGCGGTGCTCGACGCGGCGGGCGCGGCCGACTTCGTCGTGGTCGGGGCGGCGGATTTCGGCTTGTCCGAGCCACAGCCGGAGAGCAACATCATCGCGGCCAGGCCGAGCCCGGCTACGACCTGAGTGGACCTCGCACGGCTGACCATCGGCATGACGGCCAAGCGTAGTCTGCTGACGGTGCGGGCTTACGCAGTGCCTGTGCGGCCGAGCCTGATCAGCAGCAGTGCCCGAGCAACGCAGTGGAGGCGAGCATCCATGTCCACCCAGCGGGGATTCTTCACCGCCGACGAAGTGCGGGCGGCCGAAGCCGAATTGTTCACCCGAGTCCCGGACGGCGTACCGATGCAACGCGCCGCGCACGGCCTGGCGACCGTTGTCGCGGGCGAGTTGCGGGCGCGGACCGGAGGGATCGCCGGGCGGTCGGTGACGGTGTTGGTCGGTTCCGGTGACAATGGCGGCGATGCGCTGTGGGCGGGCTCGATGCTGCGTCGTCGCGGTGTGGCGGTCACGGCCGTGTTGCTGAATCCCGAACGGGCACACGCCAAAGGACTGGCTGCGCTTCGGAAGGCAGGAGGTCGGGTTCGCGACGCCCGTGGTGGGCGAACGTCGACCTCGAGTCGGGCCGGCGATATCGGCGTACCGGATCTGGTGATCGATGGCATTGTCGGGATCTCCGGCCGTGGTCCGCTGCGGCCGAACGCCGCGGAACTCGTTGCCGCGCTCGACGCGCCGATCGTCGCCGCGGATCTGCCCAGCGGTGTCGACCCGGACACCGGTGCCGTCACCGGCCCTGCGGTCCGCGCGGATGTCACCGTCGCCTTCGGCGCCTACAAGCCGGTCCATGTGCTCGCCGCGCCGTACTGCGGGCGAATCGAACTGGTGCCCATCGGTTTACAGCTGCCCGATCCGAACCTCGCGGCGCTGGATCCGGCGTCGGTCGGCGCGCGCTGGCCGGTACCGGGCCCGCTCGACGACAAGTACACGCAGGGCGTCACGGGCGTCTGCGCGGGCAGCGGCACATATCCGGGTGCGGCCGTGTTGTGCACCGGCGCGGCCATCGCCGCGACTTCGGGCATGGTCCGCTACGCCGGAACCGGCTCGGCCGATGTCCTCTCACATTTCCCGGAAGTGGTTGCCGCCCAGAGCATCGCGGACACCGGTCGAGTCCAGTCCTGGGTGTTCGGCCCGGGCGCGGGCACCGACACAGACGCACGCAAACGACTCGCCGAGGTACTCGCGACCGACCTTCCCGTCGTCGTCGACGCCGACGGCCTTACCCTGCTCGCCGCCGATCCCGATTTGCTTCGCGGACGCTGCGCACCGACCGTATTGACCCCGCACGCAGGCGAATTCGCGCGTCTGACCGGACACGAAGTGGGGCAGGACCGGGTCGCAGCCGTCCGCGAGCTGGCCGATTCCTGGCAGGTCACCATCCTGCTGAAAGGCCGCGCTACCCTCGTCGCCGCCCCTGGCGCACCGGTGCTCGTCAACGAGGCAGGCGGCTCATGGGCCGCGACCGCGGGGGCGGGCGACGTCCTCTCCGGCATCATCGGCGCCCTCCTCGCGGCGGGCCGGGACCCGGCCTGGTCCGCCGCGGCCGCCGCCCGCGCACACGCCCTGGCCGCCAACCTGGCCGCCCACGAAAACCACCTCGCCGGAGCTCCGACTTCGGCAACCCCACTCCTGCAGCACGTTCGTCCGGCCATCCGCACCCTGCGCGCCTTCGCCCTCGGCGAATACTGACTGCGGTGGGAATCTGTCGGTCGCCGCGGAGTTCGGCCGCCATCGCGCACTCCGCACGCTGTGCTGGCGGTGCCCTCGAGGCGCTGCGGCAAACGTGACGATGCCGGTCTCTGACCACTTCACTCGGCGACGGCCCAGTCCGCCGGTCGCCGATGATCTGGTGCCCACAACACGCTGCGGCAAAGCCGTGTCGATGTCGGCCTCCGACCACTCACTCGGCGACGGGCGAGTCCGCCGGTCGCCGATGATCTGGTGCGCATGTGGCGTCGCGCGCACGCCGATCAGGAACTTCGATCGTGCGGGGCGTTCGGGTGCTGTACCGGTGACCGAAGTGACACCTGTTTCCGCGAGAACGCGGGTAGTCCTCGGCTGGTGCGCCGAGAACTCGGCCAGGTGCCGGACCGCGAGCCCGCAATGGCACGATCGATGCACACCACGACCGGCGGACGACGCGGAGAGGCGGACAAGCGTGAATGCGCAAGTGGAGGCGGTTGTCGACCTGGGTGCCATTGCGCACAACGTGCGGATCCTGCGCGAGCATGCCGGTGATGCCGCGGTGATGGCGGTGGTCAAGGCCGACGGCTACAACCACGGCGCGGTCGAGGTCGGGCGGGCCGCGCTCGGCGCGGGTGCGGCCGAACTCGGCGTCACGACGATCGATGAGGCCCTGCAACTGCGTGCGGCGGGCATCACCGCGCCGATTCTGTGCTGGCTCAACAACTCCGACGCTGACTTCGCCGCCGCCGTCGCCGCCGATGTCGAACTCGGTGTCTCGTCGCTCACGCATTTGCGGGCATTGGAGGCAGCGGCGCGTGCCACCGGTCGGACGGCAACAGCGACGGTGAAGGTCGACACCGGTCTCAACCGCAACGGCGTCTCGGCGCTCGAATACCCGCAGGTGCTCGCGGCGTTGCGCGGGCTCGTCGACGAGCAGGTGGTGCGCTTCCGGGCGATCTTCTCCCATCTCGCGCACGCTGACGAGCCACAGCATCCGATGATCGATGTGCAGCGTGACCGCTTCCTCGAGGCGATCGCGACCGCCAAAGAACACGGCTTGGAACCGGAACTGGTGCATCTGGCGAACTCGGCCGCCGCGCTGACCCGCCCCGACCTGGCTTTCGACATGGTGCGACCCGGTATCGCGGTGTACGGCCTGTCGCCGGTACCGGAGATCTCCGATTTCGGGTTGCGTCCCGCGATGACATTCCAGGCCAGGGTCGCCCTGGTGAAACAGGTCGCCGCGGGCGAGGGCGTCTCCTACGGGCACGAGTGGGTCGCGCCGGAGGACACCACCGTCGCGCTCATCCCGGCCGGCTACGCCGACGGTGTGTTCCGTAACCTCGGCGGCCGTTTCGCGGTGACGCTCGGCGGCGCGCGATACCCCAATATCGGGCGGGTGTGCATGGACCAGATCGTCGTCGACCTGGGGAACAATGCGGCAGGTATCGCGGAGGGCGACACCGCCGTCCTGTTCGGAGCCGGCCAGGACGAACCACGCGCGCAGGACTGGGCCGACGCGCTCGGCACCATCCACTACGAGATCGTGTGCTCCCCGCGCGGTCGCGTGCTCCGGCGACACGTCGGTGGCCTCGGATGAGACAGCCGAAGCCGGCGGACTATCGCATCACCATGCTGCGCGGTGGGCTGGCGACCGCGGGCGTCGTCGGTGCCCTTGCCGGTACGCACGCTTTGCGCAGAATGGGCGCCAGAGTGCTCTGGCCCGCGCGCCGCGATGAATACCGCGACGAGAACTTCGCGCTGTTCGACGACGACCGCTCCGGCGCGGTGCTCACCGAGGACGGTGTGCGGCTTGCCACTCGCGAATGCGGTCCCGCGGCCGCACCGGTCACCGTGATATTCGTGCACGGCTTCTGCAACACCATGGAATCCTTCCACTTCCAGCGTCGCGATCTGGAAAAGCGTTGGGGTGCAAGGGCCCGGCTGGTGTTCTTCGATCTGCGCGGGCACGGCGGCTCCGGCACCCCGACCACCGAGAGCTGCACTGTCGCCCAGCTCGGCCGCGATCTGGCCGCGGTCATCGAGACCCGTGTGCCGACCGGTCCCGTCGTCTTGGTCGGCCATTCGCTCGGTGGGATGGCGATACTCGCCGCGGCCGCGCAGTTCCCGGAGCTGTTCGCGGCGCGGGTAACCGGCATCGGGCTGCTGTCCACCGCTGCGGCGGAGGTCACCTCCGCGGGCATCGCCCAACTTCTCCGTAACCCGGCCGTCGACAGTTTTCGACTCGTCGTGCACATCGCGCCCGCGCTGGTCCAGGCCGGCCGCGCCACCGCGCGGCATGTGATCGCCCCGATCCTGCACGTCAGCTCTTATCACGGCCCGGTGAGCTCGACGTTGTCCCGGTTCACCACGATGATGATCGACCGGACCCCGGTCGAGACGATCGTGAAATTCCTGAAAGCGATCGAGCTGCACGACGAATCGGCGGCCCTGCCCACGCTGGCGCACCTACCGGTGCTGGTGCTGGGCGGTACCCACGATCTGGTGATCCCGTTCCGCAATTCCCGTACCTTGGCCGCGGCGCTGCCCAACAGTGAACTCGTCGGACTGGATGACGCCGCGCACATGGCGCACCTGCAATACCCGGATATCGTCAACGCCGCACTCGACCGGCTGCTCGTACGCGCCGGTGCTATCGAACAAACCGCAACCGAATCGGAGGTCCTCGGTGGCTGAACGGCAACAGCGCGTCCTGCCCACCGTCGCCGACACCGAGGCATTCGGCCGCGAACTCGCGGCCCAACTCGGCGCAGGTGATCTGGTGGTGCTGGACGGTCCGCTCGGTGCTGGCAAGACCGCGCTGACCCGTGGCATCGCCGCCGGACTCGGCGTGCAGGGCCGAGTCAGTTCACCGACCTTCATCATCGCCAGGCAACACCGTGCCGGGCAGCGCGTAGGCGCCGCGCCGGTGCCGCTCGTGCACGTGGACGCCTACCGGCTCGGCGGCGATCTGGACGAGCTCGATGCCCTCGACCTCGATACAGATCTGCATCAGGCGGTCGTCGTGGTGGAGTGGGGCAGTGGTGTCGTGGAACACTTGGCCGAGCATCACCTGTATGTGTTGCTGTCGCGCGAACCGGATTCCGAGGTGCGCACGGCGATCTGGGAATGGGTGCACTGATACGTGGCCGCGGCCGAGGTTGCTCTCGAGTAGCTCCGCACCGGCCGCACCTACCAACCGGTATCGTTAGGTCAATCATGCTTGTACTAGCCGTCGACACCGCGACACCTGCCGTTACAGCGGGATTGGTGGAACTGGAGCAGGTCGCCGACAGCGACTTGCCGCAGGTCGCTCGAATCAACACCCCCGCTGGGGTGCGCACCCTCGCCTCCCGTGTGCGGGTCGATCCCCGCGCGCACGCCGAGGTGCTCACGCCGCAAATCCTCGAATGTCTCACCGAGGCAGGCCGTTCCAGGACCGATCTTGCCGCCGTGGTGGTCGGCATCGGTCCTGGCCCGTTCACCGGACTACGGGTCGGGATGGCAACAGCCGCCGCATTCGGTGACGCGCTGGGGCTGCCCGTGTACGGGGTGTGCAGCCTCGACGCGATCGCCGCCGACGCCGCGGCCGACCTCACACCGGGCAGCGAGCTACTCGTGGTCACCGACGCGCGCCGCCGCGAGGTGTATTGGGCGCGCTACCGCGACGGGGTGCGCATCGCCGGACCCGATGTGAGCAAGCCGGGCGACCTGGATGCGGCGCACGCCACAGTGATTGCCGGATCCGCCTCTCATGTCGACTTCTTCGACCTGCCCGTGCTGCCGGTGGAGACCCCATCCCCGGCCGGGCTGGTGCAGGCGGCCGCGGTCGATCTGCTCGCGCATGTTGTGCCGGAGCCGTTGGTCCCGCTGTACCTACGCAGGCCGGACGCGGTCGAACGCAGCTATCGCACGCTCGACCGGACGGGAGCGTGATGATGGTGTCGATCCGGATCGAACCGATGGACGGCGCCGACATCGAGCGTTGTGTCGAACTCGAACAACTGCTGTTTCCCGAAGACGACCCGTGGCAGGCGGTGTCGTTCCGGTCCGAGTTGGCCGCGTCGCACAACCGGTACATCGTCGCCCGCGACGACGACGGGCGAATGGTCGGCTACGCGGGCGTCGCACTGCTCGGTGATGAGAAACACCCCGAGGCCGAGGTGCACACCATCGGCGTCGACCCGCACTGCCATCGCGCGGGTATCGGCACCGTGCTGCTCGAGGCGTTGCTCGCCGAGGCGGGCAAGCGTGGCGGACCGGTGTTTCTCGAAGTGCGCACCGACAACGCCCCTGCGATCGCGATGTACGCCAAGCACGGCTTCCACATCATCGGGCTGCGCAAGAACTACTACCATCCGAGCGGCGCCGACGCCTACACCATGCGCAGGCCCGCGCTGACCGGTGCGGGTGTGGGCTGGGACATGGCTCGCGGGGAGGTGCTGTCGTGATCGTCATGGGCGTCGAAAGCTCTTGCGACGAAACCGGAGTCGGCATAGTGCGCTGGCACGATGACGGCACCTGTGAGCTGCTCGCCGACGAGGTCGCCTCCAGTGTCGAGCAGCATGCCCGATTCGGCGGCGTCGTCCCCGAGATCGCCTCGCGCGCGCATCTGGAGGCCATCGTGCCCGCCATGCGCAGGGCACTCGCTGCCGCGGACATCGCGAAGCCCGACGCGCTGGCGGTGACCATCGGGCCTGGGCTCGCCGGTGCCCTGCTGGTCGGCGCCGCCGCCGCGAAAGCCTATGCGGCAGCGTGGGATGTGCCGTTCTACGCGTTGAACCACCTCGGCGGGCATGTCGCGGTCGACACCCTGGAGCACGGACCGATGCCACCGTGCGTCGCGCTGCTGGTGTCGGGCGGGCACACCCACCTGCTGCACGTCACCGATCTGGCCGAGCCGATAGTCGAGCTGGGCAGCACCATCGACGACGCGGCAGGAGAGGCGTTCGACAAGGTCGCCCGGCTACTCGGGCTCGGTTTCCCCGGCGGCCCCGCGCTCGACGCGGTGGCGGCGGGCGGTGATCCGAAGGCGATTGCTTTCCCACGTGGTATGACAGGTCCGCGCGATGCGCGCTACGACTTCTCCTTCTCCGGTGTGAAGACAGCTGTCGCCCGCTACGTGGAGGCAGCCCAGCGCAATGGTTTCACCGCGGCCGAACTGCCGATTCCCGATATCGCGGCGTCCTTCCAGGAGTCGGTCGCCGACGTGCTCACCATGAAGGCGGTTCGTGCGGCCCAGGATGTCGGCGTCGACACGCTGGTCCTCGGTGGCGGCGCGACCGCCAATTCCCGAATCCGCTCGCTCGCCGAGGAGCGTTGCGCGGCAGCAGGATTGGCACTTCGGGTGCCGAAACCTCGGCTGTGCACCGATAACGGCGTGATGATCGCGGCGCTCGGCGCCCACGTGATCGCAGGCGGCGCGAAGCCGTCACCGCTGACGGTGGCGACAGACCCCGGCCTGCCGGTGTCGGTCAGCCAGGTCGACTGACTGCCGCGGCGGATCCGGCTAGCGCGCGGGAACCAGCAGTTGCGGTGAATTACCGCCGGCGGAGCCGGAATTCGCGCGCGGCAGCAGCGGAACCTGCGATTTCGCTGGTGCCTGGGGCGGTGCCGGGGTGGGCGCGGTAGACGGTGCCGTGGTCTCTTCGTCCGCCTGGCTGTGTTCGGCCGGGTTCGAGGAGGACCCGGCCGGTGGGGCGAGCGGGTTGCCGAACAACGAGCCGAGCAGCTCCGGGAACGGGATCGGCGGCAGGTTCGGGTCGGGACGCAGCGTGGGCTGCGTCGGCGGGGTGCTCTCGGGTGTCGGCGTGGTGCTCGCTCGCGTGGTCGGCTGGCCGTGATCCTGGGTGATGGACGGGAGATTGCTGCCGCTCGGGCGGCCTTCCCGACTCTGGCCGCTCGGTGTCGGCGGAACCGGCGCCGATGCCGAGGGCATCTGGGTGCTGCTCGTGGTGCCCGCGGGGGAGACGTCGTCGCCGGAGGTCGGCGCGAAGGTCTTCACGCCGTAGCCGATGATCAGTCCGACCACCACGATGGCCCCAGCCAGCGTGCCGACCACCTTGGTGAAGGTGCCGACCGGCGCATCGGCGGTGAGCGCGCCGACCGGGAATACCGCGGGCTGTGCCGCGTCGGCGACCAACGCGGCGCCCTTGGCGATCACTGCCTCCGGTTCCGGGACCGTGTGCACGGGGATATCGAATTCATCGCAGAGCGTGGACACCACGGCGGGGATATTGGCCCCGCCGCCGATCACCGTGACCGCCTGTGGGAACTCGGGCGCCCGCGCGAAGACCGCCGCGGCGTAGACGCCGATCTCGCGCAGCAGGTCGGTGATCAGCTCCTCGAAATCGGCCCGGGTCAGCTTGAGTGGCTGCCCGGCGACATGGTCGATGGTCACGGCGGGCGCGATGGACAGATGTTCCTTGGCGGCGCGGCCGCGATTGGTCAGCATGCCGCGGTTCGGGCGGGTGCCGCGCCGGGCGTAGTGCAGGTCGACCAGATGGTGGTAGATGAGTTCGTCGACGGCATTGCCGCTGATCGCGGTGGTGCGCTCGCTGCGGAGCACGGTGCCGTCGGCTTGGTCGGCGACGGTGACGGTGAGACCGGACGCGCCGAGGTCGATGACGGCGACGGTGTCGTAGCGGTCCAGCAGGCCGGTGTGGCGCAGGTAGGTCAGCGCTGCCGTGCTCTCCGGGATCAGCCGCAGGTCGCGCTGCTTGCCGGTCGCCGAGCGGATCAGCTGCGCCTGCTCCTTGCTGCGGTAGGCGACGGCAACACTGGTGGGCGGTCGGCTGGCGGCCGATTCCAGCCCGATCGAGTGGGCGCCGGCGAACCGTGCGCCCACCGGGTGCTCGACGTCGCGCGGCAGCTGAGTGGTCGGTAGCTGGGTCGTCATGAGCTCGATCGAGGACGCCACCAGATCGCCGAGATCGGAGTGGGCCGCGTCGGCGGAAACGACGCGGTAATCGAAATTCTGCGCGCCGTTGGACGCGGTCGCGACCAGCGCCGAGCAAACGACCTCGTTCCCGGCGGAGATGCCGAGTGATGTTCGCATGTCACCTCCCTTCGAGCGGATGGTCATGTGCTGCCGACCATCTCGAATGGACTACCGAACTTCTCGCGTGGATGGCGAGCGATTCGGACTCGGGATCCGGCCGATCCATTGTCCGGATGGGTCGCGGGGACCGGCCGTGGATCACGTGTGGTCTTGCCCTCTGGTGAAGCTGGTTCTCTCAAACGCTTGTACTGTGACGGCTGTGACGATCGGGTAATGCTCGGCTTCCCCTGTGACGCTGGTTGTTTCGTAGCCCTCCATGCGCCCCTGCTGACGCCGGTTCGTGATGAACGCAGCGCGCGGAGAACAACCGTCGTCCATACTGTCACAATCCGTTACCCGAACGTTACAGATTTGCTGATCTCTTGGGAAGTTTTCCGGCCCTTCGGCATGGCGTGACACCCGCCACCGATCCGACACGCCGTCAGAATTGGCACAGCCCAACCTTGAGCGCTGGCACTCTCATGTATAGAGTGCTAGTCGGCACTGTGAGTAGTGCTTAGTGCCAGTTCGACCACTGAGCAGGTGTCCCGGCACCCGCGACGACGGGGCTATGCGCAGGGGTCGACGTAGCTAGCGACTGCTTACAGGTCGCGCGAAACAACACGACACCGATGGTCCGGGACAACAGTTCCGGACGACCGTATATCCCCTGAAAGTGGAGGGCTCAACGTGGCGAGCGTGAACATCAAGCCGCTCGAGGACAAGATCCTCGTCCAGGCCAACGAGGCCGAGACGACGACGGCCTCCGGCCTGGTCATCCCCGACACGGCGAAGGAGAAGCCGCAGGAGGGCACCGTCATCGCCGTCGGCGAGGGGCGCGTCACCGATAAGGGTGACCGTATCCCGGTCGACGTCAAGGAGGGCGACACCGTCATCTACAGCAAGTACGGCGGCACCGAGATCAAGTACCAGGGCGAGGAATACCTCATCCTGTCGGCGCGCGACGTGCTGGCCGTCGTCACCAAGTGACCGAGCTCCGCGCGGTCGGCTGACCGTGCTGCCCGGCCATTGCCGGGATCGAGTCGTCACGACACTGCCCCGGTTCCCCTGAGCGGGGCCGGGGCAGTGTCGTTTCAGCACTGGAACCCTAAGGAATAGGACTTATGGCAAAGCAGATCGAGTTCGACGAGAAGGCTCGCCGGGCTCTGGAACGCGGTGTCGACAAGCTCGCCGACGCCGTGAAGGTCACCCTCGGGCCGCGTGGCCGCCACGTTGTGCTCGCGAAGGCCTTCGGCGGCCCGACCGTCACCAACGACGGTGTCACCATCGCGCGCGACATCGACCTCGAAAACCCCTTCGAGAACATGGGCGCGCAGCTGGTCAAGAGTGTCGCCACCAAGACCAACGACGTTGCGGGCGACGGCACCACCACCGCGACCGTGCTCGCGCAGGCGCTGGTGCGCGCGGGCCTGAAGAACATCGCCGCGGGTGCGAACCCGATCGCGGTGGGCTCGGGCATCGGCAAAGCCGCCGACGTGGTCTCCGAAGCGCTGCTCGCGCTGGCCACCCCGGTCTCCGGTGAGCAGGCCATCGCTCAAGTCGCGACCGTGTCCTCGCGCGACGAGGAGATCGGCGCCATGGTCGGCAAGGCGCTGACCACCGTCGGCAAGGACGGCGTCGTCACCGTCGAGGAGTCCTCGACGCTGCAGACCGAACTCGTCGTCACCGAGGGCGTCCAGTTCGACAAGGGCTACCTCTCGCCCTACTTCGTCACTGACACCGACAGCCAGCAGGCCGTGCTCGAGGACGCCTTCATCCTGCTGAACCGGGAGAAGATCAGCTCGCTGCCCGATCTGCTCCCCGTGCTCGAGAAGATCGCCGAGTCCGGCAAGCCGGTGCTGATCATCGCCGAGGACGTCGACGGCGAGGCGCTCTCGACCCTGGTCGTGAACTCGATCCGCAAGACCATCAAGGCCGTTGCCGTCAAGGCGCCGTTCTTCGGTGATCGCCGCAAGGCGTTCCTCGACGACCTCGCCGTCGTCACCGCGGGCACCGTGGTGAACCCGGACCTCGGTATCACGCTGCGTGAGTCCGGCCTCGAGGTGCTCGGCAAGGCGCGTCGCGTCGTCGTCACCAAGGACGACACCACCATCATCGACGGTGCGGGCACCGTCGAGGACATCACGGCCCGCGGCGCGCAGCTGCGTCGTGAGATCGAGGCCACCGACTCCGACTGGGATCGCGAGAAGCTCGAAGAGCGGCTGGCGAAGTTGTCCGGCGGCGTCGCGGTGATCAAGGTCGGCGCGGCCACCGAGACCGCGCTCAAGGAGCGCAAGTACCGGGTCGAGGATGCTGTCAGCGCCGCGAAGGCCGCCGTCGACGAGGGCATCGTCCCCGGTGGCGGTACCGCACTCGTGCTCGCCGGCGCCAAGCTCGACGAGCTGCGCGATTCGCTCTCCGGCGACGAGGCGGTCGGCGTCGAGGTGGTGCGCACAGCACTGTCGGCGCCGCTGTTCTGGATCGCCACCAACGCGGGCGCCGACGGCTCCGTAGTGGTCAGCAAGGTCGCCGACGGGAAGGAAGGCTTCAACGCCGCCACCCTCACCTACGGTGATCTGCTCACCGACGGTGTCGTCGATCCGGTCAAGGTGACCCGCTCGGCCGTCGTGAACGCGGCGTCGGTGGCCAGGATGATCCTCACCACCGAGAGCGCTGTGGTGGACAAGCCCGCCGAAGAGGCTCACGACCACGGTCATGGACACGGCCACAGCCACTGAGTTCGGTTCGATATGCGAAGGCCCCTCGGAACCCAAGGATTCCGGGGGGCCTTCGTCTGTGAACTTTATGAACAGAACAATGGATTTCGTACATTGAGTTCAGGGAAATTCCTGGGTTGCTTCCGAAATCGACTATGCACCGAATGTTGGTTCGCGTGTCTTCTTCCTGATGTGCTGCGGAGGCGGGGAATGAACGCTCAAGAGGCGACGGGCGGTTGCTCGTCGGCGATGGCCGTGAGCAATCGCCCACGCAGGGCAGCGGGCGGCTCAACCGCTGACACCGCCGCGAAGGCGGCGAGGACGTCTCTCGTCTCTTGCGCTTCGGCAAGGAATTCCGCGCGTAGGGCGGGGTCCTCGCTATCGAGCAGGTCTCGTACCGCGTGATGGTCTTCGTCGTCGATCGATGCGAGCGCGACGGCGTGCGCGAGATCGATCTGGACTTCGTTCATCTCACGTCACCCCCAAACTTTTTTTCAGTCGTGTCAGTCCGTCCCGGATGCGGGACTTAACCGTTGGTAACCCTACGCCGAGGTAAGTGGCTACTTCTGCGTAGGTTCGCCCGCCGTAGTAGGCGAGCGAGATGGCCTCTCGCTGGGTCGGTGTCAAGGTGGCGAGACCCTCGAGGACGGCCTGTTGTTCGAGCCTTCGCTCGACTTCTTCGGTGACCTCATCGAATTCGTTGCCGAGAACCCTTATCCCGTAGGCGACTTCGCGCTGGGTATGGGCTTGTTCGGCGCGAACCCGGTCGACCGCTCGCCGGTGGGCCAGCGTCATCAGCCACGTGACCGCCGACCCTTTCGCCGAGTCGAAACTCGCCGCAGTCCGCCAGATCTGTAGGAAGACCTCTTGGGTGGTCTCCTCCGCATATCCGGGATCATGCAGAACGCGGAGCACCAGACCGAAGACGCGCGCGCACGTTCGGTCGTAGAGCTCGGCGAAAGCTTCCTGGTCGGACCGGCCGCAACGCTCGAGAAGGGCGGCTAGCTCGATACTTTCGGCTGCGCGTGCCGACACCGCAGAATCCACACGAGGTGGGATGGCTTCTCTTCGGAACGAGTCGCCCTCTGCGGCCATCGGCCGCGTTGTCACAACGCTCCATTCTGTGTCATCGATCACTACCGTAGCGCGCCGCTATGACCACCCTTTCGGTGGGGTGGCGGCAATCTATGTGTGGTCCAGCGACTTCGACACACCGGATGTTTCCTCGAGAGACACTTGGCACGCCGATGGTTGTCGCGAAACGCCGAACCGACAGCCAGGTGGCTTCTGGCTGTTGCTGCGGCAGTCATGTCGGTGGTGGCCGCTACCGCCTGCGCCGAGGCGCTCAAAGGTGTTGTATTGGCCGGTTGTTTGCTAGGGATTCGGCGCGCCAGGTGGTGCGGATGGGATCGGATTCCGCATGGCGCACTCGGCTATACCGCCATGCGGCGGCGGCTACGGCGCGCGTGCATCTCGCGTTCCGTTTCCGACATTCCACCCCAGATGCCGTAGGGCTCGCTGACTTTCAAGGCGTGGCTGCGGCATTGCATCAGTACCGGGCAGCTCCGGCAGATTTCCTTGGCGCGCATCTCCCGTGCGGTGCGGGCGCGGCCGCGTTCGCCGTCGGGATGGAAGAACACAGCGGAATCCTGCCCGCGGCAAGACCCTCTCATCTGCCAGTCCCAGACATCGGCGTTCGGTCCGGGAAGGTGGGTCGGCATGGGCATGGTGAACTCCTCGTGGTGCGAGCTCGTCAGCGTTGTCGAGCAGTTGTTCTGCAATCAGTTGTGGCCACGGCGCTGGGTCGGCGGCGTGCCTGTCGGCTCGCCCTTCGCGGTCGCTGTAATTTCGCGCGGCGCCGACCGTGGCGGTGAGTTACGTTAGGTCCAGCCGCGAAATTCCGTCAATAGTTCGACGCAGCAGTTTTCCAAATGTTGGGCTGCGAAATTTAACCTCTACGGTGTTTACTTTTTGCATTGCTTCCGGTGATACTGGTCGGTTGATCGACGGCTCGTATGGAACCGTCTGGCTGGATCAGCGAGTATATCCGCAGGTGGGCGCGGTTTCGGTGGTCGACTCCCCATGTCTGGGGAGCCATGTCCATCGTGGGGGCGGTCACAGTGTCGATCCGGGCCGATGGTATGTCGGATCGGACATGGCGGAATCGGGGCGCTGAGGTTAATTGCGCGAAACGCATGTGAATTCCTATCGCACGTGCCAGTTGATTGCCCGTACGAGATTTACCTGATGGAAACACGATGTCGGCATTCGAAATGCTGGATGGTTGCCGGGATGTCTCGGCGATGTTTCCGGGCGCGCTGGCCTGCTCGCGGCGCGCGATAGAGTTCGGCCGTGTCCGCGCCAGCTATCCCTATATATAGCGAGTCAACACCGCTCGCTGCCGCCGCGTTCGGTGACCGTCGTGCATTCGGCGCTGCCGAGTTGCCAGTGCCGCGAAGCACCCTCGATTCATGGCATCGGGCGGTAATTCTCGGCGGCGGGGGCCACTACGCCGCAGCCCGCGCCGAACTCCGGTTGCTGCGCGTGCGCACCACCGACCCGGTGCTGCTTTCGCTCGCCGCGAGCACCGAGGGTTCGCTGTCGCGGCAGCTCGGCTGGCATGCCCGCGCCGCGGTCGCCGACGGGCGGGCCGCGGCGCTCATCCTCCCCACTCGTGCCGAGGGCGGGATTGGGGTCGGCCCGGACCGCTGCGACGCCGTCTGTGATGCGTTGACCGGCCTCGCCGCCGACGCGCTCGGCACCGGCAGACTCACGCTGGCCACCCGATTGCTGTGGCGCAGCCACGATGCTCTCGACCCGGAACAGCTGCGCTGGCGGCCGTGGGTGCGCTGGCACTGGGTTTCGGCGGAGACCGCCCTTGCCTCGGGCCGCGCCGACCCCGCGCGCACCCATGCCGAGGCCGCGGTGGAATTGGCCGAGCGTGGCCCCTCGATCCGGCACCGGGTCAAATCCAGGTTGCTGGTCGCGGCGGCGGCCGCGGCCGGGGGCGACGTCGAGCATGCGCGCGCGCTCGCCGAGACGGTTGCCGCCCAATGCCGCGAATACGGCCTGCTTCCGCTGCGCTGGGCGTGCGCCATGCTGCGTGCTGGCGTATCCGACGACGACGCCGCGACCGCCGAAGCTGCCGAATGTGCTGCGGCTATTGCTCGGCGTGGCGGGCGGTTTCGGCCCGCGGGTGTTGCCTAGGTCTTCCACTGGAGGCGACCCGTGTTGCCCGGTTCCCGGCGTTGTGTAGCTATTGTTAGATCCGTTCCGCCCCACCGGCGGAAGCACTGGTCATCCCCGACCGTGCCACTTGTAACGCCAGGAATTTCTCTGACGATGACGAACACGGGCGAAGAGTTGGACCTCGCCGTCGCTGCGGCTGCGCAGGGCGACAGATCCGCTTTAGCTCAGGTACTCGAAATGGTCCGCCCGCTGGTGGTGCGCTACTGCCGCGCGCGGATCGGCGCCGCGGAGCGAGGACAACTCTCTGCGGATGACGTTGCGCAGGAGGTATGTCTGGCTGTGATGACCGCCTTGCCCAGGTATCAAGACCAGGGCAGGCCCTTCATGGCCTTCGTATACGGAATCGCTTCGCACAAGGTCGCCGACGCTCATCGGAACGCCGCCCGTAACAAGGCGGAGGCCATGGCCGAAGTACCAGATGTCATATCCACCGACCATGGTCCGGAACAACGAGCTCTCGAATCAGAGACGAGCAGGCAGATGAACAGTCTGCTCGCGACTCTTCCTGAGAAACATCGGGAGATCCTGATCCTGCGATTGGTCATGGGTTTGTCAGCGGAAGAAACCGCAGTCGCCGTGGGCAGTACGGCGGGTGCGATACGGGTGGCCCAACACAGGGCACTCGCAAAACTGAAGTCACAAGTGGCGAGGGCAGGTGAAATGTATGGCTAGGGATGGCGAGCGCGGTCGGGGCGACTGGAAGGCGCGGCTTGGATCGCGAAATAGCGGTCCCTACGCCGAGAGCGTCGGTGACACCGGTCCGGTGGACATCGCCGCGGTACGCCGCGACGATGCGCTGATCGATGCCATTGCGAGCGACGGTCCGGTACGGACCGACAGCGCGGAGGAGTATCAGCTCGCGACGCTGTTGGCCGATTGGCGGGCCGAGCTGTTCTCGGAGCCGATGCCGGTGGAACCGAGCCTCGATGAAATCGTGGCCGCGGTCAACCAGGAGATCGGTGCTCGACAAGTCCGTATCGGCGCACAGACCGGCGGACGACTACGGCTACTTCGCCCGATCGCGGGGACGGCTGCCGCACTGGCGCTTGTCATCGGCGGGATGACGGCGTTTTCCTACAACGCAGAGCCCGGTGATCCGCTATGGCGGGTCAAGGAGGTCGTGTTCAGTGAACAGGCCCAGACCACCGTGGTCCAGCGTGCCGACGACTACTTGACCGAGGCGCAGGCATTCATCGATTCGGGTAACCCCGAAATGGCGAAGACCAAGCTGGAGGGCGCTCGGGAGAACGTGACTCAGGTCAACGACACCGATAAGCAGAGCGTGCTGGCGGCTCGCTGGGATTTGGTTCTCGCTGAGTTGCGTAAGAGGGCACCGGAAATCGCGAGCTCGATCACCGCGACGCCGACGCCGACGCGGCCCGCCGATCCGAAGCCGAGCACCGACACCTCCGGTACGAAGCCGACGACCGGCAATCCGCAGCAGACCATTCTGCAGTCGCCGGATGCCTCGGGGACGAAGCCGCCGACGAGCGCGGACCTTACTGCTCCCGGTCAACCGTCGACCACAGTGCCGCCGGTGATTCCGCCGATCACGCCCGAGCCGACGACGCCTCCCGTGCAGAGTCAGCCGCCGACGCAGGATCAAACGCCCCCCGCCGTGCCGACCACGGTGGTGGTCGTGCCGCCCGTCGATACCGGTCCGCCGACGCAGCCCGCCACGCCTCCGTCGGCACCGGCCACCAACCCCGGAACCGTGGTTCCCACCGGAACCGGCGGTTCCGGTGGGACTGGTGGTTCCACTGGGACGGGCGGTTCGACTGGGACTGGTGGTTCCACTGGGACTGGTGGGACTGGGGGGTCCACCGGGACGGGTGGTTCCCCCGGAACAGGCGGTGGAACAGGCGGATCTACCGGAACAGGTGGAATTGGCGGAACGGGTGGAGCGGGCCCCGCTACCTAGCTCGAGAACAACAACGCCTAGCTCGAGAAGAACAACCGATACAAGACAGCAACCGATCGCCGACCGGCGGTCGGCTTTTTGTCTGTGAGGTTGCTTACAGCACGTCTGTGCGAGTCCCGTGCTGTTGGCTCGGCTGGGCCGACCTCCGCTGCCGGCGGAAGAGTCAGCTGTCGAACCCGTCGAATCCGTCGCCGTGGAAAGCCTCGTTCATCGAGGCATCGGCGTAGCCCCTGCAGTAGTCCCAGGTGACATACGCTTCCGGCGTCGGATCGTAGGCGGGTTCGTGCGGGCGCACGGTGCCGTCGACCAGCAGCTGAAGCAGGTTGGCGCGCAACATGTCCCAGTCGTGGTAGTGATCCTGCCTGCAGTCTTCGCAGCTGACCACGAGTCCACGGATACCGCGATGCGCCAGTAATGCCTCATACACTGCGAGATCGGCGAGATCCTCCTCGACCGCAAGGCGCTCGTGGGGATCCAGCGGCTCGCCGGGCTCGATGGCATCGAGCGCGGCGGACGGGTCGGAGGGGTCTCCGGCAAACGGATCCGGCGGCAAGCCAGGTGGTAGATGGTCACGCACACCCCCACGGTACGCAGAACAGGGGGGTCTTCGCCAGCTATGCGCACCGCCAGTTTCGCAGGCGTGTTCAGTTTCGCGGGTATGCGTCGCGAGTTGACCAGAGCCACAGCCGCCCTCGCGCACCGCGATCGTGGGCGAGTTTGCGGGACAGATACCATGGGTGAAAGGCGCCGGCCAGTACCCGACATTGGCGGAGCCGTCACCGTCCATCCCATCAGTTCTGCGCGACGCCGGTCGACCGGTGTCGGTCGCTTTCGACGTCCAGGAGGGGTCGATCCGAATGAGTAATCCCGTACCGGGCGAACGTATCGGAGTCCGCCCCCATACGGGTGGTGACGATCCGAACAAGATCGCCATGCTCGGCCTCACGTTCGACGATGTGCTGCTGCTACCGGCCGCTTCGGACCTCATCCCCAGCTCGGTGGAGACCTCCAGCCAGCTGACCCGCGAGATCCGGCTGCGCACACCGCTGGTGAGTTCCGCGATGGACACCGTGACCGAAGCCAGGATGGCCATCTCCATGGCCCGCGCCGGCGGCATGGGTGTGCTGCACCGTAACTTGGCGGCCGCCGACCAGGCCGCGCAGGTGGAAACCGTGAAGCGGTCCGAGGCGGGCATGGTGACCGATCCGGTGACCTGTCGCCCGACCGACACCCTCGCCGAGGTCGACGCGATGTGCGCCCGGTTCCGTATTTCCGGCCTGCCCGTCGTGGATGAGACCGGCGAGCTCGTGGGGATCATCACCAACCGCGATATGCGCTTCGAGGTCGACCAGAACCGGCGTGTCGCCGATGTGATGACCAGAGCGCCGTTGATCACCGCGCAGGAGGGCGTCACCGCGGAGGCCGCGCTCGGTCTGCTGCGCAGGCACAAGATCGAGAAGCTGCCGATCGTCGACGGCGGTGGCCGCTTGCGCGGACTCATCACGGTCAAGGACTTCGTCAAGACCGATCAGTACCCGAACGCCACCAAGGATCGTGACGGCCGCCTGCTCGTCGGCGCCGCGATCGGTGTCGGCGACGACGCGTGGTCGCGTGCGATGACGCTGGCCGACGCCGGCGTGGACGTGCTGATCGTCGACACCGCGCACGGACATCAGGTGCAGGTGCTGCAGATGGTCACCAAGGTCAAGGCCGAGGTCGGCGATCGCATCCAGATCGTCGGCGGCAACGTCGCGACAAGGGCAGGCGCTGCCGCGCTCGTCGAGGCGGGTGCCGACGCGGTGAAGGTCGGCGTCGGCCCCGGTTCCATCTGTACGACCCGTGTCGTGGCTGGTGTCGGCGCGCCGCAGATCACCGCCATCCTCGAGGCTGTTGCCGCATGCAAGCCGCACGGCGTGCCGGTGATCGCCGATGGCGGCATCCAGTTCTCCGGTGACATCGCCAAGGCGATCGCCGCGGGCGCGTCCACCGTGATGCTCGGCTCGGTGCTGGCAGGCACGGCCGAATCGCCCGGTGAGCTGATCCTGGTGGGCGGCAAGCAGTTCAAGAGCTACCGCGGCATGGGTTCGCTCGGTGCCATGCAGGGGCGTGGGCAGGCGAAGTCCTTCTCGAAGGACCGCTATTTCCAGGACGACGTGCTGGCCGAGGACAAGCTGGTGCCCGAGGGCATCGAGGGCAGGGTGCCGTTCCGCGGATCGGTCAACCAAGTGATCCACCAGCTCGTCGGCGGCCTGCGCGCCGCGATGGGCTACACGGGGTCGCAGTCGATCGCGCACCTGCAGGAAGCCCAGTTCGTGCAGATCACCGCGGCCGGCCTCAAAGAGAGCCACCCGCACGACATCACCATGACCGTCGAGGCCCCTAACTACACCGGTCGCGGCTAGTCGGCTCGTCGGTGATGTACTGGACCGGTCGGTCGGTGCATGATGGACCTGGCGCGCATGCCGTTCCGGTATGCGGCCGACAGTCGAGTTCTGTGGTGGGGCGGGACAAAGGCGCGCCCCACCACCGCTGAACCGGTAACCAAGAGTCGCGAGCGCCGCCACCGGCGTCCCCGCTCGCCACGACACCGTCTTCCGAGCGAAGCGAGACCGAGCCCTAGAGTTCGCGGCCCGTCTCGCTTCCGAGTGGGCGAAGCGCATGCGCCGTAGGCGCGAGTCTCGCCCGCTCGGAAGCGAGACCAAGGGGGCCGCGAACACGCGGCGCCGCAGGCGCCGCCGAAAAACAAGGAGACACAGTGCGCGACATGGTCGAGATCGGCATGGGCCGGACCGCCCGGCGTACCTACGAGCTGGATGATGTCGACATCGTTCCGTCGCGGCGGACTCGTTCGTCGAAGCAGGTATCGCTGTCCTGGCAGCTGGACGCCTACCGTTTCGAGATCCCGTTCCTCGCGCACCCCACCGACGCGTTGGTCTCGCCGGAGTTCGCTATCGAGCTCGGTCGCCTCGGCGGGCTCGGTGTCATCAACGGCGAGGGCTTGTGGGCCAGGCATGCCGATGTCGCCGCGAAGATCGATCAGCTGGTCGAGTTGGTCGGCAAGGGCGGCTACGAGCGGGCCGTCGCACTGCTGCAAGAACTGCACGCCGCGCCGATGCAGCCCGACCTGCTGGCCGCCGCGGTGTCGCAGGTGCGTGCCGCGGGCGTCACGGTGGCGGTGCGGGTCAGCCCGCAGAATGCCCGCGCTCTGACTCCGGCGCTGGTGCAGGCGGGCATCGACCTGCTCGTCGTGCACGGCACCATCATTTCCGCCGAGCATGTCGGTGATGGTGAGCCGCTGAACCTCAAGACTTTCATCTCCGAGCTCGATGTGCCGGTGGTCGCGGGTGGTGTGAGCGATCACCGGACTGCGCTGCATCTGATGCGCACCGGCGCGGCCGGTGTGATCGTCGGCTACGGTTCCTTCCCCGGGGCGACGACCACCGGTGAGGTGCTCGGCATCGGGGTGCCGATGGCCACCGCGATCGCCGACGCCGCCGCCGCGCGCCGCGACTACCTGGACGAGACCGGTGGTCGCTACGTGCACGTTATCGCCGACGGTGACGTCGCGACCTCCGGTCAGCTGGCCAAGGCGATCGCGTGCGGCGCGGACGCCGCCATGCTCGGTGTGCCGTTGTCGGTCGCCGCCGAGGCTCCGGGCCGCGGCTGGTACTGGCCTTCGGCGGCCGCGCACCCCTCGGTGCCGCGTGGCGCGCTGTTGCCGGTCGACGAGAGCTGGGTCGACAGCGCGGACGGCGACGTGGTCCGGCCGAGCCTGGAGCGAGTGCTGTTCGGGCCCTCCGACGACCCGTTCGGTTCGCTGAATCTCGTTGGTGGACTCCGTCGCTCGATGGCGAAGGCCGGTTACTCCGACCTCAAGGAATTCCAGAAGGTCGGGCTCAGCGTTCGCGCTTGATCGGACGCGCGGTTCGATTGCGCGAATGTCGAACTCGCCGAGGTTTGTTCAGCGTGCGCGAATCGGAGTGGGCTGGCTCTCGATTATCTGGGGCGTCGCTGCGACATCGGGTTCCCGTTTCCGGGAGAGGCGAGATCCTCACGGTGTACGCGCGTGCCGCGCAGCCTGCGTGCGTCCAGGTGACCTATTTGCTCCGGTGACAGCGTCGAGGCGGCCACCGCGTACGTGTCGACCGTGATGGCCGGCTCGGTGCCGGCGGGCTCCGACTGTACGGGCCGCGGCTCGCCGCAGCGGTGAACTCGCGTCGCGCTCAACGAACTCGCGTCGGCACCGTGCGTTCCCGCAGGAATTGTTGTATCGCATGGTTCACCGGTTCTGGGTGGGTCATGGTGACGGCCAGTCGCGCTCCCGCGATTTCGACGTAGGTCGATCCGGTCAGCCCCCGGGCGAGTTGTCGGGCGCGGTCGCGGGCGAGGCCGCTGTCGGTGGCGTGAATCACCAAGGCGGGGCTGGTGATTTCGGGCAGTCGGTCCTGCACCGAATCCCGGCCGAGCAGGCAGCCCGCCGCGACCTCGATGCCGCTGCGGTCGCGCACCAGCCAGCGTTTGGTCCAGATCGATCGATACCACTCGTCGTCGCCGATCAACCAGTGCGCCAGCTGGTCGACCGCGTCCCGCCTGGAGCTGTCGTCGTACCATTCGTCCAGAAATTTCTGGGTCGCCGTCGACTGTTCGGGAGTTGGTCCGTGTGCTTCGGTGCTGATGAGAATCAGCGCCGACACCCGCTCGGGTGCGATGAGCGCGGTGCGCAAAGCGGTGAAGCCCCCTTGCGCCGTGCCGCCGACCACGGCCCGTTCGGCGCCGAGGTGATCCAGCACCGTCAGCGCGTCGCGTGCGGCGGTCCAATAGGTGAAGGGTAGTCCCTGGTCCCTGGTGCGCCCATGGCCGCGCGCGTCCCAGGACACAATGCGGAATTCCGGTGCCAGCGCGGCCATTTGCGAAGCGAACATCGTTCGGTCCATGAAGAATTCGTGTGCGAGTAGGACAACCGGACCGTGCCCGCCGCTGTCCTCATAGTGGATGTCGGCATCGATCGCGCGGGCGAATGGCACGAGCATGAGGATAGCCAGCGGTGCGGGGGTGCGCGGGACGATTTGCGCCCTCATTAAACTGTGACGGTGGCAGATACTCAGAGACCGGTCCTTGTCGTCGACTTCGGCGCGCAGTACGCCCAGCTGATCGCCAGGCGGGTCCGCGAATCGAGTGTTTTCTCCGAGGTGATCCCGCATACCACCACGGTGGAGGAGATCGCGGAGAAGCAGCCGCTCGCGGTGATCCTGTCCGGTGGTCCCTCCAGCGTGTACGCCGAGGGCGCGCCGCAGCTGGACGCCAGGCTGTTCGATCTCGGCATCCCGGTTTTCGGCATCTGCTACGGCTTCCAGGCCATGGCGCAGGCGCTCGGCGGCACGGTCGCACACACCGGCACCCGCGAGTACGGCCGCACCGAACTCAGTACCGATGGCGGCCTGCTGCACGGCGGCCTGCCCACCATTCAGCCGGTGTGGATGAGCCACGGCGACGCGGTGACCGACGCGCCGGAGGGCTTCGAGGTCACCGGCACCAGTGCGGGCGCCCCGGTCGCCGCATTCGAGGATCGGGCCCGCAAGTTGGCGGGCGTGCAGTACCACCCGGAGGTGCTGCACTCGCCGCACGGTCAGCAGGTGCTCAGCCGGTTCCTGCACGAGCTGGCCGGTATCCCGGCTACGTGGACCCCGGCCAATATCGCCGACTCGCTGATCGCCTCGGTGCGCGAGCAGATCGGCGACGGCCACGCGATCTGTGGTCTGTCCGGCGGCGTGGACAGCGCGGTCGCGGCAGCGCTGGTGCAGCGTGCCGTCGGTGATCGGCTGACCTGCGTGTTCGTCGACCATGGCCTGTTGCGGGCCGGGGAGCGCGAGCAGGTGCAGCAGGACTTCGTCGCCGCGACCGGCGCCAAGCTGGTGACTGTCGACGCGGTGGACAAGTTCCTCGGTGAGCTGAAAGGTGTCACCGACCCCGAGGAGAAGCGCAAGATCATCGGCCGTGAGTTCATCCGGTCGTTCGAGGACGCGGTCTCGGAGGTGGTGATCGCCGAGGGCGGCGTGGAGTCGGATGGCTCGGGTCCCTCGGTCGAGTTCCTGGTGCAGGGCACGCTGTACCCGGATGTCGTCGAGTCCGGTGGCGGTGCGGGCACCGCGAACATCAAGAGCCACCACAATGTCGGCGGCCTGCCGGACGATCTGGAGTTCGAGCTCGTCGAGCCGCTGCGGCTGCTGTTCAAGGACGAAGTGCGCGCGGTCGGTCGTGAGCTCGGGCTGCCGGAGGAAATCGTTGCGCGCCAGCCGTTCCCGGGTCCGGGTCTGGCCATCCGCATTGTCGGCGAGGTCACCGCGGACCGGCTCGACACCTTGCGTCAGGCCGATGCCATTGCCCGCGAAGAACTTACGGCCGCGGGCCTGGATCGGCAGATCTGGCAGTGCCCCGTCGTGCTGCTCGCGGATGTGCGCTCGGTCGGCGTGCAGGGTGACGGCCGAACCTACGGTCACCCGATCGTGTTGCGCCCGGTCTCCAGCGAAGACGCGATGACCGCGGACTGGACGCGGCTGCCCTATGAGGTGCTGGAGCGGATCTCCACTCGCATCACCAACGAGGTCGCCGAGGTGAACCGCGTGGTCCTCGACGTGACGAGCAAGCCGCCGGGCACCATCGAGTGGGAGTGACGCGCACCTGATCGTGTTGGATCCCAACGGGTTTCGGATCGTGTGGTCCGCGAGGTTCTGATCGTGTTGGATCCCAACGGGGTTCGGATCGTGTGGTCCGCGAGGTTCTGATCGTGTTGGATCCCAACGGGGTTCGGATCGTGTGGATCGCGAGGTTCTGATCACCTTCGATCCCGGCGGGATTCGGGCGTGGCGGGTGGGGTGTGGGTGCTGCTCGCCGTCGAGGGATGAGCGGCCGGTACGCCCCGCGTCGAAGGTGTCGCGCGCGGATCGACCGTGTGATGCCGGCTCATTCCATCACAGTGGATCCCGTCGGCCTGCCCAGGATGAACTGGCCGAGCAGCATGCCACCGCCGAGATAGGACCGGGTCGGCGTCAGCGGGATGATCCGACCCATCGGGGTTCCCTGGTCGGTCGGTTCGTCGTCGGTCTCTGGTGTGTCGAACGGGTCTGCGGTCATCGCTTTCTCCTCGGTCGTCCGACGACAAATGACCCGTCTTGTGGACGGGTCATTGTCGTCGGTCATAGTCGGTTGTCGGTCAGCGGCGTCTGCGTGGGGAGACCACCAGCACGATGCCGATGACGATGGCGGCGATCACCACGATCCAGCCGAGGGGGATCACGCCGGTCGCGGGCATCGAGGCCGGGCCGACGAAAGCCCAGACGCTGACCGCGAGTGCGAGTAGGCCGACGATCAGCAGCGAGGCGGACGGTCCGCGGCGGTCGGTCGAGTTGTCGGTGTCGGATTTGTCAGCCACGACGCACCTCCGCATTGCCTGCCCGGACGTTGACCTTCAGATCGAGCACCGGTGCCCCGGGGGTGTTCGGGCCGGTAATCCCGGTAGGGCAGTTGACTTCCCCCATATTGACGGTGCATTCGGTGCGTACTGTCATGCCCGCAGGTAGCAGCACCTCGGCCTCGCCCATCTGGACTGCGAGATCTATGCTGCGGCTCTCGGTCAGATTCAGCGACCGCAGGTCCAGCGTGCCGGTTCCCATGGTCACCGCATATTTCGCATTCAGTTCGGTTATCGAGGCCGGCACCCAGGTGCGGTCACCCATGGTGGCGTTGTCGAACTCGATCGGGCCGATCATCGAAGCCATCAGGACGAACCCGGCCAATGGGGCGGTCACCACCAGCAGGCCGTAGCCGCGCCGCAGGAACGCGCCGAGCACCATCCCGAGACCGATCACCGCGAGCGCCACCGCCGCGATCCGCCCCGGCGTCATCCAGTCCACGCCCGAGGCTGCCGCCGCGCCTGCTCCCGCCGCGGCGAGGATGGCAAGGCCGAGTACCACCGGTGTCAGCCGGGAGCGCGGACGCTTCGGCGGCGGTGCGACGATGGTGCGAGTGGGGGTCGGTTCGGGCAGATCCCAGGCAAGCGGGGCGACTCCGAGCGGATCCCAGGAAGGCGGAGTCCGGTCGCCGAAGGCGGCGTGGGTCGGTGCGCTCGTGGTCCGCGTCGGAAGTTGAGCGGTCTGGCCGTTCGGAGCTTTTGTGCCGGAAGAGGTTTCGTCGGAGCCGAGGGACTTGTGGGCGGTAGCCGAGGTGGAGATGTCGGCAGCGCGGTCGGTGTCGGTGGGCGTGCTCTTGTCGAACGAAGGCGTTGCGTCCGGGCCGGATGGCGAGCCGCCTGTTTCGGGTGTCGTGCTCGTCTCCGGTATGGGACCGCTGGTGTCGGACGACGGGGTCTCGGGCATGGTGTTCGCAGGTGTCGTGGTGTCCGACGACGAGGTGCCGGGCGTAGACGTGCCTGCGGACGGCACTCCCTGTGGTGACAGCGTGCTCGTGTCGGACAGTGCCGCGTCAGCCCGCTTGTCGAGTAGGACTGTCTCGGCCCCGCTCTTGTCGAGCTGGATCGTGTCGGTGTCGTTCCCGTCTAGCTGCGTAGTGTCTGTGGTGCTGTTGACCAGCAGCGCTGTCTCGGCGTTGTTCTTGTCATGCGGCACAGTCTCGGCATCGCCTTTGTTGAGCGAGACCGACTCGGCTTCACCATCGTCGAGCAGCATCGCATCGCGAGCTACACGTTGCGTCTGAGCGTCTGCGCTGCGTCGAGTCGGCGACGGGGTCGCCTCGTCCTGCTGGACAGGTGTCGTCTCGTGCCGAACCGGGGTGTCCGGGATGTAGGCGTCCGGCAGCTTGGTGTACGGCGTGTACACGCTGGTCGACGGGACATCGGGGGAGTAGAAGTCAGTGGTGTTCGTCCGCAGCGGGGATCCCGCGGGGAACACCGTGCCGGGATAGCCGGTTGCGGCGAGGCCACCGTCGGCGACGAAACCGCCGAGCGCGCTGGTGCCGGGCGGCGGTGTCGGCTGCCGCATATGCAGCATCCACCAGCCCGCCAGCATCAGTGCCATGCTGATCAGCCCCGAGCCGGCCAACCCGACCCCGACCGGGCCCATGGTGCTCACCGCGATGGCCAGCGCCACGATCAACACGATGGTCTTGGTCTGGGACTGCGAGCTCTGCCCCTTGCCGAACAGCGACTCCGCCGCCGACGCCTGATCCCCGTCTTCGCTCAGCAGCAGCCACGCCAACAGATACAGCACGATCCCGGCGCCACCGAAGATCGTCGACACCACGAGCGCGACCCGCACCAGCACCGGATCGACGTTGTAACGCCGCCCGAAACCGGCCGCGACGCCCGCGATCGGACCTTGCCGCGGCAAGCGGACGGGCCGCGTGTGCCACATCTGCTGGAGTTGATCGCCGAAGCTCGTTTTCGTCATGTTTCCCATGGTGGGCCGGACCAGCTCGTCGGCACATCGGGGGGAACCCTGAATAATTTGCTGATCCTTTTGGACCGCCCGGTCTGTACTTTCCGCATGATCGGATCCCAGAAGCCCGTGCTCACGCCATGCAGGCAAGCTCAGTCGAATGACGCTTACCCCAGCTGCGGCAGACCCGACGCAGCTCACTGCGTCGAAACGGTCTCGTCATCTCTGGACCCCTGTCGTTCGGCCCGTGTCGAGAAAGCACGCACCATCTACCAGCACCCCGAACACGGGAACGAGACAACCCCTGGTGTTAGTCGATCAGCCGCCCCGGGCATCGGGGTTCTTGTACTCGCGGCAGGCCGGACATATCCGCGACCAGCTCCCGACAGCGTGACCCGAGCGGTCAGCCAACCGTCGATTCCCTACGGTGGCCAGCGCACCGGGACCCGTCGAACGTAGTCGAATGGTGGTTGCCCAGGCCGGGCGGATTCACGTGGTCGATGCAACAGGGGCAGTGTTGGACAGTACCTGGTCGAGGATGTAGGTCGGTGTTCGGAAGCCGTGGCGTTTGCGGG
>NZ_JBFBAB010000028.1:0-97476 GCF_040681975.1 Nocardia sp. NPDC051463
AAACTCACCCCGATCGAGTACGAGACAATAAACCGGCCCGCGCTCGCGGCCTGAAAGACCACACCCGCGAGTCAACCGAACTCGGGGCAGTCCCAGGCTTCATGCTGTACTGGCGCGCAATGGGCCATCTGAGCCCCTCGACTGCCGGTGCGGTCGGTTTGACCGAAGCGATCGTGGCATCGGTCATCGTCGGTGTAGTGGACAGTCACAGATCTCGTTGCCAATTCTGGTGGGCGGAGTCTTCGTTGCTGCAGCAGTCTTGCTCGACGCCGACAACCGGGCGTCCATCACGGAATCCAGGGTTGGCCATGGGGGAGTCCTCGCGCCGAAGCCAGCAGCGACGGTAGGTTGATCGCCGAACATCTCAGTGCCCCTGCCGGATTCACCGGTGGGGTCTCTGGTTCGTCGTTGGCTTCCTGCTCGTCTTGCCTACCCCCCTGGGAGATCGATATGCGTCGTGGACGGTTTTTGTCGGCTTGTGTGGCTGTGCTGATGGCCGCGGCCTTCGGCGGGGCGGGTGAGGCCACCGCCGGAGTGGACTCCACGTGTGGCGGGGCAACGTTCGCCCAGGACATGCTCGATGCCCACAACCAGTACCGGGCAAAACACGGCTCGCCGGAAATGGTGCTCGATCCGGCGGTGTCGGCTTCGGCCCAGAAGTGGGCCGATAATCTGGCCGACACCGAGAGTTTCGTTCACTCGAAGGGCTCGGGCAACGGCGAGAACCTCGCTGCTATATGGGGCGACCGGCACACCGGCTTCTCGGCGACGAAAGCGTGGTACGACGAGATCAAGGACTACAACTTCGACACACCGACCGGGTTCTCCAGCCAGACCGGGCATTTCACACAGGTGGTCTGGAAGGCAAGCACGAAGCTCGGGGTCGGGGTCGCCTGCAACACCGGCGGAAGAGGTGGGCAATACGTTGTTGCCCAGTACAACCCGGCGGGCAACATGATGGGCAACAACAACCAGTACTTCCGGGAGAACGTGCAGCGCGGGTAGCCGTCCGGCCCGGGCGGGGCCCGGCAGCGTTTCGGCCTCACCTCCAGCGCGGCTTCGGTTATCTGTTCTCTCGATGGCCAGAACGCTCGGACTATCGGCGGCGCTGGTTCGGGCTGTCTCGCTCGGATATCGCTCGCCTCGCGCACCAGTCACGGCGTTCGCCACAGACGCCCGTCCCGCGCGGGTCGCGGCATGAGCGTGCAATGGGAAACGGGCAGCGGCTATTCGCTGGCGACGGGGTCGGCTTGTGCGTCGTGGACGGCGTTGGCGTGGTCGATCTCGGCCATGTGGTCCTCCGCCCAGGTCCGCAGTGCCGCCAACGGAGCCTCCAGAGACAAGCCCAGTTCGGTGAGCCGGTAGTGCACTCGTGGTGGCACTGTCGGCTCCACTCGGCGGACGACCAGACCGTCCCGGACCAGGTTGTGCAGAGTCACTGACAGCATCTTCTGGGACACACCGGGCATTCGCCGTCGCAGCTCGGCGAACCGAACCTCATCCGGGCCGGCCTGTGCGAGGACCTTGACCGCCATCGACGTCCATTTCGTGCCGATGCGGTCCAGCAATTGACGTGTCGGGCATCGGCAATCGAACAGATCACCGCGATCGGCGGCCTTCGCGTGCGCTGATCGAGTAGTCACCTGGACCTCACCACCTGTAGCCAAAGTGCCGTCTTGGCAGCACAACTGCGGTTACCTAACGTTCTCTGGTAACAAATCGTAACTGCCAGGAGGTTCTATGTCCTGCACGCCGCCTCATGCCGCGCCGATCGAGCTGCGCCGGATCGAGACCAACGGCATCTGCGCCAATGTCGCCGTTGCCGGCGCCGGCCCGGCCGTCGTTCTGCTGCACGGATTTCCGCACACCTGGCGACTGTGGAGCGAGATCATCGGGCCGTTGTCCGCGCACTACCAGGTCATCGCCCCGGACCTCCGCGGAATCGGCGACACCACCCGTGCGCTGGACGGCTACGACGCCGGCACACTGGCCGCCGATACAGCCGGGATCCTCGATGCCCTCGGCGCACCCGCCGCGGACGTGATCGCGATCGATGCCGGTACTCCGGTCGCGGTCCTGCTTGCCCTGCAGCACCCCGACCGAGTGCGACGGTTGGTGGTCATGGAAGCAGTGCTGGGCACACTTCCCGGCGCCGAGGACTTCCTCGCCGCGGGCCGGCCGTGGTGGTTCGGATTCCATGCGGTCCCAGGCCTCGCCGAAACGGTCCTACTCGGCCAAGAGGCACGGTATATCGAATGGTTTCTGACCACCGGGACCCGCGGTCGGGGCGTGCGAGCCGATATCCACGACGCGTTCGTCGACGCCTACACCGGACACGAATCCCTACGCTGCGCCTTCTCCTATTACCGTGCGCTACCGACCAGCGCCCACCAGATCGACCACGCCGCGGCGACCGGCAGGCTCACCACACCCACCCTGGCGATCGGCGCCCACCCCGTCGGCAACGCGCTCGAGCGACAGCTACGCCCCATCGCCGAAGACCTCACCGCGCACGTCATTCCCGATTGCGGTCACATCATCCCGTTGGACCAGCCCCAGGAACTGCTCAACCTCATAATGCCCTTCCTCGCCGCCGAGCGACCCGCCTGATCATGCAATCGCAAAGCCCCGTCATACGACACCCCCGCTCGGCATTATGGTGTGCTCCGGGAGCTCGAGTGACCTCAGCCCGTTGACCTTCGACTGCACCAAGTCGACGGCTTCACACGAGATTGCGCGGCCCGGGGATCGTCCTTATCGCGACACCTCGAGTCCCGGATTCAGGGCGATCTCCTCCAGCACCGCGAACGGCAGAGGCTCATCGGAGGCATCGGTGGAGCTGACCTGGATCTTGACCCCGGACCGGCGAGTGACGGTGACGGTCCGCGACGGCGGGCCTCGCCGGTCGCTGGACTCGACCACCGCCCCGTCCGGCAGCCGCCGCGTCGCGTCGTCGTATGAGGAAGTAGCGTGCCCCTGCGGCAGGGGTTGGTCGGTGCTGATCACGACGGTCAACCGCGATTGCAGGCCGGGCGTGGTTACTCGAACCGCCTGGCACACGCCGCGGCCCAATTCCCCTGGCAGCAGCACCCCCAATGGCCGGTCCAGGGTCACACCGTCGAGCGGAATCTGCGCCAGCACCTCGTCCCATCGACGAGCTTGGGCCTGATCGATCACCGCGCCGGATTTCGAGAAGCGAAGGCAGAGCTCGGGCGGGTTGGGCGTTCCGGGCGGTACCGGCGCGCTGATGCGTAGTTCGGGGTCGGTCACGAGCGCGACGAGCTCGTCGATGGCCAGGGGGACGGCTCGGGTACGGTCGCCGCCGTCAGCGGTTTGATCAGTGGCGTTCGCGTAGGCGACGGATCCGTCGGGCAGATAAGCGGTGGCGTCGCGCGAAAGGGTGCGAACCCCATTCCTTTCCGACCAGGTGTCATCGGTATCGACGATTGTGCCGTCGGGGAGGTGCCGCCGTTCGTCGAGTTCGCCGGCGACGCACGGTGGAATCGGCTTGGTGGCTTTGTATACGGTCACCGCCAGCGCGCCCGCTCGATCACCGCGCAGCAGCGTGGCGTTCGCCCTGGTCCAACCGCCGAGTCCCTTGTTCTGCGTGGGATCGCCCAGGATCGGCTGGAACACCAGCGAGTCGCGCAGCGAGTCGAATGCGATCTCGATATCACCGGGTAGCGCATCCTGCAGTGCCTGCGTCATCGCGACGGCCTTGGGGCCGGAGAACCATGGATAGGACGGATTGTCGTATCTGTCCGTGTCGGAGTAAACCATCCCGAATGATTGCCCTTTCCGCGGAGGCTCTACGACATCACAACCCGGGATCCGCACCGGAAACGTGACCGGCGGGGTGACATAGGAGTTCTCGGCCCGAGCCGTGGGCTCCGACGGCTCCGGCTCGTGCACCAGCCAGGCGATGAGGTAGCCGGTCGCGACGATCGCGGCGCAGGTCAAGCCCACCGTCCATCTGTTCACAGCCGGGGAGGGCTGGGGCGTGTCCTTGTCATCACCGTTTTCCATGTTCTGCATTGTGTCTGCCGGTACCGACAAGCTGCCGCGGCATTCCTGAATTTGCTGTGATGGAGGTCGGTCTCTCGATGGGACTCCGGATGAGGGAGCTGTACCCGGTGCGCGACAAGACGGCCCTGGAATCGGTTTCGGCGTCCCGTGACCAGGCGCAGGTCGGGGCGTTGGTCGGGTTGGCCGAGGAGTTGGCGTAGGCGTTTGGGGCGCCAGCGTAGTTCTTTGGCGTCGCCGAAAACCAACGAAGTTCTCGTGTTCCTGGTCAGGCGCGGTGCTGCTTGGGGGTCGTCTTGTTCAGGTTGCGGTAGAGGCCTGGGCGGCGGTGGGTGCGGGGCTTGGCGCCTTTGGATTTCACCGGGGCACTGCGGCTGGTCAGGTTGAGGTCTTCGATGTTGATTTGCGGCAGTTCGTCTGTGCGGGAGCAGGTTTCGCAGAGTATCCGCCACAGGGTCATCTCGCGGATGTCGATGTCACGGCGGGCGATGTGTCAGTGGCCATCGCAGGCTGACTGGTTGACCATTGATGCGGGCCTACTGCATGAGTTGGATGTGGGGGTGATCGGGTGAGGTTGGGCAGACGCGAAGGATCAGTTTGTAACCACGAGCAATGGTGATGTCGGGTCCTACGGTCGTGCTGTAATCATTTGCGAGGGCCTGATCTTCGTAGGGTATCCAGCTGCGGGTTCCGGCGTCCCATTCGCACGAGGCGACGGTGAGCAGCGGTTCGGTCTCGGTACCGCAGGTGGGGCATGGCTGCGGAAACGGGTCCGTGGTGCCCCACCGGATATGGCCGCCGACCTTCCACCCAGGTGCAACGCATATGTTGTCGACGAACCAGACCTCGATGTCATCCGGATCGATCTCGGTTTGCCGCTGGCTCGCCCACTGTCGCATTTGTTCCAGCGGCTCGCTGCTGAGCTTTTCGAAATCGCTCGGGTATTCGATGATGCGTTCCGGCTCGACCGTGCACGGCAAGGGTATGTAGTTGTAGTCGTATTCCACCGCTGCCGGTATCGGTGGGGTATTCAGGATGTCGGTGACGTCGGCGGCGGTGCGCCACACCAGCGCGGTCTCGGGCATGGCGTCGGCGTTGTCCACCGGGCACCAGAGTATTTGCAGCAGATCCTTGCCCGGCGGCGGACGTAACCCGGGGACGTCCCGCGTATACAGTTGCGCCACCGGCAACATGGCATTCGGTACATCGGCCATCTGGTGCCACCGTGCGGGATTGTGTTGCGTCAGCTTGGCATCCACTAACGACTGTAGTGGGTTGAGCCCGTGGGGATTCCATGCTTCGGTTAAGAAGTCCCGGTTGTGAGGCCCGTGACAGTGTGGCCACGGTTCGTCGGCGGGCCATAGCAAAGGGCCGCCGATCGAACTGTCGTATACCGATGGTGTGCCGCTGCGTGGGTGTAGCCGGGTCGCGGGACGAGCCAGGGGCGCCAGTGCGGGACACGCGGCTGTGACATCGACAGATCGGGGTGGCGTGGTGCGGGTCATCGACAAACCTCTTCGGATTCGGGGTGTTCGAACTGTAGTTCTGAGTATGTCGAATCCCACGGTTGGGAAAGTCTGGCCGGACGTCCCTCCGCGCCCAAGAGCCGCAGGCACGCGACCACTGTGGGGTCGAGGAACATCGGCGCGAAATGTTCCGGTAGCGCACGATCGGTCGTCGGGGAGGAGCAACAATCGAGCCTGAATCGCACTACCGCGCATATTTTCGAGAGTCGATCCGTGGGCAGAGTCGGATTCGCCGGCACGGCAGCCGAATTGCCGCACATAGTGCGCGGCTAGCTGCGGCAACTCGCTACCGTGACTTTTCTCGTGGATGTTCCCCGACCCCCTAGGCGGCCAGTTGGTGCAGTCCGGCACTTTGCCAGCACCTACTGTGAATGCCCTGTAGCGCCGAGGTGTCTGCGTAGTACCTACCTGCGGCCGAACTCGGGGCGAGGGCTCCTCGCATTGATACGCATTGTGATTGTCCAACATCCGGTGATCTCGCTTCCGAGCGCGTGATGATTAGACCGGTGAATTTCGGGACCGGTTCCAGGTGAATTTGAGCGTCACCTGGTGCAGCGAGTGGCAGTTTGTGCAGACGAAAAATGACACCGCTTCGGGTGGTGGCTGAGCGGTCTGGTTGGGTCGTGCCGCTGGCCGGATGTGCTGCTGCCGGTTGTTGGAATCAGCTGTCCTGTGCCGGGTTCAGCTGTGTGTGTTTGGGGAATTAGTCGCTGTGGATAATGAACCTCCGTGATAGGAGGCGGACCCGTGAGCGAATACTCGTGGCCGGAGGACGGCCGGCAGCTTGGAGAACTGGCCCGTCAAGCATGGCCTGCGACGGTGCAGGCATTGCCTGTAGGAACTCGTGTGACAGGTGTGGTCATTTTCCGACAGCCCTTTGGGGTCTTCATCCGCATCGACGGCATACCCGATGCGGTGGGCTTGGCCGAGGTCACCGCAATGCCGCGGGATATGGCACTCCTGCGAACGGCGGCAGCATCGTCGGCGAGGTGATCTGGCACGCTGAGCACAATTACCAGGTCAAGATCCGACTCATTCCCGCGTGACTGCTCGGGTTGGAAGCTGTCATGGGACATCAGCAGTCGGGCTTGAGATCTGAGGCAAGCTCGGGCGCGGCGGGGCTGGCGAGGATGACGGCGGTGAAGCGGTAGAGGTCTGCGCGCAGGGGCTGGGCGGCGTAGGCGCGGCCGGCGAAGCGGTCCAGCGAGATGCGGGCGTTCTGGTCTGTAGCGAGCCAGTCGTTGATGAACTAGAGCAGTTCGGCGAGTTCGATGGTATCGGCATCGCCGATCTGGATGCTGTTGTCGGACATCTGGATAACCCCGAATCATGGTTTAACCAGGTAGTCCAGACGAATTCCGGCATCACCTGGGGGCCGGTAGGCGGTCAGGACTGGGGTTCGAGCGAAGATCCGCGGCACCGTATGCCGCTGCTTGCGTGGCGCATCCAGATCGGCCCGGAGTCACTCGTCGATGATCGGCTTGAACTCATCGAGCTTGGATGCCCGCAGCGGATACTTCGTGCGCTCGGCAGGCCACACCGAAGCCAGCGCCGCGCGGACCGTGCGATTGGAGACGTTGTAGTTGCCCTGCAGCTCCCGGCCCGACATACCGTCCGTGAATCCCGCAGGATCGCGGCACGCAGCTCCACCTTGGACTGACGAGGCGGCAACGACGGCTTCTACACGATAGGTCCTGGCCTGGTAGCGAGCACACAGAACGTTGCGCCACAACCTACCACCATCGAACCGTGATGGTGTCAAAATTCTTCTGCACCAATATCTTCAGATCACGACCGGTGCCGAGATTCCCCGGTAAGTGGTGTCACAGATGACCTGCACAACCACGCGTGACGACCGTTCGCTGATCGGTTCGCCGCTCAACGTCTTTGGAACCGAGTCTGGCGATGGGCGGATGTTGGTGGGTCAGATGGTCGCTGCGTCGGCGTAGCGCCGGGCCAGCCGTGTGCAGGCCCTTTTGAGTTCGGGTGGCCCGATGACCTCGATGTCGGCATCGAACCTGCCGATCGCGGAGGCCAGGCCGGGCCATGACCATGAGCCCAGGGTGAGTCGGCAGCGGTTCGGGCCGAGTTCCTGCACGATGCCATCGCGGCTGTAGGGGACCACCGCAGCTGCGAGGAGATCGAGGATCACCTCGCCGCGGCAGGGCCAGTCGCCGGAGCCGTCGGAGCCCCGGAACCTGCTGGTCACGAAGGCGGCCACATTCCCGCCGGGTAGGTCGCGTGGAGTGAAGCGGGGTCCGGTGGGGGTTCGCGGGGTGATCCGGTCGGCGCGGAAGGTGCGCCAGTCGTCGCGGTCGAGGTCCCAGGCGACGAGGTACCAGCGACCGCGCCACGTGACGAGGTGGTGTGGCTGCACCCGGCGCGGCGCGGTACCAGCGGAGTTATTATCGCCTGCTCCTGCCGGGGACGCGGGGGCATAGTCGAAGCGCAGCACTTCGTCGGCGTGGATGGCGGCGCTGAGTGTGATCAGGACGCTGCTGTCGGCTTGGGGGTTCGGCCGGGTCGTCGGCGGCTGGATGGCGGCGAGCTGGAGGGTGTCGATCCGGTGGCGCAGCCGTGCGGGCATGACCTGCCGGACGGTGGTCAGCGCACGCGCCGCCGCTTCCTCGATACCCGCACCGGTGGTGGTGGCGATCTGGAGTGCGACGGCCAGAGCGACGGCCTGCTCGTCGTCGAACAGCAACGGCGGCAGCTCAGTGCCGGCACCTAGTCGAGGTGACCGATGCGGACCGGTGTCGGGATCTGGATCTGCTGGGCACTCGCTGTCGACCCGGGCCGCGCTCCGGGCCTCAGCGCGAGCGCCGATTCGGCGCGCTCGATGATGTTCCGCCACCCGCGTCGGCTGTAGTGACGACGCAGGCGCTCGTCGATGCAGGAGTCCGAGAAGGCGTTCCGATCGGACGGGATGTTCAGTCGCTCAGCAGGATTCGTCTTGGACAAGGTCCGGTTTGCCCTACCGAACATCGGGTGCTTGATGATCTCGATGCGGTTGAGGTGCCCTCGACGGGGCCGCTACTCCAGGGCAGCGTCAAGCCCGCGGTGACCGCATCGAGGTCACGACGCAGGCCGCGGGGACCAACGGTCCAGGGGATCTACGCGATCGGTCTGAGCATTGATCGCCGGGACGTACACGGCGCGACGTGGGCGGGTGACCCGACCGGATCGGACGAGACCGGCAGGTGTGGACGTCGTCGTTCGGGAACGCGGTCTCGATACGTACTGCCGAGATTCCTTCGGGATGTCGACCGATCAGCTCAGCGACTTGCGACATGAGGCTGTCCGGCCGATAGTGCCGGGATCGACACGCCCCTCGGCTGGCATCCACTCGACCAGCCCATCATTATCGGCTTTCGTGATCTGGCGAAGTTGCTTGCCGCCGATCCGCCGCTGTCCGTTCGGGCGGTTCGCCGGGACCGCGGCATCGTAGAGGATGGCTACCTCCTCTGCTGTGGATGTCACCTTTGCCGGTGGCGACCTCGTGCTCCCCAACTCACCCACTCCCGCGGTGCCGGGCGACAGACGGGGCGTATCCGGACCTGGCCGACTTCACCATCGATGACACCGGGCGGCCGAGGTCCGTCTCGCGTGACCTGCTGCGTGTCAGTCCGGTAGCCAGTGCAGCTCGTGTGCCAGGGTTTTGGCGACGGTGCGGATGCGGCGGTGTAGTGGTGACTGCACGCGCGGCAGGACCAGGTGGATCGTCAAGGTGGGTGCGCCCCGCAGCGGTCGCCACGTGAGACCGGCCGGTTGTGTTGTGACCGCGGCTTCACCGGCCGGGGCGAGGGTGAGCCCGTCGCGTAGGTCGCGTTGAGACATGTCGAAAGAGACTGCGGGCGTGTGGAATCGGGGTCTTGGTTGGGTGTCGCGGAACAGTGCGGAGAGCTGATCGTGGATCACGGGGTTGGCCGTACGGTCGGGCAGTCGCAGCGGATACGCCGCCGCATCGGCGATCTCGATCTCCGGGTGTTCGGCCAGCGGATGATGCTGTGCCAATTGGACCCCGACGCGCTCGCGTCGCAGCAGGAACCGGCGCACGCCACGGCCCGGCTGTTCACCGCGGGTGATCCCCGCATCGATGCGGCCGTCGGCGACCGCGGGGGAGATCTCCGGTGTCGCCATGGGGACCGCGCCGACCTGGAGTCCTGGGCTGCTGTGCATGAGCCTGTCCACCAGGGTCGGTGCCGTCTCGGCTCCGGTGCTGAGGCTGTATCCGATGCGCAGTGTGCCCAGTTCACCGGCCCCCGCATTCCGGGCGGTGTCCCATGCCCGGTCCAGCGCCGCCAGCGCGGGCGGCGCGGACTCCGCCAAGGCAGCACCGGCTGTGGTCAATACGACGCTACGCGTGTTGCGAACAAGCAGGCTCGTACCGAGTTCCGCCTCCAATCGGCGCATCCTGGCGCTGAGTGCGGGCTGCGCGATCCCGATCCGTGCGGCCGCACGGGTGAAGTTCAACTCCTGCGCCAGCACCAGAAAGTAGCGCAGGCTCACCGTATCCGGCGCCACATGCCCTCCCTGTCGATTGATAACGATCCGTTCTGAGTCTATCGCGTCCCGGTCTTTCTCTCGACCACACATCAAGCCCTAACCTGCGCATATGACGATTCAACCGACCGCGGTACCGGACACCGCACTCACACACACCGCGAGGCAGTCATGCATAAGTTGCTAGTCCTGTATCCCGAGCCCGCCGACCCTGACCACTTCCGCGAGTACTACGTGACCAACCACCTACCACTGGTCATGAATTGGCCCGGCCTGCTTGCGTGCCGCTACAGCTTCGACGTGGCGGCGACCAACGCAGAAGCGCCGTATTTCGCGGTCTTCGAAGCCGACTTCGCCGACGCCGCCGCCATGGCCGCGGCGCGGTCGTCGCCGCAAGGCCGGCGGGTGTCCGCCGATGTCGTCAACTACGCCACCGGCGGTGTGGTCGTCATCGACTATCCGGTGCAGGACGGCACCAGCTGAGGCAGGACGGTACGCTCCGGGGCGCGTTCGGCCGGCCGTTGCGGTCAGGTCCGGCTATCGGCGGAACGCGGTTCCCAGTTGCCGTTTCGTAGATCGTCTTCCGTGACAACGTCACTCAGGAGTTGGACTACGCAGACCGGGAACAGCCTGGAGTTCGGTCAGGACCGCAGGAACCGGCTCAGACCAGCACCTCTCATCGACTCGTTGACCTGCAGACCGTCGTGGCGCTGCGGAGGGCCGGCCCCGACGAGACCGAAACCGCAACGTGGTGGGTGTGTGGGTCGTCGACGGCGTCGAGTAAGTAGGCGCCGAGGTCGGTGCGCGAGATCTGCGGACCGACTTTCGACATGGCGCCCAATGAGACTCGGGGGATGGTGGCGCCGGGTTTGTCGGTGAGCCGGGTCGGGCGTACAGCGGTCCAGCGCAGCGCACTCTCGGTGAGTAATTGCTCCATCCGCGCCATGTCGGCGTAGGTATGGCACATGATCCGGTGCAGTGCGGCGGCCAGCACTCTGCTCGCCGGCCCGGCATCGGCCGGAACATCCAGTCCTGCAGAGGAGATGACGAGGAGTCGACCGCCGGGCGGCATGGCGGCGATGATCTCGGTGATGCTCGCGGAGTAGACGAGGGTAGGGGAGCGGTCGGCGGCGCCGAGTGCGGAGATCACCGCATCGTGTCCGACAAGTAGTCCGTGGAGGGACCCCGGGATTGTCGGATCGGCGATGACCTCACGCAATCCCGTTGCGGGTGAGAAACTTCCGGGCCGCCGGACGATCGCGGTCACCCGATGCCCACGGGCCAGGGCCTGCTCGACGACGATCCGGCCGGTGCGCCCACTCGCGCCGATCACGGCGATGCTGGTCATCAGCGGGCGGCGGGACGAGTTGCGGGCTGGAACGTGAACGAAATGGCCTCCATCAAGGGCTTGTGCTGGGTCTTCTGGACGGCCGCGATGCGCCAGCCGCAGGTGTCCCGAACAACGATGTAGGTGGCCAGCTTTCCGAGCTTCTTCGGCTCGCCCTTGGAGGATTCGCCGCGAGTCAGCACGACGGCGGTGTCGGCGCCGTAGGCCGTGCCGTCGCCACGGTTCCAGGCGTCCTGGCTGCGTTCGATCAGGGCGCGGATGGCGGTGGTGTCGTCGGTGGTCATGGTGAGCTCCCTAAGTTTGTAGGTGTCTGGGGTTGATGCCCTGGATGCCTAGGACGGTGGGGTGTGGCTAATGGGCTTGCGGTGTTTGTGGCTCCGAAGGACTGTCCCGCCGTGCTGGACGCTCCGGCTACTGATTGAGATCTGATGCAGGAGTCGGTGATGGGTGGGGAATCAGTGCGCGAGGGCGGGCAGGGCGACCCGGCGCGGCAGCAGGCGCAGCACGGCAACGAACATCCGATTGGTCCGGCTGGTGAAGGTGACCGGACCGGTGTTGCCGGACAGAGCTTTCCGGGCAGCGTGCACGACCTGCTCGGGCGACTGGACCAGCCAGGACGGCACATCCTCGACGGAATTCGCGCCGGTCGCGGTGACACCGGGACACAGCGCGAGCACCTTGACGCCGCGCGATTTCTGTTCGTGCCACAGTGTTTCGGAGAAGGTGGTGACGAAAGCTTTCGATGCGCTGTAGACGCTCATGCCCGGCTTCGGGGTGTGTCCGAGGGTCGAAGAGACGTTCACCAGCGCGCTGCCGGGCGCCGCTTCGGCGAGGAAGGCGTGGGCCAGCACTACCACTGCTCGGCAGTTGAGATCCAGTGTGGTCAGCGCTGATTCGAGGGGAATGTCGGTGAAGCTGCCATGTGTGGCGGTGCCTGCGTTGTTCACCAGCAGTGTGTATTCGCCGGCGCGTAGTGCCGCCACAACGACCTGCAGCCCGTCCTCGGTCGCGAGGTCCGCGACCAGCTTGTTGTGTCCGTCGCCGAGTTCGGTCATCAGCTCCGCGAGCGCATCCTTCCCGCGCGCCACGGCTGTCACCGAGTACCCTGCGGCGGCCAGCGTGGTCGCGAATGCCCGCCCTATGCCTGCGCTCGCGCCGGTCACCAGCGCTTTCACCGCTCAGCCAGCGGCTTGGTCGCCGGGTCGAAGAGGAAGGAGACACGTTCCATCACGGGGTTGCGCTTGGTGTTCTGGAACGCCGCGATCCGCCATTGACCATCCTGTTCACGCACCAACGTGTAGGTCTGGGTCTTGGACAACTCGGCGGGTCTGTCGTCAGAGTATCGGTCGCCCCGGCTGGTGACGATGGCGACGGTGCCGCCGTAGAACCGGGCGTCGAGGTAGGAGTCCGCGAGCTTGGTGCCCTTCAGGAAACCGTCGAACAGTGCGCGGTGCGCCTCGGTCAGGTCGCCGCGGCCCTGGTAGTGGGTGCCGAGAAAGGTTGTGTAGGTGGCGTTCTCGGTGAAGGTCGCGCCGTAGGCGTCGGCGTCGTTGCGGCCCCAGGCCGCGGTCATCGTGCTCAGCGTGGTGCAGACCGCCCGCAGGTCGGTGTCGGAGCCGCCGTCGGGGACGACGCTGGTGCACTCGGTGACGCCGGTGTTGCGCACCTCGGAGGTGCGGTCCAGCCAAAGGTAGCCACCCGCGGCGATCACCCCGAGTGTGAGGGTGGTGGCGCCCAGTGCTCGCACGATGGTGCGGCGCCGCGACTTGATCGGGGCTGTTGGGGTGGCTGGGTCGGTGTCGATGGTCGTCATAGCGTGAGCCTCTCGTATATTCTTCTGCCTAGAAGATGTTTCTTCAGTGAAGATGTGTCTTCGTTGAGGAAGAGATTATGAGAAAGGCTGACCCTTGTCAACACCTCGGCACGGAAGCGATCCGGGCACGACTTTTCGCCGGTATCCGAGTTCCGCTGTGCTGCATGCTCAAGCGGGCGCCAAAGCCGTCGACCTCGGCGCGGCCGACCTCTATGCGCTCAACATCCTCGAGCTGACCGGACCGATGACGCCTGGCGAGCCTGGTGCACGCACCGGCCTGACCACCGGCCCGACCACGCGGCTCATCGACCGCCTCGAACACGCCGGCTATGTGCGCCGCAGCGGCGATCCCGGCGACCGGCGCAAGGTCATCGTCGAACCGTCAATCAGCCCGCCGACCTGGACGAGGTGCTGACTCCGGCCCGGCGTCGGATCGGCGACCTCATCGCGAGCTACACCCCGGAACAGCGCGAGGTGCTGTTCGACTACTTCGCCGCTGAGGCGTTCCAGCTACCACCAGAGCGAGCGAACGAGTGACCAGGTAGAGACATTTCAACGCGGCCTGCTCGGCCGGAAATGTCCTCGACCTTGATCGCACGCCGGTAGATGGCGGTGAGCGACCGTCGAGCACATGACCCGCCGGATCTCGATGTCACAGGCCAGGGACGAGATGGACTGCTCCCACGCGTTCTCCCAAAGCCGCTGGACGCGATCGAACGAGAAGATGATGCCCAGCTGAGAGAACTGGCAGAATTGCATACAGCACGCATCCGCCGCCTCGTTGCCCAACGTTTGGAGCTCCGTGATCGATGAAGGAGACCGATAGCTTTCCGGCCCCGGTGACCGTCGAGTCGCTCGCTTCTGCCGTCGCAAGACTGGCCGACGAGGTCTACCTGTCGCTGGCAACCATCGGGACCGCGCTGACGACCCTGTGGGATGGTCTGCCGGGGTCCGCTCCTCGGTCGACTGATCTAGCACCGCTGCGCGAGACCATTGTCGGAGAGCTCGAGCGGCGTGGGAATCTGTTCGACGGCGCAGGCGTTGTGCTGGCCGACGGCCTTCTCGTGGATCAGCCCCGGCATCTGGAATGGTGGCTTCTGGACGTGCAACGCGGACCGCGACGCCTGATGCTCGAATTGAATCCGCAGAGTGAATACTTCTACGACTACACCGGAATGGACTGGTTCGTGATCCCGCGCGACCAGGGTAAGCGGTGGGTGGACGGGCCGCACCGCGATTACGCGTGCACCAATCGGTGCGTGTGTACGTTCGCGATACCGGTCACGACCACATCGGGAGTCTTCCTCGGAATCGCCGGTGCCGATGTTTCGGCTGCCTCGATCGAGGAGGTCCTGCTTCCGCGTTTCCAGCTATTCGGTCAGCGGCTAGTGCTGGTTAACAGCGAAGGCTGCGTTATTATGGGGACCGATTCCGAATTCACGACCGGGTCCGAGACGAGCCGGACGAACCGATCTGCTGCGGCAGTGCCGATCGAGGCGATGCCCTGGTTGTTGCAGCCGCTGGGATCCATGCCGCCCCACTGACGCGCAGCACACTACCTACCGAGGTCGCGGCGATCTCGCCGCGACTGGCGCTGATGGTAGCCGGGGAAAGTCACTGTCGGAGCCCGCCGGCACCTGACCGCGGCACCGGAGACTTCGACCGGCTAGGGGCTCGACCGTGGGCGGACCGCGCGCACCTCGAACTGCTCGACCAGGGCGGACTTGCCGAGCTGTTCGATGAGGAGGAGAACGTCCGCCGACGTGACATCCGCCCGAAGCGCCCCTGCCTCGTGCGCGCGTGGCATCAGCGCGCATGCCGACCCCTCGGACCTGGTGAATTTTCGGCCAGTGTTGGAACAGTTCGTTTTCGGTGCGGTACCGCCGGTAGCGGCTGGCGATGCCGACTCCGGCGCGGGCCGCGATCGCCGCCACTGAGGTATGCGCGCCGTCCACGGCGAGGACCCGCTCGGCTGCCTCCAGGAGGGCGTGGTCATTGCCTTCCGCTTGGGCGTCGCGGCGCTCGATATACCCGACCACCTGATCGAGGTCACGGCTACCGCGATCCTGGACTGAAGCCGCGTTGCTCGGCTGGTGGTCCGGTTCATGTCGGCGCGGCTCGGCGGTAGAGCGCGGCCGCGGTGTGTGCGAGTGCTTCGGTCAATGGGTTGCGGTCGTTGGTTTTCCAGGCGAGGACGAGGTCGCAGCGAGGCGCATCGGCGAGGGGGACGGTGACCAGGCCTTCGGTCTGGGTGTGGCCGAGCGGGGTCAGGCCGACCGTGCCATTCCAGAGGACAGCCTGGAGGCATTCGCTCACGGTGCGCACCACCGGGCCCTCGGGCCCGGAATTCGGTGGCGTCCAGAATGACCGCCAGACCGGATCGGTGTCTTCCGGCAGGCGGAACCAGCGGCGGGTACGCAGGTCGTCGGTGCGCAGGACAGTGTGGCCGGCCAGTGGGTCGTCGGCGCGCAGCACTACTCCGAGCGGCTCGGACCGCAATACCCGCACGGTGAGACCCGTCAGGTCGAATGGCGACCGGGTGAGGGCCACGTCCACCATGCCGCGGCGCAGACCAGCGGTCGGGTCGGTGAAATCGGCTTCCCGGATCTGGATCCGTACACCGGAGTGCTGCCGGCGGTAGGCGTCAGCGAGGCTGCCGACCTCGCCGCTGTCGGCGAGGGTGCCGATGCTGAGCGTATGCGTGCCTGCCGCGGTCTGGGCTCTCGTGCGCGCCTGCTCGGCCGTGGCGAGCAGCTGCTTCGCATCGTCGTACAGCGACAATCCGGCGGTGGTCAGGACCGCTCCCGACGGCGATCGGCGCAGCAACTCGCAGCCGAGCTCGAGCTCGAGCTGTCTGATGGCCCGGCTCAGCGGCGGCTGGGTCATGTTCAGGCGTGCCGCCGCCCGGCCGAAATGCTGTTCCTCGGCTACCGCCACGAAGTAGCGCAGTGTCCGCAGCTCCACCACACGCACGATACCCAAAAGGCATGGGGCGCACAGGATTGGTCTTGGACCACCCGCCCCACCCGGCGCTGGAATGGACTCGACAGTTCCAACCGTGAAGGAGTCCACATGACCGACCCGCTACGTCTGCCCGATCCGGTGGTCGAGCTCACCGAAATCCATGAGCTCGCCGACGAATTGATTGTCATCGGCGACCGTCGGGTGGAGTTGGTGCCGAACGTGGGCATCATCGGCGGACGCGACGCGGTCCTGGTGATCGACACTGGCATGGGTCCGGCCAACGCCGAAACCGTGCTCGGGTTCGCCACCGAATTCGCCAACGGCCGTAAGCTTTACCTGACCACGACACATTTTCACCCCGAACACGCCTTCGGTGCCAACACCTTCCACGGCGCCGCGACATACCTGGTGAACCGCGCCCAGGCCGATGACCTGGAACACAAAGGCACCAGGTACCTCTCCTGGTTTCGCGAGTTCGGCAGCGCCGTTGCCGCGCGCCTCGACGGCGTCGTGCTCCCGGAACCGGACATGGTTTACCACGACAACTACGAACTCGACCTGGGTGGCCGGATCGTGCGGATGCGCGGCACCGGTCGCGCGCACAGCAAGGGCGACCAGGTCGTCGAAGTCCCCGACGCGGGCGTGCTGTTCACCGGCGACCTGGTGGAAGCCGCACATTTCGCTATCTTCCCCTGGTTTCCGCCGCACGACACCGACGCCTCCGGGCTACGGTGGATCGAGGTGATAGAGCGGCTCGCGGCCTTCCCGCCCCGCACCGTAGTGCCAGGCCACGGTGACATCGGCGGTCCGCAACTGCTCGCCGACGTCGCCGACTACCTACGGCTGCTGCGCGATGAAACCTGGATCCGGCGCGACTGCGCGATGACCGAAGACACGATCGCTGAGGAGCTTACGGCGCTGATGGTCCAGCGACACCCGGATTGGGCCGGGCGCGAATGGATCCGCAACGGCGTCGGCTGCCTGTGTGCCGAACACACGATTCACCGCACGCCGCACCGTTCCTAGCATCGAACGCGGGGGCGTTGACCCCGTTGTGATCCGGACGTCACGACGAGTAAGCCGTCCCCGCCCATGGCGACTCGGACCGACATCGCAGTCCAGAGGTCCCCGGTAGCGGGCGCCTAGGCCGGATCGTGCGGTCACCCCGATACGACCATCGTCACAGGCCAGTGATGTCAACAGAACCTAGACCCACGTCAGCCGTCCGGTTCGAACAGCGCGAAATGCGGCAATTCAGGGCATTCCGTGCTCACTTCTGCGAGGCAGAGCCACACGGAACTCTCATTGATGTGCCAGACGGAAGGCTTAGTTTGCGCACTACGGTTCGATACATGCACAAAGTAGTGACGCGGTCCGCGACGACGTTCCGATTCTTCGCCGGGGCTGCCGCGGCCGTCGCGGCCATCTCGGCAGTCGCCCAGATCGGCGTCCCCTCGGCGGTGGCCCAGCCCGCCGACTCCGGCGGATGCGCCGACGTCCAGATCATCAAGGTTCGAGGCACCAATGAACCCCAGTCCGGCAGTTTCCTACTGACCCCCCTGGCGTCGCAGATCGCCCGCGACGGTACAAATCGGGCGACAGTCGAGCTCGAATACCCCGCAACGCGCGCCGCCGAGAGCGTCAGCAAAGGCGTGGACAACCTCGTTCTGCTGTTGAACACCCTCGGCGCAACCTGCCCGAACCAGCAAGTGGTGCTCCTCGGCTACTCGCAAGGCGCCCGAGTAATCACTGAGGTGCTCGGGTCCACCCGCGTCTCGAACGACGCGGCTGCCCGCATCGAGGGCATCGCCCTCTTCGGTGACCCCACATTCACCGGCACCGACCCGTACAACCGCGGAGACTTCGACCCGAAGCTTTCCGGCCTCCATCCGCGCCCGGAAGGCTCACTCGCGACCTACGCCGACCGACTTCGTGACTACTGCAACGCCGGTGACAAGGTCTGTCAGGGCGGTGATCCGAACGCCACCCAATTCGAGAATGGGCTGAGCTCAGGCCATCTCATGTACTTCGTCAACGACACACGCAACAAGGCGGTGACCTTCCTTCGGGGCCGCCTCTGGTAATCAAGCGGGTCTCGTAGCAGGGCCTGCGCTGAGCAGCATCGTCGGCTGCCCCAATATTGACCGTGCATAAGGGCATCACCGAAGGCTGACGATTCTTAGTGACCACCTGTGGGTTTACAGTGGCTGCCTTTCGAGGCCGAACTCGATCACCCATGTAGTGGTCGATGATTTCACCGACGCCGAAGCCCACCGCACCCTCACCGGCGACCTGACCTGCGCTGTGGCCCGCACCGCGCCGCCGAGAGGCGACATGACGGTGCGGTGACCCGGCCGAGCCGCGGTCTCATCCCCTGACGGGCTCTCCAGATAGTTGATTCCAAGGGGTGCGGTGCAAGCCTGGCGCCGCTGGAGGCAAGCAGCAACGACCCCGATGTTCGGTGCCCTGCGATTGTCAGCATGACGGATTCCGTCATATCGACAGCGCAATTGTCGATTTCCGGCGGATGCCCGGCAGCAAGGTGTGCGGTGTGCGGAGTGAGCTCACAGTCGGTCTCATCGGTTCCAAGAAGGAGTGAGAGATGGATGATATCGACGCCTTCTTGTAGACAATCATCGAACCACGCCGAGTACGAGAGCGATATCCGCGACATCGGGATTCCGGGCCACTACCCGGACCGCCCCGAACGTCGCGGGAACAGATCTGCTCATCGTCTACGCTCGCCGGCTATCTGCGGATATTCCGTCGCGCAACGGGTCTGGACGCCTCGATGCGCGTCGGCCCGACATGAGATGGGCGCTCCGGCAGCCCTGACCGCGACGTTGCGCCGGTACCTGGCAGACCGCCTCCCGGAGTTCATGGTGCCGGCCGCGGTCATGCTGCTCGACCGGTTCCCGTTGACCCCCAATGGAAAGCTCGACCGTAGGGCCCTGCCCCAGCCCGAATTCGTATCCGGGATAACGTATCTGGCTCCGCGGACCGAGCGTGAACGAATCCTGATTCGCTTATTCGCGGACGTGCTGCGTGTCGATGCCGAGCGGGTAGGGGTCGAGGACGACTTCTTTGCCCTGGGCGGACATTCACTGCTGGCGACACGACTTATCAACAAGATCGGCACTGAACTCGGTATAGAGATCCCCATTAGAGTCCTGTTCGACGCGCCTACTGCTTGGAGCATTGGCGTCGCGTCTTACTGATGGCGGACCTGTTGATGACCGTGCTCCAGGTGGGATTTGAGAACTTCCGGCAGTGGGGTTCCACGAAGGTGTATCGATTCTTCAGGGGGCCTTGGCTGCGCCCGGACGGTCGTCTCCGTCCTGAAACCGGCAGCATTGGCTCGATCCGAGCCCATGCCTGATCCGTCAACTCGCCCCGACCGACCACTCCATGCCCGCCGGACGGCGACCGGGCTACGTTGCGGCATCGCCGATTACGACGCGGTCACAGTAGTGCGCTACTCCTGACGTCGCGGCCGTGGCATCGGAAAATCGGTAGCTACCAAGACAATTCCGGTCCTCGCCAAGGGGCCGTTCGATCTTCTCGAAGGGTAGTCATGGTTGATTCCCTTTTCGCCGACCTATCCGACTTCCAAGTACCGGTCGACGACCGACAACTCCAGTCGAGCCAGGTCATGGACCCGATTCGTCCTCGCTGAATTCAGAGCGGACGAAACCTGACCAGCCGTGGGCGATTTCGCGGCACCGTCCCATCCGACGCGCCAGCGTCGACGCCGGCCGTTGGCCCGTGGCAATGATCGCTCGCCAGGGACACCAGTAACGAACGAACGCATGAGCAGGGAGGACCTCGGCGATGTCGCAACATTGGGGCACGGCGATCAACGGGTACAGCGCCAGTACCGCGCAGCAGTTCAGGGTAGGCGGAGCCGACCTCGGCATCCCGTATGATCGCAGCCACTTCGGACCAGGCCGGTCCGGATTCGTGTTCGGCGATACGTTCACCGGCAACAGCCAAGGCTCCGGCACCTGGCTCGGCTCGCCGATCCTGCTGTTCAGCCCCAACATCCCGGACGCCACCACCACTTTCACCGGGGCCTCCGGCGGGGCGCAGGCGAAACAGGTCCTCTCCTACACCCACAACGCCGACAACGGCTATGGGATCGAGGTCACCCGCATCCCCAATGACGCCTTCGTCGACTTGAACGGGCGCACCTGGTTGACCTACACCACCGTCCACGACTGGAACGCCGCCGACGACCAGTACGGCGCGCTGTTCTGCGGGCTCGCCTACTCCGACGACGACGGCACCACCTGGACGGATTACGCAGCGGTGTGGCGCAACGACGGCAGCGACGGCTACGACGGCTGGAGCCCGTTCATGATGCAGTCCTTCGCGGGTATCGGCAACAACAACAGCGACGGCTACCTGTACATCGTGTCCAAGGAATGGGGGCGCGCCCACAACCAGGACGGGCCGATCCTGATGCGCGTGCCGTGGCAGCAGATCGCCACCCGCGCCGACTACCAGTATTGGGGCTACAACGGCTCGGCCTGGCAGTGGGGCAATCCGACCCCCACCCCGTTGTTCGCGGGAATGGGACCCATCGGGGAGCTGAGTGTGAAAAACATTGCGGGTACCTGGGTCATGTCCTACTTCGACGTCGACGGCTACTGCATCTCGACCCGCACCGCAGCGGCTATCGACCAGGTATGGACCAATCCGAGGCAGCAGATCCGCGGCGCCGTACCGTGGTGGCAATTCTGGGTTCGCTCCTTCCCGCAACTCTACGGCGGCTACATCCACCCCCGCTCCATCTCACCCACCGACGTGACCCTGTATGTCTCGCAATGGAACACCAGCACCAACAACCCCTACTGGGTCATGCAATTCGACGGCATCACCCCATAGCCGTGGCCGTGTCCCTGTCCGTTCTGTGGCGGTCGTAGGCGACAATAGGGGCGTGACAGGAGCCGTCGACCCAGACTCGGTCCCGGCCCGGGAGCCGGATGGCCACACCGGGGCGTATCACCATCTCGCGGGAGCGGGTGGGCCCGGGTTCGGCAGCTTCCGGTTCTGGTTCGCCACGCAACGCTGGGAGTGGTCATCGGAGGTGTACCTCACGCACGGCTACGCTCCCGGCGAGGTCGAACCCACCACCGAACTACTGCTGTCACACAAGCATCCCGACGACCGCGACCAGGTCGCCGAATCCATTACCCGATCCCTGCGTCAGGGCGAACCGTTCTCCAGCCGCCACCGCTTCCTCGACACCGCAGGACATACTCATCACGTCATGGTGGTCTCCGACCGCATCCTCGACGACACCGGCGCCGCGGTGGGCACGGCTGGTTACTACCTCGACCTGGGGGACACCCTCGCCAGCGCCGAACGCGACGCCCTCAAAACGGTGATGCCCGAGATCATCGAGGCCCGCGCGGTGATCGAGCAGGCCAAGGGCGTGCTGATGCGCATGTACTCCCTCAATGCCGACCAGGCGTTCAAGGTGCTCAAATGGCGTTCGCAGGAGACCAACATCAAGTTGCGCGACTTCGCCGAAGCGCTGATCGCCGCGCTGCCGCGGATCCCACCGGCCGCGCCGAACACCATAGCCGCCTTCGATCACCTGCTGCTGACGATCCACGAGCAGATTCCTGACGACAGCTCGGATCGCGAGATCTGAGAGCACCGACAACGTCGGCTCATGGGGCGGGGGCGGCCCGGTGGCATGGCGGCCGGAGGCATGGGGACGGCGCGATCAGCGGGCCACCGAGATCGCTTTTCCCTGTTTGACGTGCGTTTTGCAGGGAATGCGCTAACACATGAAGGACGTACTCGAACGTGAAAGCAAATGGGCGGTCGACCGGGACTTCACTCTTCCAAGGCTCGACGACCTCGTCGCGAACAGCCGCATCGAGGAGGTGCTGGTCGAGCTGACCAGTACCTATTTCGACACCGCCGAGCGCGACCTGCTCGCCCACGACCTGACGTTGCGTCGCCGTGAGGGAGACGACGAATCCGGCTGGCAGCTGAAGATTCCCCACTCGGGCGGTCGCGTCGAAGTAACCGCCCAGCTGTCGGACGAGCTGCCGCACGACCTCGCCGAGGTCGTCAACGGCGCAGCGCTGGGTAGGCCGTTGAACGCGGTCGCCAGGGTTCATACCTTGCGCCGCCGTCACCGCATCCTCGGATCGGAGGGCGAACTGATCGTCGAGATCGATGACGACACTGTGGATTCGACGGTAGCTGACCGGCCTGCGGAACTGGTCGCCTGGCGTGAGATCGAGGTCGAGCTCGGCCCGCACACGAACAGAATCCCAGCGATATTGCGCGACCGGCTCGCCGAAGCAGGCGCACGCGTGTCCAGCTATCCCTCCAAGCTGTCTCATGTATTGCCGGAGCGATCCGGACCGGCCGCTGCCAATTCGCGGGCGGAACACGCCATGCAGAAATACTTGACCACGCAGATCGACCTGATCTTCGCTGGCGACGTCGGGCTACGACGAGGCGAGGAACCTATCCATGACACCCGTGTCGCGACGCGGCGGCTGCGCAGCACGCTCCGTGTGTTCGGCACGCTGCTGGACCGTCACGCCGTCGGCGAGATCGACAACGAGCTGAAATGGTATGCAGCGCTGCTCGGCGACATACGCGATTGCCACGTCCAACGCCGACGCCTCGCCGATGAACTCAACGCCCTGCCGCCCGAACTCATCTTGGGTCCCGTCGCTGCGCGGATTGATGCGACGCTGCTGGCCCGGCAGTTGCCCAGCCGCAATGCTCTCGCCGAGGCAATGAACTCGCCCCGATACCTGCGTCTGCTCGCGACCCTGCAGACCTGGAAATCACAGCCGCCGTTCGAGCGACGGATCCGGCGGCGCCAACTCGTGACACGAGCCCGCCGGGCCGCGGCCAAAGCCGACCGCCGGTTAGTGACCGCACTGCACAACAAGCGCCACGAATCTCTGCACCGCGCGCGTAAAGCCGCCAAACGCGCACGCTACGCCGCCGAATTACACAAACCCGTTCGAAACCCGGCGCGCGCAAAGTCGAACATCAAGTACTACAAGAAGATTCAGCGCCTCCTGGGCGACTACAACGACAGCGTCGTGTCGACCGAGTTCTTGTGGCGAACCGCTACCGCGGCGGGCACGGCAGGCGATGAGAACGGTTTCACCTACGGCCTGCTGTACGCGAACGAGGTGTATGCGGGCGAGGGCGCGTGCCAGAGTGTCGCGGCAGTTGCCGCAGGCGAATAGGTGCGGCCTCCCGCTGCACCGGAGGCCAGAGTGGTCGAGTCGACCCGCAGCGCGGTGCCGATGTCGCCCACCGATCCGCTGCTGCGGGCTGGAGGCCGAACCGGCGCTTGCCGAGGAGTACAAGGGTTTACCTATTCGCAGAGCATGTGCGGAAGCTGGCACGCCGGACACCCAGGCACAACCCGTCTAGTCGTCGTTCTCGCCTACGTGGCCGGTGCGGTGGCCCGCGAAGCTTTCGACGTCCCCGTGCTCCATGGTTTCGCCGAAGTCCTGTGGCCGCAGACCCACCGGCCGGTCAGGGCGCGGGCAGGTGCGCACCAAGTGGAAAGAGCGCAGAATGGAAAACAGAAAGGTCGTCATGCGAGCGATACAGGGCCTGCTCAATCTGGTGGTAGGGATCGTGACGGCCGTGCTCGGCACGGTGGTCGGGTTGCTCGCGACAGTGGTGTGGCTTCTCGGTGCGGTCTTGTGCGCGACGATCCTTCTGATTCCGCTGGGACTTCCTGTCATCAAGCTCGGTAGCCGTCTGTTCGGCCTGGCTCGACAGCTGATGCATCTTCCATGACACGCCTCCCGACGTCTCAGCACGACTCGCAGGCAATCCGGTAGCGCCACCGGTGCTTGCGAATCGCCTTTTGATCCTCGTGCGCAACACGATCGCATCGGTTGACATGGACGTTCCTCGTCTGGCCGCACTCGGGGCTAACCTTTGTCGTTCCCGGCTACGTAGTCGCCGAGACTGTCACCGACGCAACGATGCACTGTGCACTTCGCGGACCTGCTGCCTGAGTCAGCGGTCGGTAGAGTCACGCGGAAGAAGTGTGCCGAGGGGGCCGAGGTCGATGTTGAGGTCCTCTGGGGTGAGGCCAAAGTGGTCGCGCAACTCGTCCATACGCTGTTCGAGCAGCATCAAGGTGGTGCCGATGCGTTCGATCTGGGTGTCGGTGAGGTCGCCCGCGTCGACGCGGCGCAGCGCTTGGCGCTCCATCAGTTGTCGCAATAGCTCCACCAGGGTGAGTACCAGGGCGACCAGACCACGCTCGACAGATTCCGGTTCGGTGTCGATACGCGGTGGGATGCCGCCGAATTCAGTCATCGCCGGGCGGTTCCAGCGCGGTGCGCATCGCGGACCCGACCGGCGCCGACAGCGTGCTGATCGAGGAGATGAGGGCGCGCAACGAGATCTGGACGAGGTCGACGTCGGCGATGGCGAGTTTGATGTCGCCGGAAATCACCACCCCACCGGCCAGCACCCGATCCAACAGGTCGACCAGCGCGACGCGGCGCTCGCCGTCGACATTGCGGTCGACCTGGCTCATCCCGGCTCTTGTTCCACGCCGGCGAACGAATACGGCGGCCACGGGCCGGTGAGTTCGAGCCGGACGCCGCGGAATTCGGCGCCCAGCGCCGTGATGGCCGCGGTGAAGTCGTCGGTGCGATCGTCGTCCACGAGATAGGTCCCATTGAGCACCATCCAGTCCCGGCGGCCACTCACCGCTGGATCGGTCAGCGCCTGCCGTCGTCCGGCCGCGGCGTGGCGAACCAAGCGCGTGTGGATCTCCTCGGCGCGTTCTGCCGCGTCACGTTCCACGGTCTCCTGCGCGGACAGTTGCGCGCGCCGCCGAGCCAGATACGCGGCCCCCGCACCTGTCGCGCTGCCTTGGTTCGCCGCCCGGGCCTCGGCCACCGCAGTGGTCAGGGCAGCGCGATCACCGTAGGCTTTGACGCCCCACTCGGTGCGGCCGCTCACCAGGGCCAAAGCCGTATCGAAGTCCGCTCGCCGCTCGTCGAGCAGTTCGCGTACCCGGTTGTCGTCGCGGAAGACGGTGGCCAGTCGCAGTGGGACGGTCGAACCTCGGCGCACCAAGGCCGACACGACGGCGTCATGCGCCCGGGCTGTCGCCTCGAGCCAGTCGAGATCCTCCAAGTGCTTGTGTAGTGGTTGCTCCCCGAAAACCGCTAGTGGCACCGAGCCGACAACTGCCGTCAGATCGTCCGAGACCACCGTCCGCACCGGCTCACCAGCGACTCCGGTCAGCTCGCTCAGTTCCGCAACGCCGTCACGGCTGGACGTCACCGCGTACAGCCAGACCCCGAGACCCCCGGTCACGATCGTTCTTCCTTCGGCTCGCGGCCGCGCTCGAGGGGTTGACGGCGTTCGTTGCTCGCCTCCAGTTGGGCGATCCGGTCCCGAAGTTCGCGGTTCTCAAGTTCGAGGTCTCGGTCCTGTCGTTCCAGCGAGCGGGCCTTGCTGTTGAGCCAGGGATCGGTCTCCCACCAGTCGATGCCCACCGACTTAGCCGTCTCCAGGGACGCGATCACCAAGCGCAGCTTGATCGTGAGCAGTTCGATGTCGAGCAGGTTCACCTGGATGTCGCCCGCGATCACCAGGCCCTTGTCGAGGACCCGCTCCAGGATGTCGGCGAGATTCGTGGACTGATGCCCGCCTCCATAGGGCTGCGGGACGGACGATCCCCCTCCGACCACCGTCATCAGCGCTCGCTTCCGCCGATGTTGGTGTTGCCGCGCCCATAGCGCTTGGTTCTGCGATAGGCCAGCAGATTCCCGTCGAGGTCGATCTCCGCCTCGTAGAGCGCCAGGATGTCCGCGGACGAGGGGATGCGCCGATCCTCGAGCACCTCGATCTCCACCAACCAGCCATCCTCCGTCGGTTCCATGCAGGTGACGCCCTGCACGTGTTTCGAGGTCAGTTCCACGAGGTGTTCGATCGCTATCGCGGCAGCTTGCGCCGCGGTCAGGGGAGGCTGTTCGTTCGACGCCGAATGAATGTCCTCGGAATTGTCGGAAGTGGTCTTGCGGGCCACGCGCGTCACTCCTTCCGGTTCCCGGTCACGTCAGCCGCAGCGCCGGTCATGCGATCCAGGACCGCCTGCTGCGCTTGCTTCTGTTCTTCTTCGGACAGGGCACCGGCCGCCGCGGCACGATCGATCTCCTCGAGCTCGGCCCGCAGCGCCACGGGATTATGGAGCTGCTGCTCGACTTGGTCCTGGATCAGTTCGCCCAGCCACATCACGCCGCGAACCGGCGCGAGAGGCAACGACACTATCGCTGAGAGCAGACCCATGCCTCACTCCTCGGGGGCTCGCTTCGTCACGAAGTCGTAGGCCGCCATCGGTCCGAGCAGGTTCAGCTCCACCCGGCCGTCCCAATGCTCGCTGAGCTGCCGCAAGGTTTCCTCCAGCTCTGCTTGCCGGGCCAACTCGACCAGCACTGCGATGTGGACGGCATCCTCCTCGTGGCTGGGCTCGCGTTGGTTGACCAGTGGTTCGAACTTCTCGAGTTCGGAAATCACCGTGCGGGTATCTTCGGCTCGCTTGGCCTCGATGGCCTGATTGATCAGCTCGCCCAGCGCGATCCGGGCATTACGGGTGGCGTCCTCCGATTTATCGCGGATCTCCTCGCGGAGTCGGGCGGCCTCGGCGTTCTCGTCGAGCAGTTCCTGCAGGATGGCGTTCTCGACGTAGCGTCCCCTGATCACGAACTGCGCACGGCCCTCGAGTTCCTGCAGTGCGGCGCGGAATTCGTCCGCGTTCGCCTCGAGCAGTTCGTTCTCCACCGCCTCCGTGTCGGTCATGACCGCACCGAATCGCAGTGGCAGCACCGGAGCGACAGTGGCCGACCCGTCCAGCAGTTCGGCATGGGCGGTGAGGTCCTCGGGTGTGCCCAGTGGGCGATCGGACTCGAGCGTGCTGATCAACGCGGCGATTTCACCGTGCCGCACCACCGAGACCTCACCTGGCGGATCGCCCACGCCGGTGGCGTGCGGCTCGGGCTCGACGTCGGCGGGAACGATGCCGTAGACGTAAACGGTGGTTGCGTCGGCAGCCATTACTCCTCCTCGCGCTTGGATGCCCTGTGCACTGTCCGACGCTTCTCCTGCACGTCGCCGAGGAAGTCCGAGACCTTCTCGCCGGCCGCTTCCAGCGCGCCCTTCGTCTTGTGCTTCGCCGCGCCCTCGGTGACGTCGCCGACGATATCGGTCAGCCCCTTCGGTTCGCTGCTCGAGATCTCCAGCCGGTTGACCGCTTCGGCGAATCGCAGATAGGTGTCGACACTGGCCACCACGACGCGCGCGTCGATGGTCACCAGTTCGATGCCGACCAGTGAGACTCGCGCGAAAGCATCGATGACCAGTCCCTTGTCGAGAATCGTGTCTATGACATCAGCCAGGCTGGAGGAGTTCGGGCGCGCGAGCGTGCCGGCTGCGCCACCGCCTCCTGCGGGTTCGATGGTCATCGGCTTGCTCCCTCACTCTTACGCGACCGGCGAGTCACCGAGCTCTTGCGGCGGGCGGCCGGACGACCGCGACGCGGCTTCGGTGCTTCTTCCTCGTCCGGATCTCGTTGGTCGCCCTCTTGCTCGTCGGCCTCGTCTTCTTCGTCGCCTTCGTCTTCGTTTTCGTCGGGCTCTTCGTTGTCCGCGAGATCGTCTTCGGCGTTTTCTTCTTCGTTCTCTTCTTCCTCGCGTGCGGTCTCGTCGTCTTTGACGACCTCGCTGTCGTGGATCTCGCCGTGCCAGCCCACGATGTCGTCGCTGTGCAGCACCGCCTCGGTCATGACCTGCCGCTGGAAGTGCTTGAGTTCCAGGCGGCACCGGCGACCCGCCGCGCGCCACAGATTGGCGGTCTTCTCGAACAGTCCCTTGGGGTGGTACTCGAGCACCACGAGGATGCGGGTGAGCCCCGGGGTGATCTCGTGGAAGGTGACCGCGCCGTCGATGTAGCCTTTGGCGCCCTTGGAACGCCAGACGATTCGCTCGAACGGCACCTGCTCGAGGATCGTGGATTCCCAGGTCCGTCTCGACCAGAACACTTTGCCGGTCCAGCTGAGCTTCTCGTCGGCGACCTGTTCGACCTGCTCGACCTTCTTCATGAACTTCGGAAAATCCGCGAACTGGGTCCACTGGTCGTAGACCAAATCGACCGGAACCCCCACGTCGATCTGCTCGACGATATTGGTTACCTTCAGCTTCTTGCCGCCGCCTTTGCCCTTGCCGCCGGTCAGTGACTCCTTCACCGCCTCGAAATTCTCGCGGACCGAGTGCCCGAGCTTGCTGACGCCTCCGCTCAAGGCCGCTCGCAACGGCGAGGCACCTCCGGCCAGCTTCTCCACGCCGGTCACCGCCGCCAGCAGGTTTCCCCCGTTACCCTCGGCGTAGTCGTTCAGCCGGCCGGCGGTCTTCGACATCCGGTCCGACAGCCCGGACACCGCGCGTTCGGCCAGGTTTCCGGCGAGGTTCTGCACAGATTGCTGCAGGAGTCCTGTCGGGGTGGGGTTTTCAGCGGTTTTCCGGGCCGTCGACCCTGCCTTGGTCGCAGTTTTGGTGACCCGGCCGACAGTGCCGGTGGCCGCCTTGCCGACCCCAGCCGTCGTGTCGCGCAACGTCTTCGCCATCGACCTCACCTCCTCGTGCGTCGCACGGGCGCTTTGTCGGCGTCGGACCGACTACGGCGTCGGGCGGACGAAGTCGGCTTGCGATCCCCGGACCCGGACTCCGACCGGGACCCAGACCTACGCACCGAGGTCCGGGAGTCAGTTTTCCGCCCGCTGGCGGACCCCGTCCGGCGTGTCCGTGTTCGCGCGGTGGATTGCCCGGTGTCCTCCTCCTCGTCCTCCGCTTCGTCGTCCTCGAGGTCTTCGTCTTCGTCCTCGTCGGCGGCCGCTCGCTCGTGCCGTGTCGGTTCGTCGTCGTACTCGTCCTCGTCGGATTCCGTTTCTCGCGACTCGTCTCGATCCTCCTCGCCCGTCAGGAGCGTCGAGCCCTGCTCCAACCGGGCGTTGAACGCGTCGATGCGGTTGCTCGCTGCGGTGACCGCGGCCGACCGCACCGCGCCCAGTAACTCGCCGCGAACAGTGTCGGTGAGCTGGGTCAGCTGCGGCGACGATTTGAGCAACGAAGTCCCCTGTTTCAGCAGCTCCGCGGGCACTCCCGAGGACCGCCTGGACATTGCGGCACCGGCCATCATCAACGCAAAGCGCATTTTGTGCGTGCGGCCAAGCAGGTACCCGATGCCCACCCCTATCGCAATTCTTGTTCCACCCTTCATGCTCACTCCTTGCTCGCTCGACTGCCACCGGTGCGGCCCAGGTCGGAGCTGTGACACCCCTAGGAGTGGGTGAGGCCACATTTAATGGCTGCATCTCAGCGTATGCCTAGTTATCAGATGGGTCGATGGCTTCCGTCTGCGAAGACCCGTGCATGTTCGGCATCCGAGTCGTCATCCAGCGACCAGTGGGCCGGGGTCGAGGCGGCAGGCGGCCAACGCCCGAACGCACTGACGTCGACCCGGCGTAAAAGGTCCGATCACGGCCGAAACTGGTATTCGATGCTCCCCTTTCGCCATCGCCACGGTGCGACGACCCAGGCCGCGGCGAACAGGACCACGACAACCACGCCCGCAATCGCGCCCTCGGTGGTGTCCTCGACGACGTCGACCACCAAGACCACCGCGCCGATCAGCGACACACCGAACAGGGCGATACCAGCCATAGCACATCGATGCGCCGCCTCGACCACATTGCCCATACGGTGCCGCCGGAACAGAATCCGATGCCAGGACACCGGTGCGACAAGGGAAATCATCGCCGTGACAGCGGCGGCAACAGTGGCCAGATAGAGCAGCCGCAGCGGGTGCGACAGTGTGGCGAACCCGGTCTGGAACGGCAGAATCAGCAGCGCCCCGATGAGGAACTGCACGCCGGTTTGGACCACACGCAATTCCTGGATCAGAGATTCCCAATTCCGGTCCAGCTGCTGGCTCTCGGTTTCTCCGCGTGGATTTCGATCCGAGGTGTGATCTTGTGCGGTCACGAACAGCGTCCTTCCGCTACCGTCCGCTTACCCCGGTTCCAAACACATACACCCTCCGGTGCTGGTGATCGGCAAACGCGTGGACTCCGTATACCGAGTAGGCCGCGCGCGGTCTTGGCGCGACCTTTCCTGTCGGGCCACCGAAGTGCTCGTGGTCGGTATCCAGCCGCGCCAGCAGCGACGTGTTCGGACCAATCGCCGCCCCCGATCCCGACGGTCGGCTGATGCTGCCAGTTGGAGTAGGGATCGCGGTTCAGCGACTCCGCGCGCAGTGCGCTGCACCAGAGCTCCTTGCCCCTGGCTACTACGCACCGCCGGTCGCCGTCACGATTTTGTCGTCGATCGCAGCCACCGCACGCTGGGTCCTTCCGCACCTGGTCGGCGAGGTCGCCTATCGGGAATGCACCGGCTCCAGCCTGCATCGTCCAAGCTGGCGCGGGCTCAGGTTCGACCGCTGTCCCATCGAGGTCAACTGCCGGGTCCAGAGGGAGAGAGACCCGCTGAAATGTCTCGATGTGCAGCGTGTCGATTGGTTGGGTAAGACGGATCGGTCGCACTGGTCGACACGCGCAGCTGCTGACCGGCCCAAGTACGCTTCAGAGATGTCCGACAATACCGCTGGGCGCTCGACCCCGGGACTTCTGGAAAGGTGAAGCGGACGCAGGTGGCTCGGCAGTGCGTCATCTTCGGCTCCCGAAGCGACCCGCCAGCTAATGGCCGTTCAGTGTTGACCTGAAGTGCAGTATCAGGGAGGAACCGTGGACATTACCGAGCTGATCCTTGATGACCACCATGAGCAGCGGCGGCTGTTCGCGATCCTGGAGCAAATCGATCGCGCGGAGACCGGTGTGCTTTCCGCGATCTGGGACAGGCTGGCGGCTTTCCTCGAGCTGCACGCGCAGGCGGAGGAGGAGATCTTCTACCCCGCACTGCTGCAGGCCGGTATCGCAGCCCGGCGCACGGGCGGGGTGGAGGACGAGACCCTCGACGCCATCCACGACCACAACGAGATCAGGGACGCGATCGCCGAAGCGGCGCGTCATCAGGTCGGCACCGATGACTGGTTCACGGCCGTCGCGGCGACGAACTCGGCCAACAGCGATCACATGGCCGAGGAAGAACGCGAGGGCCTCACCGACTTCCGCCGCCTGACCGGGGTGCCGCGCCGCCACCAGCTGGCCGTCGCCTTCGCCGCCTATGAAGCGCGGAACTACGCCGGCGTCCAGCCCGTCGACAAGGATCCCGTCAGCTATGTCCGCGCGGCAGAGAGGAAGTTGTGGACCGCTACGAGCGGATCGCTGAGTGTTGGCAGCCTGAAACGGAACTGACCCGGCGGACACCCGCCGTTCGAGCGATGGATCGCGGCACCAACTCGTGACGCGAGCCCGCCAGGCCGCGGCCAAAGCCTCGGTCGGTCGGCGTTGATCAATGCCGTATGGAGTTGCTCGTCGCCGCCGGTAAGGCCCCCGCGTTCAAGGGCTGTTCAGCCATAACGGGACACCGCGCCTTCATCGCCCGCCGCCGACAGCTGCGCCCAGCGAGGATACCGCCGACCCACCGATGCCGAATGGGACGAATTCCTCGGCCACTTCGAACGCCGCACACTCGCCCTCGGCGACTGCGGACGAGCATACGGAAACCAGCCGCATCCGGTTTTCCCTACGGCATCGGCGATGTCGGCGGTGGTCGGCCCAGCGACTACGAAGCCAACTCACGCACTCTCGTGCGACTTCATCAGCAAATTCTCCAAGCTGACCATCTGGTCGGAGTACGTGCGGACGCCGATGACCGCTACGAACTCACGATCACCGGCACGTTGCTGGAGGGAACTCCAATAGTTGGCAAGAAACCAACCCGCACCGGAGGTGCCTCGCGGGCCCATGCCCGCGCAAATTATCCAGTATCGGTCGGGGTGTAGATCCGGGCTCGGTCGTACCCGCGCGATGATCCCGATGTTGCGGTCGTCGCTCGATTCATACCGGCTTCCATCAGCCAGCTCCAGATGCTCCAGGTAGGGGCTGTCCTCAGCAGGACTGTCGCTGATGGTGAACAGCGGGCGCTGGACGCTTGCGAGATACACATGGGTGCAGTCGTTGCTGCTCAGTCCGAAACTGATGTACGGGCGGTCGCAGTGCGCGACGATGTCACGGTCGCTCTGGAAGTCGATCGCAATGTTGGTGTGGCGCTGAAGCAGGGAGAACACGTACAGTAATCCGCGAATATCGTTCTCCGTCACCATGACCGTGACGTCGACGTGATGTCGAGCCGAGAACGCACTGGCCTTCCTCTCGAATATGCGCTGACGGGGAATCTTCGCCGCCTGGAGTGCGTCCACAGACCGGCTCGTCAGCTCGAAGGCCGGGTAAACCAATGTCGTTCCGTTAGCGACCATCTCAGGCCCGAGGAACGCCTCGAGATCGATGTCGGTGGCCGGAAGACCTACCTCGTGCGATCGATTGCCTGCTGGCGCGGAGTTGGCCATCTGAAACAATCCTTCGACCGTCCAGCCCGGGAACATCTTGGCCAGTACCCGGCAGTGATAGTCGCGGGGAAGTCCGATCATCCGGCCCGATAGCCATTGGTAGTACTGAGCTTTCGCCGGCCCGTGCCCCGGGGGAATGATCGGGTCCAGTTGCGCGGCGCATCTATCGTATGCGGCCAGAAAATCCGGATGACTCTTGAGATGCCGCTCCGCCAGCAGCATCTTCAGTACCGTCGCCAATGAAAACCCCCTCTGCCCCTGCAACCTCCGTCTATGGTGTGACGGATTCTGCGCTATCCGCTCAACTTCGCCGCGACTGGGCCTGTCGGCAACACCCCATCGACGGCCCAGTCACGTCAGCGGTCGGACGTAGGTGTAGGGGACGCCATTGCTGGCTCCACCCGCTGTCGTGGCGGTGACCGACACAGTTCCGATCCCTACCGGGGCGACCGCCGTCAGCTGTACAGCCGAGTCGACCGTAAACGACGTCGCCGTCGTGCCACCGAAAGTGACCGCAGTAGTCCCGGACATGTTCGTCCCGGTCAGGACGACCGTCGTCCCACCCGCGACCGGCCCCACATTCGGAACCCCGTTGCTGGTGCCAACCAAGGTGGTGACGGTGACGTGCACGATCCCCGTCCCAGGAGGAGTGACGGCCGTGATCTGCGTGTCCGAGTCGACGGTGAACGAAGTCGTCGCTGTAGCACCGACACTGACCGCGGTGACTCCCGTCAGGGCCGTCCCGGTGAGGATGACCGTCGTCCCAGCCGAGGTAGATCCTTGGCTGGGACTGACGCTGCTCGAAGCGGGAACCGCGAGATAGGTGTAGGAGATCCCGTTGCTGATTGCTCCCGAATTGGTGACGGTGACCTGCACCGAACCGACCGACCCGCCGGGGGCGATGGCGGTGATCTGCGTATCGGAGTCGAGAGTGAAAGTGATGGCGGTGGTGCCGAATCGCACGGTTGTAGGACCGGTGAACCCGGTGCCGGCAATCGTGACACTGGTACCCCCCCGTCGTGGGACCCGAGGTTGCGCAGAGGAAGGTGATGGCAGGCATGGTGGTGCCTCCTTCGTTTCGGGTGGTGAGGGTTCCTCTGCACCAGGGGGTGCCCGAATCTCCTAGTGGCCCGGCTCTTTCCATTAACGCCCCTGGACCGGTACCTGGGCAATGAGACGCCCGATCCGGTTTCGTCCGTTTTCGGATTGTCGCCGGGACGTTGCGGGTGCTGACGCTTCGGGCAGACAGGCCCTGTCAGGCATTTGCCGCAGCGAGTTTTCGTCGGTGCGGTGGCGCCGTCGGTGTGGTGGCGCCGGAGGTCGGTCGCCGATGACTTCGGTAACCGCGGAGCGAGCGGCGACCTCGCCGAGGATCTTCCATCGCAGACTCGAGCCCGAGGCTCGCGTCACCATTCGTCATGTTGAGTGCCCTGCCTGTGCAGAGCCCCTCACACCCGCGTACCAGGATGTGCGCCTGTCGATCCCGCGTGGTCCCCGGCACGATCCGGCAAGTGCCGTATCGCGGTACTGGTTCTGCCGGCCACCGCCCGGTATCCGGTGATGGTGGCGATGCTCGTCAACGGGTCGATCAGCTCGCTCGGCCGCGGCGATATCGCCGCCGCCCTGTCCGCCCGCATAGCCCGCCAGCAAACACCAGCGCCGTCTACTGCACCCACCGAACGGGCGACCGGCCGAAGCCGAAAACGGATACAAACCGGACGAAAACGGACCTGGGATGCATTGCCGAAGTGCCGCCGCTGGTGGGTTACTGGGGATAGGCGGTTGTAACAGCTAGGGCCTGTGCTCCTGCGGGAGAACACTTTTCACTAATCACTGGTTAGAAGGTAAGAAGATGGCACCTGTAATCACCTCGCTGACACCCTCGTCCGGCCCTGCAGCGGGTCTCAACTCTGTAATAATCACTGGCTCCGGATTCAGTGGTGTGGGTCCCTTGGCTGTCCGGTTCGGCACGACGGCAACAACATTCACCATCGACTCCAATACTCGGATCACCGCCATCGCTCCGCCTGGAACCGGCACGGTGAACGTCACCGTACAAGCACTGCTGGATGGCACGAGCGGCCCGCTGCCCTACACCTATGCTGGGGTTCCTACCTTGACCAGCATCAGTCCGGCTTCGGGGTCGGCGGCTGGTGGGACGACGGTTGTGCTGACCGGGACGAATCTGACGGGTGCGACGGCGGTGAGTTTCGGTGGTACCCCTGCGACTTCGTTCACTGTGAACTCGTCGACGCAGATCACGGCGGTGGCGCCTGCCCATTCGGTCGGGACGGTGTTGGTCAAGGTCACCACCGCCGGCGGAACGAGTAACGGTGTTTCCTTCACCTACGTCGCGGTGCCCACCCTCACCACGGTGGTGCCCAACGCCGGTCCGGTCACCGGCGGCACCACGGTCGTGCTCACCGGCACGAATCTGACCGGTGCGACCGCGGTGAGTTTCGGTGGTACCCCGGCGACTTCGTTCACCGTGAACTCGTCGACGCAGATCACGGCGGTGGCGCCTGCCCATTCGGTCGGGACGGTGTTGGTCACCGTCACCACCGCCGGCGGAACGAGTAACGGTGTTTCCTTCACCTACGTCGCGGTGCCGACGCTGACTGCCATCGCCCCGAATGCTGGTCCGGTGACCGGTGGGACGACGGTTGTGCTGACCGGAACAGGTCTGACGGGTGCGACGGCGGTGAGTTTCGGTGGTACCCCGGCGACTTCGTTCACGGTCAACTCGTCGACGCAGATCACGGCGGTGGCGCCTGCCCATTCGGTCGGGACGGTGTTGGTCACCGTCACCACCGCCGGCGGAACGAGTAACGGTGTTTCCTTCACCTACGTCGCGGTGCCGACGCTGACTGCCATCGCCCCGAATGCTGGTCCGGTGACCGGTGGGACGACGGTTGTGCTGACCGGCACGAATCTGACCGGTGCGACCGCGGTGAGTTTCGGTGCTACGCCAGCGACTTCGTTCACCGTGAACTCGTCGACGCAGATCACCGCCGTCGCCCCCGCAGGTGCGGCCGGAACGGTGTCGGTCACGGCTACCACCGTGGGTGGCACGAGTAACGGTGTCTCCTTCACCTATGTTGCGGTGCCGACACTGACTGCCATCGCCCCGACCGCTGGTCCGGTGACCGGTGGGACGACGGTTGTGCTGACCGGAACAGGTCTGACGGGTGCGACGGCGGTGAGTTTCGGTGCTACGCCGGCGACGTCGTTCGTCGTGGACTCCGACATCCAGATCACGGCTGTCGCCCCTGCCGGGACGGCTGGGACGATATTGGTCACCGTCACCACGGCCGGTGGCACGAGTAACGGTGTTTCCTTCACCTATGTCGCGGTGCCCACCCTCACCACGGTGGTGCCCAACGTGGGTCCGGTGGCTGGTGGGACGACGGTTGTGCTGACCGGAACAGGTCTGACGGGTGCGACGGCGGTGAGTTTCGGTGCTACGCCGGCGACGTCGTTCGTCGTGGACTCCGACACCCAGATCACGGCGGTCACACCGGCAGGTGCGGCCGGGACGATACTCGTCACCGTCACCACTGTGGGAGGAACCAGCAACGGTGTTTCCTTCACCTATGTTGCCGTGCCGACACTGACTGCCATCGCCCCGACCGCTGGTCCGGTGACCGGCGGCACCACGGTCGTACTGACCGGCACGAATCTGACCGGTGCGACCGCGGTGAGTTTCGGTGGCAACCCGGCGACGTCGTTCACCGTGAACTCGTCGACGCAGATCACCGCCGTCGCCCCCGCAGGCTCGGCCGGGACGATACTGGTCACCGTCACCACTGCCGGTGGCACCAGTAACGGTGTCGCCTACACCTATGTCGCGGTGCCTACCCTGACCGCGGTGGTGCCCAACGCCGGTCCGGTCACCGGCGGCACCACGGTCGTGCTCACCGGCACGAACCTGACGGGTGCGACGGCGGTGAGTTTCGGTGGCAACCCGGCGACTTCGTTCACCGTCGACTCGTCGACGCAGATCACCGCGGTCGCCCCCGCAGGTGCGGCCGGAACGGTGTCGGTCACGGTTACCACCACCGGTGGCACGAGTAACGGTGTCTCCTACACCTATGTTGCGGTGCCTACCCTGACCACGGTGGTGCCCAACGTGGGTCCGGTGGCTGGTGGGACGACGGTCGTGTTGACCGGAACGGGTCTGACGGGTGCGACGGCGGTGAGTTTCGGTGCTACGCCGGCGACGTCGTTCGTCGTGGACTCCGACATCCAGATCACGGCTGTCGCCCCTGCCGGGACGGCTGGGACGATATTGGTCACCGTCACCACGGCCGGTGGCACGAGTAACGGTGTTTCCTTCACCTATGTCGCGGTGCCTACCCTGACCACGGTGGTGCCCAACGCCGGTCCGGTCACCGGCGGCACCACGGTCGTGCTCACCGGCACGAACCTGACCGGCGCGACGGCGGTGAGTTTCGGTGCTACGCCGGCGACGTCGTTCACTGTCGACTCCGACACCCAGATCACCGCCGTCGCACCCGCAGGTGCGGCCGGAACGGTGTCGGTCACGGTCACCACCGCGGGTGGCACCAGTAACGGTGTTTCCTTCACCTATGTCGCGGTGCCTACCCTGACCACGGTGGTGCCCAACGTGGGTTCGGTGACCGGTGGGACGACGGTTGTGCTGACCGGAACGGGTCTGACGGGTGCGACGGCGGTGAGTTTCGGTGGTACCCCGGCGACGTCGTTCACCGTCGACTCGTCGACGCAGATCACCGCCGTCGTCCCCGCAGGTGCGGCCGGAACGGTGTCGGTCACGGTTACCACCGTGGGTGGCACGAGTAACGGTGTTTCCTTCACCTATGTTGCGGTACCCACCCTCACCACGGTGGTGCCCAACGCCGGTCCGGTGACCGGCGGCACCACGGTTGTGCTGACCGGAACAGGTCTGACGGGTGCGACCGCGGTGAGTTTCGGTGGCAACCCGGCGACGTCGTTCGTCGTGGACTCCGACATCCAGATCACGGCGGTCGCACCCGCAGGTGCGGCTGGAACGGTGTCGGTCACGGTTACCACCGTCGGTGGCACGAGTAACGGTGTTTCCTTCACCTATGTTGCGGTACCCACCCTCACCGCCATCGCCCCGACCGCTGGTCCAGTGACCGGCGGCACCACGGTTGTGCTGACCGGAACAGGTCTGACGGGTGCGACCGCGGTGAGTTTCGGTGGCAACCCGGCGACGTCGTTCGTCGTGGACTCCGACATCCAGATCACGGCGGTCGCCCCCGCAGGTGCGGCCGGAACGGTGTCGGTCACGGTTACCACCGTAGGTGGCACGAGTAACGGTGTTTCCTTCACCTATGTCGTGGTGCCTACCCTGACCACGGTGGTGCCCAACGTGGGTTCGGTGACCGGTGGGACGACGGTTGTGCTCACCGGAACAGGTCTGACGGGTGCGACGGCGGTGAGTTTCGGTGCTACGCCGGCGACGTCGTTCGTCGTGGACTCCGACACCCAGATCACCGCGGTCACCCCCGCAGGTGCGGCTGGAACTGTCTCGGTCACTGTCACCACCGCGGGAGGAACCAGTAACGGTGTTTCCTTCACCTATGTTGCGGTACCCACCCTCACCGCCATCGCCCCGACCGCCGGTCCGGTGGCCGGCGGGACGACGGTCGTACTGACCGGAACAGGTCTGACGGGTGCGACCGCGGTGAGTTTCGGTGGCAACCCGGCGACGTCGTTCACCGTGGACTCCGACACCCAGATCACCGCCGTCGCACCCGCAGGTGCGGCCGGGACGGTGTCGGTCACGGTCACCACCGTCGGTGGCACCAGTAACGGAGTCTCCTACACCTACGCGGCGGTACCCACCCTCACCGCCATCGCCCCGACCGCTGGTCCAGTGACCGGCGGCACCACGGTTGTGCTGACCGGAACAGGTCTGACGGGTGCGACCGCGGTGAGTTTCGGTGGCAACCCGGCGACGTCGTTCGTCGTGGACTCCGACATCCAGATCACGGCGGTCACCCCCGCAGGTGCGGCTGGAACGGTGTCGGTCACGGTCACTACCGCGGGTGGCACGAGTAACGGTGTTTCCTTCACCTATGTTGCGGTGCCCACCCTTACCACGGTCGTGCCCAACGCCGGTCCGGCAGCAGGCGGGACCACGGTCACCATCACCGGGACGAATCTGACGGGTGCGACGGCGGTGAGTTTCGGTGGCAACCCGGCGACCTCGTTCACGATCGACTCCGCCACCCAGATCACGGCCATCGCCCCCGCAGGTGCGGCCGGGACGATACTGGTCACCGTCACCACCACCGGTGGCACGAGTAACGGGGTCTCCTACACCTATGTCGCGGTGCCCACCCTCACCACTATCGCCCCGAACGCCGGTCCGGTGGCCGGTGGGACGACGGTCGTGTTGACCGGAACAGGTCTGACGGGTGCGACGGCGGTGAGTTTCGGTGCTACGCCGGCGACGTCGTTCGTCGTGGACTCCGACACCCAGATCACGGCGGTCACCCCGGCAGGTGCGGCCGGGACGATACTGGTCACCGTCACCACCACCGGTGGCACCAGCAACGGTGTCGCCTACACCTACGCGGCGGTGCCGACGCTGACCACGGTGGTGCCCAACGCCGGTCCGGTGACCGGCGGGACGACGGTCGTGCTGACCGGGACGAATCTGACCGGTGCGACGGCGGTGAGTTTCGGTGGCACCCCGGCGACTTCGTTCAGTGTCGACTCCGGCACCCAGATCACGGCGATCGCCCCAGCTGGGTCGGCAGGGACGATATCGGTCACTGTCACCACCGCGGGAGGAACCAGTAACGGCGTCTCCTACACCTACGTCGTCGTTCCCACCCTCACCACTATCGCCCCGAACGCCGGTCCGGTAGCAGGCGGGACGACGGTCGTGCTCACCGGAACAGGTCTGACCGGTGCGACCGCGCTGAATTTCGGTGCTACGCCGGCAACCTCGTTCGTCGTGGACTCCGACACCCAGATCACGGCGGTCACCCCTGCCGGGACGGCTGGGACGATATTGGTCACCGTCACCACCGCGGGAGGAACCGTCGACGGAATCTCTTACACCTACGCGGCGGTGCCCACCCTGAGCGTGGTCAGTCCGACTTCGGGCACGGCGGCAGGCGGGACCACGGTCACCATCACCGGGACGGCATTGACCGGTGCGACCGCGGTGAGTTTCGGTGGCACCCCGGCGACTTCGTTCAGTGTCGACTCCGTCACCCAGGTCACCGCCATCGCCCCCGCCGGCACGGTCGGAACGATATCGGTCACCGTCACCACCCCGGGAGGAACCAGCAACGGGGTCTCCTACACCTATCTCTGACGGCTGGTGTGGCTGGGCCGTCGGTGGGCAATTGCCTGCCGACGGCCCAATCATGTTGCGGTCCAAGGTGTGGGGCCGCGCCCCGCCTTTCCTGCGCGGCGAAACCGACTACACCGCCGAGCAGTTGGAAGCCCGATCGGACCCTCCATCGAGTCGTCATATCCCGAGGTTCATCGCAAACAGGGGAACGGCACCCTCATCTTGTAACTCGTCGAGTTCCGCGCATCGCCGCTGAGTGCGGGAGGGAATGGTCGTGGTTACCTGGTGGGGTGGAATTGCGACAGCTCCGGTATTTCTGTGCGGTGGCCGCGACAGGCAATCTGACCCGTGCCGCGCAGGGGCTGGGATTGCGTTCACCGTCGTTGAGTCAGCAGATCCGGGGGTTGGAGCAGGAACTGGGAGTGGAGTTGTTCCACCGGTCGGCGGCAGGGATGACGCTGACGGCGGCGGGTCGGGCGTTGCTTCCTGAGGCGCGGGTGGTGCTGGCGGCGGTGGATCGGGGATTGCGTGCGGTCGCTGCGGCATCGGCGAACCCGATGCTGTCGATTGGGGTGCCTGCGGGAGTCGTCGAGGATCTTCCGACGCGGATCGTCGCGGCCGCCCGTCGAGCTGGTGCCGGGGTGGAGCTGCGGGACCTGGAGACCGATGCGCAGGTGGAGTTGCTGAGGAAGAGGGTACTCGACGCCGGGATCGTGTCGCTGCCGGTCGAGGCCCAGCACATGGCCGTGACGGTGGTGTCCGAGGAGCCGTTGGGAGTGCTGGTGGGTGCCGAGCACCGACTGGCGGCCGCCGGTGCCGTGGAATGGCCGGATCTGGTGAGCGAGGACCTGTTGTGGTTCCGGCGGGAGCTGGCCTCGGGATATCACGACGCGGTGCTGCAAGTGTGTCACCGCAACGGCTGGTATCCGCGGTTGCGGATCGCCACGGCGCGACGGTCGATCACGCTGGCAGAGCTGGCTGGTGATCCCGGTCTGGTGGCGTTGCGCCCGCGACGCGACGGCGCGCACGAGTCGGGTTTGGTGTGGCGGCCGCTGTCTTCGGACGCGCCGAAGTTACGGCTGGGTCTGGTATTTCCGCGTGATACGCGTCACCAGGCGTTGCCGCGGCTGGCCACTGACCTGAGCCCTTAGTCAACGCATAACCCGTGTAAGGCGTTGCCTCGTGGACGCCTATGGTGCGTGCGGAGTGTGCTGTGCGGCATGTTCATTCTCGACTTGACCTATCGGGACGGCGCGCTCGATGAACTCGACGCCTGGATTCCCGAGCACTATGCCTACATCGACCGCCACCTGGCTGCCGGGACGTTCCTGATGTCCGGACGCAAGGTGCCCCGCACCGGCGGTGTAATCCTCGCCCAGGCTCCTGACCGCGCCGATCTGGACGCCGTGATCGCCGAGGACCCTTTCCTGCGTGCGGGCCTGGCCGACTACACGGTCACCGAGATTCAACCGACACGGTCGGTCATCGCCCAGATTGCCACCTAACCGAGCGAATCACGCCGTCGCCGCAGCAGCCGTCAGACTTGCCGATCTCGGGTGCTCGGGAAACCGGACCTCCGCTGCCGGAGTAATACTCCCGGATGAGCCGATGCGCGCTGTTGGTCGAGAGCTCCGCCGATGATCTCGGGTCCCACCGATGATTTTTCGTGCCAGGCGGTGTCTATATCTCTGGGAGGTATGACGTGACTGGAATATTGGATGCGACCGAACTGCGGCAGGTCTGCCTGGACGCCGGAGCTGACGACGTCGGCTTCGTGGCACTGGACACGCCTGGCCTGGAGGGGGAGGTCGACTATGTGCGCGAAGCGCTTCCGAGCACCCGCTCGCTGATCGCGGTGTGTGTGCGGCTGGCGCGGGACAACTTTCGCAGCCGGGCGGCCAGCATGGTCAATACTGAGATCGATACCGCGATACCGGTGCTCGACCGGATCGGCCACAAGATCAGTATCGCGTTGCAGGACCGTGGATTTCGTGCCATGTACCCGTCTGTGACGTTTCCCGTCGAAGCGCACCGACTACCGAGCCGTGGCTGGACGGTGTCGCACAAGCCGGTGGCGGTGGCTGCGGGGTTGGGCCACATGGGAATTCATCGCTGCGTGATCCATCCGAAGTTCGGCAGCTTCATCGGGCTGGGCACCGTGCTGACCGACGCGCGGATCGCACCGTATTCCCGGCCGCTGGACTGGAATCCGTGCCTGGGCTGCAATCTGTGCGTGGCCGCGTGCCCGGTGGGCGCGATACACACCGACGGCAGTTTCGACTTCAACAGTTGCTACACCCACACCTACAACCAGTTCGTGAACAACTTCGCCGACTGGGTCGAAACCATGGCCGACAGCATCGACGCCGACGATTACGGCCAGCGCATGAGCCCGGGCGAAACCACCATGCAGTCACGCCGCCAGTATCGTTCCGGCTACTGCGTCGCGGTGTGCCCGGCTGGTGAGGACGTGATCGGGCCGTATCTGGCCGACCGTAAGGGTCACCTGCAGCTGGTGCTGCGCCCGGTACAGCGCAAACCCGAGAACGTCTACGTCAGCGCCGGATCGAACGCGGAAGCCCACGCGCGCAAGCTGTACAAGCAGAAGACAGTGCGCTACGTGGAAACCGGGATCATGCCGCCCGATGGCATCGACGCAGCACCGGAGCCGAAATGAACGACGCCGAGCGGCTGTGGAATCCGCTGCACGTCCCGGTCGAGCGGGTCTCGCGCGAGCGGCCGCATCCGACGGTCGCGGCCGCGCTGGCCCGAGCCGAGCAGGTGCCCGCCGGTGAGCCCGCGGACCTCGATGCCGATTGGCTGCGCGAGATGTGCCTGGCCGCGGGCGTCGACGACGTCGGCTTCACGGCACTGGCAACGCCCGGCCTCGAGGGCGAACGTGACTACGTCCTCGAGGCACTGCCGGGCACCTGCACCCTGATCGGATTCTGCCTGCGAACCAGTCGCGACAACCTGCAGAGCAGATCGACAAGCGCCGCCAACCGCGATGTCGCCACCACCCAGGAGTTGGCGCACGAGGCCGCCCGGCGCATCTGCCTGGAACTGCAGCGCCGCGGCGTGCGTGCGCTGTATCCGGCATCCGGATTCCCGGCCGAGATCCACCGATTCCCCAACCGGAGCTGGGTGGTCTCGCACAAGCTGGTGGCGGTGGCCGCCGGGCTGGGACAGATGGGGTTGCACCGCAACGTCATTCATCCGAAGTTCGGGACCTTCATCGTGCTGGGCACGATTCTGATCGACCGGCCGGTCTCCCGGTACTCGCAACCGGTCCTGTCGAATCCGTGCATCGACTGCGGGTTGTGCGTGACCACCTGCCCGGTCGGCGCGATCCATGCCGACGGGGGATTCGACTTCGACGCCTGCTACACGCACAACAATCATCACGAACTGTCGAACTTCGCGGGCTGGGTCGAGGAGGTGGTGGACAGCGCGGACGCGGCCGACTACCGGCGGCGGGTAACACCCAGCGAGACCTTGTCGGTGTGGCAGAGCCTGTCGTTCCAACCACAGTTCCGCGCCGGATACTGTGTCGCGGTGTGCCCGGCCGGTACCGACGTGCTCGGCAACTTCCTCACCGACCCGGACGGTCACGCTCGCGACGTGGTGGTGCCTCTGATGCGGAAACCGGAGTATGTCTACGTCGACACCGGCTCGGCCGCCGAGTCACATGTCCAGTCCAGGTTTCCGCACAAGACGGTCCGTCATCCCCGCCGGATGACGGTGCCGGAACCCGAGATCGACCCGGTGCCGGAGCGTCATGACCAGTGACGGTGACCTGCGCCGGGATCTGCCGATCTTCGAGATCTATGTCGGCCGGGGCGGTGCGCGGCTCGAGATTCATCCCTGGTTCTTCGTCGCCGGACGGCAGTATCTGGGCATGACCCGGGTGCTGCCGCCGGGAACCGGCCGCGCCCCGACGCACGTCCACACCGGCGTCGTCCAACGTTCGTTCCTGCTCGCCGGTGCGCAGGCCGGCTATCGGAATGGCGGGCGTACCCGCACGCTGTCACCCGGCGACGACATGATCATCGAACCCGGTGTGCCCCACACCGATCCGTACAACGACACCGACGCGCCCATCGTCGTCCGCAGCCTCTACTCGCCGGGACCGGTGTGGTTACTGTCGTTCGCCAGAACCCTCGGGCAGGCGCTGCGGGACGGAAAGGTGAACTCGCAGCAGGAACTTCACCTGCCGCATCTGCTGATGATGCTGGGGACGCCGGGTTCGGTAACGTTCGCGGCGGGAATTCCGCTCGGTGTGCAGCGGCGGATCCTGCTGCCCGCTGCCACCCGTTTCGCAAAGCACCGAGGTCATGCCCCGGCAGCGGGCTTGCGCGCCCACATCTTCCGTTGACCGGCGGTAGTCGCGGCGCGGTTCGACCCAAGACCGGTCGGTTCCCAACCATGCGTGTGCGTACACAACCGCCCGGATAGGCCGGGGCTCCGGAAATCGCCTCGCCGCGGGCCGATGCTTCGAATCTGGGAGCGGAAGGCCGGCAGGGCCTGCTGGTCCTCGACCTTGCCGCGGGCTTGCTTTGTGCAATGGTTGAACGCTTCGACATCCTTCGATCGGGTTGGTGGGAAGTTCCACTACGGGTTGGACCGTGTTCTGGACGTACTCGATGCGCCCCGAAATGCTTGACTCATCCTGAGTGGGTGTGGGTTACCACAACTGAACCCCCGTCTCGGCTACGGTTCACGTCGCACCAACCTGCGTGATTCCTCATGTCGAGAGGTGAATGTTGTCGGTGAACCTGTTCTGGCGTTCGATGTCTGTAGTGGCGATGTCCTTGCTGATGGTTGTGCCGGCGTTGAGCCAGGCTGACCCGGTGGCCGACGCGCGACCGATCGGGTTGGACCGGTTCTATCACCAGCGGCTCGAATGGCAGCCTTGCGGCGTGGCGAATATCGACAGGGCCGGTGGCGAGTGCGCGGATGTACTGGTGCCGCTCGACTACGGAAATCCCGACGGTCGCACGATGACCGTGGCGATTTCGCGGGTGAAGGCCGGCGATCCGGTGCGGCGGCGGGGAATTCTGCTGTCCAATCCGGGCGGTCCCGGTGGGGAGGGTCTGGACAGTCTGGATCTGCTCGGTGATGTGCTCTCGCCGGAGGTCTTGGCGAGTTACGACCTGATCGGCATGGATCCGCGCGGGGTCGGCGAATCCGGTCGGAGTCTACGGTGCGGGTGGCCGGTAGGTGAGATGATTCGGTCGGCGGGTCTGGATCCGCTCGGATTCGTGCACGACACCGTTCAGTCCGCGGGGATGGCCGCGACCTGCCTGATTCGTGATCCGAACAAGCTGAGGCAGTTCACCACTCGCAACACCGCGCGTGACATGGACGTTGTGCGAGGCGCCCTGGGTGAGGAGAAGGCCAACTTCTATGGCGTGTCCTACGGCACCTACCTCGGGGCCGTGTTCACGCAGATGTTCCCCGAGAGGAGTGACCGCATCGTGCTCGATAGCACGATCGACCCGGACCGGTATTGGGAGGGCCTGGTTCAGGATTGGGGTCCGGCAGACGAGATCGCGCTGGACGACTGGGCCGGCTGGGTTTCCGGTCGGGATGACGAGTTCCGGCTAGGTGCGACTCCACAGCAGGTTCGGGCGAAGATCGAGGAGCTCGTTCGTATCGCCGCGCGCCAACCGATTGTCATCGATGGGTTTGCCATCGACGATCACTGGCTTCCGTTCATCATGCACGGATTGCTGATGAACTTCCGGCTGAACGAAGCGATGGCCGCCACTGTGCGGGAGATTGCCGATGCCGCAAGTGGTCCGCCCACTACATCGCGAACACCTCGGCTTCGTGCCATCGTGGAGGCGCTGCGCGACAATGAGAATTCGGTGCTTGCGCAAATCGCCTGCGGCGATGTCGGGGCACCGATTGATCCGACCTGGTACTGGCGCAACATCGAAGAGACCCGTGCTACGCAGCCGGTTTTCGGCGCGCTGGCGAACAATATCCAGCCGTGCGCCTTCTGGCCTCGCCCGGTCGAGTTTCCGACTGTCGTCCGGAATTCGGTGCCCGCGCTCATCCTGCAGGCAACGGGAGATCCCCGAACTCCTTATGCCCACGGCGTCCGATTGCATCAGGACATGGCCCAGTCGCGGATGGTGACGCTGCAGGATGTCCGTATCCACATGACATTCCGGCCCGAACTCAGCGGCTGCGTAAACCATGCGATCAACACATACTTCAGCGTGGGAACCATGCCGGACACCGACATCACCTGCTACGCGGATCATTCCACGCCATAGCCCGCACCGTTGCCCCAGGATGATCGAAGAGAAGTGCCGCCGACACGGTGGACAGCGCCGAGAAGGTGGATTCGTCCGTCATCGCGGCCTGTTGGCCGCCCGCAACTGTGCCCGAGACGTGGAACGGACTCGGGAGACCGCCGCGGTTTATCGCGGGCTGTCTATTGGCGGCCGGGCATAGGTCACGCGAAGCGAAACCCCCTGGCCTACGTCACCGACTACGCGAGTGCCGGCTGCTCCGTGCTCATGCTGCTCATAGGTAGCCGGTGTGGGCCGCTCTCGGATCGGCCACGGTGCCTGTCCGACTGTCCGAGCAACTGCATATGACCCAGTTCAGGCCGATCGGCGCGCGGTGACCAAGAGGTACTCCCACTCCATCCGCCCGTTGCCCAGATCGTGTTGGGAAGCGAGATCCGCGAGTTCCCGGTCCAACCGCGCGATCCGGTCGGGTTCCGCGGCAATGGCCTTGTACACGGCGACCGTCGGTCCGTAGTAGGCCTTGAAGAAGTCGCGGAACTCGGCGCCGTCGGCGAAACGATCGATGACCGCGTTTTCGCGTCGCAACCCCAGGTCGGCGACGCGATCGCCCAAAAGCGACCGGACATGTGTCTCGTCGCCCCACATCGGGGGCGGCAGCGCACCCGGCGGGGGCGGCGGCGCGAACGGTTTCATGGTGGCGAACATCTGCCCAATGAATCCGGTGGGTGTCCAGTTGATGAGCCCGATCGTGCCGCCCGGCTTGGTGACCCGCACCAGTTCGTCCGCGGCAGCCTGGTGGAACGGCGCGAACATGATGCCTACGCACGAGATCACGGCGTCGAACTCGGCATCGGCGTAGGGCAATGCCTCGGCGTCGGCTTCCTGCCACTGCAGATCGACGCCCCGGGCGGCGGCGAGACGCTGGCCCGCGTCGAACAGCTCCGGTGTGAGGTCGCTCGCGACGACGTCCGCACCGGTCTCGGCGGCGGGGATCGCCGCATTCCCGGATCCGGCCGCGATGTCCAGCACGCGCTGACCCGGGCCGATACGGCAGACCTCGACGAGACGCCGACCCAGCCCAGGGATGACTTCGGTGGCGACGGCCGGGTAGTCGCCCAGTGCCCACATTGCACGATGTCGCGTCTTGAGATCAGCGGGGCCGGATTCGGTCATCTGATGCTCCCTCTGTAATCGGGCCGGCGGAGGCCGCCGAACCTGATCGATGGACAACAAGTCGCGAAGTCGACTGTTGTGCAGGACAACTGCGGCTGAACGGTGAGCGTGGTGTACCAGGGAAAGGCCGCTGTCGGAGCGGCCGATGTGCGCGGGCTGACACGACCGCCATTCCGGCCTGTGCAGGCCCGGTGGTGCGCTGCGGGCAGCGGGTTCTGCTCATGCTCTTTCGATGCGGTACCACGATCGCCAGTCGCCGAGGTCCGCAGGCTCGATATGATCAGCACCCGGTTCGATCGAACCCAACCGTTCTGCTGGCAAGCCGGTGAAAACGCGCCGGTACGGCCGCAGCTTGTCGTCGGGATCGAATGTGTCCATCTCGATACCGGTAATCTCCATGGCGATATGATCCTCCACCAGGCCCTCGAACAGCGGTAGGTTGATGTGCACCGTGTTGCGGCTCGGCTTGTCTGATATGTGGTAGTGCCCTTCTCGGACAATCGAGGCTGACCCCATCTGTGCTGTCGCCGAGTCGATTCCGAGCTGTGTGCGGACGACGTTCGACTCCAGTCCATCCGGACGCGGCCCGAAACGGTTGCGCCGTGACGAGCACCGAGCGGACTCGCCACCTATACGGCGACCCGATCCTCGAGCACCCGCGTACCTCCCGGTTGATCGGCGGCTGGTGGGTGGTGGCGAGATGAGCGATCGGGAGATCGTTATCGTCGGGTTCGTGGCTGCTGCTCGTGGCCACGCTCGCCACGGTTGTGGCCACGCATGGCCGCCGGGATCTGATCGTGCCCGTGGGTGCGACAGCCGCGTATCTCACCCGCACGTCTTGGTGCGCGCGATTTGAGGCAAACGCCTCATGCGACCACGGAGGTCGCGGACCGATGATCAGGGCATGACGAAGCGAGTTCAGGAACCACGGAGATCACCGGTCATGACCGAATGGACATTCGAACCACCGACCATCGAGCGGTTCGGTACGCGCACTTCAGATCACGCACCTGGAGTGCCGGACGGTGGGCGAGTCGATGCAGTCGACGTGAGCAGGCGTGTCGGGGCGCGGCAGATTCTCCAGGAGCTGTCGTTGTCGGTCGAACCAGGCGAATTGGTTGCCATTGCCGGCGGCAGTGGAGCAGGAAAGAGCACATTGCTGGAGATCCTCGCGGGGCTGCGACCACCGTCTGCCGGGGAGGTTCGGCATGACGGCGTCGTTCGCGGGGCCCGAGTCAGCGCCGATTCCCGTATCGGCTACGTGCCCCAGGAGGACATCATCCACCTCGAGATGCCCCTGCGCCGCACGCTGCGCTACGCGGCGCGGCTGCGGCTGCCCGCAGGCACCTCGGCGGCCGAGGCGGAGCGGGTAGTCGAAGAGACCATGCATGACCTCGACCTGGCTGATCGGGCCGAGGTGCCGGTCCGTGCGCTCTCCGGCGGCCAGCGCAAGCGGGCCAGTATCGCCGTGGAGCTACTGACCCGGCCGCACCTCTTCTTCCTCGACGAACCCACCTCCGGGCTCGATCCGTCGACCGCAGCCGACGTGATGCGCCTGCTGCGCCGACTCAGCCAGCGCGGGGTCACAGTCGTCCTCACGACGCATGAGCCGACCGGCATCGACCGGTGTGACCGGGTGGTATTCCTGGCGCGCGATGGCCACCTGGCCTTCACCGGCAGCCCGACCGAGGCTCGGCGCTACTTCGGCGTCGAGGATCTCGCCGAGGTGTACGACAGGCTGGCGCGTGAGCACACCCCTCAGATCTGGGCGGAGCGATTCGCAGACAGCGGTGGGAAGTCGAAAACCCGGCCTGGCTCGGCTCTACTGCCCATCCCTGCCGCCCGTTCAGACCTCGAGCGCACAGACATAGTCCGGCAATGGTGGCTACTTACACGACGCAATGTCGATGTTCTCCTTCGCAACCGGCTGACCCTGGCGGTCCTGCTCGGCTCGCCGGTGCTGGTCACCGCGATGATGGCGACACTGTTCAAGCGAGACGCGTTCGATCCGCGTAACCAAGCCGGCCTCGGCCCGGTCCAGATCGTGTTCTGGATCGCATTCGCAGGCTTCTTCTTCGGCCTGACCTATGGCCTGCTCCAGATCGTCGGGGAGATGGCCGTCTTCCGCCGGGAGCGCCTGGCAGGGCTCAGCGTGGGCGCCTACGTCGCATCCAAGGTGACAGCGCTGCTGCCGGTGCTGGCTGGAGTGAGCGCGGTGCTCCTCGGTGTGCTGCGGGCGCTCGGTCGGCTCCCCGCCGTTGGATGGGACGTGTCCGCCTTCTTGTTTGTGACGATTGTGATCGAGGCGACCTCGGCATTGGCCCTCGGGTTGCTCGCCTCGGCCGCGGTCTCCAACGCCGCGCAAGCCGCCCTCGCCCTGCCGATGCTCTGCTTCCCTCAGGTTCTGTTCGGTGGCGCCATAGTCCCCGTTGACGAGATGGCCCTCCCGGGACGCCTGATGAGTCTCGGCCTATCCAACCGCCACGCATTCGAGGCGCTGGGTCGCGACCTGGATCTCGAGCGGTGCACCGCCACGCTGCCGGCCATGTCCGCCTACGGCGACACCTTCCACGGAGGCACCGGCGCCAGTCTCATCGCGCTCGCCTCGTTTGCCGTTGGTCTCATGCTGGCCACGATATGGGTCTTGGACCGGCGGTCCCGGCCCGGCGCATCCCGGCGATGAAGGCCCCGCGCAGTCGGCCCCGCTGTCGGCTCGGTCAGCGTGGTTGCCGAGCTGAGGTACCCGGCGCAGCGGATGCGTCAATTTCCGACGGCGGCATTGGCCGGGAACCCCGCCAGACCCCGATCGATCGCGGCGAGACTGGCCTGCGTGCGGTTGTTGACGCCGAGCTTGGCGTAGACACGTTCGACGTGGTTGCGGGCCGTCTTCTCGGCGATGAACAGTTCGGCGGCGATTTCTCGGTTCGATCGGCCCTGCGCGACGAGTCGCAGGATCTCGACCTCGCGGTTGGTCAGCCCGGCCGGCCAGGGCGTCCGCCGCGAGATCCGCGGACCGGCCACCGCAAGTACGGCCGCTGCCGACTCGGCGTCGAAGCGTCCGGCGCGCGCCTGCTTTCGTAACTGATCGGCAGCGCCGTGAGGATCGAGCGGCGGCCGGTGGGGACGCGGCTCGAGCAGTCGTTGATAAGCCTCCGCTGTGGCAAGCAGCCGGTCCTGCGCGGTCAACTCCGCGCCGGTGATCCCTCGGGGAAAGCCGGACCCGTCGATCCGTTCCCGGTGCTTCACCGCGATGGGCACCACCGACTCCAAGCCGTTGACTCGACTCAGTATTCGGCCGGTCAGATCCGGATACATCCGTACCCGTTCCCATTCAGCCGTAGTGAGCGGCCCCGTCTTCTCCCAGATCCGGTTGGACACTCCCATTTTGCCAAGGCCGTGCACTAGGCCGGCACGGTAGAGATGCGTGATGTCCGATGGCGACATGCCCAGGTGTCGGGCTGCCCCGGCCACCAGGTTCGCGACGCCACGCGAATGCCCCAGAGTGAAAGGAGATTTGAGATCGGCGAAATCAGCCATGGCCTCGAGTAACTCGTCGCTCTCCTCGGCCGACAGGGTTCGGTCACGATCCGGTGCTTGGGCCAACGCTGCTGTCCAGACGTCGATTTCGAGCAACCCGTCCACGATCGCCGCCGCGTCGCGATCGAACACCGCCGCCACCGCTGGGCTGAACTGACTGCCGCGCCGAGAACGGACAACATCCTTCGCGTACTCGAGCCCACCCGTCCGCAGGTGCACCTCGACGACGTCTGCGACGTGAGCGATGTGGATCTCGACCGGGATATCGTTTCCGCGGGAACCGTTGGGCAACCCCCGGCCGTCCCAGCGTTCGAAGGAGTGGGCCAGTGCCTTTCCGACCTGCTCGTCCAAGCCCATCCGATCGGAGAGAACCCCGGCGGAACTGCAATGCGACTGGATCAGTGTGGCGACCTGGCTGCGAGCCGTGACCAGAAAGGCAGTGGCACGGAGGCCCCGCTGCCAGCCCGGCAATCCGTGGCCGACATGACTCATCATCAGCCGCAGAAACGGCAGGCCGGTCATGTCCACCGTGTAGGTGTCGGCCCGGAAGGCGATGTCGTCGCCGAAGAGCGCCGAGAGTTCGTGGGAGTCGGCGTGACAACCGATCCACCCGACCAGATTGGAGTAGTACACGGTCGCCCGCTGTTGCAGGTCGAGCCTCATCCGCTCGGCGATCCGTGTCGCGATCAAGGACGACCGAAGCATGTGTTCCATCGGCTGACCCAGACCGAGGTCGATCGCCAGCGATATCGCGGCGAGCAGTTCGGCTCTGCTCAGACCCTCTCCCGAGCCGGGCAGCGTCCTGTGCAGGTGCATCTTCCCATTGTCCACCCGTGACAACGGCCATCTCCGCGTGCATCTCGAGCAGCTCGACGACGCGATCACGACGATGGCGAAATTCGGCGCCGCCGTCGTCCAGCTGCGCACTGCCACCGACCAGCGCGAGCACGACGTGTCCTGGGCGGGGACGTCGCCCGCCTCTCGTCGCGTCGAGGCGACGATGACATGGGTGACCGAAATCCCTGACGTCGTCACGGCGAGCCCGAGGTCAGCGGTGATGTTTCCGATCAACGGTGAGTGTCGTCTCCGGCCATAGCGAATGCTCCTTGGGGCCGCTCCGGCCAGGAAATGCAGATACCGCTCGGTTGCGGCGGTGTGCTTGCGCCACAAGGACTTACCGAGGACAGTTTCGTGCTTCGCCACGATCATCGCCGTGACGATCACCCAGCCCCGCGCAGTCCTCGCGGCATCGATGGCCTTGAACAGCGCTTCGTGGATGCCTCCGATGCCCAGGATGTGCAGCACTTGTGCAAATCGGCGTCATCGAGTCCTCGAGCGATGGACTCGGTCACGGAAACAGCGACCAGGTTTTCGCGCCGAGGGCCGGGAAATGCCGCGGAAGCTGCGCGGCGGCCGATGGCTACTGTGCATGTCGCGAATGAAATGCGGTTGCCGGCGATGCGCGTCAGCGAGCGTGATTGTCCGGATGTGGTGGGGTGATGCGACTAAAATTCCGGTGATGGAGCGACGCAGCGAGGCCGCACGAAGCCGTGGCGTAGGTGATCATCGGTCGCCGTTCGACCGGTTCGTCGAGCACGCCGAGCTGCGAGTTAGTCAGGCTCCGTTCTTCTTCGTCTGTGTGGGGATCGTCGTGGCGTGGCTGATCAGCCTGCCATGGTGGACCGACCTCAAGACCTGGCAAGTTGCCATTCATACCGTTGCGAGCGTTTTCACGCTGCTGTTGGTGGTGCTGCTGGAGAACGCCGGTCGCCGCGCAAGCGAGGCCTCGCAAGAGAAACTCAATGTCATCGCCGAGGCGCTGGCGGCGCTGCTGGCGTCATCCGCGTTCAACGATTCCGAGCTTCGAACGGCCGCGGAGCGGCTGCGGGAAGCTGTTGGACTCGAAGAGCGCCACTGAGAGCTTTCTCGTCGTCGCGGATCTCGACGTAGGCGAGGCGGGAGGGACGTCGATTACGATGTGGCAGAACGCTGTTCGGAGTGCGGGCGTGGCGATCGGGGCTCCACTGTCCGGTGCGTCGGGAGTCGCGGACGATTCTTCCTGCCTTGCGCCCTGCCGAGGTAGCGCCAACCACCGCCCTCGGGGATGTTGCCGAACTTGGTGACATCGACATGGATCAGCGAGCCGGGATGATCGTGTTCGAAACGGCGCAACGGCTCGCCGCTCACCCGGTCGATTCGGCAGCGCCGGTTGATCCGACAGCCCACCAGCACCGCGTGCACGGTCGAGGTCACCGGTCCCAGCCGCGCGGCACTCTGGGCCCGGCCCAGCCGGTGCCGCCACCGCAGCTGGATCACCTGCCGTACCCCGCGTTGGCCAACCACTTCCGCACGTCCGTAGACCACGTCGCCGAACTGGTCGCTATCCGGCGCTCAGTGAATATCGCTGTCCAGCAACTGGATTGCGTGATCCTTCGCATCTGGGTGGCGGTGCTCGCGCCGTAGATCGCCGGATTGCGGCAACGAGGTGTGTGGGCTGCGTATCTACCGAAATTTCTCACGGTATTCACCCACGGTGCTTGTTGCGGGAGGTCCCACCGATGTGGTGAGCGCATCTGCCGACTTCTTATCACCAGTAGTGGGAATGCTGACACGTCATAGATGGATATTGTCCGGTTGTTCGATGACGGAGATGGTGCCGATGAGTACGACTTCTACGCCGAATGCGACAGGCATCGCAGTTGGCAACCGCAGTGCTGAAGACCTTTTGGCGCAGGCACGTATGTTGTGCGATCCGCCTTTGCGGGCGTCGATCGAGTCATTGCCCAATCCGTTACGCCACATGGCCGGCTACCACTTCGGATGGTGGGATGCGGCGGGAAACCAGACCCGAGCAGACTCGGGCAAAGCGGTGCGGCCTGCCTTGACTATGTGTGCCGCGACTGCGTGCGGTGGCAACTGGGCCGACGCTATGTGGGCTGCCGTCGCTGTGGAACTGGTCCACAATTTCACTCTCATACACGACGACATCATGGACGCCGATGCCACCCGACGGGGCCGACCTGCGGTGTGGAAAGTATGGGGCGTCGCCGACGCGGTCTTACTCGGCGACGCTCTGCACGCTTTGGCCATCCGAGTGTTGGCGAGCGAAGCTCTGCCGGAAGGACTTGCCGCAGCGGCGATCTACCGGTTGGAGACCGCGGTTGTCGAGATGTGTCGTGGCCAGTCCGAAGACTGTTCGTTCGAGACCCGGTACGACGTCGACACCGCCGAATATATCGAGATGGTGATGGGCAAGACCGGAGCATTGATGGGGTGTGCCTGCGCATTGGGTGCCCTGAGTGCCGGAGCCGACTCCAAGGCAGTGTCGGCGATGGACAGCTTCGGTCGCGAGCTCGGATTGGCCTTTCAATTCGCTGATGACGTGATCGGAATCTGGGGTGATCCACGCGTTACCGGAAAACCCGCCGGGAATGACCTTGCTCGCCGTAAGCGCTCGTTGCCGGTGATCGCCGCATTGGAGTCGAACACCTCGGCGGCAACTGAACTGGCGGCGCTGTACCGTTCCGACGCTCCGATGACCGCACAGGACATCCTGCATGCCACAGCCTTGATCGAAGCCGCCGCAGGCCGTCATGGCGCATTGAGCTTGGCCGATCACAGTGCGCGCAAAGCCGTCGGCATGCTGCGTGAATGGCACACGGCCGGCGACCTCATGACATTGACCGGCGTCATCGCGCACCGGGACCGGTGATCGGTCATGCCCATTTCCGTCGCACCGACCTTGCCGTTCCCCGCTCGAATCAACCCTCACGTGGATGTTCTGAAGCGGCATCTGGATTCGTGGGTGGCCGAGCTGAACATCCTTCCGGACGATGCGGTAACCGCGTGGTCCGATGGTCGATACGAACGGCTGGTAGCTCGCATGTATCCCCTTGGGGATACGCCATTGCTGGAGCTCAGTGGCGAAGTGGTGTTGTGGTTGTTCCTCTACGACGATGCCCTCGACCCCGGCGGCTCCGGGGGCAATCCGCAGTACGCGCGGGCGACCGGTACCTCTGCCATCGAGATTCTCGACGGTCGCTCGCCGACCCCACCGGAAGACCCCTTGCTCCTGGTCCTGTGGCAGCTGCGGGAACGGCTGCTTCCGCTGTGCGGCCCGGCCTGGTGGCAGCGCCTGATCACGGACGTGCGTGGTTTCACCGAAAGTCTGTACCGGGAAGTCGAAGCGCGCGTGAACAATACGCTGCCGGACATCCATGAGTATCTGGCAGCGCGTCGGTTCACCTCCGGGTGGCCGATCCTTACCGACCTGGTCGAGCTCACGGCGCGGGCGGAGGTACCGGCAGAGCTCCGGCGGTCGGCGGCGTATGCGGACGTGCGGTGCACTTCGGGAGACGTCGCCTGCGCCATCAACGACATCCTGTCCTTGCGCAAGGAGATCGCGGCCGGCGAACGGCACAACCTCGTTCTGATTCTGCAGGATCTGCACAGCTGCGGTCTCGACGAGGCGATGGACCTGGCGCTGCGGCGGATGGCGGACCGCCTGGGCGACTACCTGGACGCGCGAGGGCGATTCCTGGCACACGATGCCGCCGCCGATGCGCGGACTCGGGAAACCATGACCCGTTACGTGAGCGGGCTGGAAAGTCTCATGCGCGGCAGCCTCGATTGGAGCCTCGAGACCGGACGCTACCGAACGGCGTCCTCCGCCCGCGCTGTTTCGACAGAGGAGATTTCATGACACACCGTGCCCTCGACAAACAGCGTGTCATCGTCGTGGGTGGCGGCATCGCCGGTTTGACCGCAGCGTTCCGGCTGCAGCAGGCCGGTTGCTCGGTCAAGGTGCTGGAACGCTCAGGTCCAGAGCTCATCGGAGGCCGTATGAGCACCGTCCAGCGGGGTGGCTTCCATATAGATGTCGGCGCCACGCTGCTGCTGTCCTCCTACCATGCCATGCTCGAGCTCATTGCCGATGCGGGTTTGTTGGACCGGATCAGGCCCGCCGGCGAGATTTCCGGCATGCTCCGCGACGGCGAGGTCCAGCGGATGCGCAGCGGATTGGGTCTGCACCTGGTTCGGAGCCCGCTCCTGCGGGGCCTGCCCGCCTCCGATCTACTCAAGGTGGTCGCGGACTTCCTGCGCACCCGCCGGTTGCTGAACTGGGACGATATGTCCTCGGTTGCGCCCGCCGATTTCGAGTCCGTTCGCGACTACGCGATCCGTCGCGGCCTGCGCCCCGACACCCTGGAGTACCTGCTGGGTCCGTTCGTCGCGGGCCCAGCGCTGGCTGTTCCCGAGGAAGCCGCCGTGGTCAGCGCCTTCTTCTTCTTCAATACCCTCATTGCCAGTGGCGGCACGTTCACATCGGCCGAAGGGGTCGGATTCCTTCCCCAAGGGCTTGCCCGCCAGCTCACTGTCGAATACGAGGCCGAGGCTACCTCCGTCGAAGAGTCCGGTGATGGCGTCACCGTCACCTGGACGCGACCGGGGGAGGCCGAACACCGCGAGTCGGCCGAGGCCTGCGTGATCGCGGTCCCGACACCCCGGCTGCTCGACATCTACCCTCAGCTCACCGCGGAGCAGCGGGACTACTTCCAGCAGGTCGACTACTCCAGCAGCGTCCACGTCGCCTTCGGGCTGGACAAGCCGACGAAAGAATCGTCGCTGCTGCTCCAAGTGCCTCGAATCGAGCACCGAGACGTCGCCGCGTATGTGCTCGAGCACAACCAGTCCGCCGACCGGGTACCAGCAGGCAAAGGATTGGTGATGGCCCACTTCCGCGGCGATTGGTCAACCGCGAACTGGGACTTGGACGACTCCGCAGTGGTGGACTACGCGAGGGCCGAAACCCGGCGCCTCGGAGTACTGCCGGAACTGGAGCATGGCACGACGATGGCGGAAGTGTTCCGAGTCAGCCCATGCACCGTCCGGCGTCGGCCCGGTGAATACCGGGCAATCGCCCGGATCGCGGCAACCCTGCACCCGGACTCACGGGTGCGGCTGGCGAGCGGTGACTACCTGGCTCATTCGACGACCAACAGCAGTGTGTGCAGCGGTCAACGTGCCGCCGAGCGCATCATCGACATCCTCAGCACGACCAGAAGCAGGAATTCATGAGAGTACAAGCCACCCCGCTGCACCTGACGCTCTGGCCGAGGACCGACTTCCCGCCTCTTCTCGATGAGGCGGCTGAGCGACTGAGTGCCCGTGTCCTGGCGCGGCTCGACAACTTCGGCGCGATGCGCGAGCCCTGCCACAGCCGCGTGCTGGAGTCGGCGCTCGCACTGAGACTGCTGGAGCGCTTCGATGAAGCCGACGAGAGCCGCCGCAGACTGCGGGATTACCTTCGCACACACCACGATTCCGACGATTCGCTCGACCGCCTGCTTGTCGAGGTGGCGCTGCGACAACCGGGCGACACAGCGATGTCACAGGCGAACTTCGATGAGTTCGTGGCCCGTGCCCCAGCTTTCACCGCCGCACGCAAGCAGATGCTGATCGACGCGGTTCTGGTGCTCTTCGATGTGCCACCCAGTGCGCAGTACGACTTGGCCGAGGTCGCCACGATCGGCCTGCACTCGTGGGCCGCAGTCCAGGTGACCGCCCTCAAAGTCATCCTGGCCGCGGCGACCGGCAGGCGGGACTTGATCCGGACCGGAGACGTCGCCTTGCTCCTGTCCACCCAACGCGAGCCGGGGATCTGGGAGGCGAACGTTCTGATTCACCTGTCAGTCTTGCACGCACTGGCCCTCTTGCCCGACACCGAGGAGGTGATCGCGGCCGGCATCGGCAAACTCCTGACAGAGTTGCGTTCCGACGGCGGCCTGCCCTTCATCTCCGACACCGACACGTGGTGCAGCGCGACCGCGGGCGTAGCCCTCAGCGCGATCGGGGCTCCCCGTGATCGGCTACTCCCTTTGGCACAGCACCTCGCAGCCCAGCAATTGCCCAACGGGGGGTGGTCATTCACCGACGGCGTGCTGCAGTCCGATGTCGACGACACCTCGGTGGCCATCGAATTCCTGCACAGCGTCGATGCCGAGACTTACCGGACCGAGATACGCCAGGGAATGCGGTCCCTGTTGAGCGTGCGCGGAGCCGACGGCGGCTTTCCTACGTACGTGGCCGGGTCCCCGTCGGAGGCATGTATGACCGCCGCGGCGGTCAACGCCCTGAGCACACAGCCCGCGAATCACCGTGATGCGATGGATTCAGGGCTCACCTTCCTTGCCGCTCAACAACATTCCGACGGATCCTTCGCCCCCGATTGGAGTGCCAGCCGGTTTCATACCCTCTTCCGAGTGATGCTCGCCTGCGGGCAGCTACGGGCCGACAGTCCCTCGTCGCACCACCATATGGCCGCCGGCGCGCTCCGTGCGATTCGATCGGGGCAGAACTCCGACGGCGGCTGGGGGCAACAACCCGGCGACCCCAGCGATGCGCTGAGCACCTCCTACGCGCTGATCGCGCTCAGCGGGCAAGAAGACCACCGTGCGGTGATCCGCGGTGTCGACTACCTTATGAGCAACCAACTCGAAGATGGTGGAATCAGTACTGTTCCGGACTCGATTGGTCCCCGCCCGTTCATATTCACCATCCCCCTGCTCGCCGACACATTCGCCCTGATGGCGTTCGGCCACCTCTTCAACCGTCTCGAGCCTGCGGGCGTCGGACCTGATCTCCGCAGCGTGGTCGAGAACGTGGGTCAGCTGTGAAAACGCAACCAACGGAATCGAACAGCACGCCCGATGCCGTTGACAGGTGGAGCCCAGGTGCGGCGCTGGAGCTACAGCGACGTGCGCATCGTCGTGACGGACCACCCTCTGCCGCGGTGCGTCGCGATCGATTGGATCGACTGGTTCTGCTGCTCACCGACAACGCCGCCGCCTTCTCCGAGGCTCTCGACGCCGACTTCGGCAACCGGCCGCAAGTCGTCAACTACCTGTCCGACATCGCGGGCATTCTGCCCGACATCGCGTTCACTCGCGCCCGCCTCGGCACCTGGATGAAGCCGCGGCGGGTGCTCCCGGGGGCCGCACTCGCAGGCCTCGATACGGTCGTGGAGAAGAAGCCGCTCGGCGTGGTCGGCATTATCGGGCCCTGGAATTTCCCCATTGGGTTGATTGCCCAGCCTGCGGCGTCCGCGTTCGCGGCAGGCAATCGGGTGATGCTCAAATTCTCGGAGGTAACCCCGCGCACTGCGGAACTGTTCGCGGCGCGTGCCGCTCAGTACTTCACTCCCGAGGAGTTGGTCGTCGTCACCGGCGGCGCGGACGTGGGAGCCGAGTTCAGCGCGCTCCCCTTCGACCACCTGTTCTTCACCGGATCACCAGCCGTCGGTGCGCTGGTCGCGAGCGCGGCAGGGGCAAACCTCGTGCCGGTGACGTTGGAACTGGGCGGCAAGAATCCCGCGGTGATCGGACCCGACGCAGACATAGCGCGCAGCGCCGACCGACTGATGTCGGCGCGGCTGGTCAATGGCGGTCAACTCTGTCTGTGCCCGGAATACGTGTTTGTGCCACGCGCGGCCACGCACGAATTCATCGACGAGGCATTGAAGATCGCGCGCCGGATCCTCACGTCGACCGACGGCGTCGGCCTCGTCAGCATGGTCAATGACAAGAACTTCGACCGCGTTGTCGCGCTGATCGACGATGCGGAGGCCAAGGGAGCGGCCGTTTTTCACGCTAATTCGACGAGCGGCGAGTTCGCGGATCGGGTGGCCCGCAGGATCGATCCGACGATCCTGCTCGGGGTGACCGATGACATGACGATCGCGCACAACGAGGTGTTCGGCCCGGTGCTCGCGATCCACCCGTACGACACTGTGGACGAGATCATCGACTATGTGGTCGCCCGACCGTCGCCCCTGGCCGCGTACTGGTTCGGCCGCAAAGACCGGAATTTTCAGAAGTTCCGTTCACTCGCGACCAGCGGAGGCATGACCGTGAACGACTGCCTCGCCCATTGCGTGATGATGACCGCGCCATTCGGAGGTGTCGGTCGCAGCGGCTTCGGCGCCTACCACGGCAAGGCCGGTTTCGACACCTTCACCCATCACCGCACGATCACGACGAACAGATTGCCGCTCAGCTTCGCCACAATGCTTGTCCCGCCGTTCTCGGGTCGCTACACAAGTGCCATCGGCAAATACATTCTGTACACACAGAAAAAGGCCCTTTCCCGGCGGCGCCGAGCAGCGCAGCGGACCCCACGCGCGGTCGTTCCCGTTTCGACCAGAGGAGAACTGTGATGACCGGCAAACCGATTGCGTTGGTTACCGGCGGCGCCAGCGGGATCGGCTTGGCGAGCGTCCGCCGGCTGATCGAACGTGGTTACCACGTCGTCATCATCGACGTCGGACCGGAGGCGATCGACGCGGCCGGCAACGAACTGGGCGCGGACATAACCAGTTACCGAGTGGACGTTGCCGACCCTGTAGCTCTACAAGCGGTGGTAGACGAAGTCGAACAGACACTCGGCCCACTGGAATATGTGCTCGGATCGGCGGGAATCGCACGGGTCGGACCAACCCTCGAGGTGGCGCGGTCCGATATCGATCTGATGATGAGCGTCAACTACGGCGGAATAGTCAACCTGATCCAGTCCGCGCTGCCACCGATGCTCGAGCGTGGGCACGGCGAGTTCGCGGTAATCGCTTCGCTCACCGGCCTGTTGCCCCCCAAGAAGATGGCGGCCTACGGCGCGACCAAGGCAGCGATAGTGTCGTATATGCAGAGCTTGCGCTATGAGCACGACGGCAAGGGTGTGACGCTTGCGTGTGTATGCCCGGCGGCGGTCAGCACGCCGATGGCCGCCGACTTCTTCGCCGATCCGGCCAAGCGAGCGAAGTCGATGGCAACCACTCCCGAAACGATCGTCGCGGCGATCGAAAAGGGACTGCGCAAGAAGCAATTCCTTATCCTCCCCGGACCACTGGCTCGCTCGATCGCCCTCATCAGTCGCCTGACCCCCGGCCTCGCACGCCTCGTGCAGTCCCGGGGTCGTTTCAGCGACCTCGTGTGAACAACCCAGCGCGCCTTCGGTAAACACTGTTCGATCCTGCTGCGCGACGCACAGTCACAACCACAGCAGTGCTCGGTGTCGAGGTCGTCATACCGTCAGTGGTGATCACTGACTGCCAGCACACCGGACGGGTACGCGCATCTGCAGAGGGGGCGGACGGACTATCCAGCGTTGATCTGTCGGCCGCAGCCAGTACGTCGTTCGTTTCAACTCGATGCACCAGTGGTCGGAGTCCTGGTGTCAACTACGGTGCGGCCACGATGGCCAGGCCGATTAGCGTGAGAACCTTCATCGATTCCAGGCCGATGTACCAGAAGTGGGCATGCGAGCGCGGCAAGTGCTCGCCGGCCAGCACACGATCGGAGCGTCGGCTCAATGGCGGACGGATCACCAGGATCTGCATCATCAGGATCGCGGCAGCTGCGCCGAGCCAGACCCACGTCGCACTGTCGACTCCGACGATGAGACCGGCCACGATCAACGCAGCGGCCAACACGGTCTCGACACTATTGAGCGCACGAAAGACCAATCGGCCGATGCCCAGCCCGAGCCCCAGCGTGATCCCCGGCGCCCGGAACTTCAACGGTGCCTCCAGAAATGAGATCGCCAGCACCATGCCCAGCCACAGCATCGGCAAGAACCATAGAAGATGTTGCGCAACGGTCTCCACACGACGGACCCTACCGGCGATCGCATAGGCCGCGGCGAAGAAGTCCAGGTGCTGACGAACCGTGAAGGCATCGTTGAGCACCACCTGCTGCGGGCAGTAACCGAAGCGCCACGGTGTCGGACCACCCCACGGTCCGAAGTACCCCCGGCGCTAAACGCGTTGCACCCGAAGGTGACTCGTCTGCCGGACGAGTGGCAACGCTCGAAGTCGTCTGCACAAGTGGGCAAACCGCGGCATGCATCGGACGCCTGCGAACTATGGTGAGGCAGTGATGCTCCAGCCAGGTGACCGGTTTGCAGGGTTAGTTGTGAAGGCCCGGCTGGGTCATGGCGGCAGCAGCGAGGTGTATCTGGCCGAGGATCCGGAGCGGTCGCGGCCTGTCTCACTGAAGATTCTGGGACCGGACGACAGTCGGTCACCCGAGGCGCGTGCGCGATTTGTGCACGAGTTCGACATCCTGTCCGCGCTGCGGCACCCCAACATCGTGCGGATGTACACGCACGGTGAAACCGACGGCAGGCTGTGGTCGGCACGCGAGTACGTGGCAGGCGCGACAGGGTCGAGGTTGGTGCGGATGCCGCGCCAACACCCGGATCTGCGGCAGGTGCTCGCTGTGCTGACCCATGTCGCGGCAGGGTTGGATTTCGCACACACCAACGGTGTGGTCCATCTCGACGTGAAACCGGCGAACGTGTTGGTCGGCGCGGACGAGCCTGCGACGGTGAAAATCTCGGACTTCGATCAGGCCCGGTGGCTGCACCGGCCCGAACCGCCGCTGGCCACCAACGGTTTCGTTGTCCTGTCGGTGCCGTATGCCGCGCCGGAACTGCTGACGGCAGGTGCTGTGTCTCCCGCGACGGACCAGTACGCGCTGGCCTGCTCGGCCATCGAGCTGCTCACCGGCCGAACGCCGTTCCCTCGCGCGAACCTCATGGCCACCGCAGAGGCTCAACTGCACGACCCACCTCCTGAGATCTCCGAGCGCCAACACTGGATCCCGCCCGAGGTAGACACGATCCTGCACCGGTCACTCGCAAAAGACCCCAGTGCCCGCTACGACTCGTGCACCGAACCCATCGACCTGCTCACCGAGGCCCTCCACGACATCGATCCCCGCCCCCTCGCCCCCTTCCTGCACCGTCTGAGAGTGGCATTCACCCGACATGGAAGTCCATGACCGTGCAGCCGCCGTCGATGACCAGTTATTGCGATTCCTTGTCGGCGGCTTTGATTTTGCGGTCGATCATCTCGAGATCCCCGATCGACTCGACGGCGAGTCGATCGGGAACGCGGACCTCCGGTGCGGCTACAGCCGACACTGACACAGGGACTCTCGGTGACGACTGGATGGTGTGGTAACCCCAGTCGTACCGGGAGGCCCTCTACATACCAGCCATCACGCGCCGACCACGCTGCCCGTTCGAAGCTCATGACGGGGACGGATCTGGCGGCATGCCCATTCGCCAACCGGCCGCTTATCGTCTTGCCCCCATTGCAGCGCCCGGACACGCCACCCAGCGCCAGGCAGCGCAGCGACCACCCGCTCGACATGCTCGACATCGTCCCCCGCGCTCACCACGCAGCCCTCACCAGTCCTGGGATCGGCTCGCACCAGAACACACAGCAAACTCAGCTCAGCACCCACGGAACTTCAGACTGCGCCGGTGCCCCTGACCGTCAGCAGCGAACACCACCCCCACCGACCACACCTGGACATCGCCAACTATCCCGAACAGGACATAGGCCTCGAGTTCTCAGATGCGCCCTCAGACTGCGACTCGTTCCCGGGTCAGGGCCAGGCGAGTGTTCATATTCGCTTCAGGATTCCGGGGCTGAGACTGTGGGGTGGTGACCATTATCGCGGGTGGACATACCAACATGGCGCGACCGAATCTGTTCGATGGACCGGAAGGCGCTCCGCTCCCGGCAAGGACAGTCGCACCAGCTTGACGAGAAGGGGGTCGGGTCCGCATTCGACGTACCTGGCCGCTCCGAGGCTGTCCATATGCAGGACGGCGTCCTCGAATCGCACCGGTAGGACCAGCGCTTCGACCATTGCGGTCAGCAAATCGTCATCGTCGGAGCAGAACTGGTGCGTGGTGGCCGAATAGACCGGTGCGCGTAACCGATGCTGCGGTATGCGATCCAGTTCGGCGCGCAGGGGAGCAACCACGCCGTTCAACATGGGGCTGTGATAGGCAACGTCGATGGGGAGCCGAACGCAAACCACATCCTGCTGCTCGGCGTGCTCGGCGACTCGACGCAACGCTGCCACCGGCCCCGAGAGCACGGTCCGATCGGGTGCGTTGATACATGCCACCGTCAGACCGGGATCACCTACCTCGGCCGCCATCTTCGCGGCAGCGGCCTCGTCCAGCTCCAGGGTCACCATGCCGCCTTCCGGTTGCCCGTACCGGCGGACGGCTTGTTCCTGGGCACGAATGATGTGGTGCCCGTCGTCGACCGTGAACGCTCCAGCGCAGACCAGCGCGGCGAGGAAACCGAGGCTGTGCCCCAGTAGCGCGAGCGGACGGCCGTCGGCCACCGCGCAGCGGTAGCGGACGATCGCGTCCTCCATGAGCTGCTCACCAGTCGTGCCGTGCGCGCGCCCGAAGCCGGGAAAGAGAAAGACCTCCGTCGATGTCACCATGACTCGGGAGTGCCCATACGGGACCGGATAGCGCCCACCGCGTAGAGCTTGGATGTGTGGCCCCAACTGGCTCTCGCTGTGTCGAAGTAGCGGTCCAGTTCGGCGGCGAAACCCGGTTCCACTGCCTCTATAGCCTTCTGGTTGGCCATGATTCGCTGCTGCCAGTGGTCCATGGTCCGGTCATAGTGCGAGGTGGTATCGATCACCGATGCGATGCTGAACCCCGCATCCGAGATCTCGGCCACGAGCTGCGACAATGGCACCATCGCGGTGAATCCGAACAGGCCGAGCGCATGCATACTGGCAGGACGGGTAGCGAACTCGTCCGCATGCGCGGTGCTGCGATAGCAGAACGCCGAAATGAACAGCCGCCCGTCACGTTTGAGCAGCCGGTAGGCCTTACGCAAGGGTTCACGGTGCTCCGGCAAATGCTCGACCACCTCGACCATCGCCACGGCGTCGAACCGGCGATCGTTCAGATCGGCCGACTGGAACGGCCCGACGACGACTTCCACCAGATCGGCCACTCCGGCAGCGCGCGCCCGAGCGCGAATGAACTCCGCCTGCACGGCCGAGGGGGTGACTCCCACCACATGACAACCGAATTCACGGGCCAGGTACAGGGTGAGGCTGCCCCACCCGCATCCGATATCCAGGACCTGTTCGCCGCCGCGCAGCCGTAGCGACGCGGCGATCAGCGCCAGGCTCGCCTGCTGCGCCTCATCCAAGGATTCGGTACCGGTAGCAAACAGGCCACAGGTGTATTTCACATCGTCGCCGAGAAAGGCGGCGAACGCCTCCGCGGACCGTTCATAGTGCAGATTGGTTGCCGTGGCCGCCGCCTCGACCTCCGGCGTCGTGGTCATGCGGAACCATCCATGGCTGTGCGCACGAGGTCGGCGAGGTCCGCGACCGTTCGGGCGTCGCGGATCTCCTTGTCGTCCAGCTCGATGTCGAAGTGGCGTTCGAGCTGGCTGACCACGCGCATGAGACGCACGGAATCGGCTCCTGGCAACAGGTCGAGCTGGTCATCGGGCTCGATCGGTTCTTCGCCCATCCGGAGGCTCTCACGGAGTACGTCTTGGACGGTGGTGAGAACGGCCGCCCGAGTATCTTCGTTCATTTCTGTTGGTTTCCTTAACTTCTCAGGGGAGGGTGCGCAGGCTTCTGGTCAGATCGAGCAGTTCGCCGAGCTCATCGCCGGGACTGTCCACGAACTGGCGGATCATGCGTTCGAGTGCGGTGTATGCCTCGGTGTGGTCGTAGCCGGCAGTCTCGGCCACGGAGTACGACCACCGGCGATAGTTGGGGAGGGTGTCCGACAGTGGCATACGGAATGTGCGGAGCACATGCTTGAGATGCGGCGCGGCGGCAGCCGGATCACGTCGCAGATAGGTCTCCACCAGATGCGCGTAGAGCGCGAAATGCCGTGCTTCGTCGCGGGCCATGCGCAGCAGTAGGTCCCGCAGGACCGGTTCGGTGACGACATCGCGGAACCGCAGATAGAACAGCTGGGTCGCCTTCTCCTGAAGCATTGTGTACGCGAAGGCCTCGAGCGGCTCCGGATAGGGGAGGTCGAAATGTTTGCGTCCTTCCTCGGCCAGTTCCAGCCGCAGGGCCTCAGCGGTGTTGATACCCGCGGCCTCCTGATATCGGGTCAGCGCGGCGGCGTGGCGTTCCTCGTCGTAGGACCAGGCGACGAAGAACCGGAAGTATTCGCGGTGCACGGCAACAATCGGGATCGACAGATCCGCACCATCGATCGGGAAGGTCCGAAGTAGCCAGTTCATATAGCCGGGCAGATGGTCCTCGATGTAGGTGATGAATCGGACTACGGACCGGTCGGCGTCGGTGAGCCGGTCCGGCCGCACCTCCTCCCAGTCCAGGTCCCGCAGACTCCAGAGTTTGTCCGCACCGCGTTGCACGACGGGCTCGACAGCGTTGCGGACCTCGGTGAGAGTCAGGCTGGGCAGCCAGGTCTCGGTCATCGTGGGAGCTCCGTCGACCCGTGCCGTGACCGGGTCGCGGTGATCCCGTAGTGCTTGGTCGTGTAGCCCCACCCTGCGTTCGTGGTCTCGAGGTAGCGTATGAGCTCGCTGCTCATGCCGGGATGTACGTCATCGATAGCTTCTGCGGCGCTGCGGATTCCGGTCAGCCAGTCGTCAATTGTCTTGTGGTAGTGCCAGGTCAGGTCTCGGACTCCGACCAGACTCAGCCCGGCATCCTCCATTGCGGCCAGCAGCTCGGACGGTGGGCGCAGTACGGCGTAGCCGAAGATCTGCTCGGCGACATGCCGGCTCCCCGGTCGGTCGGAGTATTCGCCGAACAGTTCGTCGTTGCGAAAACAGCTGGCCGACACGTACATTCGACCACCTCGCCGGATGGCCCCGGTCATGATGTCGATGGCGCGCCTGTGGTCCGGGAGATGTTCGACGACTCCGACGAGCGCGGTGGCGTCGAAGGTTCCGGACGGGATATCGAGGTCGTACACGGACTGTTCGAGGACCGTCAGCCGGTCGGTGAGGCCGCGTTCGGCGGCGCGTTCGCAAACCCACCTGGCCTGCACAGCCGACGGCGTCACAGCGGTGACCGTGCAGCCGACTTCCTCGACGAGGTAGAAGGCCAGGGCTCCCCATCCTGTTCCGATATCGAGCACCGACTCGCCGCCGTGTAGGGCGAGGCGCTCGGCGATGAAACGGAGCTTGGCGTCCTGAGCCGCATCGAGACTCTCGGTGACGCTGTCGTAGATACCGCAGGTGTATTTCATCCGCCGACCGAGAAATCTCTTGAACACCTCCGGCGGCAGGTCGTAGTGCCGGTTGGTCGCGGTCAGCGCGTGATCGACTGCTGTAGTTTCCATGCCTTCTTCCCCTGTTCGTGCTTTCGTCCTCTGATCGGCGAGCCGGGCGGCGGCATGCAACCGCTGCCACTTACCGCTGGTGGTACGGGTCAGCCAGCGCGGTGGCACCGTATGTACGCGAACATGCGGCATGCCGATGGCGGTGACAATTCGTCGCCGTATCTCGTTTTCCAGCGCGGCCCGAGGCACTCCTTCGAGCGTGGTTTCGGCGATCACTCCGAGGAATTCGCCATCGCTCCCATCGTTTTCGGCAACGGCCACACAGTGGCCGCGGTGCACGCCCGGCACTGTCCTTGCCACGATTTCGGCGTCGTCAGGGAAGTAGTTCTGCCCGTGGACGATGATCATCTCTTTGCGCCGCCCGGCGATGAAATAGTCGTCGTCGAGCCGGAAGCCCAGATCGCCGGTGCGTAACCAGGAACCGTCGAATACGGCGGCCGTGGCCGGTGCGTCGTCGAGGTATCCGGTGGTGACGGCATCACCACGGATCTGGAGTTCGCCGAGTCGTCCGGGACCGAGCGTGCCCCCGTGCTCATCGACCAGCCGCACCTCGACGCCGAGCACCGCAGCGCCGACCGAGACCACAACCTTTGCGCGCGAGTCGCTTTCGGGCACCTCCCGGACCTGCCCTGTGGCCCTCAGCTCGTCGCGGTCGACGCAGACCATGCGCGGCAGGGTGCCCGGCTGCGGGAAAGCGACGGCCAGCGTGGCTTCGGCCATGCCGTACACCGGATACATCACTGTGGGAGCCGCCCCAGCACGGGCGAAGACGTCTGCGAAGGCTCGGACCGTGACGGCGGACACGGGTTCGGCGCCGTTGAATGCCAGTCGCCATGACGACAGGTCGAGGTCGCGCAACAGCTCCGGTGTGGCCGCCCACAACAGTAGGTCATATGAGAAATTCGGTCCGGTCAGCACTGTGCCCCGGCATGCGGCGAAGTAACGCAGCATCTCATCGGGATGCCGCAGGAAGGCCGTTGGTTCGAACACATGCGATTCGATCCCATTGAGCACTTGCGCCAGATGTCCGAACAGTCCCAGGTCATGATGGTACGGAACCCACTGCACGAAGACGTCGCTCTGACCGAAGCCACCGCTTATGGCGATTGCGCGCAGACCCGCCAAGACCGCCCGGTGGCTCAGGGTGACTCCCCGCGGCTGCGCCGTACTGCCCGACGTGAACTGCACCACCGCGATGTCCTCCGGTGCGACAGTGGGCAACTCGGCCACCGCCCGCGACTCGGCGCGCAGGAGCCGCAGACCGGTGCAACTGTCAGCGAGATGGCCGGCGAGTTCCGCGGTGTGCGGGTCGACGAGCATATGCCGCATATGCGCCGCCCGGACGATGGCAGACGTGCGATCCAATCGACGGTGATCGGCGCCCAGACCCTGCGGCTCCGGCAGTACGGTGGCGGCGGCGCCCGCCATGACGATCCCGAAGAGCCCGGCCAGCAGTTCCGGACCGGACGTACCGATCAACCCGACAATCTCACCCCGGCGCACCCCGGCCGTGACCAGCGATCGCGCGATGGTCTCGGCATCGGCCAGCAGATCCTTGACTGCGGTCTCGCCGTTGCGCTGTGGGTAGACGAGGCGGGTAAGCGGTGCCGCCCCAACGATATTGCGCAGGGCCTCATCGAGCGTGGATCCGCTCAGCAAGGGGTGGTCATTCACCATGAGAACTCCGAATCGGGGTGACGCCGAGTTGGGGTTGATGCGGGAGTCTGCGCGCGGATGTGAGACCCCGCCGACGAAGCCGCCGCGCATGCCAATGGATCAGCGCGATAGTGCGATAGGGGGACAGCAGCAGCCGCGGTGACATGATGACCGCGGGTATGCGTACCTTTTTCCCGACCAGCGTGGCGGTCAACGCAGTAACAGGAGCCGAACGGTTACGTAGGGCGCGATTCAGTGCGAACACGATTCGTACGCTGTCCGGGTTCAGTACGAACCGTGTGCGATACCGACCGTCGACGGGAAAGTATGGAGAGACATAGAACTCTTTGCCGACATCCGAATTCCCGGCGGCATCGGGGGTGATGAGATAGCAGTGGCGTTCCCCGAACGTGTTGCGGACCTCGGCGATCACGACCGCCATGGAGTCGTCCGCGTGATAGCAGAAGAAGAAACTGACCGGATCGAACGCGTATCCGGCGCTGCGCGGCTGGGCGAGCATCAGTATCCGGCCACCCGCCAGGCTGATCCCATTGCAGGACAAGAAGGTTTCGACGTTCGCTCGGATGCTGCGAGTCGGGTCGCCGAGATGGTCGGCGGCATGGAACCGCACCAGCGGACGCACCGGCTCGGCCAGTGCGTCGACATCGACGAGCCACATGTACAGGGTGTGGGTGAACCGATAGGTGAATGGATGATGCCGTATATGGATGAGGCGGCACCGAAACAGTGTGGGCGATTGTATTGTCATCGACGGTCACCATCCGACCCCGAAGCCGCGTGCTGCCTCGACGCCCGACCGACATCCGTCCTCATGGAAACCCCAGCCGTGATAGGCACCGGCGTACGCGAGGGTCGGTGACGCGAGATCAGGCAGCCGTCGCCGGGCCTCGTCACTCTCCGGTGTGTACACCGGATGCTCATAGTCCATCCGGGCCAGTACTTTCCGCGGATCGACGGCAGCTTCCGGTCCGAGTGTCACCAGATAGTCGGTATTCGAGTCGATGTTCTCCAGCCGGTTCAGGTAGTAGCTCATGAGCATCTCGTCCGGGTTGGGATGACAGGTATTCTGCCGATAGTTCCATGAGCAGCGATGCTCGGCGGCCCGCGGCAGCACTGACGCATCGGTGTGCAGCAGCGCCCGATTCCGCACATATGGCAACGCGCCGAGGACGCTGTGCTCGACCGGTGTCGGATCGGCAAGCAGCGCAAGCGCTTCCCCCGGGTGAACGGCGAGGATGACGCGATCGAAACGGCGTGTGCCACCGGCAGCATCGGTGACGGCGATCCCATCGGCATCGCGGCGCACCGACCGGACCGGCGTCTCGGTAAGGACCTCATCGAGCGTCGCGGCTATTCGAGACACGTAGTCCGCCGATCGTGAGCTCAGTGTGCGCCAGCGTGTAGCCGCACTGCCGCGCAACATGCCGTGGTTGTTGAGGAAGGCCAGCAATGCAGCCACCGGATACAGTCCCGCGGTCCGCGGATCGCAGGACCACACAATGGAAACCAGCGGCAGCACAACATGTTGTGCGAAATAGTCGGAGAACCCGTGGTCGGCCAGCATCTTGTGCAGGGTGACCCCGTGATCTTCGGGTGTGGCGAGGATCTGTTCGCAGACGCGGTTGAATTCCAGCATCTCTATGAGCAAATCCGGGTTCGCCGACTGGAGTTCGTGCGGCAACGTGCGAAGTCCGCTCCCCGCAGAGTAGTTCAGCCCGCAACCGTCACAGACCACGCTCATCGACATCTCCGATGCGACGCTGCGGACTCCCAGCTCGTGCAGGAGTCGCGTGAAGAGCGGGTAGTGCGCCACGTTGTAGACGATGAACCCGGTGTCCAGATGCTGTACCGAACCATCGGTCGAAGAAATCGAATGAGTATGAGCATGCCCGCCCAGCCGAGAATCGGCCTCATATAATGTTACTCGCGAAACTCGCCGCATCAGGAATGCGGCCGTCAGCCCGGATATGCCCGAGCCGATAACGGCCGTCGTCGGTTCCGAGGCCATTGACACTCTCCCACATCATTTACTTCGCCGAAGCTAGCCGGCGCGCACAGACCACTGGATTCGGGAGACCCACCCGCTGGCCTTGTACCGTCCAAAAACTCGATGTATGTAACATCGGCCAGGGCGGAAAAGGCTTGCGGTGCTTCTTCAAATCGTGAGCGTACCGGTCGGTTTGCCGGGGCGCAACGGCTACGCGCAGGTTGTTGTACTCGACTTGCTCGGAGGTTTCAGGGCCGGTCGGATCGGTTCGACGACGAGCATCGCGGTCGCTTTTCGATGGGGGGGTGATTATTGCCGATTGCAATTACTTTTGATGATCGAAACTGTCACAGGCTTCGGTGGGTTATCCGACCTGATGCCGCCCTTGAAGTGAAGGGCAAACCTTCACGGAAGTTCACCGGTTCGGCCATTGGTCGATCTATCGTTTTTCTCCGTCGATCACCCTCGGTCGACTTATCGAATATTTTGTCACCGTGACACATCTGCATGACTTGGATGAGGCATAGCGGTTGTGAAGGCGCAAAGGCCGAGCGCGCGGACGCGCAGACCGGCGTGGTGGCGGATCGATCGCATCATCGGATCCGCCAATGCGTACTATCCCGACCTCGGGATCTACGACTACCTTGCGACCGAGGTCGCCGTCACCAACTTCGGCAAGGCGTTGTCAAAGGAATTGGGGTCGAAGAACATTCGCGTCAATTCGATCAGCCTCGGATCTGTGCCGACCGGGCTGTGGCTGGATGTCGGCGGAGCGGCCGACACAATTGCCGCCGCCGGCGGCCGAACCCCGAAGAGGTCAGGTCCGCGACCGCTGGTGCCACCTCGATGGCCCGGTTCGCCACTCCGGGGCAGGTTGCCGACCTGGTCGTATTCCCGGTCGGTGACCGGTCCGCCAGCATCACCGGATCCGACCTGAGGATCGACGGCGGCTTCGTCACCACGATGTGAGGTAGCCGATCAGTCGCAGGCGTCATCCGTGCGGTTGGCGGGATCGGGTCGCGGGCGTGCCGTCGAGTGTTTCCATACGGCGGTGACTCCGGCGCAACCCGTCGGTCAGGTCGTGCTCGTCGGGGAGGCGGGGCCGGCTGGCCGGTACGGCCACCGACTCGGCACATTGCCAGGAGTTGCCGACATCGGTGAGCGCCGTGACAACCTCGCAGCGGCCTGCCAGAAGCACAGCTACACCCCCGAACGCGTGGCCCGCAATATCCTTCGCGCAGTCGACCGTGGCCGCGCCGTGGCTCGGTCGTCGAGCGCGGCAACGCTGCACGACGGTTCTTTCGCTCCCGAGGAGGTGTTTCTCCGAGCGAATTGAATCATGTTGTGCTGCAACGAGCTATAGGTCAGACGCGGAGTGTGCGATGAGTTTCGAACACTTTGATAACGAAATCAATTGTGGCTCAGTACTATTCGGCAGATCATTTGACCGTTCATGTTGTTTCGACAGGCGATCGACTGTGCCCGTCTGCCGGTGCACCTTCTACAAACGGAAATGCCGGACGCGGCGATCGCAGCGGGTCTCGGTAGAGAATTCGCCGATCGGCGGGCGTGCGCTGGATGCGGTCCGAGGAAGATGGTTATCGCGTCATTCGATGTTAAGTCACATCTGTCGATAGCTGGATATACGCTTGTCGTGTGGTGGCAGTGCCGGCGCCGATGCTGGCCGTCGCAGGGCGGCCACCGGACACGGCTGTCTGGGTCATCGGGATGAAATGGGATGGCATCCGCGCCGTCGTGGTCTGCGGTGGCGGATCGTGCCGCGTGTACAGCAGAAACGAGCGTGAGATCACCGGCTCCTGCCCGGAGCTCGCCGCTGCGCCGGCCGAGTCGGTGCGAGGCCGGTCATTGATTCTGGACGGTGAGGCGATTGCGCAGACCGCCTCGGGTGCACCGTCGTTCGGTTTGCTACAACATCGCCTGAATGGGATTCGACAAACTGCGCAGCTGACCGCATCGGTGCCGGTCCAGTTCTACGGGTTCGATGTGCTGCACATCGACGACGAGGACGTCACCACATTGCCGTATCTGACCCGCCGCGCGTACGCAGCTGCCTGGCCGGTTGGTGAGCGTCCTGCCCGACTGGCTGGAAGTGGCCGCCGATCGAATGCTCGAGGTCGCGCTTCGCAGTCACAAGAACCTCGCCGAGGTGACTCTCCGGGGATGTCAGGGCCGTTGAGGATCGAAGGAGCAGCGCCATGACCGAAAGACGCGATTCCGGAACGCATGCCGCCGAGATCGAGCGAAAGAGCGCTGGCCCCGCCGAAGCTCCGCTTCCGAGCTGGCGCGACGGCGCCGCCAAGGCGGCCATCGTGGGTTTCGTCGAGCGGGTGAGGTCCAACGAGGTCCCGCCCGAGGACCGGGTCGCGGTTTTCGACAACGACGGCACGCTGTGGTGTGAGAAACCGATGCCCATTCAGCTCGACTTCATCCTGCGCCGTCTCGTCGCGATGGCCGAGCAGGATCGTGGTCTGCGCACCCGTCAGCCCTGGGAGGCCGCCTACGCGCAGGACTATCGCTGGTTCAACGACGTGATCATCCGGCACTACCACGGCGACGACAGCGGGGTGGAGGTGCTCGCCGCTGGTGTGCTGATCGCGTTCGCCGAGGTGACTGTGGAGCAGTTCGAGGTCCAGGCGGATCAGTTCCTGCGCGCCGCACGGCATCCCACCCTCGACCGGGACTACCTGGAGTGCAGTTACACACCGATGTGCGAGCTGCTCGACTACCTGGCCGTAAACGGGTTTCGCAACTACATCGTCTCCGGCGGCGGCCGCGACTTCATGCGGCCCATCAGCCAGGACGTGTACGGCATTCCACGCCAACGGGTGATCGGCAGCGGCGTGTCGCTGGCATGGAAGGACGACGGCGGCAGCGGCGCGATCGTCCGCAAACCCGAGGCGGACGTCCTCGACGACGGTCCCGAGAAGCCGGTGCGCATCTGGAACCGTATCGGCAGGCGGCCGCTGCTGGCGGCCGGGAACAGCAACGGGGACATCCCGATGCTGCAGTTCTCGCAGCAGCCGGACCGGCCTTCGTTACGGCTGCTGCTGCGCCACGACGACGCTGCCCGCGAGTTCGACTACGCCGCTGGCGCCGAGCGGGCGCTCGAACTGGCGGCCGCACACGCCTGGACCGTGGTCAGCATCAGGGACGATTGGACGACCGTGTTCTGATCACGCGCGCGGGATCGGTGATCCGTCAGTCGATTTGTTGGACGACAGAATCCCGCACCGGTCAGGGGGTCGATCTCGGTGGCAACGATTGCCTCTCGGCCGGAATGGACGTCGCCCGAGCTCACTGGTTGGATAGAACGCGTTTCGGGGTGCCTGCAGCGATCGACCGAGGCGTGGCCCGGGTTTCGTGGCAAGACCGGGCCACGGTCTGGTCGGCCGAACGACCACTGGAGTAAGTACTGTCAGACTTCGGTGATTCCTCGCCGTGCGGTAACCGGAACATCGAAGAGGGCGCCGTCGGGGGTGACTTCCAGCTTCGGCCATGGGTACGGCGATACACGCATCGATCGAATGGCTAGGTTGGTCGTCGAGGTTTCCACGAATGTCAGCCGAATGAATTGCGCCAGAAGGCGCGTCGTCGGGGTCCAGTGCAGCTCGCGTTGCCCAGGGACTATCTCGGCCACACGAATCCATATCCCGAGTATGAAAATCCACATCGCCCCACTCGGTGGCAGGTTTCCACCGTCTGGGTCGCCGAAATACACGTCGATGGTGTTGATCTCCGCAGGAGCGTGGAGGTCGAGCTCGACTCTGTCATCGGCCTGGACCGGCGCGTTGCTGAGATAGTAGGTTTCGAGATTTTCGTTCAGCAAGTTCTTCAAGGGATGTCTCTCGTCGACACCGAGCTGCGGTGTCACGGTGACCATCGGCAGTCGCGAGGCAATAGTGAAGTCACCGTGCACCCTGAGATTGCCGACCTCGAGGTCGGGGATGCGGACAGTGACGGTCGTGGTCAGAGTGCGCTCGACGGTGTTGTTGCCGACTTGGACGGTCGCGCGCAGGTAGAACACGGTGGTGTGGGTGACGTTGTTGACCGGGTAGGTGGTCAGGTTCAGGACGTTGATGTCGGCGGCGTCGTAGAGCAGCCGCAGCGAGGAGACGCCGCTGGCTTCCCAGTCGAGTTCGACCGCGCCGTTGTTGTCGATGATCAGTGGTTCGGCGATGAAGTTGGCCAGGTGGAAGTTCGGGGGGAACTTGCCGATGTCGAATATGGTGGTACCGGTCTGCCAGGGGTCGTTGTGGCCGGCTTCACGCCATTCGAGGTCCATACGTAGTGGTGCGCTACCGATTTCGGTGTTGATGCGCATGCCCATCAACTGCACGGTGACGCCTTGGTCGCGGCCGATCTCGGCGTGGCCGGAGGTGGGGGTGAAGGTGATGGTCTTGGTGGCGGTGTTGGTTTCCGGAGTCCAGTCCGGCAGGCTGATCTGCGCTGCGGCGCTGGTGAGGTCTGTGGTGAGGTCGGGTGAGTTGTTGCCGGTGGGGACGGTGAGGGTGATCTTGCGGCATTCGATGGCCGAGGCGGATCGACGGCTGCCCACCAGAACGAAATCCGCGCGTTGGGTGTCGCCGTTGGAGGGTGAGATCCGCACCGGGTCTGGGTTGGTGTTGAGGTCGAAATGCAGCGGGGAGGTATTGGTCACCGCGCCGTCGGTGGTGAAGGTGTTGGCGGTGTATCGCGGGATGGTGCTGGTCACCGGTGGGCTCCTGACTCGTTGTGCCGCTAGAGGGTAAGTCGGCTCGACTACGCGGCATTCGACCCGCACTGCCTACAAATGCTGCAACGCGGTCGAGCGTGCCCGCAGCAAGGCAAACAGTGGCGAGCCGTCGCCACCAGGTACGACAAGCTCGCGCCGGCCGGCTACCCGGACTCGTCTCGGCCCTTGTCGTCGAAGGGCTGAAACAATGGGACGCAACCCAGTGCGGCATCGGTGAATCACCGTCGGGGCGAGCACCGGCCGGACGCGGCCGGCCGGCCGAGCTCGGGTGAGCCGCGCGGGAAGATCTGTTCGTCATCCTTCGGTGAGGCCCCGGTGCGCGGTGACCGGGACATCGAAGCCGGCCTCGGCGGGGCCGACATGCAGTCTCGGTCTCCCGACTTGGAATTGTCGGATGGCGATGCGGCCGCCATAACGCTGGTGGACGTACACCTGCACGAAGCGCATCATTATCTCTTCATCCGACGACCAGTGCGCCTCGGGCTTGCCGGGAGTGGCCGGGATCAGGAAATGGGGTTGCTCGCCATCGAGGGAATAGGCCAGATTGAATGTGGTGGGTAGATTCCTGCCGTCGGGGCTTCCGAAATAGACGTGGATGTCGCGTATCGGTCGCGGAGTGCCATAGTCGATTTTCACCAGGCCGCCGTACTCGGCGCTACCTCCTGATTGGCTCAGGTAGTAGGTTTCGAGATTCCCGTCGAGCACGTTCCGCAAGGGATATGCCGAGTCTTCACCGATCACTACTCCCGCGGTGATCTGAATGGGCCAATCCACCATGAGCGAGCCGACTACTCTGAGGTTTTCGACTTCGAGGTCGGGCACTCGAACGGTGACCGTTGTCGACAACACGCGTTCGACGGTGTTATTGCCGACCTGCACGGTCGCCCGCAGGTAGAACACGGTGGTCCTGGCGAGATGGTTGACCGTGAACGTGGTCAGGTTCATGACGTTGATGTCGGCGACGTCGTAGAGCAGCCGCAACGAGGAAACCCCTTGTGCCTCCCAGTTGAATTCGACCGAGCCGCCGTTGTCGATGACCGATTGTTCGGCGATGAAATCGACCAGGTCGAACCCGGCCGGAAATTTGCCGATGTCGAAGGTCGAAGTACCGGTCTCCCACTGGTCGTCGGATCCGGCTTCGCGCCACTCGACTTCCAGACGCAGTAGGGCGGTCCCGACGACGCTGTTGATGCGCATTCCCATGAGCTGCACGGTGACGCCTTCGTCGCGCCCGATCTCGGCGGAACCGGAGGTCGGAGTAAAGGTAATGGTCTTGGCGGCAGGGTTGGTGGTCGGAGTCCAGTCCGGCAGGCTGATCGCGGCCGAGGCGCTGGTGAGGTCCGGGGTCAGGTCGGGGGAGTTCTCGCCGGTGGGGACCACAACGGTGATCCTGCGGCATTCGATGGCGTCCGAGCTGCGGCGGCTGCCCACCAGAACGAAATCGGCGCGCTGCGCGTCACCGGAAGCCGGTGAGACCCGAACCGGGTCAGGAGCGGTGTTGAGGTCGAAGGTCAGCGGCGGGTCGTTGCTGACCGAGCTGCCGGTTGTTGCTGTGGTCGCGGTGTACTGCGGGATCGTGGTCATCAACAGCTCCTCGCTTGTCGAAGTGGTGAGCATCGGCTGCGTTGCATGCTGTCGCGGTGGCGCGCGGCCGAAGCGATCCGTTTTCGATGGCGTAGTACTGCGGGACGGTCGCGGTCAGCGTGCTCCCTGTTGGTTGGTGGGGGTGCGGCTGTGTTCGGCGGCGTCGCTCAACACCAGGAATCCCGAACGGATTTCGTGGTCGGCGCCGATCGGGAGCGAGGCAGGGTCGGGCGCCGTGATCGGCATCTGTGCCCACTCGGTGCCGACCTGTTCGGCCCACGACCAGGTGCCGGTCACGGTGGCCGGCTGCGGCAGGATGGCGGCGCCCTGATCGGTGGTGCCGATCAACAGCGGCCCGGCACGGAAGGCCACCGCCATCTCCGCCAGTGCGGCATCGGTGAATCGCTGTGGGATGAACACCGATTCGACCGGAAGGATGTCGGTCGTAGCGTGTACTGCGGCGCGTGGATCGGCGAGCACGGTGAGGGTGGCCGTGCTGTCGGTGGCGAAGGCGAGTTTGATGCGGTCGCCGTCGCCGATGGGGCGCAGGTAGCCGCCGTGGTTGCCGCTCGGGGTGACCACTGTCTCGAAATGGTCGTAGTTCTCGTTGAGGATGTAGCCGACCAGGCCGTCGTCGGTTTGCAACGCCTCGCCGAGGCGGACGTTCCAGCGGTAGTCCGGCATTTTCGGGGTCGGTGGTCTGAGTACCTGCTGCCAGGTGACGTCGGTGCGCACCGGACCGTACAACCGCAGGTCGAGGCGGGCCCGGACCAAGGCCAGTGGGCGGCCGAGTAGGACGCCGAGGCTTTTATCCTCTGGGCCGTCCGGGTCGATGAGGGTGATGGTGTCGTCGATCAGCTTGCGCACGGCATCGAACACCGCTGGTCCGCGTTGTTTGATCGCGGCCAGGAAGCGGTGTGCGTGTTGGTGATTCGTGGCGAGCTGGTCGAATTCCAGGACCGATGATTCGGGCAGCGCGGTCCATTCGACGACCTTGTGCCCCTGGGGGGACAGCACGACTCGCAGATCACCCAGCACCTTGCCTTCCGGGTCGTAACACGCCAGCGCGCGATCGAGGCGGTTGTGCACCAGCCACGCGCAGATCGGGTTGGCGCCTGCGCTGAGTTCGACGTCGGAGTCGGCGGTGGCGGAGAGAAAGTCGAACCGCAGCTTGGCCGGCTGCAGCAGGCGCGGACCGAGTTCGACGTAGCGGTCGGTCTGGATTTCGCCGACGGCGTGGTCGGGGGTCATGGACTGGGGTTTGCGCAGCCTGCCGAAATGCAGTGGGTTGTCGATGAGGTTGACCGCGCGGCCGAACCGGTCGACCACCGACAGTCGGGTGAACATCAGGTGCCCGGAACGGAGTTCCTGGAAGTCCGAGTCCTCCCAGTCGTCCCATTCGAATACCGGCTGGGGCCCGGGATCCGGGGTCGGGCCGACGCCGGAGCCGATCAGGTCGCCGATGGCACCGCCGGGTGTGCGGTTGCCTCGGGACATTCGCTGGCCAACGGTGGCGCTGAGCCCATCGAGGCGTTGGGACAGCTGGTCGAGGTTGTGCAATTGCTCGCGCAGTCCGCGCAGCAGCGGTTCGGGCAGGTCGTCGCGGCCGTTGGTGTAGCTGTCGAGCTTGCCTTCCTGATCGTAGCCGCTGAGGGGCGCCAGCATTTGGCGGCCGCTGACGGTGACCGCTGCCTTCAGTGTTCCCTCGCCCTGCCAGCGGTAGCGGGTGCCGTCGAAGCGCCAGCGTTCGGCGGTCTCCTCCACGAACGGGATCGCGGTGTATTCGGCTTCCCACATGAGATACAGCGGCTGCCAGGGCTGACGCCATGGGGCGGTGCCGTATTCGGGCAGTGTCCCAGTGGCGTTGCCGAGGCCGACGCCGGTTTTGCGGGCCTGGTCGATGATGAAGAACTCGGTGACCAGGGCGCGCATCGGACCGGGCAGGTCGGTGACGTTCACCTTGTTCACGTCCGCGGCCACCGTCGTGGCGGTGATCGATCCGATGGCGGTGATCAGGCGTTCGGCCACCCGGCACGGCAGGTCCGAGCCGCGGCTCAGCGGGGCACTCAGGTTGGCGCCTGCCAGCATCAGCACCGGGTCGGCGTGCTGCTCGAACGGCTCCTGCGGGGAACGTTGCAGTTCCAGGGCCGCCCGCAAGCCATGCCGAGCGGCGTAGTCGGCGGCGCGAGCAGACAGCTTGTCTGCCGTTGTCGCCCAAGGAATTTCGTCGCGCAGGGCTTCTACCTCGGCCTTCTTGGCTGCGGTCAGGCCCGCCGCGCCCTCGGCGTTGTCCGTCCGCAGTTCATCGGCGATGCGGCTGGCGAAGGAACTCGGCTGATTCGGCTCCTGCGACAGCGACCACAGAATGTGCAGGCGCTGTCGGAGATCGGCAAGTTCGCGTTCCTTCTCGTCGAGTTCGCGTTGGGCAGTGTTGAGTTCGGCGACGACATCGGCGGCGCGGGCCTTTTCGGTGGAGCGTTCGTCGGCCGACAGCGCGGCACGCGCCTCCTCGCCGCCGCGGTCGACCACCCGCCAGGTGAAACCACCTGGGACGGGGCCGAATCCGGAGCGGTGCGCGGCACGGCCGGGGAACAGGTCGCCGTCGGCGCGGTCGTACTCGTTCAGTACGCCGAGGGTGAATGCGCTGTAGAGCCGGGCCGAGTCGTCGCTGAGTGAGTTGGTGCCGCCCGTCTGCTCTTGGAGCACACCGGCCGCCTCGGCGGTGCTGTTGCCGATGGCCACGGCGATCTGGGCGGCGTGCGGACTGTCGGATGGGTAGACACCGCCGTTCGGGCGCCAGTCGATGCCAAGGGCGCCACCGGAGTACACCGAGCGGCGGGGGGAGCCGAAGGTCGCGGCCAGGCTCCACTCCAGCCTCGACATCAGTTGGGGGAAGGAAGTTTCCGCGTTCTCTCCGGCGACGAGGATGTCGGCGTCGGGGTCGGAATACCAGCCGGCGACGTGGTAGCTGAGCCTGTCGTCGCCGTCGATATCGGCGAGGGCGTCGTGGATGGAGAGGACGTTCTTGTTGTAGGGCTGGAACACCGAGAACGTGAGCAGCCCGGGCCCGAGCGCGGTGAGGAACTGAATGCCGCCCGGCTCCTGCCACGGGCTGCCGGTGGAGAGTTCGACCAATGTGCCGATCTTGGTCGCGGTGGCGGTCTGGGCGTGTGGGTCCAGATAGGATACCGACCCCTGCTGCGGGTGCAGGAAGTCGCTGTGCACGATCCAGGCGCGCACACCGCCATTGGAGCGCCGGGTCACCAGCCAGCGGTTGGGTACCAGCGGGAAATCGCCGATCTCGCCGGTGGTTTCGTCCTGGCGGCCCTGCGTGAGAGCCTCGGGCAGCTGCCATTGCAGGTACACACCGAGCCTGGAGGCATCGCCGCCCCACGGCTCGGTACCGGAGAACGGCTGTGGTTCGGGTGCGGCGTTGGCGTCGACGAACGGCACGAAATTGGCGATCCAGCGTTGTATGACGTAGGTGCCGTCGGTGTCACGGGTCTGCGCGTTGACCGCGAACGCCGCGACCTCGACCGGGACGACGAGCGTGTCGTTGGGCATGCGGTACCCCTTCGGGAGGATCGGGATCGGGTCAGGAACGATCGAAAGTCTGGATCTGCGGGGCTCGGATCATCTGCAGCGCGAATTGGGCAGGTGACAGCGTCGACAGGCCATGCGCGGCGGCCAGTTCGGGCAGTAGTTTGTTCTCGATGTCGAGCACGTCGCCGGACGGGCGCAGGAACCGTCCGAACCCAGCAGGGTCCGGGAACTCCCCGTCCTTCACGGGCGAGCCGATGTTCCCAGTCAGCCAACGCAGTTGGATGGTGCCGACGTCGCCGATGCCGAAGTACAGGCCTTGCGGCGGTTCCGCGATGGTGAAGGTGTCGATGACCTGTGGGTAGAGCAACAGTAAGACGCTGTTGCCGAAGTTCGCCTGTCGACTAGGTGCGATTTGTTGCTCGCCGCGGAAGGCGCTGTAGATGGTGCGCGGCCAGTTCGGGACGAGGGTGGATCGGATCAGTACCCCACACGCGGGAGCCGCCCTGACCTCGGTCGCGAGTGCGTTGAGGTCGGCGTCGAGGGCGTGACCGACGCCGACGCTGAGTGCGCCGTTCATCGCGGCCGATACCCAACTGTTGTCGACGTAGAAGAAGCGGATGCTTTCCGGTGGCAGCATGCGGGGGTCGGGCACCAGATGCTCGAAAGGCAGCATCTCCAGCGCGACAAGCCGATTCAGCCATTCCTGCACCGGATCGAGTTCCTCGGCGACGGCGGCGCGCAACACCGCGCGGGTTTCGGCCTGTGCGACAGTGGCGCGCAACCCGACGGCGGTCAGCGCGCCGTTGCGGCGGGTCGCCCGTGCTGCTGGGCGGATCGGGGCGGCGGCCAGGTCGGCGCCGCTGCGGCCCAGTGCACCGGGAAGGTGTGCCGCGAGCAACTGGTCGAAGGCGTGGCGTGCCTGGTTCTCGAGTACCGCGCGGCCTGCGGCTTCGACGCTGCGTCCGGCGATCAGGTCGGGGTGCGCACTGATCCGGCGGGCGGCGCGGCGCGCGGCTTTGCGGAATTCCAGCAGCCGATCCCGGAACGGGGCATCAGCCAGCGCGAGGGTACGGCCGAGGCTGAAGGCGCTGGCGTAGCCGGTGTCGAAGATCCCCCACTGCTTCAGGTAGGTGAGGGCTTCCCCCGCCGAGTCGAGGCGGGGCGCGGCTGGGGCGGGCAGGCGCTGGGCGGGGTCGGCGGTGAATGGGCCGCGGTAGAAGCTGACGCTGCGTTCACCGGATTCCAGACGCTGCGCCAGGGCGGTGGCACCGGAACGCAGTCGTTGGATCGCGTCGCCGTCGGCGGTTGCGCCGGCCAGCGGAACCCGCAGCGCCAGATCGGGTTCGGCGGCAAGGTGCTGCACGAGGTCGCCGAATCCGATACCGGTATCGTTCAGCGTCTCGAATGCCCACGTGTGCAGGGTTACCAGGCGCAGGCCCTCGCTCGGTGGGGTGCCGGTGAGGTGCTGAGGCAATCCTTCCAGTGAAACCAGGTGCGCGACATGCCTACCCGCGGTCGCGGTCGGGAATCGGCTGCTGACGACAGTGGCGTTGAGGTCGGTGAGTTGCGGTTCGGGGTCGGTGCCGCGCACGTGATCGGCGTCGGGCGGCCCACCCTCCCGGATGTGGGCGAGCAGCGCGAGTTCGGCGACTGTCGGGCGGATCGTGGCAAACACGTTCGCGGGCACGAGGATACTGCTGCAGGCCATTTCGGCCTCGCCCTCCATCAGTGACTCGTCGGTGATCGTCGGCGGTTTTCCGGGCCCGGCGGCACGGTCGAGCAGTTGCCGGACCGTGGAAACAGTCACTTCGCCGACTGCCTGCGGGTCCTCGGGCAGTTCACCTTCCCTGAACAACAGCAGCGCCACCCAGGGGACGCCGTCGCCGAACGAACCGAGTAGCCGAGCCCAAGGCAGTCCGGCGGCGTCGAGGGTGATGTGCGGCAGGATCTGGCTGTACTTTCCGACGGCTCCCGCAACCGGGTAGCAGCCGTGGATTTCGGAGCTGCCCAGGGAGAATCGCGGCCCGCGCACGCCGAAGTTCTGTTGCCGGGTGGTCAGGGTGGCGACGGTCTCGATGTTCTGTTCGACGCCGATCTGGTATTGGCCTGCGTAGAGCGACGGAATGCGGTGGTCCAAGAATCGGGTGCGATGGCTGGTTGTCGGCATGACGAAGGTTCCCCTGTTCTCGGCGGGCGCTGGAGGCGGGCGGATTCAGTTGGCGGACACCAGCATCGGTTCGGCGGTGAATGCCGTCTGGCAGGCCCGGGCGTAGCCGGACAGGTTGTTGTCGAGGGCGCCGAGGTCGAAGCCGAGCGCGGTGAGCTGCCCGGCCAGGCGCTGGCGCGCGGCCGTCTGCTCGGTGGCCGCGACCGTGGCGGCGATGGTGGCGATGACACCGTCCGGGCGTGCGGGAATCGCGCCGACTGGGCCGGCGTTCGGGTCGAGAGGCTGCGCGCCGTCGGGAGTGACCGGGTCGAATGCGATCGCTTCCTGATCGATGAATCCGGTGGAGGTGCCGTGTCGCGGTGCCGGGGAGGTCATTGCGGCGCCCAGCAGCTGATCGGGCACTACGTGGTTGCCGTTGCTGGGCAAGCTGTCGGTATTGCGCGAGCCCCACAGTTCGGCGGCGACGGTGGCGGTGCGTGTGGCCCGTGACCATTCGCCGAGGTCGCGGGCGGCGCCATCGAGGGTGAGTTTCACCCGCTGGTTACTGGTGACGCCGCGCCACCGGGTGGGGCGCAGGTTCACTGTGCTACCCGATTCTGCGGGTGTTGTCGCGGTGCCGAGGAATATCTTGGTCAGCGGTACTGTGGTGTCGGTGGTGAAGGTGAATCCGCTTGCCGATACCTCCCAGTAGTCGTTCGCGAGGGTGCGGGTAGCGGGGTGTTTCTCGACGAGCAGACCCGCGCCCGGCAGCACCCGCACGTTGTTCTCCGCCGGCGGCAGCAGGGCGCTGAACCCGGGCCAGTCCAGCTCGTTGCCAGCCCCTGCGCGGCCGTTGCCGAAGTTGATGGTGAAGGAGATGAACCACAGCTTGACCTTCGCCTTGCCGCCGGTCGGTGGACCCCAGACTTCCAGTTGCACACCGATTTCCACGGTGATGGTGATGCGGACGAAGATGATCTTCACCGACGCGGACACACCGACGGACACCTTCATGCCTACGTCGAAGTAGAACGGCTTCCACTGGATCAGCGCATCGACCTGTGCCGTGCACCAAGCCCGCACGACGCCGGAGTGGAACCGGATGGCCAGCCCGCCGCCTGCCATGGCCGCGCCCGCAGTGATGGCCAGATAGGCGTTGCCGGAGATGGTCACCGAACCGGTCAGGTCCCAATCGAAGCCGACCCGCGGCTGGGCCGGATACTGTTTCGGCGCACGGTAGTTCGGATGGAAGCCGCCGACCGAGAAGACGAAGTCTCCCGCATACGGGCTGGGTCCGAACCAGGTCCGCAGCGAGATCCCGCCACGCAACCGGCAATTCGGGTCGAGCAGGTACGAGTCGCCGGTGAGACCCGCGTCGAAGGCCAGTTCACCCTGCTTCGGTTTGATCACCGCGCTCAGGCCGACCCCGATCCGGGCGTACTTGCGCTCGCCTCCCTTGGGCAGGTCGGCGGCGCCGGTGCCCATCAGGGCGATGGTCAGCTCCTCGCCGGTCTGCACCAGGGCAACCAGCCGACCCTCGATCAACTCGGCGAGGGTGAATCCCAGCCCGGCCGCCACCCACAGCTCGTCGTCCTGCGCGGTGATCCACGGATTGCTGGTGAGGGTGAGGGTGCGCAGGACCTCGACCGGATCCTCGGTCTCGCCGCCGATCGCGGCAGGGTCGCTGAGCGCCTTGACGAACGGGAAGTCGTCGAGCTCGGTGACCGCGGGAATCCGGATACGGCTGTTCCAGCCGAAACCGACTGCCACACCGTTCAATCGGATGGCGGGGATACCGATGCCCGGATCGCCACCGATCCCGGCGTAGCCGAAGAACGACGGCTTCGCCGCCCCGGACTCCGGCACCACGTACGCGCCCGCGCCGGTGCCGTACAGCCCCCTCTTTGCGCCCTTGAACGAGAACACAGGACGCCGCCGATGATCGTCTTGTACGGCGACTGGGCTTTCAGCAGCCCGAGCGCCCCGCTGATCATCAGCGGGTTGTAGTCATAGGTGACATCGGCGACCGCGCCGTCCTCGCCGATGGTCAGCGCCCAGCGGCCGTTGCCGCGCTCGGAGCCGGAACTGGTGCCCGCGAGCAGGGCGAACCCAGCGGCGGTAGCGACCGCCCGGACCGGCGGGTGCATGAACCCGCTGCGGTGTGCCCGGGGCTGCGTGACCGGCAGCGCCCTCCCGAGGCCGTCTACCCGGCAGGGATCGAGTACGACCTCCCCGCGAGGCGCAGCCAGCGGCACCAGCATCCGGCGGGGGCGGGTCGGCGTGGCAGGCAGCAATAGCCAGCTACCCGGTGGCAGCTCGGTGCCGAGCGGGTCGGGCAGCACACCGCGCCCGACCTCAATAGAGCCCAGCTCCGCCAGCCGGGTCAGTGGCACCGGCGTGCGGGTACACACGACATGCCAGCTACCCGCCTCGACCGTGAACACCCGCTGATCGTTCGCATGCATCCGCACGACCGCCCCGGCGCCACTGGCCTTCAGCGATGCACCGGCGGCCCCGTCGAGCCGGATCTCGACGTGCTCCAGCACCGGACACGGCAGCACGGGCAGCTCGAAGCCGAAGCATCGAGCCAGCAGATGCGCGGGTGCCCCCGGTCCGGGCAGGCGCAGCTCCAGCGCAGCCGAGCTGTCGTCCGGGGCGATCTGGAGGGTCAGTGCGGCGGCGGTCTCACAGAAAGGGACCCGCGCGGTGCCCACCGCTTCGCGGGTTGCCGCACCGTTGTGCCCGAGGCGCAGCATCTCGTCCGGGAACAGGACCCGCAGCCCGTCACCGAAACCGAAAGCATCGATGGGAACTTCGGCCGCGGCACCATCGGCCTCATCGAGAAGTTTACGTAGCCAACCGATCTGGACGGTCACAGCGGTCCTCCTCCGTGTGCAACAAACTACGAAAACGCCCGCACAGACTCATCCGACGGCACACGCAAACAGGCCATCGGTGAGGGCATCGTCGAGATGATCAGCGGTTCTCACAGCCCGGTCTCCGCGATCACCGGACCGGGCAAGTCACACAAATCCGACGGTAAGCCACAACGCGGCCCGGCACAGCGGTTTCCGGTCGGCGCGGCCCCCGCGCTCGCGTGTGGCGAATTTTGCTTTCCGCTCCGGCCGGCAAATGTGACACCGCCGCCGCCGGATTCAACATGAAGGTGCACTGCGCTGGCTGCGAGGGTCGGTGGTGGGGCTGATCGGTGTACATCGCCGAAGTGACACCGGGACGTGGGTACTTGCTGCTGCGCTGCTCGATCGGTGACCCGACTCGGGACCGTCTGCTACGTCTGATGGGGCGCGCAGGCGTGGTGGAGTGGACGTGGATTACGCGCTCCAGTCCCGGACCTCGGTCGGATGTCAGCTTTCGACTAAGCCTCGAGCGCGCTCACAGGAATGTCGAACCTGATGGAAGGCAGAGCGTCCGGATCGCAACCATGCCGATCGGCATGGTCGCAATTCAGGGGGTTCTCGAAAAGCGATGTGCTGGAACCTGTTCCGCCTCTCGCACGGCTGGTCGGCACAACCATCGCCCTCTCGGCCGACCCAGTGGTAGCCGAGACGCGCCACCGCTTCTGGAACGATCGATGCGAGCGAACCTCCCAGGTCATCGACAGAGCTGTCGAGCGTGGCGAACTATCCGAAGGCGCGAACCCTCGCGAGGTCATCGAAACCCTTTCCGTGACAATGTATTTCCGGCTACTCGTTGGTGACGAGGTGAGACGAGGCCTTCATCGCCCGCTGCATCGATAGCACTCTTACCCTCCAGTGCAAAGTCGCCTGACCAGGCCACGCGGGCACGATCACGGCCGGTGTGCGGCCCGGATCCCCTGTGGGACGGGCCGCACACCGGATGTCAGCGGGCGATCAAGGAACTCGAACGAGGAGTCCGAGATCTGAAGGAGGCTAACCAGATTTTGAAAGCGGGCCCGATTTTCTTCGCACCGGAGATCGGTCTGTGTCGCCGTTGATCTGTGAGTTCATCGATCAGATGCGTGCTGAGGGTTACCGGGTCGATCCGATCTGTCGCGTGCTCGCCGAGCAGGGCGTGCAGCTCGCCGGACGGTACCTATCGCAACTGGAAAGCCGCGCCTGCGTCGTCGCGGACGGTGACCGACACACATTTGACGCCGCGCCTGCTTGCCGCCATCGGCACGCCCGAAGGTATGGGCGCAAGATGGCCCCGTATCTGCAGCGCCAGGGCCAGCGGGTCAGGATCGGCACCGTCGACCGACCATGCGCGACGAGGGCATGTCGGGCGTGATCCGCGGTGGCAAACACCGCACACAAATGAACTCCCAGGTACGGCATGTGATCTCAGCAATCACTGCTCTACCAGGAGTTCACTCGAATCTCGAGCGTCACACGCCCAACACCGGAGTTCTCACGCTCGCTCAGATGCACCAGACGACACTACCGAGGGGGAAGCACCACGTAGCTGATCCGAATGATCCGTCGACCGGGGCGATGGTGGATGACGAAGGCGCTGCGGCAGTCGAATCGGCAGAGGCTGCCGGCGCTGCGAGGATGAGCAGGGGTGCGGCCATAACAGTCGCGGCTAGGGTTTTGACGATCTTGCTGGACATTTTGCTTCCTTACGACGAGCTTTATCGTGTCCGCGTCGTAGGCCGCGCTGCCCGAGCTACCGGACTTGGGCAGCGAGTGCATGCCGAATCGACTTTGCGACACGCGATTCGCTACTTGGTGAAGTACATAGTGCGTCCCGATAGGAACGCACATTAAGGCCGGCGTCAGCTGCAGTATCGACCGGACCGAACAAGACGTCATGGGGTACCGCAGAAGGCGTCAATAACAGCTTACCTCTGGCTACCAGACCATTCGATCGGAAAGGGAACATTCAGAAGATAGCTCTCCTGTCCGAGTGGGCGTCTGAGAACGGTGCCAGGTGTGGGCGAGTCCGGCGTGACATGAGGCGCTCATGGCCATGTAGACGATGGTTTCGAGGTGGTCGGGTCGGGTTCGGCAAAACTGGCGGTTCGATACGCCACGAACGGCCCCCGCACGCCGGTCTCGGAGGCGCGAACCTTGCGCTCGCCGGCGCCGTGCGCGCGGAAGGGGTGAGATTGCTCGATGTCGGTGGAAAGTGATGTCGCGCACTCCGGCAGACGCCCGAACTATCACTCGGAGGACAAGATTCGACGTTTCGCGAGTCTGCGGAGCCCGCTGGTGGCCGTGCGCCGAGAGCACTCCGGACGGTTGCTGAGCGGCCCGGGCAACGCGGGGGCCGTTGCGGAGTCGATGGTGTTCGAGAGCATCGCCGTGTATTCCTTGATCGAGTGGGCCGCGCTCGCATTGGTCCGGGGCCTGCCGATGGGCGGCCATCCACCGGAACCACAGCGCGATGACATCCCGGATCATCCTCCTGCTAGGAACGACCTTGACCCAAGCTCGCTTCTTCCAACGACAACTCGCCGACTATCGGGAGATCCTGGTCGATCCACAGGTCCGGACGATCCTGTCGGCCTCGGTACTGAACACCTTCGGAACCGGACTATATGGGGCGACCTTCGTCTTGTGGGTGCTGCGCGGTGGTGTCACGGCGACGACGCTCACGCTGGTTCTGAGCACGGGCGCGTTCCTGGCGCTGTTCCTCGCGCCGGTCGGCGCCGTGGTGGCGGAACGATGGGGCGCACGGAATGTGTGTGTGGCGCTGAGCGCGGCACGCGGCGGGCTCAATGTCGTTCTGGCGCTGTCGGTACCGCCCACCGTCCTCGCGAGTGTCTTGCTTGGCGTGCTCGTCCTGGACCGGCTCGCGTTCCCCGCTAGCCAGGCCGTGGTCCAACGAGTCAGCGCCGGGACGATGCAATCGTCGGTGCTCGCCGCACGGCAGCTCACGCAGACACTCGGCCACGCCGCCGGTGCGCTGGCTGCCGCGTTGTTCCAACTGGCGGTGCCCGAGACCTGGTTCGGGTCGCTGATCGCACTGAACGGCATGTCCTTCTTCGTGAACGCGATCCTCTTCGCTCGACTCCCCGTTGATGGCGCCCTGCGGCCGCAGAAGTTGCCTTGGACCGAGGGCTGGCCGCGCGGGCGGGTCGCGCTCTTTCTCGTCGCTCTCGCGATCGTGGATATCGCGGGTTCCGCGACCGGACTGGGTTTGCCGATATACCTCTAGGCGCAGCACAGCGCGATGATCGGTTGGGTCGGTGTGGCGGTAGCCGTGACGACGTGGATCGGGACCGCGATGACCTTCTTCTCCGGCAGGCTGTTCGCGGCTCCCGGCGCCGGCCGTCGATATCTGATCCTCGGAACAGCACTGGTGGGTGTGGCCTGCGGAGTGATCGGCCTGGCGCCGGTGTCCGGTGGCGCCGGTGTCATGACGATCATGCTGTTCGCTGCGGCGGTCGGTGGCGGTGCCGCACTGGCCTCGTTCGCCGGCTACTACCACGTCGTGGGCATCGCGGAGCAGGGGTACCGCGAGCGAGTGCTGGCGAGCTATGGCCTCTCCGGATCTCTCCAGCGATTGATCGCGCCGGTGGTCCTCGGCGCGTGTGTGTACAACTACCGTCGCCCGCTGCTACCGGGCACCACCCTCCAGCGACCCGGCCCCGCACCGGTACCAATTCAGCTGGACCGCACCGCAGATGGTGGCTGAGCTGGCCTTCTCAGTCACCTCTCAGCCACTATGGGGCAGAGTGGAGGGCATGCGCATTCTGGTAGTCGACGACCGTGCGTTCCGAGAACCGCTGCGTCGCTCGACAGGTCTCAACGACTACGTCGCCGGCCTCGGTCGCTCTGGCTCGGATGGCGACGAGGTGGACCGCCGGCCGCGCGGCGCGAGGAGCGATGTGCCGACTCTCAAACTCATGGAACAAGATTCGGACTTCGAGCGAGTGGCCGGGGTTGATGTCACCGTCGGCAACTATCTGCTGGGAGCTCACCCGCAGCCGCCTTCTCGTGGGTAGGACTGTTTCCCGGAGGCCTGTGATCAAGGGGCTCGACCAATCTCCGGAGCCCGATATGAGTCCGCCGATGCCGCTGACACACTCGGTGTCGCTGCGTCGGAGGGTGACACTGCTGGCCGCGTCGGTGGTGGCCGTTGCCGTTGCCTTCACATCCATTGCCGCGTATGCGACGGTAGCGCGCTCGCTGTATGCGGAGGTCGATGATCAACTGCGGACCCGCGCCGCGGTCATGATCGCCAACAACGTCGACAGCATGAACTATTTGCAAGCACTCGCCCTCGGCAGCTTGTTTTCGACAGACATCGGGGTTGCCCTTGTCTATCCCGATGGCAAGTCGGGGGGCTACATGGTCGGGCAAGACGCTGCGCCGCCGATCGGCGGTCCGGAAATGGCTGTGGCGCGTGGTGAAGTCGAGTTCTCGCTGCGCACGGGCGGTGATCAACGTGTGTATGCGCAACGAACGTACGCCGGATCGACGCTGGTACTTTCGCAGCGACTGCAACCGACCCGTGAAGTGCTGCATCGGCTGGCGTGGTTGCTGTTTGTGGTGGGTGGCTGCGGCGTAGTGGTTGCCGCCGCGGCCGGCACTGCGGTGGGGCGCACCGGGTTGCGACCCATAGCGCGCCTGACCGCAGCCACCGAGCGGATAGCGCGGACCGATGATCTGGCCCCCATTCCGGTCACCGGGGACGACGAACTAGCAAGACTCACCGAAAGCCTCAACCTCATGTTGCGCGCTCTTGCCGAATCCAGGGACAGGCAGCGGCGGCTGGTGGCCGACGCCGGTCACGAGTTGCGCACCCCGCTCACTTCGCTGCGCACCAATATGGAGCTGCTGATCGCCTCGAACCGGGCGGGGGCTCCACAGATTCCGGAAGCGGACATGGCGGAGTTGCGTTCGGACGTCATTGCTCAGATCGAGGAGTTGTCCAACCTGGTTGGGGACTTGGTGGACCTAGCTCGTGAAGATGCCCCCGACACGGTGTACGAGCGGGTGGACGTCGGTGATGTGGCCGAACGGGCGTTGGAACGAGTCCGGAGACGACGGGCTGGTATCGAATTCGCTGCCGGTCTGCAACCGTGGCTGGTGTACGGGCACGAGGCCAGTTTGGAGCGTGCGCTGATCAATGTCCTCGACAACGCTGCCAAATGGAGCCCAGAGGGCGAACAGGTGCAGGTCAGGATGGGCGAAACCGCTTCGGGTTTGCTGGAGTTCGCAGTGGATGACGCAGGCCCCGGAATCCCTTTCGCGGAACGCGATCTGGTGTTCGAGAGGTTCTACCGAGCAACGGCCGCGAGGTCTATGCCGGGTTCCGGGCTAGGTCTGGCGATCGTCAAGCAGGTAGTGATGAAACATGGTGGAACGATTGCGGTCGAGACATCCGAACGCGGCGGCACGCTGATTCGCATTGTCCTGCCAGGCGAATACGACCATCGCTCTGTCGAATGAGATCATCGGATCGCCCCTTCTCAGGCTCGACCTCGGGGCGTCGAAATACCAGCTGCCCGTGGAGCATTCCCTTTGCACTACGGCTGAGCCTTACCTGTGTCCATCCACCGAAAGGCGCTTGGCGACACAAGTTTCGACTCGTCATCGCCGTCCGCACGCTCGGCCGCCGCAAGCCCGATCGACCCCCTTCGGGCGCAGTACCGACCAGTCGAATCAGGAGAGTTCATGCAGGATGTCTACGTGGTGAGCCACCCACACGCGGAGCACACCCGACTCGATCTTGTCGGCGGGTGGCACGACTCGCAACTGACTGCGCGCGGCCGACGCGATGCGCACCTGGTTGCCGAAGAATTGAACCGCCGCCGCGACACGTCACGGCCGATCCGCATCACAACATCCGATCTTGCCCGATGCGCAGAAACCGCCACGATTGTCGCCACAACACTCGCCGCCCCCGTCACCACGGACCCCAGGCTTCGCGAGATCAGCTTCGGTGAGGCCGAAGGCCGACCGAACGACTGGCTCGCACAGCGGCAGGTGCCCGCACCCGAGGACAACCGGCTCGACCACCGCGGCCCCATCCTCGGCGCCGAGACCCGGCGCGAAGTCGCAACCCGGGTCGGGGCATGCATACGCGAACTGATGACCGACACGGTTCATGACCACGTCGTGGTCACTCACGGATACGCGCTGACGTTCGTCATCACCGCATGGATGCAGATCTCCGTCGACGCAGTCGGATTCGCGTCCTTCGCGACAACACCGGGCGCGATCACCCACCTGCGCCGGGACGACTACTGGCGCAACCGGGCCCTGCTCAGCCTCGCCGACACTTCCCACCTGAACACCGATCAGACCTGAACGGCGACGAAACAGGCTGATCACCCGAGGCCGTTGAGGTTTCGATCAGGGCCGGCGCGCCAACGCTGCGGCGTGCATCGCCCTGGTCTCGTCACGCTCGGTCCCGTCGGGGTGAGAGTTGTTCGCGTTATGGGTATCGATTCAGGGCTCCAGGTACAGGCGTTCATTGGGCAAGCGTGGGTATATGCGGCTGTCATCAGGAATCACTGCGAGATGTTTCGGATAGCGGCGGTCCCGGCAATCTTGTATGAACAACAAAGCCGCAGTGACGCACGCTGTGAAATCGAGGCGCACATTGCCGAGTTGCACTGCAAGGTGCACATCCGCTTCCTTCGGGTGCGGAGACATCTGGCTGCCCATGTCAGGATCGAGCCGTGCTGGGCACCGGGAAGAAACGCGCGTGGCGATCCTCGGCGATCGGTTCCTTGACCTCGAATAGCAGTTCCGCTGTACCCCACACGTTGTCGGGGGAGTCCATGATTGTCGCGCCCGCCCGCAAGTAGTCCGCGTCCTCGCACGACGACCCGCGGCAGCTGCCGGATTCGGCGAACGCTTCGTGTCCGTGGGAGATCAGTTCGTGGACCCCTGCTGAGGTCATCGCTACGCAGTACTCGTGGTTCTTGATTTCACTGGGGATTCCGATTTTCACAGGCAAATCTCCTGAACGTGCGTATCGAGGCTTGTGCAACAGCGCCGCAGTTGTCGGTTGGTGAGTACAACACCAGTTGACCGATTTCCAAGTATGAGGATTCGTCATCTATATACCCATACTGCTGCGGATAATTCTGATATTGCCCCAAACTTCTGCTGTATGTTCAGCCAGATTGCTCGATCTGGGTTCGCCACCGAGGGATCTTCGGTACGTGAGCGATGAGCCCGCCCGTGCGGCTCGATGTCGTCAGTGATGCGGCGCCAGGCACCCGTGACGCCCGCCAAAGCTGGCGGGCCACCGATCGGGCTGATTCATGAACGCTGATCGAGCGTTGAACCAGCCGGCGCGGCGGAGCTCGGGGTTTGAACACCCTCGCGGTCTCCTACGGCCTTCCGCGAGCCCGGCGGCTGGAGCGAAGCCACTCGGTATCGGATTTGTTGTTGAGCTGATGTGGTTTTCGGGGCTGCGCGCCCGATGCGGTCGATACCAGGGGCTCCTTCCGTGATCCGGTGCCACAACCCGGTTGCGCGGTCGGCGGTCGGACGGGTCGACACGATGGGCCCGTTGATGGGGGCATCGCCGCGGAGTGGGGGATAACCATCGGCGAAATTGTTCGGCGGCGCGGCCAGACGCGTTGCGGAATTCGGGCAATGGGTGCGGAATGGGTGAGCGACCAGCGGGGCACGGCCGAGCAACCACGAACCGTGACCCAGGGGCGCGGTATCGAGAAGAGTCTCGTGGTGGCGCTAATCGGGCCAGACGGGTGGGCGCTTCGCCAGGAAGGCCGCGATCCCTTCGCGAGCGCCGGGAAGTTGAGCGGCCGCAGCCATGACCTCCAGGGCGAGGGTGTAGGCATCCGCTTCAGGGCGGTCGAGCTGGCCGTAGAGAGTGCGCTTGCCGAGTGCCTTGCTGGCCCGGCTGCCTCGGGTGGCGCGGGCGAGCAGCTCCTCCACGGCGGTGTCCAGCTCGGCGTCGGGCACCGCTCGGTTGATCAGGCCCCACTGTTCGGCGGTGCGGGCATCGATCGGGTCGCCGGTGAGAGCCAGTTCCATCAGGCGTTTACGGCCGACGGCGCGGGCCACCGGCACCGCGGGGGTGTGGCAGAACCAGCCACCTTTGCCGCCGGGAAGTGCGAAACCGGCCGAATCGGCGGCGACAGCCAGATCGCAGGAGGCCACCAGCTGGCAGCCGGCGGCCGTGGCCAGGCCGTGCACCCGGGCGATCACCACCTGCGGTACCGACTCGATGGTCGACATGAGCTCGGTGCACAGCGTGAGCAGTTCCCGCACGCCGAGCAGGTCGCGCGCGGCGACGTCGGCGAAATCATGTCCTGCGGAGAACACCGGACCGCGCGCTCCGAGAACTATCCCGGTGGCGTCGGTCTCGCCGGCGGCCCGGAATGCGGCGAGCAGTTCGGCCAGATGCTCGCCCGACAGCGCGTTGCGCCGCTCCGGTCGGTTCATGGTGATGCGCACCGTGTCGCCGTCCCGTGCGACCAGCAAAGGGCGATGCTCCAAGGCGGTCATATCTCCACCGTAGATCTTTGCCGGCAACGACACGACACCTTGCGGCCGACTCGGTCGTATGTAGTCGCCGAAAGTGACCACCTCCCACACCGTTGTCGGCGCACTTGTGGGGGATGCGGGCCGGTGCCCGCCCGGCGGAGCCGAGCGGGCAGTGGGGGTGCCATTTTCAGGCGGCCGGCGCGGCGGCGCGGCGACGGGGTTCGAGGGCGGCGGCGACCAGGTAGCTGCCACCGCCTGCGAGGGCAAGCACCCAGTAGGGGCTCGCGCCGTCGAGAAGAAGTGCGGCCGACGAGGTGAGGGCGAGCCATGCGCCGAGCGTGTATTGCAACACATCGCGGTAGGCGGCTCCCCCTGCGAGATAGAGCAATCCGACGATCAAGCCGGAGCCGGTCGGCCAGAGCAGCATCTTCAGGTCGTCCTGGCTCAGCGCCGAACCCAGTGCGGTGATGATGAAGAACAGTCCGCTGAATCCGACCAGCCAGGAGACGGCGAGAAGTTTGCCGACGACCGCGTCCTTTCCGGTCGCGGAACGCTGGGCCCGCATGGACACGATGCTGGTGATGATCATCGCGGTCAGCAGTCCGCTGATCAGCAGGATGCTCGGCACCGCGGATGGGAGCCGCAGGACGGGATCGTCGCCGCGGGACAGGGCGTACGCACCGTGGCCGAGCAGCCACGCCGTGCCGAAGCTCAGGTAGGACGGCCTGTTGTCGAGGATGGCTCGCAGCGTGGATGGGTGGGACTCGGGGTTCGAATTATGCTGAGACATCACGGATCTCCTGTGCGGAATGCTCCGGGGCCGGTGAGCTCGACCCCGGAGGTGGGCGGCAAAAGTGGGGGAGGTGGATCGGACAGGTATTCGCGGCGGTGGAAACTGGTTCAGGCCCGGGCGTCGGCAACGATGACGACCTTGCCGACGACGGTGCTGGACTCGGCGAGTTCCAAGGCGCGGGCGGCTTCGGTCAGCGGGATGCGTGCGGCGACTCGAGCGCGCAGTGCGCCCTGGGCGGCGAGGTCGAACACCTTGCCCATGTCCTCGGTGATGCGGTTGCGAAAGCGGGTGAGATTGCGCTTACCCGCCCACAGGTTGAAGAAGTGTGCGTTTCGCTTGTTGGGCAGTGCATTCCACACCAGAAGCTGGGCGAACAGCTTCAGCACTGGCAGTCGTGAATTGCCCTCGTCGTTCTTGGTGGCAGCGGTGCCGTAGGAGACCAGGGTGCCGTGTGGGGCGAGCAGCTCGAACGAGTCGTTGATGCCGGGGCCGCCGATGTGATCGAACACGGCGTCCACACCCTCCGGTGCCAGCGCTCGAACCTGTTGTGGCACATCACCGCGGTAGTCGATCCAGGTCGCGCCGAGTTCTTCGACGGCTTCGGCATTGCGGGCGGATGCGGTGCCGATGACGCGAATGCCATTGGCGCGGGCCAGCTGAACGAGCGTCGAGCCGACGCCGCCGTTCGCGCCGTGCACCACGATGGTCTGTCCTGGCTGCACCTTCGCGGTTCGGTAGAGCATCTGCCAGGCTGTAATCCCGTTGACGACAAAGGTTTCCGCCTCGGCCGCATCGAGGGAGGCCGGTACTCGCACCAAGTCGGCGGCATCGAGCAGGGCGTGGCTGGTCCAGCCGCCGATCTTGGTCAGTGCGGCGACACGCCTGCCGACCAAGGTCGGATCGACATCGGCACCGACCGCGGTGACGGTGCCGACCAAGTCGTATCCAGGCACGAACGGGAAGGCGGGCTGGTCGTAGTACTTGCCGCGCCGCATCTGCTGCTCGGCGAAGGAGACACCGCTCGCCTCGACCTGGACCAGGGCTTGGCCGGAGCCGGGAGCGGAGAGCTCGCGCTGGGTGACCAGCAGGCCGTGCGGCTCGACGCGGCCGGGCAGGACGATTTCGGTGGCCGTGATGGACATGTTCTTCTCCTAGTGTGTGACTGATCAATCACTCGATGGGCAAATAAACGCCCCCCCAAGGGGGCGGTTTGTCGAAATCAGTGGGGGTTGGGGTGGCGAATGCCCGCGGTGAGGATGGTGGCCCAGGGGCTGTTGTCGCCGTCCAGGCCGAGGGTGGTGATCAGATGGCAGAGTTGCCCGAAGGCGATGAACCGCTGCACTTGCTCGTCCTCGGCGCCGGACCGCTGTTTGGCGAGGTCGGTCACGCGGCCCAGGCCTTGGCGCAACGCATTGCCGATTTCCGGGACCTCCGCGACGGACTGGGCGTGCACCTGCAACATGAGCAGGCTCCTGTCGCCGATGAGTTCGGCGTAGGCGCCGCCCATGTCGTACAGGATCTGCTCCGGGCTCGCACCGTCGGCGCGGGCGGCGACGGATGACATTGCGCGCTCGATCAGTTCGAAGCAGCGGTCGAGCGCGGCGACGAAGAGTGCGACCTTGCCGGGGAACAGTTTGAAGACGTAAGCCGGTGAGATCTGCGCCGTCGCCGCCACCGTGCTGATCGGTGTGCCGTGATAGCCGGTCCGGGCGAACTCGGTGATCGCGGCGTCGACGACGGTGTCGCGTCGTACATCCGATCGGGAGAGGGTGACTCCGCTCTTGCTCATGTGAGTGACTGTACACTCACTTTTTTAGGTGGGTCAACACCTGCACGGTTGCCGACATCACCGTCGACAACTGCTGTCGGCGAATGTGACCGGCGCGGGCTATGGCGAGCCGCGGCGGCGATCTCCGCAGCTGCTGCGATGGTTGTTCGATGCGAGGCAGGGGCGTCGAGGGGCCCGAGCGGGACGCCGCTTGGGAGATCGTCGACCGGATCTCGACCGAATGCAGCGGCGCTCTACTCACGCGGCGAGGGTTGGGTCGTTGCTCTCATCGGGCTCGACCGGCAGATCATCGGCTGAGACAAATGAGGTTCGAGCGCACTTCGCTTCAGGGGTGACTCGAGATCAGGCGTTGATGTCGAGATCATCGACATGATGCCATCCGGTGTAGACCCCGATATTGAGCCGGAAGCGGACGCGGCCGGGACGTTGGCGGCCAACCATCAACGGGGGCGCCACGCAGATAGATTGTCCGCGCAGTGGAATCGCAGGATCCCCTGAGCCGCAGCGGTTTCGGGCCGTGTGAGTGGCGGCGGGTCGGCTGGTGTGTTGCTGGCCGATCGTGGTGTCAGTGGAGGTGTCAGGTGTGTGTCAGGTCGGTGTCAGTCGGTCCGGCGAGGGTGTGTAC
>NZ_JBFBAB010000029.1:0-91898 GCF_040681975.1 Nocardia sp. NPDC051463
GAACAAGCAAGTCACAACATTCAACGGCGGCAGCGCCATCGCAACACTCCACGGGGTTCAAGGGGTGGGTGTTGCATCCACCCCTTGAACCCAAGGGAGGCGGGGGCCGCCATTTCACTACGCTCGGCGCATTTATCGGGGTAGGGAGCGGTCAGCGTACTCGGATCGGGTCGGATTTGGTCCATCCGTTGCGGGATTCGGGGGTGACACTGATGGTCGCGGGGGTAGTTGTTGGGGCGTAGGGGGTGAACTTTTCGAGCGAACCCCAGTCTCGGGACCAGTCGTTGTCCAGGTAGGTCGGGATGGTTTGGGACTTCAGGAGCAGGCCGGTCCAGCCGAGCGGGCCGCCGCCGATGTCATCCTGCCAGGCGTTGGAGGCGTCGGAGCCGACGCGGTCGGGCAGGATGCGCCAGTCGGGGACCTCGGCCACGCCGTCGCGGTGATCGAACGGGCGCTGGCAGGGGAAGGCCAGGCCCACATGCCAGTCGAGCAGGACCGGATTCGTCGAGCCGACAACGGAATTCAGGGTTGCCAGTTTGGGCAACCGGGGCGGGGTGAGCGCCAGCCACTGCTTCTGGGTGATGTCGTTGTCCACAGCGACCAGGCGAACCGCGTCGATCTCCCGCGGCAATTGGTTCAGTGGGACACGGAGATTGCGCCACGACGGTGCGGGGCCGATGTCCATCGGGGTGAGGGAGCCGAGCACATTCACCGTGCCGTCCGCGGCTCGCGTGCCGTACTCGAGCCGCAGTTCGGCACCGTAGGTGACCACACCATCCGCGTCGACCGAGCGGATCCGGCCCGCGGCGGTGATGGCCAGGACCCGGTACGCGGGGTCGTCGCGCAAGCTGCCGCCCAGGTCGAGGCGATACCACTGTGAGGTCAGCTTGGCCTGCTGCTGATCGCTGTCCTGGTAGCTGCCCATGACCGGCGTGCGCGCCGGGTCCATTCCGAACGGCAGGGCCACCGTACTGCCGTTGATGCCGGCCTGTTGGCTGGTGCCGCCGCCGGTGCCCGCTCCGGTTGTCTTGGTGGTCTTGTTCTTCGAATCGGTGTTCACCGAATTGGCCCCGCCCGACACTGTTTCGTCGGCGTCGGCGGTGAGGTCGCTCGCGACGCCGTTGGGGGTGAAGCCCTCGGATTCCGCCGAGAGTCCGTCGGCGGGGGAGCCGGTGAGGGGCAGGAGCAGCGAGTCCGGCGTATCGGTCTCCACCAGCACATCGTTGGCCAGTGCGCACGAATTGCCCGCCAGCGACTCCAGATTCGACTTCGCGATGGAGTACGCGGGGAACTGGGTGACCGCGGCCTTGGCCAGCGAGGCGACCTCGAACAGCACCAGCACCGCCGCGGCGATGGTCAGCGGTGCGGAGGCGAACCGATCGAAACGCGTGGGGGCCGAAGCGCTGACCCTCCGATAGGGCTCGCGGTAGTGCAGCCACACCGCGACGACCAGCGCCACGCCACTGAGCACGAGGAACAGCGTGGAGATGCCCTTGCCCGCGACCAGCGGAGCCTTGTCCCACCACGGCACGCCGTAACTGGAGACGTACCACCAGCCATTGGATCCGGTGAAGGTGATCGCCAGCAGGAACAGCACCGCGGAGGCGAACAGCGCCCTGTTGCGTGGTGCGCGAATGCCCTCGCTGCCCACCGCGACCGCGGCCAGCGCGGCCAGCGATCCGGCCAAGCCGGCGTACACACCGAAGTGGTGGGTCCACTTGGTGGGTGTGAACATCATCAACAACAACGAGGCGAAAACGATGCCGAGGATGCGTACCGACGGCCCGCGCGAGGTGCCGGGAATCCGCCCCTTGCGCAGCACCTGCAGCACGCAGACCAGCAGGCACAGCAGCATGACCAGCACGCCGAAGCGTCGCGACAGCGACCCGTCCGGTGCGAGCATCAGCAGTGAATCCCAGCGGGTTCGTTCATCGAACCAGGCCACATTCGGGCCGACGATGGTGCGGGCCCTGGTCGCTTCCATCACGGTCGCCAGCGTTTGATCGGCGAAGACCACTACCAGGACCAGGGTTCCGGCCGCGAGCCCAGGTGCAAGCAGTGCCGCATATCGGAAGAACGCGGCCAGTCGCGACGGGCGGCCGTCGGTAGTGCGAACCGCAGCGCCCTCGCTCTGGTCGCCGGAATCAGCTCGGCCGGCAGCGGAATCCCCATCGCGGCCGCTTCCGGTCGGCGCGTCGGCGCCGGATTCGGCTTTGACCGCAGCGAGCTCCGCCTCGGCCTCGTCGCGGCGCACCCCACCGAGCGTCCCCGCCGCGTCCCGCGCCCGCCGGATGATGATCTGCAGCACCGGTCGGGACCCGGCGATCAGCGCGGCGATGCAGATGAGTCCGGTCGGCCCGGCCGCGAGTGAGAAGGCGGCGATCAATACCGCGATGGCGGCGGGCAACAATCGTCCGGTCGCGATGGCGCGTTCGATCGAGCACCAGGTGAGCAGCGCGCCCGCGGCGATCAGCGGTTCCGGCCGCAGGCCGTTGTCATAGGGGAGCCAGAAGGCCAGGAAGACCAGCCCGGCCGTCCACAGCGCGACCTTGTTGCGTCGCACCCTCGCGCCCAAGCGGGGCAGCACTTCTCGGCTGATCACCAGCCAGCACACCACGCCGGCGGTCAAGGCGGGCAGCCGCATCCACGGGCTGGCGTCGGAGACCTTGGTCATCCACGCGAGCACCTCGTAGGACCAACCGAACGGCGCCTCGGGCACGGCGAACCAGCGGTAGTAATTGGCCATATACCCGGCATGCTCGGAGGCGCGAGCCATGTTCAGGATGTAGCCGTCGTCGGAGGTGTTCGCGCCGATGAAGTGCCACAGCACCAGGATGCCGAGCATCGCGCCGTCGGCGACGGTGAATCGCCACCAGTGCGCGGGCAGGAAGCGGCGGGGCCGCCTGCCGTCGGCATTGTCGAGCAGATGCAGTGCGACCAGCGCGATGATCGTGAACACGGCGGCGGCGATCATCGCGGCCAATTTCAGCGCGGACGGCGTCGAGGAGAACCGCGAGTCGATATCGATGTGCACCCGGGCGCCATCGAGTTGCGTGGCCTCCAGGGGAGTGAACACCCCGACCACCTGCGGTCGGATGTCCCTGGCCACAGTGTTACGGAACGGCGTCCCGTCTCGGCGCTTCGCGCCGGTGAATTCGGCGGTCGTCGCGGTGGCGGTCGCGGTGACGGTGACTGCCTCGCAGCCCGCGATTTCGGCGACCGGAGCCGACAGCAGTGGGACGTCACGCTGGATGAGCGTGAGCATGCCGTCGGTCACCGAGACGACGAGCCCCTTGGCCGTCGCCTGACCGGAGCCGTCGGGAACGGTCGACAGTAGCGTGCCCGACCCGGCCGCCTGCACGACCGAGCACGGCAGCGTCGCGCTCAACCGTTGTGGCACATAGGACACCAACGGCGCCTCGACGCTGCTTGCACCCGCCTGAGGCCAGTCCAGTGTCGCCTGGTCCTGCTCTACCGGCAAAAGCGGTGTCAGCAGCGCCAGCACGAATCCGAGAAGCCCGGAGACGAGGGCGATCAGGCGGTTACGGGTGAACGCTCGTGATGATCGGTCCGGTCGCACGGGGGTTGATGCTATCTACCGTCGTTTGTGATCCCCGCTACCGCAGCACCCGAACGTCCCAGAGCCACACATCTTCGACCCGGGTCGGCACGACCCCGAGCAGTTGTGTCATGGTCGTGCGCAGCACATCGACGTTCCTCGTCGACGGCAGCACCACCACATCGGCCTGCCAGAACCGGAGGTCGTCGAGCGCCCGCGTGCGGGTATCCGCGTCGATGTCCGGCACGACTCCGGTGTCCTGCGCCTGGACGAGCAACGCGGCGGTCGGCCTGGTTTCTGGTCCGTAGATGCCCTTCTTCGTGGTGCCGGTCGGGCCGACGAAATAGCCGCCTGCGAGTGCGAAGTCGAAATTCGCGTCGGCCTGCCAGCGCAGCGCTCGCGCGTCGGGCGGTCGCGGCGGCGGCACTGTGACCACCGAACCACCGCTCACGTAGTCGCGCACCGTCCCGTCGGCGAAGAACGCCGGCGTCGGCGCGCGCTCGGTCACCGGAAGGACCGTCGGCACCAGTGGCAGCAGCGCGAGCGTCAGCGCCGCGAACCAGGCCAAGGGTTTCCAGTCGCCATCGGAGTGCCGCCACGATGCGACCGCGCGGTCGGTAGCCAGCGCGAGAACCACCGCGATCGCAGGGATGGCCGCCATGGTGAGTCGGGTTTCCAGCACGGTATCCAGCAGCGGGACCTGTTCGGCCCAATGCCACGGCAGCTCGATCCCGGTGGATTGTCTGCCCAGCATGGCGACCGCGCCGAGCGACAGCACCCCGAAAACCACGATGACGGCACCAGCGGCGCGGACAACACGCGCTCGCCACAGCAGCGCCACGGTGACGATCAGCAACAGCAGCAACGGCCACCCGAAGTAGGCGTTCTGCTCGGTGTCGTTGATCGCGACATACTGGCCCGGCGTGAACAGCCCGCCCAGCGATTCGGACGGGAACTGTACGAGGGTTTTCAGGTCGTTGCCCATCGGCCCGTGGTCGATCGAGCGGTAGCTCTGCGGTCCGAAGAACTGCCACCACAGCGGAATCTCGGTGAGCATCACCGTGATCACCACGGCGAGTGCGACTGTCGGAATCAGCGCGCGCAGCACTCGCAGCCCGGTGCGCGGCGCGTGCACGTAGTACACCACGGCGAACAGACCGAAACCGAGCACGAAGATCAGCAGCGGTTCCTCGCCGAGGGCGATCTGCATCGCGACGAGCAGACCGAGTGCGACCGCGTCGCGAATACGCCTGCGTGGCGCACCTTCTCCCGCATCGCCACCGGTTGTCGCGCGTCGTGCCAGGCGAATAACCAAACCCGCGATGATCGGAAGCAGCAGCAGCGCGACAAAATTCGGATGCGCATTGGCATGCGAGATCATCGCCGGTGCGAAACCGCAGAACAGCCCGCCGATCGCCGCGGCAAGTCGAGACTCGACGAGCTCCTGGGAAAACAGCCGATACCAAGCGAAGGCCGTGCTGCTCAGGCCGAGTGTGAGCACCAGCACGAAGGTGACGGTCGGACCGAACATCACAGTGATCGGGGTGAGCGGGACTCCCACCCCGAACATGGCCGTATTGGCCATCATGTTCACGCCGGCCGGAAAATTCTGCAGATCGGTGCCGAGCGGATTCCGCAGGTGGGCCACCGAATGGGCGGTCACCGCGAAAAACCATTCCCACATCGTCTGGTCCTGACCACTTTTGATCAGATACCCGCTCTGTGTGTTGCGCCACTGGCCCGAGAGCACCGTGACCGCCAACGCGAGATACCCCACCGCGACGACCAGATCGCCGCGACCGACCCGAATCCGCGACTGCCGCCGTTTCCCGACCGACACCGGTCGGTCGGATAGAGACACTCCGTTCGGTGTCGCTCCCGCTGAACCGACGCCTACGACTTCCAGTGTCTCGACCTGCAAACTACTCCTCCAGATGGCAGAACCAGCCGCCCAAAGTACCCAGCCACCCTGTGAACACCCTGGCAGCCCCGCTTCCTGGCGTCAGCGGGATGTCCTAGCAGAGGCCATCGCGACTCTGCCTGCGCCGACCACTCCGCTGAGTTCCGGCCGCCCCCGTCCACTTACCCATTCCGCCCGCAAACCACTCATTCCGCCCCACGATTGGCATGCGGCCGCGGCGAACACCCGGGTAGGGCCCTGCGGATGTTCCATGGAGCATCGGCTGCGGCAACGACTTGCGTCACATCAGGGTCGGGCCGACTACCCGAGACGTCGTTCACCACGCTGAATTCGGGCGAGCGCCGCATCGGCCACACTCGCGCGCATGGCGTCGAGACTGGTCGGCACGCCCTCGGCGACCAAGCCGCGAATAACGGGAACCACCATGCACCGACACCGAGCGAGCCGCGGCGCTGCGGACCCCGTCGGGCCCGCTGGGCAGGACGCCCTGGCGATTCGCCAGGCGACATCGGGCCGCTCCCGGGCCTGGTGTTCGTGGCATGCCGCGTTCGCCACTGTGGCTCGTGGTTTCCGGGATGGCGGTGAGGCAACCGTCGCCCTGCGGCGAACGCCTGTATCGCCGATCCGATCGGCTGCACACCTCGTCGGTAGGCTCGGCGTTCCGCTCGGGGCGGATCCGCGTCTACCTGGTCACCGTGATGAGGGTGAAGGGGCCGATGTCGGTGCTGGTGAAGTGGGGATCGTTGAAGAGCTTCTTGGGGAACGTCACGGTGTAGCGCTTGACGTTGGGGTCGTTGGGGTAGACGTCCTCGGCCAGGCGGAGGGTGTAGTTGTCGCCGTTGCTGCGGAACAGGAAGGCGTCCGGTGCGCGCCAGGGGGAGGCGGCGAGGGCGTCGAGCATGGCGCGGGAGGAGTCCAGCTTGCTCCAGCCCTTGATGGTGGCGGCGCGGCCTGCGAAGTCCGCCAACGGGTTTGCGTAGTGCGAGGTGAGGGCCTGGAATCCGTAATAGGGGTAGAAGGCGAGGAAGCTGGTGTCGGCGGTGAGGAGCACCGTCTCCGAGCGTGGCCGGCCGGTCTGGGCCAGTAGCGCGGCATCCACCTCGCGGTAGTGCGACACCGCCGAGGGGCTGCGCTGGTCCGCGCGCTCGCCGTTTCCGTCGGTGTCGGTGTAGGCGGTGGTGATCTCGGGGGCAAGAACCCTGGGGATGTCCTGGGTGAACGCGAGCGCACCGACAGTGGCGAGCGCGATCACCGCGAGCCGGAATCGTCCCGGCTCGTTGAACGCCTGGTAGGCGGCTCGCGCGCCCTCCACGAAGCCGAACGCGCCCGCCGCGGCGAGCAGCACGTCCAGGATCGGCTCCAGCCGGAACGAGAGCAGCGTGGTGCCCGCTGCCGTGGCCGCCATCGACAGCAGCGTCCACAGGTAGATGGCCACGACACCGATGCCGAGCGCCTGTGCTCGCCGCGACGAGGAAGCCCGCACCACCAGCCAGGCCGTGCCGATCAGGCACAGTCCGCCGAGCAGCGAGAACTGTGCCATCGGCAGCGGCAGCTCGGAGCCCGATACCGGCAGGTAATGCAGCGCCGTGCCTGATTTGGGTGTGGTCGTGCCCAGCCACTTCAGCAGATACGGCAGCCACACGACGAGCGCGACAACCCCGGCAATCACGGCGATGACAGCCAGCCGTACCAGTGGTGCGATCGCGGCGCGCCACGGCGCCCCACCGTCGGTAGTCGCAACCACCCGCGCCCGACGTGGATGCGCCGCCGCCCGCTGCGCCCGCACGGCGAGTCCGGCAGCGGTCAGACCCATCAGCCCGATCGCGAAGGCCGCGAGCCCGAAGTACAGCGTGTAGAACATGGCCGCGATGCCGAGGAACAACCCGGTCCCGATCACCGCGCCCCAGCCGCCTGCCGTCCGGCTCCCGCGCTCCGCCGCGACCACGGCGCCCGCCCGGGCGTCCGTGCCGGTGGTTCGGCTGCCGTGTTCGGCTGGGTCGGCGATGCTTTCCGGTGCACTTGCGCCTGTTGTTGAGCTGTCAGGCTCCGCCGAGGCGGCGCCGCTGGTCGTGTCGCCCCCAGCTATCGGGGTGGCAGGTCTGGCTGCCGATTTGTTTCCGCCGTGCTCACCCGGCCGATGCAACGCACCCCAGGCGAGCACCAGGGCGGGCGGCAGCAGGATGACGATGACGGCGCTGTAGGCCTCCGGTGCGGCGGTGGTCAGAGCGACCGCCGTGATCGCCGCGGTGACTCCGATCGCCCAGTCCGCGCGAATCAGCTTCGACCACAGTACGAGCGAGATCGCCGCCGCGACAGCGAGCGACCCGATGGCATACGGCTTGAAGGCTTCCCAGCCGTCCATGCCGAGCACGTTCGCCACGCGCCCGCCGATCCAGAACCACCCGGCGGGATAGAACGGAGGTAGGTCGGCGTAGGTCATGTCGTGCAGTGCCGCGCTGTCGGTGAGCCGTGTCAGATACTCGGTGCGAAACTCCTGATCCACCGAGACGCCGAACAGATACAGCTTGGTCGCCGCCAGCGGCATGCCGAGGGTGAAGGTGACGAACGTCGAAATCCCCACCCACGACAGCAGTTCGGCCACCAATGGCCACCGCTGAACGCGAATGAGACCGATCGCGACGGCGAGCAGCACCGCGGCAAGGACCTGACCCACCGTGGTCATCGCCCGAGTCACATTCGACGAGTTGAACGCAGGCCACTGCACCATCGAAAACGCCACCAGCCCAACGGTGGCCACGATGACGGCGACAAGGGCCGCTGAAATCGCCGCACCGAGGCCGGAGCCGATGTGCCGCGCGATCAGTGCGCCACGGGTCGGACGCGTGACGGTGGGATGTACTGCGGTCGCCGTGGTCATCGAACCGCCTCGTCGCCGCGCCGCGCTGCCTGCCGATCGGACCGTGCGGCCGCATCCAGCGCGGCCACCGTGTCGGCGACCCTGCCACGAGGTCGGCGCACCTCGGGGTGGCCGGCGCGATCTTGTCCGAATACTCGCATTGCATCTCCAGAATCACTGGGTCGGCTCGGTGATCGTTGCGCCGCACCGACTACTCGGCATTGCGCGAGGTCGCCGCGCAGGCGACCGGCGCTTATGCTGCCAGGTCCCGGCGCGGTATGCGCGCACCGCACGCGACCTGGTGCGTTCCGACCGGACCTGCCGGTCTCGGGTCGATCGGCCGTAGCGCCGCACCTACTTACGGGTCCGCACCCGCTCCGAGCACCGCAGGAGCTGCGGTTCCCGGGAACGGGTGCGGAGGGCCGAGGTGCGGCGGGCAAGCTCAGATGGGCAGCTTGCGGAAGATCGGGCGCGGGATGTGGCGCAGGATCATCATCACGAAGCGGAAGGCGCCGGGCGCCCAGATCAGCTCCCTGCCGCGCTGGGAGGCCGAAACTGCAAGCGCCGCAATGTCTTCCTTCTCGACGGTGAGCGGAGCCTCCTTGACGTGCGCCGAGAACCTGGTCCGCACCATGCCCGGCCGGATCACCAGCACCCGCGGGCCATGGGGGCGCAGCGCCTCGCCGAGACCGAGGTAGAAACCATCGAGGCCGGCCTTGGTCGACCCGTAGACGAAGTTCGAGCGGCGCACCCGCTCACCGGCGACCGAGGACATGGCGATGATGCGTCCGAAGCCCTGCGCCTTCATCTTCTCGCCGACCAGCACACCGACGGAGACCGCCGCGGTGTAGTTGATTTCGGCGACCTGCACGGCCTTGCGCTGGTTCTGCCACAGCTCTTCCGGATCGCCGTCGAGAGCGAAGGCGACGATGGCGACATCCACATCGCCCGCGTCCCAGGCGGTATCGATGACCTTCGGGTGGCTCTCGGTGTCGAGTGCGTCGAAGTCGATGACCTCGACCTCGCTCGCGCCGGCCGCCTTCATCTGGGAGACCGCGTCCTCGCGCAGCGGATCACCGGGCAGCGCGGCGAGAATGATCCGCGCGGGCCCCTTCTTCAGGTACTCGGCGCAGATCGCCAACCCGATTTCCGAGGTACCGCCCAGCAGCAGGATGGACTGTGGGTTGCCTACGGCATTAATCACTGGAGCTCCAGCCTTCTCGCCATATCGGACATGAAAACGCCTGTGGGATCGACACTTCGGCGGACCTTGATCCACTCGTCGATCCGGGGGTACATCTTGTGGAACGCCTCCGCGGTGGTGCGGGAGTCCTTCGCGGTGTACAGCCGACCGCCGAACTCCATCACCCGCTTGTCCAGCTCGCCGACCAGTTCGTTCAGCCCCGGTTTGATGGGGAAGTCGACGCAGATGTTCCAGCCCGGCATCGGGAAGCTCAGCGGCGCCTGGTTGCCCGGCCCGAACAGCTTGAAAACATTGAGTGCCGAGTAGTGGCCAGAGGCTTGGATGTCGATGATGATCCGCTTGAATTCCTCGACCGCCTCGGTCGGCACCACGAACTGGTACTGCAGGAATCCGTTGGATCCGTAGCCACGGTTCCACTCCGCGATCATGTCCAGCGGGTGGTAGAACTGCGTCAGGTTCTGCACCTTGCCGGTGTAGTTGCCGCCCATCCGGTAGTACGCCTCGCCGATGGACATCAGCGTCACCTTGTTCATGGTCCAGTTCGGGAAGATGTCCGGAACCGTCATGAGCTGGGGTGCGTCGAATTTCAGCGGCCTACGCTGCAGCTTCGCGGGCAGCTCGTCGAGCTTGGCGAGGCGGCCACGGGTGATGGTCGCGCGGCCGAGCTTCGGCAGCGGGCTGATCACGTCGAACCATGCGCTGGAGTAGGTGTAGTCGGCTTCGCTGCCGTCGCTGTGCGCCGCGATCGTCTCGTCGAGGGTCGTGGTCTTGACGCCGTCGTTGAGGAAGTAGGCGCTCTCGGTGACCACCATCTCGATGGTGGCGCGCAGGATGATGCCCGTGAGTCCGTTGCCGCCGACGGTGGCCCAGAACAGCTTGGCGTTGCGCTTCGGTGTGAGGTGCTGCACCTGCCCGTCAGCGGTGAGCAGATCGATCGAGCGCACGTGGTTGCCGAAGCTGCCCTCGCTGTGATGGTTCTTGCCGTGGATGTCGGAGGCGATGGCGCCGCCGATCGTCACCTGGCGGGTGCCCGGTAGCACCGGAACCCACAGCCCGAACGGCAGCGCGGCCTTCATCAGCTGATCCAGGCTGACCCCGCCGTCCACATCGACGATGTGGGTGTCGCCGTCGATGCGATGGATGCGGTTGAGCGCGGTCATGTCGACGACGAGGCCGCCGGCATTCTGCGCATGATCGCCATAGGAGCGGCCGAGTCCGCGCGCGATCACACCGCGGCGCAGATGGGCAGGCTTGCTGTCGTTGTCCTCGGCGACCATGGCGACGGCCTTGGCGATCAGTTCGGGATCGCTCGTCGAGAGCACTTCGGAAGAGGTAGGTGCGGTGCGACCCCACCCGGTCAACGCCCGAGTACGTGTCGGCAGAGCGAACGCGTCATCGGGGGTGCTGCCGGAGTTGATACCGGTTGTGGTGGCGGTCGGAGCTTTCGTGGACATCGGCATAGAGGCTACATGCATGGCCGGACATACGGTCGGCCTCGCCGTACTCCCCGGTACGGAGACCGGCACAACGCCCGCCTACGTCACCGGCCGCCTCCCGCTACGCTCGTCGCGTGCATGCCGAACCCCACCTCCCGCTCCCGACCGAGCTGCCGCTTGTCGACGAGCCGGGCGGTACCGATGTCGACCTGAAAACGCAGATCATCCGCTTCGGTGTCACCGGCGGGTTGTCGGCCGTCGTCGACTACGGGATTTACAGCCTGCTGCTGAACCTGATCGGGCTGCCGGTCAGCGTCGCCAAGTCGATCAGCTTCATCGCGGGCACCACCACCGCGTATCTGATCAACCGCCGATGGACCTTCCAGGCGCCACCGAGTCGAGCCCGCTTCCTCGCGGTGGTGGTTCTCTACGCCATCACCTTCGCCGTCCAGGTCGGCATCAACGGGGTGCTCTACGCCACACTGGCGGACGAATGGTGGCGGCAGCCGCTGGCCTTTGTCGTCGCCCAGGGCACCGCCACCGTCATCAACTTCGTCGTCCAACGCCTGGTCATCTTCAAAATCCACTGACCTCGGATCGGAGCTCAGCGAGGGTAGTCGGAGGGCGGTCCAAAGCCCTGTCTGAAACGTCCATTTCACTACCCTCGACGCGCGGAGAGTCCGAGGACGCTCCCGGAACGCAGCCGTGAACCGGTGCGGCGATCAGCGGGGGACCAAAGCGGGGGTGGTGGGGTCGGTTGCCTCGCGGGATTGTGCTTTGGCGCCGAAGTAGTCGCCGCCCTTGGCTCGGACGTTGTCGGTGCCCCAGTCGCGCTGCTCTCGCGCGGTGGGTACCAGGTGTGGAATGTGCTTGCGGCAGTGGATATAGGCCTCGTCGATGTCGACGACCACCCAGTGTTCGGCCGCTCGACCTTTGTGGTTCTCCGGTAGGTCGGACACCGATCGACGCAAGTTCTCGTCATCCATGATGCGGGCCGCGCCGTTGATGTGCAGGCCGATCAGGTCGCGGACGAAATCGATTAGCAGGATGCCCACGTGTGGGTTCTCCAGGATGTTGCCGAGGCTGGCCATGACGCCGTTGCCGCGGTATTCGGGATAGGCAATCGTGCGTTCGTCGATGACGTGCAGAAAGCCGGGCAGGCCCGCGCGGAAGCTGGCGTCGCATTCCCCGTGCTTGTCCGAGGTGGCGATGAAGGCCATGTCCATCCGTGCGATGAATTCGATCATCGTGGGATTCAGTCGGTCCAGCACCTGGTCGTCGTAGAAACGACCGGCTCTGTCCTGGGTGCCGTACCTGTCTTGTAGTTCGTGCTCGCCGTCACTGCCACGCTGCGTGCCGGGCATCTGGGCCCCCTCTGGTAGCCGGAGTCCGGCTACTCGGGGTTCGACGCTGAACCGCGACTAAACCGAAATCCTATCCATCTTAATGGGTTTCACCGGGCAAAGCTACAAAATCCATCTTGAGAATGTATCGAATGCCTAGTTAGCGCAAGGGTTTCCACAAGCTAGCCAGAAGCCGACCGACCGGCATTTTTGCCGGTCGGTCGACAGCGAACGCGGCGGCACACTCAGGCCGGCGTCAACGTGACAGGGACACCATTGAACACCGCGTTCCCGGACGGCACGTCGACCACCGAATCATCGGTCAGCACATTGGCATTGACCCCGGCGTGGTCCTGTGCCACCGTCTGGGTGCTGCCGGTGTGACCCCAGCCGTGCGGCAGGCTCACCACCCCGGGCATGATCGCGTCGGTCGGTTCCAGCGGCACCGTCAACGATCCGGCGGCCGACTTCACCACGGCATTGTCGCCGAGTCCGAGGCGTGCCACATCGGCGGGATTGATATGCAGCGTGCACTTGTTCGATCCGCTCACCAGTGTCGCGATGTTATGCATCCAGCTGTTGTTGGACCGCAACTGGCGTCGTCCGATCAGCACCAGATCCGGCGCGGTGTCGGTGAGCCTGCCGCGCATCCTCGCCACATCGTCGAGCAGCTGTCGCGGCGCGAGCTCCACCCGCGTGGAAGCTGTGCGCAACGCTCCCGGCAGTCTCGGCTGCAGCGGCCCGAGATCGATGCCGTGCGGATTGTCGAGCAGCACTTGCAGATTGAGCGTGCCGCCATTCCACTCCCCGTAGGGGCCCAGGCGCAGCATCAGGTCGATGCGCTGCTCGGTGCTGTTGGCGCCGATCAGCTCCGGCCGTCGATCCGCCAGCCCGGCCTTGTGCAGCGTGCCCGCGATGACCAGCTCGTCCACCGTGGTGAGCGGGTCCGGCCCACCGGTCCCGTCGTGCGGGCTTCCGGTCAGCGCCGCGGCGAGCCGAGCGATGACTCCGGCCTCCGAGGGACGATCGCCGAGCGGCACGAGCGGCCGCGAATAGCGCGCATAGTTACGGACCGCGAACTGCAGGAGTGCGAAGTCGTAGTGCGGCGACTGCACCGGCCGCGGCGGCGGCAGGATCACATCGGCGTGCCTGGTGGTTTCGTTCAGATACCTGTCGACGCTGACCATGAACTCCAGCTGTGCGAAGGCCGCGTCCAGCCGGACCCCGCTCGGCGCGGAGAGCACCGGGTTGCCCGCGACGGTGATCACCGCGCGGACCTGCCCCTGGCCGGGTGTGGTGATCTCGTCGGCCAGGGTGGCCACCGGCAGTTCGCCCATCGTCTCGGGCAGTGCGCGGACCCGGCTGGTCCAGCGGCCGGTGCGGAACGGTGTGGTGCGGGCGATGCCGCCGGCAGCGGCGTTCGCGAACATCGCGCCGCCGGGGGAGTCCAGATTGCCGGTCAACACATTGATCACATCGACAAGCCACTGGGTGAGGGTGCCGAATTCGGCGGTGCAGGTGCCGATCCGGGCGTACACCGCGGCGGTCGGCGCGGCCGCGAGCTCGTGGGCGAGCCGGACAACGGTCTCGGCAGGTACCCCGGTTCGTACCGAGACCACCTCCGGGGTGAAATCCGCCGCGGCTGCGCGCACGTCATCGAGTCCGGAAACTTCGACGCGCACGTCTGTCAGGTTCTGCGCGAACAACGTGTGGACAATTCCGAACAAGAGATAAGCATCGCTGCCCGGCCGAATGAACAGATGTTCGTCGGCGAGCTTCGCGGTGCGGGTCACCCGAGGATCGACGACGACGAATCGGCCGCCCCGTTTGCGCATCGCTTTCAACCTGCCGGGGAAATCCGGTGCGGTGCACAGCGATCCGTTCGACTCCAGCGGGTTGGCGCCGAGCATGAGCAGATAGTCGGTGCGATCGAGATCGGGCACCGCCACCGTCAGTGGATCACCGAACATCAGCCCGCTTGCCACCTGTTTGGGCATCTGGTCGGCCGTGCTCGCGGAATAGAAATTCTTGGTGCCGAGCGCGCGGATCAGCACCGGTGCATAGAGCGCACCCGCCACCGTATGCGCATTGGGATTGCCTAGATACAGCGCCGTGGACTGGTTCCCGTGCTCGGCCACGATCGCAGGCATGCGCTCGGCGATCAGATCGAACGCCTCGCCCCAGGACGCGGTGCGCCACGTGCCGGTCGCACGGTCGCGAATCATCGGTTCGGTCAACCGGTCCGGGTCTTCGTCCAGATGCCCGAAGCTCGCACCCTTGGGACAGAGGAAGCCCTTGCTGAACGGATCCTGCCGATCACCACGGACCGAGGTCACATGGTTGTCGGGATCGAGGGTGATTTCGAGTCCGCAGACCGCCTCGCACAGCGGGCAGGTGCGCAGCAGCGTGCGAGACGGATCGGTGATCTGGGCCATACCCCATCATCACCCGCGGCAACGCAGAGTGAAACAGCAATGACCGATAACCGCATTGCGGTTATCGGTCATGGTGGGCCGGGTAGTGCGGACCCTGCCCTGATGCAGGCGGCTATCAGCAGGCGACGCTGGTGAGCGCGGTGCGCTGCTTGCGCGAGAACGCCGAGCGGACGGCCGCGCTGATCGCGACCACCGGCGGGATCCAGCGGGCCTCGTTCGGCGCGATGCGCCAGCAGGCCGAGCCCGCCATCAGCTGAGTCGGCGGCAGCGGAATGCCATCGCCGTCGGTGTAGACGGTCGCGCCGGCCTCGCGCAGCGCCTCCAGCGCCATCGCGGCCTTGCGGACGCCGGTGACCAGGTGGATCTCGCGACGCTCGGCGCCGGGGATCTCGATCACGGGACCGGACAGGTTGTTCGCGCGGAGGAACCGGCGCACCTCGGCGGCCAGCTCACCGCTGACCTCGATGCCCGATAAATCGGCATCCGTGATCAGGCAGATTCCGTTCGTCGTTTCAGCGATCGTCCACCCGCGCTGGATGTACTCCTGCGCCGCGGCAGTCATTTCTGCCGCCGAGACGGAAGTCGGAAACGTGGTGCGCACTGTCTTTCTCCATTCCCCGATGAACTGGGTCCTGCTGCATTCATGGGTCGTATCGGCAGGGGGTGGCGTGGGCGTTACGGGTTTTCAAAAGATCTTTCCGAGTGTCGTATTCGTCTCACTCGTGCGGGCTCGCTATGGCAGGTTTCCGGTCGTCTCTTGGCGGGTCGGCGCGATGCGGGGAGGATCGCGACATGACCGATGAATCCAACGGCGTTCCGGCGCCGGATTCGGATGAATACGAGACCGAATCGCGCTGGATCGCTTGGAAAGAGTCCGCCTCCCGGCGGTTCTCCCGCTCCGCCGTCTCCGAGGAAGCGCCCGCCGAGCCCTTCGAAAGCCCGCGCGCCTTCGGCAAGTGGAGTGTCGAGGCCGCCCGCGGACTGCTCGATGTTCAGTTTCATCGCCCGGCGACCAGGACGTTGTTGCCGCTGGCCTACATGCTCGGTTTGGCCTTCGCGGTGGCGCTGCCGATCACGCTGATCGTAGTGATGTGGCAGGTCTCCGCGGTGCTCGGGGTGCTGGCCGCGCTGGTGGCGATGCCGCTCGGGCTGACCATCGCGGCCGTGGTCCGGCTGCTGCTGGAATTCCTGGTGAACGCCTCCAGGCTGGCGACGAGGGTGGAGCACATCAGCGAGCTGGCCGACGATCTGTTCCAGGCGCTTTCGGATGTCGCGGAGCCGGTCAACCAGCTCTCCGAAGATGTGCGCGCGGTGCAGTTCTGGCGGTTCCGCAAGGGCGGTTCGCGCAAGTAGCAACCGACCTGGATTGCCGCATCCGACGGTGCTCGAACCCATTCGACGTAGCTAGGTCATCGGCGTATCTGTGACACCCACAGTGTTCTCTGTGAGTTTCATTGTGAAACAATGCTGTTCGGATTTCCGATTCCACCGACGGACATCAGGTAGGAAGCGTCGCACTCACGTTCACGGGAGGTTCGCGAGCGGCAATGACGCACGGCACGAGGGGGAAGTATGGCTTCACCGCACGGCACCACAGGTTCGACGATGCCGCGCAGGCAATTGGGCCGCCACCTCCGCGATCTGCGCAACCGAGCCAGAATGACCACGAGGACGGCCGCCCAGCGGCTCGAGTGGTCCGAAGCCAAGATCTGGCGGATCGAAACCGGCCAGACCTCGTTGCGCGGCCTCGATGTCGAAGCCATGTGCAAGATCTACGGTGCACCGAGCGAACTCGTCGAGCCGTTGACCGCGCTGGCCAGGGAAACCAAGGCCAGGGGTTGGTGGACCGGCTACAGCGATGTGATCACCGAGGGCTTCGAGGTGTACATCGGGCTGGAGGAAGCCGCCAGGCTGCTGTCCACCTATGAGAACGAGCTGATTCCCGGCCTGCTGCAGACCGAGTCCTATGCGCGCGCGCTGCTCGCCGCGGGCCGACCCGACGCGACGGACGCCGAGATCGAGCGCCGGGTGCAGTTGCGAATGGCGCGGCAGGAGTTGGTGACTCGCAGCGATTCGCCGCTACAGCTGGACGTGGTGATCAGCGAGTCGCTGCTGTGGCACCGTATCGGCGGCAGCGAGGTGGCCGCCGAGCAACTCGAACACCTACGGCGCATGTGCGATCTACCCAATGTGCGCATCCAGGTGGTGCCCTCGGACTCCGGCTATCACGATGGCATGGACGCGGGCCGCTTCGTGCTGCTCGATTTCGCCGAGGTTGCCGCGGGCGAGCTGACCGAACCGCCGGTTGTCTACGTCGAGGCCTTCACCGGCCCGGTCTACTTGGACAAGGAACCCGAAACAGCGCGATACCGAAAGGCTTTCGCCGGCATCAAGGCCGCCGCGTCGGATGCGCGGTTCGTCATCGAAGAGGCGCGCACCGGCGTGTAATCAGTGGGACAACGGGCGATCGGTGCCGCCTAGGTGCAGCGTGGACCGACGTCCCAGGTGTTCTCGAGTATCCCGCGATGGGTCGGCACTGCCTGTTCGTAGACGTGGCGGCCCTTGTCGGTGAGGCAGACGAAGATCGCGCGCCGGTCCTCGGCGCACATGGTGCGTGAGACGAGCCCATCGCGTTCCAGTCGAGCCACGGCGCGCGAGAGTGCACTCTGGCTCAGGTAGATGTCATTGGCCAGGTCGCTCATTCGGTAGTTGCCGCAGTCGGCGTCGATCAGCCGATCCAGCGTCTCGAACTCGCTGAGCCCGATCTCATGCTGATTCTGCAGCGCCTTTTCGAGTGCGCAACTCACCGCCGCATGTCGGTCGAGCAGCTCACGCCACTCGCCCACCAGCCCGGTCGGCGCGACGGTGCGCCGGGCTGCGTCTGGAGTCGACACCTTCGACATGGCCCCATCTTAGTGGTCTCCGAACTTAAATGCAAGTGCATTAGTTGTGTTGGCATTTAATGCGCCTGCATGTAACGTACCTCGCATGACTTCTGCGGCAACCGAACCGGCCGCCCAGGCGACGGATTCGATCAACTGGTCTCTCCGTCTCTGGGGCATGTTGATCACCCTCTGCATTGTGTTGTTCCTCGACGGTCTCGACGTTTCGATGATCGGAGTCGCGTTGCCGTCCATCGGCGCCGAACTCGATCTGTCCACCTCCACCCTGCAGTGGCTGATCAGCGGCTACGTGCTCGGATACGGCGGCCTGCTGCTGCTCGGCGGACGCACCGCCGACCTGCTCGGTCGGCGAAAAGTCTTCCTGATCGCGCTCGCGGTCTTCGCGATCGCCTCGCTGGCGGGCGGCCTTGTCACCTCGGGCCCGCTGCTGATCCTCACCCGCTTCATCAAGGGCCTTGCCGCCGCCTTCACCGCGCCGACCGGCCTTTCCATCATCACCACGAACTTCGCCGAGGGCCCGGCGCGCAACAAGGCGCTCTCCATCTACACCGTGTTCGGCGCGGGCGGCTACTCCTGCGGCCTGCTGTTCGGCGGGCTGATGACCGGTATCGGCTGGCGCTGGACCTTCCTGCTTCCGGTGCCGATCGCGCTGGCCGCGCTGGTCGCCGCCTACGTGCTGGTGCCCAAGGATGAGGCCGCCGACGAGGGTGGTCACGATATCCTCGGCGCGCTGTTGTCCACCGCGGGCATGCTGCTGTTGGTCTACACCGTGGTCACCGCGCCGGAAGTGGGCTGGGCATCGGTGCGCACCATCGGTTCGTTCGTCGCGGTCGTGGTGCTGTTCGTCGGTTTCGTCGAGGTGGAGAAGCGGGTCGCGTACCCGCTGGTCCGGCTCGGCATCCTGAAGAAGTCGTCGCTGGTGCGGGCCAGTCTCGCGATCATCGCGGTGGCGGGGTCCTACTTCAGCTGGCAGTTCATCGTGACGCTGTACATGCAGGACTCGCTCGGCTGGTCGCCGCTGAAGCTGGCGATGGCGCTGCTGCCGGTCGGGCTGCTCGTGGTGGGCTCGGCGTTCTTCTCCGACAAGCTGGTCGACCGGTTCGGCACCGGGCCGATCATCGCGGTCACCATGGTAGTGATGGCCATCGGCTACCTGCTGTTCCTGCGGCTGGACACCGCACCGTCCTACTGGACGATGCTGCTGCCCGCGGTGCTGCTGATCGGTATCGGCTGGGTCGGGTTCCCCGCCATCAACATTCAGGCGACCAACGGTATCGAGGACGACGAACAGGGCCTGGCGGCCGGCGTGCTCCAGACCTCCATGCAGGTCGGCGCGGCAATCGTCCTGGCCGTCACCACCGCGATCATCTCCTCCGGTGCGCACACCGACACTTCGCCGTCGGCGGTGCTCGCCGCCTATCGCCCCGGACTCGAGTTCGCCGCCGGCGTCACCATTATCGGTGCCCTTGTCGCGCTGCTCGCGTTCGTGCCCACGCGGCGCAAGCGGGCCACCGCACCGGAGCCGGAGCTCGAACTCGTCGGCTGACTCCGCTGCGGCCCACTGGCAGCCGAATGCCACCACCTATTGCGGTGGTGGCGTTCGGTCATTGCCGTCGGATTACGAAAAAGGCGGTGCCACAGTGTCTTTGGGGGAGCGGACGTAGGTCAATGGCGTGCCGTCGCGGCCGACCGTAGGCCAGTCGATGCCGAGCTGTGGATCGAAAGCATCGATATCCCTGTCGAATTCGGGGCTGTACTCCAACGAGCAGAGATAGGTGACGGTGGAGTGATCCTCCAGCGACAGGATCGCGTGTCCGAGGCCCTCGGACAGGAACATCGAGCGCCGGTCGACGTCGTCGAGGACCACGCTGTCCCAGTGGCCGTAGGTGGGCGAGCTCGGGCGCAGGTCGACGACAACGTCGAGGAATGCACCGCGCACGCAGGTCACGTATTTCGCCTGGCCCGGTGGGTCTTCGGTGTAGTGGATGCCGCGCAGCACACCTGCGGCCGAGACCGAGCAATTGACCTGTCGCAGGTCGAACGCCCGCCCGGTGATCTTCTCGAATTCGCAGGCCTTGAACGATTCGAGGAACATGCCACGATCGTCACCGAGCTGGCGCGGGGTGATCACCCAGGCGCCGGGCACGGCGAGTTCACGGAACTCCATGCTCACCAGTCCCGTCCGCGCTCGAGCAGGTCGAGCAGGTAGCTACCGTAACCCGAACGGACCATCGGTTCCGCCGCTGCGCGCAGCCGGTCATCGTCGATGAACCCCATCCGCCACGCGACCTCTTCCGGCACACCGATTTTCAGGCCCTGCCGCTGTTCGATGGTGCGGACGTAGTTGGCGGCGTCCAGCAGCGAGTCGAAGGTGCCGGTGTCCAACCACGCGGTGCCGCGGGCCAATACGTCCACCTGAAGCCGATTCTGTTCCAGGTAGGCCCGGTTGATGTCGGTGATCTCGTATTCACCGCGCGCAGAGGGGCGCAGCCCACGCGCGATCTCGACCACGTCGTTGTCGTAGAAGTACAGCCCGGGGATGGCGTAGTTGGACCGCGGGGTCTTCGGCTTCTCCTCGATCGATACCGCCCGACCTTCGGTGAATTCGACGACGCCGTAGGCGGTCGGGTCCGACACCCAGTAGGCGAACACCGCGCCACCGTCGACCGCCGCGAAACGGCTCAGGCTGGTGCCGAGGCCGGGACCGTGGAAGATGTTGTCGCCGAGCACCAGTGCCGCGCTGTCGCCGCCGATGTGATCCGCGCCGAGTACGAAGGCCCTGGCGAGCCCGTCGGGCACCTGCTGGACGACGTAGTCGATGGCGATGCCGAACTGACTGCCGTCGCCGAGCAGTCTGCCGAAGGCTTCGGCGTCCTCCGGGGTAGTGATTACGAGGATGTCGGTGATGCCCGCGAGCATCAGCGTGGACAGTGGGTAGTAGATCATCGGTTTGTCGTAGACCGGGACGAGCTGCTTGCTCACCCCGCGCGTGATGGGGTGCAGCCGGGAACCGGTGCCGCCCGCCAAGATGATTCCGCGCATGGGGAGAAGTCTGCCAGTTTCGCCTGGCCCGGAGTTGGGGAGGTTCCGACTCGCCCACAAATTGATCACAAACGTTTGGTGCCCGGGCGTGCCGGGCGATTCTTGTTGCGTAGATCACGTTAACGTGATGTTCTGAAATATCAATATGTGAGATGTCAGCGTCGACACCTCGCCCGCGACAACCCCCGGTCGGGCTCGGCGCGCCAGTTGTGAGGTAGGTGCGCGATGGCAACGAGCAGAGTCGGCGAGCCCGGTGTGGTGATGAATCCGGATGGCCAGAGCGCGCACTCCCGAATGTTGCTGGCGACCTGCCTGGGGGTGGTGCGGCCGGTGTTGCGAGTCGCGCCCATCACCCGCGCGACCATTCCCATCGGCGCGGCCGCGATCGACACCCTGGCGCGGTTGCGCCCGGAGCCACGTGGCGTGGACCGGGAGCAGGTGGAGCTGAACGGTTTCCGGCTCGAGGTGATCCGTCCTTCCGGCGGCTCGCGCGCACTGCGTCACGGCGCGGTGCTGTACATGCACGGCGGCGGATTCGCGGTATGTGGACTGCGTACCCACCGCCCCGTCGCGGCCAGTCTGGCCAGGCGCACCGGCCTGCCGGTGGTGAATGTCGACTACCGCCAGCTGCCCGCACAGAGCATCACCCAGTCGATCGACGACTGCATGAGCGCCTACCGCTGGCTGCTGCAACACGGGGCGGACCCGGCACGAATCGTCTTCGCGGGCGATTCGGCGGGCGGCTACCTGACTTTCGCCACGGCGCTGCGCGCGATCGAACTCGGGCTGCCGAGCCCGGCGGGCCTGATCGGACTGAGCCCACTGCTCGATCTGGACTACGCCGCTAAGCGGGACTACATCAACACCGCGCGTGATCCGTATATCCCGCTGTCCGCGCTGGCCGCTGTGGTGCGGATCGGGGCCGAAGTCGACCGCAGGCTCGATCCGATGCTCTCGCCGGTCAACGGTGCGTTGGCCGGCCTGCCACCGGTGCTGTTGATCGCGGCCGAGGACGAAATACTGCGCTACGACTGCGAACTGATGGCGCAGCGGCTCACCGCGGCGGGCGTGCCGAACTCCCTCGAACTCTGGCGTGGCCAGGTGCACGCGTTCATGAGCATCTTCCCCAACCTCCCCGAGGGCAGAGCGGCGTTGGCCAGGGTCTCCCGATTCGTGCGCGCTCGCCTCGAGCAGCCGGAGCAGGCTCGGACGGCTTGATCACGGTCGGCCGGACGAGTCGAACCCCGCCCTGGAGTTTCCGGGGCGGGGTTCACATGTGCCAGGTGGCGCCTGCCGCAACACCTTTCCGCATCGACAATTGCTTGCTCTTCCATTCGGAATTGATTCGGCTCGGTGGCCCTGGACCGCAAATTGTCAGCTGCTGTCCCTGAATCATTCACCGTTCGTTTACCTGATCGGGCTTACGGGCATTCGGCGCGGCGGTTCCATATGACAGATGCAGGCAACCCCGCCACGGCGAGGGCCGGGCGGGGTTCCCTGCATCGGGTTGTGCGACGCCGGTTCTACTTGGCCGGGACGAACGGCTGGTTGACGGTGGTGAAGTACTGAATCGCCGCACCGATCGCCACCGGGGCGGTGATGAAGATCTGACCCAGTACGGTGCCGACCGCGCCGACCAGGGCGATACCCGCGATGCAGCCGACAGCGGCAGCGGGCAGGAACGGACCGAACAGGCCGACGATGGTGCCACCGACAACCGCGCCGCCCAGCACGCCGCCGAGCACGCAGCCGATGGCCGCGCCGCCGAGGCCGCCGACCAGGGTGCCGATGGTGGCGCCCATGGCGATGGTGTCCTTCAAGCGGTTGAAGGCGGCCACCTCACGGTCGTATTCGGACTTCCAGGGCGCCTTGTCCTCGAAGGGCAGCGCGACGGGCTTGTACGTCGCGTGCTCCATGTCCATCTGCGGGGTGAGAGTCGCCGTGCGGCCGGAGATTTCGGCGGCGATCGGGAACTCGAACTCGTCGACGCGGAACGTCAACGGGGTACCCGCGACCACGGTGCCGTTGGCGGCCTTGATCTTCAGTGCGTCATCTTCGACAACGATCGATCCGGCATCGGTCGTCACGATCGACTGGGTTTCGGTGGCCTTGGCGGTGAAGTTGATCGGCGCGTCGGCAGCCGGGGCCGCCGGATCCGCGTGGACGGTACCTGCGGTGACGCCCATGGCGGCAATCAGCAGGGCCGACGTAGCGGCGAATTTCCTCATCAGCATTTGTTTTAGACCTCAGTGTGAAGCGTTCGGAGGGGACTAGACGATCGAAATCTAGACCAGCTAACGAGTGGTGAACCGGTTGTGACCTTTTATTCAAATTTTGTTCACCATTGAGACCCGAGGCTCGGTGGGGTGTTGGAAATAAGCGCATCGACTAGGGATTTTGTCGGAAAATCGAACTGGGCGCCGCACTCTTCCCTCAGGTAATGAGATCAAGATCACATCGCCGAAATGCCTCCCAGCACTGCGAAGGCCCTCGGCCGCCGACGGGCCCGGCGGTGGACGTAGTGTCGTGGAGTGCGATTGCTCGTAACCGGCGGTGCCGGATTCATCGGTGCGAATTTCGTTCGACAGACCGTGGCCGAGCGCCCCGACGCGACGGTAACCGTCCTTGACGCCCTGACCTACGCGGGCAACCGGGCCTCGCTCGCGCCGGTGGCCGACCGAATCGACTTCGTACACGGTGACATTGCCGATTTGGACCTGGTCGACGAACTCGTCAGCGGTGTCGACGCCGTCGTCCATTTCGCGGCCGAATCGCACAACGACAACTCCCTCGCCGACCCGTGGCCGTTCGTGCAGACCAATATCGTCGGCACCTACTCGCTGCTGCAGGCGGTGCGCAGGCACGAGGTCCGCTACCACCATGTCTCCACCGACGAGGTCTACGGCGACCTCACTCCGGAGGCCGCCGCGTTCGACGAGAACACCGCCTACAACCCGTCGAGCCCCTACTCCGCGACCAAGGCCTCCAGTGACCTGCTGGTGCGTGCCTGGACCCGTTCGTTCGGTGTCCGTACGACGATCTCCAACTGCAGCAACAACTATGGGCCCTATCAACATGTGGAGAAGTTCATCCCGCGCCAGATCACCAATCTCATCGACGGGGTCCGGCCGCGGCTCTACGGCGCCGGACATCAGGTGCGCGACTGGATCCATGTGGACGACCACAACCGGGCGGTGTGGGACATTCTCGAACGTGGTCGGATCGGTCAGACCTATCTGATCGGCGCCGACGGCGAACTCGACAACAAGTCGGTGGTGCGGATGATCCTGGAGGCCTTCGACCGCGACCCCGACGACTTCGACCATGTCACCGACCGCGCCGGTCACGACCAGCGCTATGCGATCGATGCATCGCTGCTGCGGTCCGAACTCGGCTGGGCCCCGCGCTACTCCGACTTCCGCGCGGGACTGGCCGCGACCATCCGGTGGTACCGCGACAACGAATCGTGGTGGCGTCCGCACAAAGCGCTGACCGAGCGCGCCTACGCCGCCGCGGGCGAGACCGAGATCGGCTCGGCGCACTGACCTGAACCGCGAAACCCGCCCGGCGTATTCGCCGGGCGGGTTTCGCGGTTTCGAAGGCGCGCGCTACTTGGCGGGCGCGTTGAACGGCTGGTTGATGGTGGTGAAGTACTGAATCGCCGCACCGATGGCCACCGGGGCGGTGATGAAGATCTGGCCCGCGACGGCGCCGACGGCGCCGACCACGGCAATACCCGCGATGCAGCCGACAGCGGCAGCGGGCAGGAACGGACCGAACAGGCCGACGATGGTGCCACCGACAACCGCGCCGCCCAGCACACCACCGAGCACACAACCGACCGCCGCGCCACCGAGCCCGCCGACCAGGGTGCCGATGGTGGCGCCCATGGCGATGGTGTCCTTCAAGCGGTTGAAGGCGGCCACCTCACGGTCGTACTCGCTCTTCCAGGGGGCCTTGTCCTCGAAAGGCAGCGCGACCGGCTTGTAGACCGCGCGATCCATGTCGAGCTGCGGGGTGAGGGCGGCGGTGCGGCCCGAAATCGCGGCGGCGATCGGGAACTCGAAGTCGTCGACCCGGAACGACAGCGGGGTTCCCGCCAGCACCGTGCCGTTGCTCGCTTTGATCTTGAAGACACCGTCTTCGATCGTCATGGCGCCGGCATCGGTCGTGACGATGGTCGAGGTGTCGGTGGCGTTCGCGGTGAAGTTGACCGACGCCTCCTCGGCGGGTGCGGCGTTGACAGCGCCTGCGGTCACGCTGATCGCGGCGATCAGCAGTGCCGACGTGGCGGCAAATTTCCTCATCAGCATTTCTGGAACCTCGATGCACATTGTTCGGAGGGGGACTCCGTAATGAGAATCGAGGCCAGCTAATTCGTGGTGAATGAAATGTGATTGTTTGTTAAGGTCTGGTTCATCTATCGGACCGAGTGGTCTCTTTGATATTTCGAAACCATTATCTGTCAGCGATTTTCGTGTTCACTATCAGAGTGAACTGTCAGGATTCGTAGAGCATCTCGAGACGGACATCACAATTTATCGCGCACATCGATGTCCTCATTGTGATCAGGGGGGAGTGCTCGGCAAACTCGAGATCGCTAACTGGTGACCGATTGTTCGGTGATTATCGAGATCAGCCCCAGACAATGGAGTAGTACTTCCACAGCGCGGCGATCAGCGCGAACGCGGTGGCCGCGATGACGGAGATCGCCGGGCCTCGAGTCGGTGTCTTGCCCTCGGAGTCGGTGAGACGCAACGGCATCCACCGCAGCAGCACGGCGAGCCCGATGATCGCCAGCGGGACGAAGTAGCGGCCCTGCACGCCGTCGATGATGTAGTACCCGACCGGCGTGAAGGACATATAGAGCGTCACGTAGATCATCGCGACACTGGCCGCCACGGTGAGTGCGACGATCAGTGCGCGCCGCAACGTCGCTGTGGCTGGATTCATCCGCTCCGCGATGCCGACGCTCACCGCGAAGGCGAGCAGACAGGCCAGCATCGACAAGGCGGGCACGTCGATGTAGGAGAAGCCGAGCTCGCCGAAGAACTGGCTGAACCACCGCTCGTCCCGCAGCGCGATGCTGTCGCCGAAGGTGTTCACGAAATGGAGGGGATCGGCGAGGATGCCGTGCAACTGCTCGCCGGGTTTGACGGAGTTCCACTGGTGCGGCGGGCGCATCAGGCCCATGCCGTCGCCGGTCGGCGCGGCGACCTTCATCCAGGCCGCGAAAACGAGACCACCGGCGGCGGCGAATCCCCACGGGATCCAGCGCTGCCACCCGGAGTCGGCCCACGATGCGCCGGGCGCGACGCGCGAGAATCCGAGCCGATGTACCGGCACCACCACGACGAGCATCGCGAGCAACACATATGTCGGCTTGCTGATCGGCAGCAGGATGGTCGCGCTCAGCAACGCCGCCGTTTCCACCCGCCCGAGCCGGTCGCCGAGGAAAAGTGCCTTGACCAGCAACGCGGACACCATGATGGCCAGCGCGTTGGTCAACGTGTCGGCCGTGACCGTGCCCGACTGGAACACCGCGATCGGCAGCGCGGCGACGGTGAACGCCAACCATTGCACCCGATGTCTGCGCAGCGCCGACAAGCCGAATCCGACGATGCTCAGGTAAGCGAAAAGTCCGGCGAACCGGGTGAGCAGCACCATGCCGCCGACGTCGAGGCCCAACAGCTCGGAAAGCCGAATGCCGACGGCGGCCGGGATATACGGCACCGGCGAGTACGCGGCGGTATTGGTAAACCAGACCGGTTCGGTGGCAGAGGAGATCGCCGCACCGCCGAGCCGGTCGTAGTCGCCGGGCTCGGCGACCATCGGGTCCGGCTCATCGGGGTTGGTCGTGTAGTCCTGCAGCGCGTAGCCCATCAACGCGGTGATGCTGGTCGGCACGTTGCCGCCGTAGGCGACGGCGCGATCGTCCTTGATCCGCTCGGGCAGGAAGCCGCCGTGGGCGACCTGGTAGGCCCGGCCGAACTGGGTGATCTCGTCATGACCCCAGAACGGCGGGGTCACCACGGTGAACAATGCGCCGAAGAGGGTGGCAAGGAGGGTGAAGGCGATGGTCGCCGCGCCGAAGCGGGCGACGATGCGCTGCGCTGTTCGGCCGACCGCGTTGCGTGCTGTGCCCGCCGATTCGGCGGCTTCGGGCGACTTCGGTTGTGCCGCAGCATTGTCCGAGCTCGAGGACTGGTCCAGGTCGGGTGCTCGATCCGGCGTGTTATCGGCTGGTGTCGCGTTGTCCGCGGGTGCCGGCTCGCGGTCGTCGGTCGTGGTCCGGTCGGCCGAAGTGGTCAACGGTCGGCTCCACCGTTCGCGTCACCACCATGTCCGTTCGGGCGCTGCGGGTCGTCGGCGCTGACGGCCGAGTAGCGCAGGTAGACCAGCCGGGACGCCTCGTGCCGTGAGCGGCGGATGCCGTCCAGGATCAGGCCCGCGGTCCAGGCCAGGCTGCCGAGCAGCAGCAGCGTGAAACCGAGGAACAGGGTCGGGAAGCGCGGCACCTCGTGGGTGTTGTAGAACTCGACCACTATCGGAATGGTCAAGATGATCGACACCAGGAAGCTCAGGGTGCCGAACAGGCCGTAGAACGCGACCGGGCGCTCATGCCTGGCCAGGCCGATGATCAGCGCCAGAATCTTGAAGCCGTCGTGATAGGTGCGCAGCTTGCTTTCGCTGCCCGCGGGCCGATCACGGAAGCCGACGGGGACAGCGGTCTGCGGCACCCGCAGATGCAGCGAATGCACCGTCAGCTCGGTCTCGATCTCGAATTCGCGCGACACCGCGGGGAAGCTCTTCACGAAGCGGCGCGAGAACACTCGGAAGCCACTGAGCATGTCTTCGACGTTCTCGCCGAACACCTTTCCGACAACACCGTTGAGCACTTTGTTGCCGGTCTCGTGGCCCGAGCGGTACGCCGAGGCGCCCTCGTCCTGCTGCTTGCGGACGCCGAGCACATGGTCGTAGGGGCCGTCGAGCAGTGTCTTGATCATCAGCGGCGCGGCCGACGCCTCGTAGGTGTCATCACCGTCGATCATCAGATAGACATCGGCCTCGATGTCGGCGAAGGCCCGCCGCACCACATTGCCCTTGCCCTTGGTGTGCTCGGCGCGCACGATCGCCCCGGCCGCGCGGGCCCGCTCAGCGGTCGCGTCGGTACTCAGGTTGTCGTACACATAGACGACAATTCCCGGCACGGCAGCCTGGAGGTCGGCGACGACCTTGGCGACCGAAGCCTCTTCGTTGTGGCACGGGACCACGGCGGCGATACGAAGCTCGGTGGAGTCCACCCGGGTCAATCCTCGAGGTCGGCGGTGTGAATAGGAACACCGGGAGGGTACAGGGCAGTGCGGCGCAGCGCGTACTCGGTAAGGATCTGCGTGCGCTCGGTTCACCGAGCCTAATGCGTGCGGTCGGAGGCGGCCGGTTCCGGCGCCCGGGCGCAGCGAAGGCGCGGTCGGCACCGGCTGGGGTACCGTCGCCCGGTGTCCTACCCCGAGCAGCCCGTGTCAGCACCCGAGCGGTCCGGCTCCGTGCCACCGGCGCCTGCCGCGCAGCCGCTTGCCACGAAAGTAATCGGCGCCCTGCGGCGCGGCGGGGCGTTCCTCGTGGTCGGCGCGATCGGGTTCCTCGTCGATGCGGGCACCTACAACCTGCTCGTGTTCTGGGGCGGGGAGGGAATTCTGTACCACTCTCCGTTGCCCGCCAAGATCATCGCGATCGCTGTGGCTACCGTTGTCACCTACTTCGGAAACAAGTGGTGGACGTTCGCGCACAAGAAGACCGGCAACCCCGGCCGTGAATATCTGCTCTACGCCGTGTTCAACGTAGTAGCCATCGGCTTACAGCTGGGCTGTCTCGGTTTTTCCCGCTATGTGCTCGACCTGTCCACCCCGCTGTCGGACAACATTTCCGGCACGTTGATCGGGCAGATCGTCGCGGTGGTTTTCCGTTACTGGGCCTACGACAAATTCGTCTTTGTCGGCGGTTCGGCGAACGTCGAGCAACAGAAGTAATTGCGGCACCCTGCTTGCTGAACAGGCACGGGGCGAGGTCGGTTGATATCCTCGCACCCGCCGCGAACGGCATCCAGGGGCTGTCTGTCCCATCAACACCCGGAGCGAATACCGGGAGCGCCGCCAATCGACACCGAGGATTTCGAGGACTTCATGGATCAGTCGGCTACCCAAGCCGTTACCGAAACCAACGATCGACCTTCGGCTGCTGAAGCGCCCGCCTCGCTGCGCGCCGACCATCGGGCGCCCGATCGGCTGCTGCTGCAGCGCGGCATCTTCACCGGACCATCGGCGAAGGTGAGCGACGAGCTGTATGCCGTCGTGAAGGGCCGCGCGCATCGGGAGCGACTGGCGTTACGACTGGAGAAGGGCGCGACCGCCCACACCAACACCTACTTCGGTCGGTTCGCCGCCAGCTACTGGCAGCGCTGGACCACCGTCACCGAGGTGCGCGCGACGATGGTGCTCGACGTGGCCGCGAAGGCAAGGGTCCGGGTGGTTGCCTCCGATATCGCCGGGCATCGACGGATCATCGAGACCGCCGAGATCACCGCTGCAGGCCCGGTGACCCTGACCGCGCCGCTGGACCAATACGTCGACGGTGGTGCGCTGTGGCTCGAGTTCGAGGCCATCGGCGGCGACCTCGGGATCACCGAACTCACCTGGACCTCGGTCGCGCCCGACCGTGTGCGGCCGGTGGCGATCGCGATCTGCACCTTCAACCGGGCCGCGGATTGCGCCGAAACGGTGGCCGCGCTGGCCTCGGACGCGACCGTCCTCGCCGCGATCGACGCGGTGTACGTGGTCGATCAGGGCACCGATCTGGTAGAGAACCGTCCGGTGTTCCAGCAGACCCTGCCGGTCTTCGGCGACAAACTGCGCTACATCCGCCAGCCCAATCTCGGCGGTGCGGGTGGCTTCACCCGCGGCCTCTACGAGGTGTCCGCGGTGAACGAGCACGCTGATGTGATCCTGATGGACGACGACATCCTGTGCGAGCCGGAGACGGTGCTGCGGCTCAATGCCTTCGCCAACATGACGGTGGAGCCGACGCTGGTCGGCGCGCAGATGCTGTTTCTGCTGAACCCCGACTACCTCAATGTCGGCGCCGAAGAGGTGCACCTGCACGAGCTCAAGCACGGGCAGAAGGTGCCGAAGGCATTGCGCAACACCAGCATGCTCAAGCGCAACCAGGAACGGCGCGTCGATGCGGGCTACAACGCCTGGTGGACCTGCCTTATCCCGGCGGAGGTCGTGGCCAAGATCGGTCTGCCGATTCCGATCTTCTTCCAGTGGGATGACGTCGAATACGGTGTCCGGGCCCGCGAGAACGGGTTCGTGACGGTCACCCTGCCGAATGCCGCGGTGTGGCACGCCGACTTCTACTGGAAGGACTACGACGACTGGGCGCGTTATTTCAGCACCCGGAACTCGCTCATCGTCGGTTCATTGCACGCCGATCTCGACGCGAAGGCCATCAGCCGCCAGCTGTTCCGCAGCCTGGCCGAACATCTGGTCGCCATGCAATACGGTCTGGTGCACACCACCCTGCAGGGCATCGAGGACTTCCTCCAGGGCCCGAAGGTGTTGCGCGACGGGGGCATCGAGGCGCTGGCCGCCGCCCGCGCCGGCCGGGCCGACTATCCGGAGACGGCCAAACACGCCGCCGCGACCCCGCCGGTGCGCTCCGGGGATATCCAGCTGCGCCGGGCGGGCGGTGAACCGAGCCGGGTAACCGCCGTGCTGATCAAGCGCGCCATCGGCCAGTGGACCGGCCGCACCCAGCACGGCTTGATCGGCATCACCCGTGAGGATGCGCACTGGTGGCACGTCGCACTGTTCGACCACGTGGTCGTCACCGATGCCTCCCAGTCCGGCGTTCGAATCCGCCGCCGCGACAAGGCAAGGGCGCGCGCCCTGCTGCTACGTACGCTCCGCGTCCTGCGCCGCCTGCGCCGCGAACTGCCTGCCTTGCAGCAGCAGTACCGTGCCGCGGTCCCGGAGCTCACCAGCCGCGCGAACTGGGAACGCCTCTACGGCATCGAGTCCGACTAGATCGCCGTGGACAACAGTTGGGCCGCACCTGTCTCGCAGGTGCGGCCCGGCTGTTGTGCTTCACCGACCGGTCAGAGGAATAGATCGGTGGTCAGTTCGGCGTCGCCGGGGACGACGCGGTACTTGTCGAGATCGGTTATGCCGTGGGCGGCAAGGACTTCGTCGTCGAGGAAGAAGTTTCCGCTGGTCTCCTTCGACGGTGCGGTGAGGACCAGGTAGGCGGCGTCGGCGTAGATGTCGGGGGTGCGGGAGGTGGCGATCATTTCTTCGCCGCCGAGCAGGTTCTTCACCGCGGCCGTGGCGATGGTCGTGCGCGGCCACAGGGAGTTGACCCCGATGCCGTCACCCTTGAGCTCCTCGGCCAATCCCAGTGTGGTCAGCGACATTCCGTACTTGGCGATGGTGTAGCCCAGCGCCATGCCCGCCCACTTGGGGTCGAGGTTCAGCGGCGGCGAGAGGGTGAGGATGTGCGGGTTGCGGCCCGCCGCCGCCGACTCGCGCAGTGCGGGAATGCTGAGCTTGGACAGCAGGAAACTGCCGCGACAGTTGATGTCCTGCATGAGGTCGTACTTCTTCATCGAGAGGGCGTCGGTCGGGGAGAGGTCGATCGCCGAGGCATTGTTGACCACCAGGTCGATGCCGCCGAAGCGCTCGACCGTCTGGCGCACGGCCTCGGCCACCGACTCGTCGATGCGCACGTCGCCGACGAAGGGCAGCACCTGGCCGCCCGCGGCTTCCAACTCGGCCGCCGCGGTGTGGATGGTGCCGGGAAGCTTGGGATGCGGCTGGTCGGTCTTGGCGATGAGGGTGATGTTCGCGCCGTCGGCCGCGGCCCGCTTGGCGATCTCCAGACCGATGCCGCGGCTGCCGCCCGACATGATCATCGTCTTGCCTGCGAGCGGCTTCGATCCCGGTTCCGTCATGACCTGCTCCTGTCGTCTGTGCCGCAGGTGGCGCCCAGCGGCCTTCCGCGCTTTGCACGTTAAGCGTAAACCCTGTTCCTATGCAACCAGTTGCATAGGGTGGTCGAAGAGAGGGCATCGGAACCCCGCGACTCCGATGCCCTCGACTTCGCCGGAGGCGTCAGATACTCGCGATCATGACGATATTGAGCAGCATGATCAGTGCGGCCAGTCCCCAGGTGATGTAGAGGAACAACATGCCGGGCGTCTTCTGCGGGACCTGACCGATAGCGCCGTTGAGGAAGACGACCACGGGCGCGCGGTAATAGAACCGTGTGCCCTGCCCCTCGGCGATCGGCGCAGTCACAGTGGCGGGGCCCATGTCGAACAGCCACGGGGTGGTGACCTTGACGTGGTACTGGCCCGGCCCGACGGGGATGTGATTCTGTCCCCAGCGCGTGTTCGGCACCCGCTGGCCATTGACCAGGATCTTCGGCTTGGTCAATGCCAGCAGGAAGGCGAATCCCGAATACGACGCATCGATGGTGAGTCCGGGCGGTGCAGGCGGCGCGGGCGGTGCGCCATAGGGCGCCTGCTGCGCGAACTGTGGTGCGGGCTGCCCGTACGGCTGCCCATACGGTGCGGCCGGTTGCCCGAACTGTGGAGCTGGTGGCTGGCCGTAGGCAGGTTGCGGGATCTGCGGTTGGCCGTAGGCAGGTTGCGGGATCTGCGGTTGGCTTGCGTGTTGCTGATCCGGCGCGTGCTGCGGCGGTGCGCCATATGGTTGCGGCGCACCGTACTGCGGTGCGGGCTGGCCGTATGCGGGCTGCCCAGGCCATTGCCCGGGCTGCTGGCCCTGAGGCGGATACCCGCCGGGGTAACTCATTCAACCCTCCCAGTTAGCGATCAATGCGAGCCGACCCTACCGTGATTCGGCCAGTTCAGCGCCGCCGAGAGTTCCGCTGCTGGTAAGTGCTGCGGTGCTGCTTGGTGATGTCGCGCCAGACTCGCTCCCGCTCGGCGTGCAGTCGTTTGTCGGTGCGGGCGGCCATCCAGGCGTTCTCGCGGGCCAGTTTGCGATAGCTGTCGACCCGGCGCTGGGTCAGCTCGCCGCTATCGATGGCCTCCTGTACCGCGCAGCCCGGTTCGCCATGGTGCGCACAATCGCCGAAGCGGCATTGCTCGGCAATGGATTCCAGATCGCTGAAGGTCTTTTCGAGGCCCTCGGCCGCATCCCACAACCCGATGCCGCGCAATCCGGGCGTATCGATCAGCGTGCCGCCACCTGGCAGCGGTTGCAGCTCCCGGTGCACTGTCGTGTGCCTACCCTTCTTATCGGCCGCGCGAACAGCGTTGGTGGCGAATGCTTCTCGACCGAGCAGGGCATTGGCGAGCGTCGATTTGCCCGCGCCGGAGGGGCCGATCAACGCGACGGTTCCGTCGAGCATCGCGGTGAGTACATCCAGCCCGAATCCACTGCTGGCACTGACCGCGAGCACCACAGCGCCCGGTGCGATCGCGCGCACCTCGTCGAGCGGAATGTCCAGCGCGGCATCCGCTTTGGTGAGCAGCACAATCGGCTGTGCGTTGCTTTCCCAGGCCAGGGCGAGCATCCGCTCGATGCGCCCGAGATCGATATCGCCGTCGGCGGCGGTGCAGATCAGCGCCGTATCGACATTCGCGGCGAGCACCTGACCCTGCGACCGTCCCGACACCGCCGATCGCATGATCGCCGACCGTCGCGGCAGCAGTTGCCGCACCGTCGACTCGGCATCGATGCTCACCCAGTCACCAGTGCACAGACCGCTGATCTCGGAATCCGATCGCGGACACCGAGCCCGGGCCTGCCCCGTGGGCGTCGCGACATCACATTCGCTGCGGTCCAGGCGAATCACCCGCGCGGGCACACACCCGTCGGTGATGAGCGCCTCGTATTCAGTAGCTACGGCTTCGGTCCAGCCGTAAGGGACAAGCAGGTCGTAGTCGACCATGATGGAAGGAATCCTTCGTCGAGCACCGAGCCCGACCAGGGCTCAGTGAGGGGAGTGAGAGGTGGAGGTCCGTCGGGCGGCGCACAGTCGCGCGGCTCGCCCGGGCATGACAATCCGAAGCTTGATAGTCACGCGGCCCGCCTCCTCACCTGTCTCGTCGAAGTTCCCCAACACACTGACAGCTGCGCCCAGCCCTGCGCAACTTATTTTTCCCGCGCCGAAGCGCGTGCGTGGTTCGGCGCGGGGATGGCTCGCAGCGGTCGGGTGCTACGAGATCAGCGTTTGTCCGGTTTGCCGAACTGCTCGTTGCGGCCGAGGCTGCGCAGGTGGAACCATTCGCGCAGGCCGGCGGGGTCGCGGCGGGTCACGAGGAAGAACCAGGAGAAACGGATCCACTCCTGGGGGAGCAGCTTTCGCATACCGGGCTGGGCCATCAGGTAGCCGCGATTGCGGTAGGTGAAGTAGCGCTTCACCGGATCATCGGGGTACTGGGTGTGCATGCGGCCGCCGAGGATCGGCTTGAATTCGGCGGCGCCGTTGGGGTGTAGGTAGGCCGTTTGTAGGCAGGTGCCGAACGGCAGTCCGGAGCGGACCAGACGGCGGTGCACCTCGACCTCGTCGCCTCGAACGAACAGGCGCAGATCGGGCACGCCGATCACATCGACCGCCTTGGCGGAGATGAGGGCGCCGTTGAACAGGGAGGCGATACCAGGCAGGAAGTCCTCATCGCCCAGTTCGGAACGCAGGCGCCGCCACACCACGCCGCGGCGCAGCGGGAAGGCGAGCCGATCCGGCTCGTCGATATCGCAGACCACCGGCGAGACCTCGGAAAGGCCGTGCGCAGCAGCACAATTCAGCAGAATGGACAGCACCTCGGCGCCCTCGGGCCTGCCATCGTCGTCGGCGAGCCACACCCAGTCCGCGCCCTGGGTAAGCGCGTGCAGCATGCCGAGCGCGAAACCGCCCGCGCCACCGAGGTTGTGTGCCGATCCCAGGTAGGTCGATTCGATCGGCTGCTGCCGGACCAGCTCGGCAACCTCGGGCTCGTTGCCGTTATCGATCACGATCAGGTGATCCACCGGCCGCGACTGGGAGGTGACGACCTTCAGCGATTCCGCGAGCAGCTCACGCCGCTTGTGGGTCACCACGACCGCGATGATCCTGGCGTCGGGGCCGGTGCTGGTGGGGGTGAAGTCGGCCGGAGCGGTCGCAGGCGCCGAATCGCTCGCGGCGGTCTCGGAGGTGTCCGGCGGCGTATCGACCGGGGACTGCCCCACGATCGGGGGTTCCTGCCCGGTCGATTCGCTCATGCGTCCGCCTCGCCGGCGCTCGGCTTCGGCATGTGCGGTGCGCGACGGCACACGATTCGCTCGCTCATGCCTTATTCCGCTCCAATTCTCGTTCGGTGCCCATTGTCCGCTCGGCTTCCATTTCGCGCAGCACGGTGGCGACGTGGTTTCCCGCATCCGGTCCCTCGTACGCGCGCACAACTTCTTCGATCCCGCCGCGCAAACGGATCTGCCCATGGTCGATCCACATGGCGGTATCGCAGAGTTGCGCGAGGAATTCATTGGAATGGCTGGCGAACACCAGGATGCCGGACCTGGCCACCAGTGACTGCAGTCGGAGGCGGGCTTTCTTCATGAATTCGGCGTCCACCGCGCCGATGCCCTCGTCCAGCAGCAGGATTTCCGGGTCGATCGAGGTGACAACGCCCATGGCCAGGCGAACCCGCATACCCGTCGAATAGGTGCGCAGCGGCATGGACAGATACTCGCCGAGTTCGGTGAAATCGGCGATCTCATCGATCTTGGACAGCATCTGCTTGCGCGTCTGCCCGAGGAAAAGGCCGCGGATGATGATGTTCTCGTAGCCGGAAATCTCCGGGTCCATGCCGACCCCGAGATCGAACACCGGCGCCACCCGGCCACGGATGCGCGCACTGCCGCGCGAGGGCTCGTAGATTCCCGAAAGCAACCGCAACAGCGTCGATTTGCCCGCGCCGTTGTGCCCGACAAGGCCGACCCTGTCGCCTTCCTTCAGTGAAAGCGTGATGTCGCGCAAGGCCTCGACGACCACGACATCGGACTGATTGCGTCCGATCGCGCCGCCCGCCTTACCGAGGAACGCCTTCTTCAGCGACCGTGATTTCGCGTCGAAAATCGGGAACTCGACCCACGCCTGGCGGGTTTCGATACTCACATGGTCGGTCATCGAGCCCCTCCTAAACCCAGTACGGCACGCGTGAACGGAACTGCTTCATCGCGAAGAGCGCCACGATCCAGCCGATCACGGTGATGGTGCCGACGATCACCCAGTGATAGAGATGCTGATCGTCGCCGAGCAACGGCGCACGGACGATCTCCAGGTAATGGAACGTCGGAACGATTTCGGCCAGTTTCGCGCGCTCGCTGACCTGGCCGCCCTGCGCCTCCAGGCTCTTCGTATTCCACATGACCGGAGTCAGCACGAACAGCATCAGCGTGAGGCTGCTCAGGATCGGTGCGATATCGCGGTACCGAGTACTGAAGATGCCGAAAACGATCGACACCCACATCGCGTTGAGGAACAGCAGCCCCAGTGCCGGGATGGCGAATACCGCGGTCCAGTGCAGTTTCTCCCAGACACCGAATGCGGCCAGCACAACCAGGTAAATCAGCATGTTGTGCGCGAAGAACAGCAGCTGACGCCACACCAGGCGATAGACATGCACGCTCAGCGCCGAGGGCAATTGTTTGATCAGTCCCTCATTGGCGATGAACACATCGGAGCCCTCGAGGATGCTCGCGTTGATCACGTTCCAGACGATGATGCCGACGGCCACATAGGGCAGGTAGTCCTTGATCGGCTGATCGAGCAGCGCCGCGTACAGCAGGCCGATCGCCGCGGCCTGCACGCCGGTCGCGATGGTGATCCAGAACGGCCCGAGCACCGAGCGCCGGTAGCGCTGCTTGATGTCCTGCCAGCCGAGCGACAGCCATAGTTCGCGCTGCGAAAAGCCACCGCGGAAATCCTTGAAGGCGCGTTGGAAGGTCTGCGAATCCGACACGATCGGTGTCTCGACCGCCACGTCCACTGCGGTCGCATCGTCTGCCGATGCGGTCGGCTGCTCGTCGGGGGTCACCGGAGTCTCATTCGCTGACTTCTCGTTCGCGTCTTCCGTGGAAGGCTCGTCGGAAAGTGCTTGGCTGGTATCTGAACGCACTTGGCTCTCTTCAGTACGCCCCGGGTCGACTGCGGAAACCGAGTCGGGGCGAGCGGCAGCGGCGGGCACGGTGCCCGAGCCTACCCTCGTAAATTCCGGTCGGCCCGCGTGGCCACGCGGGGTCTATAGATACTGTCCGGTTCCGCCGGTGGTCTGGCCCGGTGCGCCAACCCGTGGGTCGACCGCATGGATGCCGGGCGGCAGCGCGCCCTGACGCATCTGTTCCAGCTGGGCCCGTGCCGCCATCTGCTGTGCGAACAGTGCGGTCTGGATGCCGTGGAACAGCCCCTCCAACCAGCCGACCAGCTGCGCCTGGGCGATGCGCAGCTCGGCGTCGGTGGGGATGGCGTCATCGGTGAACGGCAGCGTGAGCCGCTCGAGCTCGGCGCGCAGTTCGGGGGCGAGGCCCTGCTCCAGCTCGCGGACCGAGGATTTGTGGATCTCGCGCAGACGGGTGCGACTGGCATCGTCCAGCGGTGCGGCGCGCACCTCTTCCAACAGTTGTTTGATCATGGTGCCGATGCGCATGACCTTCGCGGGCTGTTCGACCATGTCGGCGAGCGATTCGCCGGAGTCATCGTTGTCATCCGACGCCTCGGACGACTTGTCGCTGTCGGTGACGACCTGCGCGGTGAAGGGCGAGTCCGATCCGGCCTCCGCAGGGGCGGCCAGCGGTCGGCCATCGGGTCCGATCACGACGATGGATTCCGGTGCCTCATCCGATTGCGTCATGATCCCTATCATGTCGCGTCCGCCGCGAACACGCTAAGGCGGGCGGTCGAGGTCGCCGGAGTCCGTGCCGCGGTGGTGCGCCGGCGTTCTATTCTGTTCGGGTCGTGTGGTTCGGATTTGCTGAAAGTCGGTTGCCATGCTGAGTCCCAGGTCGTCGCGCTCGCGCCTGTCGGTGTCTTTCCCCTCGAGAGGGAACGCGGTTACACAGCCCCGCCCGCTGCCCTTAGAGTGGCCAACATGACTTACGACGTCGCGAGGGTTCGGGGCCTGATACCGTCCCTGGGCGACGGCTGGATCCATCTCGACCCGCAAGCGGGCATGCTGGTTCCGGATTCGGTATCTCGTGCCGTCTCAACAGGTTTCCGTACCTCCTCGTTTTCGCATATCGGACGCAACGGCGCCGCTGTGCGCAGCGCCGCGATCCTGGACGCGGCCCGTGAGGCCGTCGCGGACCTGGTTGGCGGCGATCCCGCAGGTGTGGTGCTCGGACCGGATCGGGCGGTGCTGCTGGCCTGGCTGGCGGAGTCGTTGAGTTCGCGCCTGGGGCTCGGCACCGGGATTGTGCTCTCGCGCCTGGACGACGAGGCCAACGTCGCGCCGTGGCTGCGGATCGCGAACCGCTACGGCGCACACGTGCGCTGGGCCGAGGTCGAGATCGAGACCTGCGAGATGCCGTCCTGGCAGTTCGAGGAACTGATCGGGCCGACCGCTCGGCTTGTCGCGCTCACCGCGGCATCCCCGATCGTGGGATCCGCGCCCGCGGTCCGGGTCGCCGCGGACCGGGTGCACGAGGTGGGCGGTCTGCTGGTTGCCGATGCCTTCGGTGCGTCGCCGTACGCGCTCATCGATATCGACGAGCTCAATGCCGACGTCGTCGCGCTCAGCGCCCCGGCATGGGGTGGCCCGCAGATCGGCGCGCTGGTTTTCCGTGACCCCGCGTTCCTGGACCGGATTCCGTCGATGTCATTGAATCCGTATGCGAAGGGTGCCGAGCGGCTCGAGGTCGGCGGCCACCAGTACGCCCTACTTGCCGGCCTCACCACCTCGATCGACTTCCTCGCCGGGCTCGACGAGCGTGCTACCGGCACTCGCCGCGAGCGCCTAGAGATGTCGATCACCTCGTTGCAGGACTACCACGATCAGCTCTTCGAGCACCTGATGGACGTGCTCGACAAGATCCCCAATCTGACCGTCATCGGCCGCGCCTCCACCCGCATACCGACCGTCAGCTTCACCCTCGCGGGTATGCAAGCCGAGAAGGTCGCCGCCAAGCTGGCCGACAACCGGATCGGCACCCTCAGCGGCGTCCACGGCGGTAGCCGCCTGCTGGACGCGCTCGGTGTCAACGATGAAGGCGGCGCGGTAACCGTCGGCCTCGCCCCGTACACCACCAAATTCGAGATCGACCAACTCGGCAGGGCACTCGCGGCCCTGGAGTGATCGCGGTCGATAGGGTGCCCGCGCCGGGCCCAAGCCAGATCGAATGATCCTCGGCGCCGCCCTGGAGTGATCGTGGTCGGCCAGGTGCCCGCGCCGGGCCTTCGGATCGAATGATCCTCGGCAGGGCCGGGCGTTCGTGCCGGGCTCTACGCGGTGTGCAATCCTGCGCAGCTGTCTCGTGTCGAGCGCGCGACCGCCGGGTGTCGCCGAGTTCGGAAGACTCCGCCGGCATCGCACCGGGCAGGCCACCGATCCGACTTACCCGGCCGGACGGCGGCATGGTGGTCAGATCTCGCGGACGCGCAGGATCACTTTTCCGAAGGTCTCGGCGGAATCGAGCATCCGGTGGGCCTCGGGGGCGTCCTCGATCGGGATCTCCGCATGGATGACCGGCACGATGGTTCCGTCCGCGATCAGCGGCCAGACGTGGCGTTTCAGGTCGGCGATGATCGTGGCCTTGCTGTGGTTGCCGGTGGCGGGCCTGTTGCGCACGTTGTTCGCGTGGATACTGCCCCATTTGCCGAGCAGCGCGGCCAGGTTCAATTCGCCGCTGACGCCGCCCTGCATGCCGATGACGACCAGGTGGCCGTGCCGGGCGAGTGCCTCTACATTGCGCGGCAAGTAGGCGGCGCCCATGTTGTCGAGAATGATGTCGGCGCCGGGGCCACCCGCGCCGGACTCCTCGGCGCGGATCCGCGCGACGAAGTCGTCGTCGCGATAGTTGATCAGCACGCTCGCGCCGAGCTCCTTGCAGCGCTCCAGCTTCTGCTGCGACCCCGCGGTCACCGCGACTCGCGCCCCTCGGGTCACCGCCAACTGGATCGCATGGGTGCCGATCCCGCTCCCACCGCCGTGGATGAGCACCAGCTGGCCTGCGTGCAGGCCCGCCGTCGTGACGAGGTTCGACCACACTGTCGCGGCCACCTCCGGCAAACCGGCGGCCGCACCGAGATCCAGTCCGTCGGGCACCGCGAGCACTTGCGTCGCTGCCACCACGACCCGTTCGGCGTAACCGCCACCTGACAGCAGCGCGCACACGCGATCGCCGACCTGCCAGTCGTGTACACCGTCGCCGAGCTCCGCGATCACTCCGGATACTTCCAGGCCGATGATCTCGCTCGCGCCGGCCGGCGGCGGATAGAAACCCTGGCGTTGCAATAGATCCGCGCGATTGACACCGGCCGCGGCCACCTCGATCAGCACCTCACCGTGCCCTGGCGCCGGGGCAGGAGCGGTTGTCCACTCCATCACCTCGGGCCCGCCGAAACCGTTCAGGTTGATTGCACGCACCCGACCCATACTGCCGGGTGTGCCATCGGACCGTGCGCGTGACGGCATGTTCGAGCCGTCGGCTCGACAGCTGTGGCACCGCGTCGCAGACTCGGCGCACCCAATCCGTCGCGCCTCCTGCGCGAACGGATCGAACGGACTACCGTCCCACCCGTGAGCGGCTTCATCGACTTCCAGAACGAGATCTACCTGGGCGGACTCGGTGGTTCGGTGCCCGAATTGCCGATGACGGCCGCGGGATTGGAGCAGCGGGCACAGCAGCTGCTCGACCCGGTCGCCTTTGCGTATGTGGCGGGCAGCGCGTCGTCGGAACGAACCGCCGCGGCCAATCGCAGCGCGTTCGATCGGTATCGGATCGTGCCTCGGATGCTGCGGGGCACCTCGGGGCCGGGGGCGCGCGATCTGTCGGTGGAGGTGCTCGGCACTCGATTGGCCGCGCCGGTGCTCACCGCACCCGTCGGGGTGCTCGAACTGCTGCACGAGCGTGGTGAGGTGGTCGTCGGCGAGGTCACCAAGGAGCTCGGCATCGGCACGGTGCTGTCGACGGCGGCCTCCTCGACCATCGAGGAGGTCGGCGCGGCGGCGGGCGAGTGGTGGTATCAGCTGTATTGGCCCAGTGATGACGAGCTCGCGCGCTCGTTCGTCGCCCGCGCGGAGCGCGCGGGGGCCAAGGCGATCATCGTCACCGTCGACACCCCGAGTCTCGGCTGGCGCCCCCGTGATCTGGAGGTGGCGCATCTGCCGTTCCTGCACGGCAAGGGCATCGCCAACTATCTGTCCGACCCGGTCTTCCGCGCGAAACTGCCGCAGCCGCCGGAAGCCAGCGAGGACGCGATGCGGGCGGCCATCCTTACCTGGGCCGGGTTGTTCGGTAATCACACCCTGCGCCCGGCCGACCTCGCCCGACTGCGCGAATGGACCGATCTGCCGATCGGGGTGAAGGGCATCCTGCACCCCGAGGATGCCCGCCAGGTGGTCGACGCGGGCGCCGACGCGGTAGTGGTGAGCAATCACGGCGGCCGCCAAGTGGACGGCTCGATCGCCGCGCTGGATGCCCTACCCGTCATCGTCGCCACCATCGGCGACCGTGCCGACGTGCTGTTCGATTCCGGCGTGCGCACCGGCGCGGACCTGCTGATCGCGCTGGCGCTCGGTGCGAAGGCGGTGCTGTACGGCAGGCCGTGGGCCTACGGTCTGGGTATCGCAGGTCGAGAGGGTGTGCGCCACGCGTTGCGGGTGCTGCTGGCCGATTTCGATTCCACACTCGGTCTTTCCGGCTGCGCCGGTCCGGGCGAGCTGGACCGATCACTTGTCGCGACCGCACGCTGAGCCCTACGCGGCCGGGGATTTCCCCAGTTCAGACGTGCTTAGAATGGAGAACGTGCAATCCGAACCGAACGGTCGCGTGCCTGCCGAGCCGAATTGGCTCGACCCGGCGCAGGCGCGTGCATGGCGGGCCTACATGGACGGCCACCAGCGCCTGATGGCAGCGCTGAATCGGCAGCTGCAACGCGACAGTGATCTCAGCCTCGCCGAATACCGGATCCTGGTCCTGCTGTCGGAAGCGCCCGGTCGATCGCTGCGCATGAGCGAGCTCGCCGACGGCGTGCTGTCGTCCCGGAGCAGGCTGACCCATCAGATCCGGCGCATGGAAGACCAGCGCATGGTGCGCCGCAATACCTGCCTCGAGGACGGCCGCGGTGTGCTGGCCGAACTCACCGAGGAGGGCATGCGCAGACTGGAGGCGGCGGCCCCCGGCCACGTCGACGCCGTTCGCCGCGACTTCATCGGCCTACTGACACCCGCCCAACTGGAAGCGATCGGCGAGGCCTTCGCGTGCATCGACCAGGTGATCGGAGAGCGTGCCGGCTGACCCGTCCGCTACGATCGTGATCCTGGAGACGTGGCAGAGCGGCCGAATGCACTCGCCTTGAAAGCGAGCGTCGCGAGAGCGACCGGGGGTTCAAATCCCTCCGTCTCCGCCGGTGAAACCGCAGGTCAGGGATAGCCTTTCGAGCTCTCCCCGGCCAGCGGTCAACACAGGTCGACAACTGAAAGCATCTGAGGGATCTCGGCACCAATAACCGCCCACTACAAGGGTTTACGTGTCGAGTACCCGCATCCGCACCCGCATCGAGGGTTCACTTACACCCAGCTGCTCTACCGCTACAAAGGTACCCAGCGATCGGTCGCCTTCGACGAGCATGCCAAGGCGCTGAAGTGGACGACGATCTGCGAACAACGCCGATCCGGACGAATTCGAGAAGACCCTGCCGCAACGAATTTCAGCGGCGGCTACGGAGGTAGCCTCGTCGTCCGGCAATCTCGGCGTCGGCAGCCTCTGACGACGTGAACAGCTTTCCCTCCCAGCCCGGAACCCAATTCGTGTGGGCGCCTACGACCGAGCACTTGCGAACAAGGCGCAGTTCGCGATCGTGTGGACTGCCTGATGCGGGTGAATCCATTTGGGCCGTCGGCCCCTCTTGTGTGTGGCATTGGATTACTGCGACATAGCCGAGGTCGCTGATCGCCGGACTCTACGTTGGCATGCCAGCGATCCAGTGCCTGAGCGCGTCACTGCCTCGATTCCGGTCCGCCAACCACAAGGAGCCCCTATGTCCGCTTTCTCTCTGCCGCAACCGATGCGAGCCACACCCGATGGCGGCCCGATGCATGGCCCGCCGGTGTCAGGACGTTGGACGCCCACCCGGTCGGTGGTGGCAGCACTGACGGCCGGCATGCTGTTGATCGGACCCGGTGTCGCTCAGGCCGAACCCACTCCCGGTGCGCCCGTCTCCACGACCGATATCGCATCGGCGCCGGCCGACGGCTTCAGCCAGTCGCTGTCGTTGACAGCACCTACCCACGTTGTCGAGGTCTCAGGGCTGCCGATCGGCTATCGCAGCTTCGGACACGGACCGACCCTGGTCTTGACCTCGTGCCTCGGATTCAGCATGGACGACTGGGACCCGGCGCTGCTCGACCGCCTGGCCGCGACCAACCACGTCGTCATCTTCGATTCCGAAGGCATAGGACGGACCCCAGCCGGCCCCGCTGCCTTCTCGACAATCCCACAACTCTCCGATCAGGCCGCCGGCTTGATCCGGGCTCTCCAATTGAACCGCCCTACGGTCGTGGGTTACTCCCTCGGAGGATTCGTCGCGCAACGGCTGGCCGTGGATCACCCCGACGACATCGGCGCACTGATCCTGATGGGTACCGGCCCCGGCGGATCACAGCAGGTGCTGCCCGACCTGCCCGATCTGATCGCAGGCGGGCAGACGTTCAACCCGCTTGCGCCCGCCGACCAGGTCATTCCTCTGTATTTCAGCGATCATCCCGACGCTCTGGCTGCGTGGCGGCAACGAACAGCGCTGCGCCCCGACCGGGTCGGGGTGGACCTGATCGGGCTCAACCGGCAACGCGCGGCAATGACCGGCTGGCTCATCGATCCCACCGCCAATGTCATCGGCAGTTTGCCCACGTTGCGGCTGCCCACCCTGATCTTGGGCGCGGAAAACGATAAACAAGAACCCGCCGCCAACTCCACCCTGCTGCATCACTACATCGAGGGTTCGGAACTCCAGATCTACCCAGGACTCGGTCACGCGTTTCCCTTCGAAGCACCGGAGCGCGTGGCGGCCGAGATCGCTCGGTTCGCCCGATAGCAGCCGGAACCGACCGCTTCGGCCGGATCGAATACTTCGTCTCCTCAGGTGAAACCGAAAGTTAGGCAGCGTTTTTGGTTGGCCGTGGTGTCCGGCACCGTCAGCCGCGCCGGACGAAATTCGGGCGGATGTCGAGGTCCGGCGGGTCGTAATACCGATGGAAGGTGGGGGTCAGCCCTGCGGAGATCGGGGGGTTGACCCAGGTCCAGTCGGTGGGACAGGCGCGGCCCGCGGCCTCTTCGCGCTTGACGTGGTCACAGAACTGTTTGGCGACAGTGTGGTGGTCGACGATATAGACGCCGGATCGGCGGAAGCTGTGCAGCACCGCGCGGTTCAGTTCGACCAGAGCTTGGTCGCGCCACAGGGTGCGTTCGTGACGGGTGTCCAGACCCATCATCTCGCCGATCAGTGGGAGCATGTTGTAGCGGTTGGTGTCGCTGAGGTTGCGGGCACCGATCTCCGCGCCCATGTACCAGCCGTTGAACGGGGCGAACGGGTAGGTGATGCCGCCGATCTCCAGGTTCATATTCGAAACCGCGGGCACCGCATGCCATTTCAGGCCGAGACCGGTGAACCAGTCGAACTCGGGGTGTTCGAGCTCGACCTCCCGTGCCAGTTCGGGCGGCACATCGAACCAGCGGATCGGCTCGTCGGGGGTGCTGATGAGGACCGGCAGAATATCGAAAGGTGTTCGCGCGCCACGCCAACCGAGCTTCGTCGCGAACTCGGTGATCGCGATATTGGCGGCATCGCCGGTGACGGAGCCGTCACCATTGCGATATCCCGCATAGCGGATCAATTGTGGACTGACGATGCGGAATTCGCGTCCGTCGGACTGGCTTTGCGGGCCGACGGTGATCATCGACTGGATCGCACCGCCATTGGTGGCCATGTGCAAATGCTGCCAGCAGACTTCGGCGAGCTCTCGGGCCGAGCGCACTCGCCGCGCATCGAGCAGCTTCAGCGACCGCCAGTGTTTCCGACCGACACAGCGGGCGTGGTTGCGCCATGCGAGTTTGGCTCCGATCAGGATCTCCTCGGCCGTCTGCTGGTAGCTGCCGGTCTGCTCTAGTTGCTCCAGCGCACTGCGACGACGGTGCGGCGAGAGGTGAGCCAGTTCGGGCCTGCGGAAGAATTCGTCGCATTCCTGCATGCGCCGCCGCAGTTCGAGGCCGAAAGACTGGGTGTTGGTAGGGGTTTCGATCTGGTTGTCGAGCGACGCTACGGGTAGCACTTGATTCACAGTTTTCTCCGGTCGGGCATCAGGTACTGCGGCCAAACGGACAGACATCTTTCGAGCCGAGAATTCGCGCGCGTAGGCGCAGTGGATCCCTTTACATCCGGTGGACCGCGAGATAACTCGCGGATTGCGATGATCGCGTGGCGGGCATGATCGCCGACCGAGGGTGCTGAGCGAGCTACTGGCTTGCCGCAGCCGCGCATCGCGGTATGAACTTGCCGCCGGTGTTTGCTATCCGCGATCATGCTCGTCCCCATCGACGGCTGAAAAGGCCCGTGTAGCAGCGTACGGCCGGTGTGCTGGTCGTGTGCCTGGATTGAGGGTTTTGGCTGTTCGGCCGCGGCGGGCTGTGCCGATCCGCGTGTCGCAGCACGGTTGATGGGATCGCCGCGAGCGACACCAACACGCGAAAGCTGGTGGCAGAACGGTAGCTAGAAGGTCCAAACGGTCGGTTTCTGGTTCGCCCTCGACCATTCGAGCGTGGTGTTCATCTTGTCGCCCTGTGGTATTCGGCGTTCGCCGAGCCGGTCCGAAAGAGCCACGGCACCGTGGTGATCGCCGGATTGTCGGTGGTGCTCTGTCGATCGGTGGACAGGAGATGTGTCGACCTTCGTCTGCAACTCGAGGTCGAGGCGGGGGCATTGGATCGGTAGCCCCGACTCGGGTGATCTCGGCTACATCGTCGTCCGGCCGTTCGTAGTGACCTCGGTGGAAGCGGCGGTGGTGTAGCGCTGCGCCGGGGTGGAACGGCGCTGGCAAGGCGCCGGCCACCAACCGGGAATCGAGAGTGATGTAGATCACGCTCGAATCGGCTTTCCGGTGGTGGCGGTGGTCAGTTTTACATTTCTGGCAGGATGGCAGCCATGCTGTCTCGGCGCGGGGTTCGGCGCTGGGTGTCCAGCGCAATGGTGAGTGTTGCACTGGTTACGGGTGCGGTGGCGATCGGCGCTACCTCAGGATCGGCGGCACCGGGCGACATACCGCGCCCCAACACCGGATCCGCGGACGGGCCCGCCCCGGCCGAGCCGACAACCGCGCCCGCGAGTCTGGCGTCCATCGACCACATCGAACCGATCACCGACCGCTGGTTGCGGGTGTTCGTGAACTCGCCCGCCATGAGCCGCGACGTCGAGGTACACGTGCTGCTGCCCCGTGAACGCAACCATGCGCGCCCGACGGTTTACATGCTCGACGGCCGCGCTGCGAACCCGACCAGCAACAACTGGACCGAACAGGGGCATGCGGAGAAATTCTTCGAAGACAAAGACGTCAATGTGGTGCTGACGGTGGGCGGCCCCGCCAGCTTCTACACCGACTGGCAGCAGCCGGACCCGGTGCTCGGCACCAACAAGTGGGAAACGTTCCTCACCAAGGAGCTGCCGCCGCTGATCGATGCGAAATTCGAGGGCAACGGGCGCAACGCGGTCATGGGTGTCTCGATGGGCGCCGAGGCCGCGATGATGCTCACCTTCCGGCAGCCGCAGCTCTACGTGGCAGTGGCCGCCTACAGTGGGTGCTTCTCCATGGGAACCGACTTCGGGCAGGCGCAGGCCCGCACGATCGTGGCCACCTATCGCGGCCAGCCGGACAATATGTTCGGTAAGCAAAACGATCCCGCCTGGCTCGGCCACGACGTCATGCTGAACGCGGAAGCCTTGCGCGGCAAGGCAATCTACCTCTCGGTGGGCAGCGGCCTGCCCGGCGAGTACGACACACCGAACGACCCCGACATCGTCAGCACCATCGGATTCGGTGGTCCGCTGGAGGCCGCCACGAATGTCTGCACGCGTCGGCTCGCCGAGCGACTCGCGACGCTCGACATCCCGGTGACCTCACACTTCCGGCTGACCGGAACCCACTCGTGGCCGTACTGGCGTGATGAACTCGCCCGGTCGTGGCCGACGGTGTCGCGGGCGCTGGGCGTCGCCTAGCCCACAGCGGGCGCTGGGCGTCGCCTAGCCCACAGCGGGCGCTCAGCCGAGCTGTGTCGCTGCGCCGAACTCGGCCGCAACGCTCGGATCGGTGGCGAAGCGCAGGAACTGATCGTTTTCGTGCGGGTCGCCGATGGTCACCCGGACCCCGTCGGCGCCGTAGGGACGCACCAGCACGCCTGCCTGCGCGCTCGCCTCGCCGAACTCGGCGCTGCGCGCACCGAGCGGAAGCCACACGAAGTTCGACTCGCTCGGCGGCACCGAGTAACCGGCCGCGAGCAACGCGTCCCGGATTCGTTCGCGTTCGACGACGAGAGTGTCGGTCCGGTCCAGTAGTTCGTGCCGTGCCTCCAGCGAGGCGATCGCGGCGGCCTGTGCGACCCGGTTCACGCTGAACGGGATATGCACCTTCAGTAGCGCGGTGATCACCGCGGGATCGCCGACGGCGTAGCCCGCCCGCAGCCCGGCCAGGCCGTAGGCCTTGGAGAAGGTGCGCAGCACAACGACATTGGGTCGGGCCCGGCCGAGCTCGACGCCGTCGGGGTGGTCCTGCGGAGTCAGTCGCAGGTACTCGTAATAGGCCTCGTCCAGCACGATCAGCACCTGCTTCGGGATCGCGTCGAGGAAGCGCTCCAGCCGATCCTTGCCGACCGCGGTGCCCGTCGGATTGTTCGGATTGCAGACGAAGATCAGCTTGGTGCGTTCGGTGACCGCGGCCGCCATGGCATCCAGATCGTGCACCAGGTCCTGGGTGAGCGGCACCTGCACCGCGGTCGCGTTGCCGACCTGGGTGACGATCGGGTACGCCTCGAACGAGCGCCAGGCGAAGAGCACCTCGTCGGTCGGCGCGGAGCAGGTGATCTGCACGAGTTCCTGGCACAGTGCCACGCTGCCGCAGCCGACGGCGACATTCGACGTGGTGACCCCGAGGAAATCCGCGAGCGCCGCGCGCAGCTCCGTGGCCTGATTGTCCGGATACCGGTTGGCCAGTTCGGCGGCCTCCGCGATCGCCTTCGCCGCGGCCGGCAGCGGACCGAAGGTCGTTTCGTTGCTGGCCAGCTTGACCGCGCCGGGATGGTTGCGGCCAGGGACGTACGCCGGAATGGAATCGAGGTCCGGCCGGATCTTCGCGCTCACACTCCAAGCCTATGCCGGGCACCGGAAAATCTGTGGGGTAGGGCCGCTCACGTGCAATTTCTCGCGAAGACCAGCCTGTCGCCCTACGCTGGTTCCATGTCGGGCATTTATGACGATATTGCGCCGCTGCGCCGTGGCGACGACATGATTTTCGATCCAGACGCGGAATTGTCGGTGGACAACCGGCACCGAGCGGCCGAGAAACAGGTGCCCATCACCGTGACCGAGCCGGAGGGCAATGCCCGCGGTGGGATCGTGGTGCTACACGAGTCCAGCGAGATCACCGGGTCATTGCTGGAGCTCATGGGCGCGCTCGCGACCGAGGGCTGGACGGTGGTCGCGCCGAATCTTTTCCATCGGGCCGATGGTGAACCGGCCGCCGAGGTCTTCGGCGATGAGCTGTTCGAGGATTTCGACGCGTGCTTCGACTGGCTGACCCGTCGTGGTGTGTTCCCCGACTGCATCGGCGTGCTCGGCTTCGACCACGCGGGCACCGCCGCCTTCCTCGTCGCCACCAACCGGCCGATCGGCGCCGCGGTGAGTGTCGCGGCGCCCGGCATCATCGAGCCGCTGACCGACCGAGCCGACGCGCTCCTGGCCGCCGCCCCGAATCTGCAGGCTCCCTGGCTCGGCCTCTACGGTTGCGACGACCCCGACACCCCGCCGGCCGACGTCGACCAGCTACGCGACGCGGCCGCCCGCGCCGCGGTGGCCAGCCTCGTCATCAGTTACCCCGGCCTGCGGCACCGCGCCGATCGCCCCGGCCTCGATGACGACGACGATTTCATCGACCCGCAAACCAGGATTTTCGACTGGTTCGACAGCAATCTACGCTGATAACCAGGCGTTTTGCGATCTGGACGATAGCTGCTGTAACCTTCATGCTCGGCGGTTCGAAAGGACCGGTGCCCTCGAAGAGAAGGCTCCAGGAGGCGTGCCAGAGCGGCCGAATGGGACTCACTGCTAATGAGTTGTCCCTTCACGGGGACCGGAGGTTCAAATCCTCTCGCCTCCGCCACAACCCCGGTTCGCCGGGTAACAACTGAACACCGCATGCGCCCGTAGCTCAACGGATAGAGCATCTGACTACGGATCAGAAGGTTAGGGGTTCGAATCCCTTCGGGCGCACACAGGTAGAAGGCCCCTTCCGGGACACCGGGAGGGGCCTTCTCGCATCATCGACCCACCGTTTGACGGTCATCTCACTCGAACAGGGCGTCCATCCCGGTTGCCGCGTCCCGCTGCACCTCATCGATTGCGCCGATGCTCGGCGTTCTCCGGTCGGCGCGCTCGCCGATGCGTAGGCCGTGAGTATCAGCCTCTTCGGTGTACCGACTGTGCGCGACATGTGTATTCCCTCTGCGGGATCGGTTCGACCTCGACATCAACCGGCAGTCCCTCGGCGATCGTGGTGATGTCGAGATCCCCGTGAGCGTCCGACAGGTGGAACCAAACGAGCGTGCTGTCGGCGTCATCGAGCTTGATCACGCCGGTACCGTTACGCGGTTTCCAGCGCCACACTGTGCCGGTTTCCATCCTGTGGCCCGCTCCTGTCGCGGCGTACTCGGTCTCGCTGTGGTTCAGGATGGCTGGGCGGACTTGATGATGCGGAACTCCGCGCCGAACGGGTCACGCAGTCCGGCCATCCGGCCGAAGGGCGTGTCCTGCGGTTCCAGCGTCATGGTGGCGCCCGCGGCGGTGGCATGTTGCACCGTCGCGTCGGCGTCGGCGACGTCGAAGTAGGTCAGCCAGACGGATTCGGTCGCGGACGGCTCGCCCTGGATGCCGCCGATGGGCCGTTGGTCGGGGCGATGCAGCACCGTGTAGTCGAAGCCTTCCATCGGTTCCAGCGTGAAGTCGAAGACGGCCGTGTAGAAGTCACGCGCCGTGTCCGCTTTGGCGGTGACGAGTTCATTCCAGACCATCGCGCCCGGTTCGTTGACGACCTGTGCGCCGATGTGCGCACGCGCTTCCCACAAGCCGAACTGGCCGCCAGCCGGATCGACGGCGATGGCCATCCGCCCCTGCTCCATGACGTCCATCGGCGCCATCGGGATCTGGCCGCCCGCATCGGTGATGCGTTTGGCCGCGCCGTCGCAGTCGTCGGTGGCGAAGTACATATTCCACCAGAAGTCGGTGGCGTCGGGGTCGGGGTTCTTCATCAGTGCGGCCACCGGCTTGCCCTGCGCCAAGCACATCGTGTAATTGCCGGTTTCCGGCGGCCCCTCCTCGAATTCCCATCCGAACACCGCGCCGTAGAACTCCATCGCGCGCCGGTGGTCGGGAATACCCAGGTCCACCCAGGTAGGCGTACCGTTCGGCGGAGCTTGCGTGATCACTGTCATGGGACGCTCCTTCGTCGAAGTGCGCTGACATGTACCGTCCCTATCCTCGCTGGCATCCCGCACGAGGTGGTCTATTCCAGCAAAGTCGCCTGGTGCGTGTCGAGAGAATCCACGCCGCGGCGGCTCCTCCGTATGTCACTTCCAGGCGGGGAGTGCCGGGAGCTCACCGATCAGGTCGGTGCCGGTGGATCGGCCGAGGAGCCAGGCCAGCAGGGATGTGGCGGGGCCGCTGATGGTGTGGGAGGGTGCGGTGGCGCCGATGGTGGCGGTGCAGCCGGAATCGGTGGCGTGGATGGCGAATGCCGCGGCGGCGGGGTCGGCTGCGGCGGCCTTGGTCAGGTCCGCTGCGGCTCGCGGGAGTAGACGGGTCACGAAATCGGTTGGCCAGTCGGCAGGTTGGTAGCCCGCAGCCAGGTCGACGTGATGGATTTCGACCTCCTGTAGCCGCATCCAGATCACCTCGGTAGCGGGGATCGGCCTGCCCTGCCTGGTGCGGACGATGGCCTCCCACGCCTCCGGCGCCACCTCCATGGCGAGGGTGAGCCAGCGGGTGGCGGCCACCTCGTTGTCGGCGAGCTGCTCGGCCAACGGGCGTGCGGCGCCTGCCTCGATATCGGCACCGCGGATGTGCGTGCTCGCGTATTGGGGCGTCTCGATGCCGGTGCGGGCCCAGGTCAGCAGGTTGACCAGGCTGTCGGCATTGCGGGCCAGATGGGCGAGTACGTGTCCGCGGGTCCAGCCGGGCAGCAGTGAAGGTCCGGTGACATCGCTCTCGCTGAGACGGCGGGCGGTGTCGAGGAAGCGGGTCGTCGCCTCGGCGACAGTGTCGAGCTGGACGGTGGTTTCCGGAGCATCGCTTGTCACCATGCCGACCCTAGCGATCCGGGCCCGGCCCCGCCTCGTAAAGCGGCGGAGTCCGGGGCTGTCACGGTGACTACTGGCCGACGACCGCGTCTGCCTCGATCTCGACCAGCAGTGCCGGGGTGATCAGTGCCTTGATCTCGTACATGGAAGCGGCCGGCCGGATGTCGCCGAAGACCTCCGCGTGCGCCTTGGCGATCTCCGGCCAGCGGGATATATCGGTGACGAAGATGCGCGTGCGGATCACATCCTCGAGGCTTGCGCCTGCATCGGTGAGCGCGGCGGCGATGCGGCGCAGGACTTCCCGTGTCTGCTCGCCGATATCGGCGCCGCCGACCGCGCCCCCGCCGGGGAGCGAGGCGGTGGTGCCGCTGACCGCGATCACGTTGCCGAGCCGGACCGCGCGGGAGTAGCCGACGATGTCCTCGAACTCGGAGGCCGAGGAGATATTCACACGAGCAGTCATGACGACAGCATGGCATCGACTCGTCACTCGGACTTCTATCCAACGTCGGATCGACACGGTAGGCAGACAGGCGTGGACGCTCATTCTCGTCCTCGCATCGTCGCAGTCGCCGTTCTGTGCGTCGGCGTGCTCGCCGCGGGCTGCTCCGCTTCGGACCCGAAGGTGAACGTCACCGTGGCGAGGACCAGCCGCTGGTGATCTCTCTGGATGATCTGCTCGGCGCGACGGGTGGCAGTGCCGCCGTCGCCTTCGCCGATCCGCAACACGGTTCGCTCAGCAGGCGAACCGACGGTGCGTTCGTCTACCAGCCGAAGCCCGGATACACCGGCGCCGAATTCCGCGTCACCACAACCGATGCGGTCCGTTTGTACACCACCGCCCTACCGCCGCTCGGCGAGTTCGGCGGTGTCACCGTGCAGGCCAGCGGTTTCGGCTCGGCATGGACGCCGGTGCCGGGATCGAAGGAGGAGTTCTACGGTCGCACCGACCGCGGCCCGAATGTCGATGGTCCCGGCAAGAACGAGAAGCTTTCGCCGACACCGGGATTCGTGCCCAAGATCGGCCGATTCGAGCTGGCCGGCAACCGCGCCACCCTGCAGTCCTCGATCGATCTGCACACCGCGAACGGGAACCCTTTCAACGGCCAAATCGATGTTGCGGCACGCACCGGTGAGACCATCCGCGACCTCGCGGGCGCCGTGCTGCCACCCACCGATCATGGCCTCGATCCGGAGGGTCTGGTCGCGCTATCCGACGGTAGCTTCTGGGTTTCCGACGAATATGGCCCTTTCCTGGTGCATTTCGATGCCAAGGGTGCCGAGCTCGAGCGGATCGCCCCCGGCGCCGGACTGCCGAAGGAGATCGCACTGCGCACCCCCTGATCAGGGCATGGAGGGTCTGACCATCACCCCGGACGGCGGCACTCTCGTCGGTATCGTGCAGAGCGGTCTGAAAACCCCCGGACTGGACGGCTCGGCCAAGGAGGTGCCGATGGCTCGCATCGTGACCGTCGACCTGAAACCACAGCGCTGCGCGAGTTCGTCTATCCGTTGCAGGACCCGAAGCAGACGAAGGTCGCAGTCTCGGAGATCACTGCATTGAGCCCGACCACCTTCCTGGTCGACGAACGTGACGGCGAACTGCCGCCCACATCTACCTCGCCAACGACAGTGACTTCGGCGTGGCTGGCAGCAGAGGTGAGCAGCCGCCGTTCGGGCTGAAACCCAAGACCCTGCCGGATGGTGTCCAGGACACCGGCGAGATCCTGCTCGTGGACACCGGCAAGCTGCCCGCGAAGCTGGAGCGCCACACCGTGCGCCCGCGGGTCGGCTAACTATCCGGGTCGGTCCATTCCCGACCCTCCAGGATCACCGCGGCGGCCAGCGTGATCAGCCACAGCGACATCGATCCGACCTGGATCCGCTGGGCGACGCCGAGCGCGTAATTGCCGGTCAGGTTGTCGGCGACCAGCATCCACACGGTCGCCGCCGACCCGATCACCAGCACAACCAGACCGGCCTCGCGCAGGATCCGCCAGCGGTGGTACCGGAACGCCGCGAGGCTGAAGGCGAAGGCGGCGACCGCGATCGCGGTCACCGCGATGGTGCTCGTCAGCGCGTGCGGCTGATGCAGCTGCGGGAACAGTTCGCTGCCGCCTCCGCCACACGCGGCGTTGTCCTGCGGGGTGCAATCGCGCAGCGGCAACAGCACATCGCCGATGGTGGCGGCGCCGAAACACCACAGTGCCACCCAGCCGACCGTGGTGAACCTGCGCCGGGGAAACAGCAGTAGCCCGGCAAGTGCCGCCGGGATCAGCAAGGCGCCGACGATCTTGTCGGCTGTCGCGAATACCTCCCGGTAGGGCCTGCCCTCGGCGTCCAGTTCGCTGAGAAAAGAATTCACCGGGTCGACGTCGATGTGCAGGAAGAATTCGAGCAGCCACGACGAGTAGCAGAGTCCGGCGATCGCGATGGCCGCCGCGATGAACCAGGAGGCCGCGCGTACCTGCCGTTCGGCGATCTTCCGGCTACCACTCACCCGACCCATTGTCCCGCCTATTTCCGGTCCGGTGATCACCGATTGGTCAGTGTGTCCTAACCAACATTGGACCTACGACATTCCCAACCCGCGCACAGGATCCTGTCAGGTCTATCGGACACCCTGTGGGGGAGGCAACATCGAAGGAGTTCTCATGATTGCGTTCGCGACGGCCCTCGGCGGGATCGCTGTGATGTCCGCAATGGCGGTGTCGGGCTTTCTGGCCGCACATGCTCCGCGCGGCTTGGTCCGGGTGCGCCAGCAGCGATTCAGCGGCCGGCCTCGATAGCGGTCTGCACCCGATCCGCCGCCGTCACGGCGTCTTCGTGTTCCCACACGCGAATCACTTGCCAGCCGGCGGCGGCCAGCGCCGTATCGGTGGCGCGGTCTCTGGCCACGTTGCCGAGCAGCTTCTGCGCCCACCATTCCGCATTGTTCTTGGGATCGGTGGCGTGCTGCGGACAGCGATGCCAGAAGCATCCGTCGACGTATACCGCCACCCGCAGTCGGGGGAACACGAGATCGGCTCGGCGGCGCTGACCGGGTAGCGGCGCGCGGTCGACGAAATATCGCAATCCCCTCCGGTGCAGTTCCCTGCGCAGTGCAAGTTCCGGCTCGGTTCCGCTGCGCCGCTGCCGCGCCATGCGCGCACTGGTCGCCGCGTCCGTCGTCGGCCGCCGGGCCGAAGCACCCGCGCTCATGCCGCCCAGCCGCCCATTCGATCGAGATGGCTTTCCATATCAGCCAGGAAACCGGGCGGGAATCGCAGACTGCCCATCCCTGTCCTGCGCAGGAATCCGGCGGTCGCGCGGGCGGAAAGCAGCCGGGAATCGGTGAGGAAATTGCCCAGGTCTTCATAGGGCTCGTGCACCGGCCAGGTCGACACCGGCACCCGGTAGGCAACACCGCAGCGACCCCACGCGGCGGTCGGCCACGGCTGGCCGGGTGCCAGCGGCTGGTCGTCGGGAATCGCGCCGAGCGGTTCGGCCAGGCGCGCGCCGATCCACTCCGCCATGCGAACATTCACCGCATTGCCGACCAGCTTCCAGCGATGCCCCTGCCGGATACCCGGCGCGTCGGTCGCGGGAGCGGTCCAGTCGGAATCGAAGCCCTGCAAGCGTTCTCCGTCGAGGATGCCCGGCGTGACCACCTCCCCGGACGGCAGCCGCACCGCGGGCGGGCTGGCGATGCCGAGCGCGGAGCCGCCCTTGATGGTGGGGATCGCGTTCACCGCCCAGCCGAGTCCGCGCACGCCCTCGGTCCAGTAGAAGCCGCACGGATCTCGTTCGGGATCGCCGACGGTCCGCTCGCCCGCGTCGTCGCCGAAAAGAACCTGGCGCGGGTCCTCGGTGCGGGAAGCGAGCATCAGCACCCGCTGCCTGCGTTGCGGCAGTCCGAACGCGCGCGCGTCCACCACCCGATAGGCCCAGGTGTATCCGAGCTCCTCGAGCGCCTCGGTAATGTGCCGCATCGCCGCGCCACGACCGAGCTGCAACATGAACGGCACGTTTTCGATCAGCAGCCAGCGCGGCCCGCGCCTGCGGCGCACCAGCCGGAACACCTCGTCGACAAGGCCGGAGCGTTGACCGGTGATGCCCGCGGTGCGCCCGGCCTGCGAGAGGTCCTGACAGGGAAAGCCCGCGGCGACGAGTTCAGTGCCTGCGGGGATGGCGCGAAGCTTGGTGATGTCGCCGTGCAGCGGTACATCGGGAAAGCGCGCTGCGAGCACAGCCTGGGCGCCCGGCTCGATCTCGCAGAGCAATTCGGTGTCCCAACCGTGCGTGCCGAGTCCGAGCTCCAGCCCGCCGATACCGGCGAACAGCCCGACCATCCGCCCGCGCGTCACTGTCATCCCTTTCCGCGATCCCACGATGGGCGCTGTTAGGCCGTAGCGATTGCTTGCAGGTCGCTCGAAAGGACCAGTAGCGATTGCGAACCAGCAGCGATTGCTTGCGGCGATTGCGCTCCGTGCTCGAACAGCAGGTTACTCGAGTCGGGATCTCGGTGACCGCCGACCACCCGGCCGCGTGTCCGGCACCGAGATCTGGACGCGCGCACCGATAATGCCAATGGGCTATCGGCCAGGTATCGTCATGGCCGTTCGACGGCAGGAGGCGAATCCGCTCCTGGCCACTGCTGACCTTCCGGCGCTCCAGCGTCGACGCGCAGTTCCCGGTTTATCCCAAGTGACGCCAGGAAAGTGAGCGATATGCAGATTCCGTCCACCAAAAATGGGGCTTACCCCAGCGTTGTCGTCACCAGTCTCGCGGCGACCACTTCGATTGCCGGCGATGTGGATTCCACCTGGAAGGGCCTGCTCAACGGGGAGAGCGGCATCGACGTCCTCGAGGACGCCTTCATCGACGATTTCGGTCTGCCTGTCCGTATCGGCGGCCACCTGAAGGTGGCGCCGAGTGCGGGTCTGACCAGGGCCGAGACGCGGGAGATGTCCTATGTGGAGCAAATGGCCGTCTGCCTGTGCCGAGAAGTCTGGCGCAATGCGGGCAGCCCGGAGGTGGACCAGGACCGCCTCGGCGTCGTGATCGGCACCGGCCTCGGCGGTGCCGAGGCCATCGTCGACGCCCGCGACAAGTTGGAAAACGGTGGCTACCGCAAGGTTTCGCCACTCACCGTGCAGGCGATCATGCCCAACGGGGCTGCCGCCTGCGTCGGCTTGGAGCTCGGCGCCCGCGCCGGTGTCGTGACGCCGGTGTCGGCCTGTTCGTCCGGGTCTGAGGCGATCGCCAACGCGTGGCGGATGATCGTGATGGGCGATGCCGACATGGTTGTCGCCGGCGGCGTCGAGGGCTCCATTCAGGCGCTGCCGATCGCGGCATTCACCATGATGCGCGCGATGAGCACGCGCAACGACGACCCGAAGTGCGCGTCGCGGCCGTTCGACGTCGATCGCGACGGCTTCGTCTTCGGCGAGGCAGGCGCGATGATGATCGTCGAGACCGAGGAGCACGCCAAAGCGCGCGGCGCGACGATCCACGCGCGGCTGATGGGTGCGGGGATCACCTCCGACGGTTTCCATCTGGTCGCTCCCGATCCCGAGGGGTCCGGCGCGGCCCGCGCGATGACCAGGGCGCTGCACAGCGCCGGATTGACCAAACACGATGTCGGCCACATCAATGCCCACGCGACCGCGACACCGATCGGTGACACCGCTGAGGCGCGTGCGATCGGCAAGGCGATCGGCAATCATGCGTCGGTGTACGCGCCGAAGTCGGCACTCGGACATTCCATCGGCGCCGTCGGCGCGCTCGAGTCGGTGATCACCGTGCTTTCGGTGCGTGACGGCATCGTTCCGCCGACGCTGAACCTGGAGAATCAGGACCCGGAAGTCGACCTCGACATCGTCAAGGGGCAGCCGAGGTCCGGGCGCATCGAGTACGCCGTCAACAACTCGTTCGGCTTCGGCGGGCACAACGTCGCACTCACTTTCGGCCGGTACTGAGTACCCCGGGGCCACCGGACCTGCTAATCTTCCCGGCGCTCCGGTGTCTGTCTGTGTTCAGTGTCATGGCTTAGTGCGTGCGTTGGAAAAGGATAAGGCGATGATCGGCGAAACCTTCGACGACTATGTGGACGAGCAGGGCAATATCAAGATCTTGGGTGACAAGACCCTGATCGACTTCGTCGACAAGCACAGCGCGGAGAACGGTGACGGGCTCGCGTACCGCTATATCGACTACTCACGCGAACGCGATGGTGAGTATCTGGAACTGACCTGGCGCGAGTTCGGTGTCCGGCTGCGGGCGGTCGCGGCTCGACTCCAGCAGGTGTCCCAGCCGGGTGATCGGGTGGCGATCCTTGCCCCGCAGGGCCTCGACTACGTCGTGTCGATCTTCGCGGCTGTCTATGCGGGCAATATCGCGGTGCCGCTGTTCGATCCCGAAGAGCAGGGCCACACCGATCGCCTACGCGCGGTGCTCGGTGACTGCGCGCCCGCGGCGATTCTCACGGTCGGATCCGCCGCGGCGGGGGTACGAAACTTCTTCCGGCATCTGCCCGCGGTGCAGCGCCCGCGCATCATCGCCGTCGATGCGATCCCCGACAGCGTCGGCGCGACATGGGTGCGGCCGCAGATCAATATCGACAGCGTGGCCTATCTGCAGTACACCTCGGGGTCGACGCGGACGCCTGCGGGCGTGGAGATCACCCATCGCTCGGTCGGTACGAACCTGCTGCAGATGATCGATGCCATCGGCGTCACCGAGAACTCCCGAGGTGTCACCTGGTTGCCGCTGTTCCACGACATGGGTCTGCTGTGCGTGATTCTGCCGACCATCGGCGGCGGCTTCATCACGATCATGTCGCCGAGCGCGTTCGTGCGTCGGCCCTACCGCTGGATCAAGGAGTTGGCCGCCGCCTCCGACGGTGCGGGAACCTTCGCCGCCGCACCGAATTTCGCGTTCGAGCATGCCGCGGCCCGAGGCAAGCCCAAGCCGGGCGAGGCGCTGGATCTGTCCAATGTCATCGGCTTGATCAACGGCAGTGAGCCGGTATCGGTGTCGTCGATGAAGAAGTTCAACGAGGCATTCGCGCCCTACGGTCTGCCGAAAACCACCATCAAGCCGTGCTACGGCATGGCGGAGGCAACGCTGTTCGTCTCAGCGACCAAGTACGAAGACGAGGCCAAGGTCGTCTATGTGGATCGCGGCGAGCTCAACAGCGGACGCATGGTCGAGGTCGAGCCGGGCACCGATAACGCGATCGCCCAGGTTTCGTGCGGTTACGTCGCGTTGTCGCAATGGGCGGTGATCGTCGATCCGGAGACCGGCATCGAGCGCGCCGACGGTGAGGTCGGCGAGATCTGGCTGCACGGCGACAATATGGGTATCGGTTACTGGGGGCGCCCGGAGGAATCCGTCGCGACTTTCCAGAACAAGCTCAACAAGCGGCAGCCCGACGGCAGCCATGCACAGGGCACCGCGTCCGACGCGAAGTGGATGCGCACAGGGGATTTCGGCGCCTACTTCGACGGCGAACTGTTCATCACCGGCCGGGTCAAGGATCTGGTGATCGTCGACGGCCGCAACCACTACCCGCAGGATCTCGAGTTCTCGGCCCAGGAATCCAGCACCGCGCTGCGCCCGGGATTCGTCGCGGCGTTCTCGGTGCCTGCGAATGAGTTGCCCGCGTTGGTGTTCGAGCTGGGCAGCCACTCCGGGCTGAACTACGACGCCGACGACACCTCCGAGCAGCTGGTGATAGTCGCCGAGCGTGGGTCCGGCGCAGGCAAGCTGGACCCCCAGCCGGTCGCCGACATCGTGCGCGCGGCTATCGCGCTGCGGCACGGCGTCACCGTCCGCGACGTACTGTTGGTGCCCGCGGGTTCGATCCCGCGCACCTCCAGCGGCAAAATCGCCCGCCGCGCCTGCCGGGCCGCCTATCTCGAGGGCACCCTGCGCGGCGGATATCAGCAGCAGGCCTTTCCGGACGCGCCGGACGATCAGCAGGAGCCTACGGCCGTGTGAGAAACCGTCGCTACAGTCGTGTTTCGTCGGTGTAGTCGAATTCGCTGACCTCGGCGCCCAGGATCTGGGCGCCGAGGTCGCCTTCGGTACCGGCGCCGCGGAATCGGTCGAGCGCGGAACGGGTGGACCAGCGCTCATAGACGTTGACCCGATCCGGTTCGACCAGATCGGCGCCGAGGCTGAAATCCAGGCAGCCCTCGGTCGCGCGGGCGAGCTCGACGACCTCGCGGCAGCTGTCGAGATACTTCTCCCTGTCGGTGACGCGCAGGTAGCCGGCGACGATGATCACCCGGGGAGTCTATGCCCGGCTGGTCTGGCGCGTGGTTGCTTGACCTCGAGATAACTCGAGGTTGTTGGCTGTGGACATGACTGCGGTGCCGACCTGCCCGAGCGCGATTTCCCTCGCAGATACCGGTGTGCCGGTCGCGGACCAGCCGGAAAATCGGTTGGCCGGAGCGCGCGTCGATGCGACGCTGGATTGTCGGACCCCGATGCGAACATCATTGGGAGGTCCGTTCGCGACACCGCCGATCCACGGACCACGAGGGGGAGCTTTGTCTGTCATGCTCGAACGGCCGTCGGCCGAACCGGAGGCCGATAGACCAGAGCGGCTCGCTGCCGCCGTGCCTGGACGCTTGCATTCACTGCGTCGGTTTCTGCCCTACCTCCGGCCGTATCGTGCGGCGCTGATCGGGGCGACGACGCTTGCCATACTCGCCACCCTGACCGCGATCGTCATACCGCTGCTGATCGCGCGGATCATCGACGGTCCGATCGCCCATCGCGATTTCTCCGGCGCGATCCTGCCGGTGCTCGCGGTGCTCACGCTCGGCCTGCTGGAGGCACTCGGCGTGTGGGGACGCCGATGGCTGGTTTCCACACCCGCGACGCATTTCGAAATCACGATGCGCGCCACGATCTTCCGCAAGCTGCAGTCGTTGGCGATCGGACGCCACGACGCCTGGGAATCGGGACAGCTGCTTTCCCGCGCGATCGATGATCTGGCCACGCTGCGCCGGTTCGTCGCGTTCGCGGGCCCGTTCCTGGTGCTGCACTTCGTCATCATCCCGGTCGGCCTGCTCGTGCTGTGCGTGCTGAGCTGGCAGATCGGATTGATCTTCGGGATCATCTCGGTCCCACTGGTGTACATCTGCACGCGCTTCGTGCGGCGCTATGAGGTGGCGTCGCGGCGCTCGCAGGACCAGTCCGGCGATCTGGCGACTACGGCCGAGGAGTCGGCGCAGGGCATCCGGGTGTTGAAAGCACTCGGCCGCGGCGTGTTCTTCGGCGGGCGCTTCACCACGCAGTCGCGCCAACTGCAGCAGACCGAAATGCTCAAGGTCAGGTTGGACGCGACACTGTGGTCGGCCATGATGAGCCTGCCGCAGTTGGCGATCGCGTTCGCGCTCGGCTACGGCGGTTACGCCGTCGCGCACGGCACGATGACGCTGGGCACCTTGGTCGCGGCCATCACACTGTCGACGTTCCTGCAGTGGCCGATCATTTGGACCGGATTCCTGCTTGCCGAGCTCAACGATTCGCGCACCGCCGCGGACCGGTACTGGGAGATCATCGACACCCCGGTCGACATCACCGATCCGGTCGACCCGGTGCAGCTGCCCGCGCGTATCGCGGGCGAGCTGACCTTGGACCGTGTGCGGTTCGCCTTCCCCGACGCGAAAGGGGACGTGCTGCACGATGTCTCGTTGAAGGTGCGTCCTGGTGAAACGGTGGCGCTCGTCGGCGCGACGGGTAGCGGAAAAACCGCGCTGCTCAACCTGATTCCTCGGCTCTACGACGTCTCCGACGGTGTCATCACCATCGACGGCATCGATATCTCCGCGATGCGGGTGTCGGATCTGCGGTCGCTGGTCTCGGTGGCATTCGAGGATCCGGTGCTGTTCTCGGCGAGCGTGCGGGAGAACGTCGCGCTCGGTGACCCCGATGCCACCGATGTGGAGGTGCGCCGCGCGCTCGATATCGCCCAGGCCGCGGAGTTCGTGGATGACCTGCCGTGGGGGCTCGACACCAGGATCGGCGAGCAGGGGCTCAGCCTCTCCGGCGGCCAGCGTCAGCGACTGGCGCTGGCGCGTGCGGTGCTCGGCCCTGTCAGCGACAACGTCCAGACCACCCGAAATGGTCGGCAAGGCGTGGGTGATCGGACCCGGATCATGGTGCTCGACGACCCGTTGTCGGCGCTCGACGTGGAAACCGAAGAGCGCGTGCAGCAACGGCTGCGCACCGTGTTGGCGGGAGCAACCACGCTGCTCGTCGCGCACCGGCCGTCCACGGCGGCGCTGGCCGACCGGGTCGTGGTGCTCGCCGACGGCCGGATCGTTGCCGAAGGCTCCCACGATCAATTACTGAAGACCAACAGCCGTTATCGCGAGCTGATGGGAGGTGAATCATGACAACGGAAGCAGCGGCGACCACACAGGCGGACACCGAATCGGTCACCCGGGATTCGGTCGCCGATTGGCGCGGCATCGCCAGCGAGGACAAAGCGGTCACCCAGACCGGAAATCTGGTGCTGGCCGGTCGATCCCGGCGACTGCTGCTCGACCTGGTTCGGCCGTATCGCAAGACCGCGGTGCTCGCCATGGTGCTGATCGTGGTGGACAACGCCGCGATGGTTTCGGCGCCGCTGTTCATCGCACACGGCCTGGACACCGGCATTGCCGAAGGAGCCCGCGGCAACTGGACCCCGTTGGCGCTCACCGTCGCCGGTTACCTCGGCACGGTCGGCCTCGGCGTGCTCACCACGTTCTTCTTCCTGCGGGTTTCCGGCACTCTGAGTCAGAGCGTGCTGTTCGACCTGCGGGTGCGCTTGTTCGAGCATATGCAGCGGCTCAGTGTCGCCTTCCACGAGAAGTACACCTCGGGCAAGGTCGTCGCCCGGTTGACCGGCGACATCGAAACACTCCAGGAGCTGCTGGAGAGCGCGCTGAACCAGGCACTGAGCGCGATACTTTCGGTGCTCACCATCGCGGTCCTGCTGGTCTACCTCGATCAGACACTCGCCGCGATCGTGCTCGTCGGTTTCGTCCCACTGGTGCTCGTCACCCGCTGGGCGCAGCGCAGGCAGCGCGCGGGCTATCGACGTACGCGCGGGGCCATCGCGAAGGTCGTCGTGCAGTTCGTCGAGTCGATGGGCGGCATCCGCGCGGTGCAGACCTTCCGGCGTGAACAGCGCAACGAATCGGTACTGGCATTGGAGGATGCGGAGTATCGGCAGGCCACCACCGCCGCCATGCGCGGCATGGGCGACTACGCCGGACTCACCAGGCTGCTCGGCAACCTGACCACTGTGATCGTCATCGTGGTCGGTGCGTGGCAGGTGATCGAGGGGGACCTCGCGGTCGGTGTCCTCGCCGCGTACCTGCTGTACCTCAATGAGTTCTATGGTCCGCTTGACGAACTGGCCCAGGTCTTCAACTCCTATCAGTCCGCGGCGGCGGCGCTGGAGAAGATCTCCGGTGTGCTCGAGGAGGAGCCGTCGGTACCGGAACCGACCGAGCCGACATCGCTCGGCAAGGCCGTGGGCGCGGTCCGGATGGATCGCGTGTGGTTCGGATACAACTCCAGGGCCCACCAGCCCGAGGAGGCCGGCGCGACGCAGCAGGTCGACGGCGATGTGAATGCGCTGCCCGACGATGCCGAGCCACGGCCGGCGGTCCGGGCGGGGGCATCCGTGCTTGATGGTGCAGCAAAGACGGTGCAGCCCAACGCCATAACGCTCGACGAGGAGTCGAAGCCGGAGGGCAGGACGCCCACCGTGCTGCCGGAGTTCACGCTGGACATCCCGGCGGGCCAGGTGATCGCCCTGGTCGGCGCGACCGGCGCGGGCAAGTCGACGCTGGCCAAGTTGCTGACGCGTTTCTACGATCCGTCCGGTGGCACGGTGACCCTGGACGGCATCGACCTGCGCGAGCTGACCGATGTCGACCTGCGGCGCAATGTCGTGATGGTGACCCAGGAGTCGTACTTGTTCTCCGGATCTGTGGCCGACAACATCCGGCTCGGCAGACCCGATGCCACCGACGAGGAGGTATTCGCGGCGGCCCGCGCGATCGGACTGTACGACTTCGTGCAGGCGTTGCCCGAGGGCTTCGACACCGACGTGCGCAAGCGCGGCGGCAGGCTCTCGGCGGGCCAGCGACAGTTGGTGTCGTTCGCGAGGGTGTTCCTCGCGGATCCCGCGGTGATCGTGCTGGACGAGGCCACGTCGAGCCTGGACATTCCGAGCGAGCGGCTGGTCCAGCAGGCACTGGAAACGGTGCTGCGCGACCGCACCGCGGTGATCATCGCGCATCGGCTCTCCACCGTCGCCATCGCCGACCGGGTGCTGGTGCTGGAATCCGGCAGGATCGTCGAGGACGGCACCCCCGACGCCCTGATCGGGGGCGCCGGACGGTTCGCTGGTCTGCATGCGGCCTGGCGCGAGTCGCTGGTGTGATGCGGGGCGGGGGGCTGCGTCCCTTACGGTAGATACGTGACGAACCCAGCCTCTGGCTCTGACAGCCAACCGGCATCGCGGTGGCCGGCGATTCTCACCTGGCGTGCGCACAACGCAGTACGGATGGAGTCGGTGCGCGTGACGCTCAACGGCAACCGTATCCGCGCCGCGGGCCGGATGATCGGTGGCGCCTGCGCGGACCATCCCTCGTTCAGTGCCTCCTACGATCTGGTCACCGATGAGAACGGCGTCACCAAGCGATTGTCGCTGCGCAGCACCACCGCGGCGGGGGAGCGGCACGCATCCATCGCTCGCGATGAAGAGAACTACTGGCTGGTGGATGCGGGTGGCAGCCACGTGCGCTCCACCTTCGCGGGCGCGCTCGACGTGGATGTGGTGTTGAGTCCGTTCTTCAACACCCTGCCGATCCGCCGCTTCGGCCTGCAGCACGCGGTCGGCGATGTCCAGGTGCCGGTCGTCTACGTCCGCCTCCCCGACCTGCTCGTTCAGGAAGCCAGCCTCACCTACAGCAGCGGCACGGACGGGATCAGCGTCCTGTCTCCGGTGTCCAGTGCCACCGTCACCACCGACGCCGATGGCTTCCTGCTGGACTACCCCGGCCTGGCCGAGAGAATTTGACGGCAGTCCCATCTGTTGTGCGGCATGACCCGAAGCACGGTCGAGAGTCGATTGCGCATCGAGCGAGGGCCCGGGTAGGTCGAGCCGCAACCAGCATGACGATCGGCCGGGCGACTCGGATTATCAGTCCAGGCTGGTGATGACGCCGCCACGCCGACCGGCTTCTCGTAACTGCCCCAGCCAGTCGTGGTCGCCGGGACGGACATCGGTGATCTCCCAGCGTTGCGCCGTTTCATAACGCCGCCGCGCCGCGAACCCCGCGTCGACGAGACCCGCGAGCGATCCCGTCTCGCGCAGGCTGTCGCGGGCGGCGGCAAGCACTGTGAGCGTGTCGTCCAACGTAGTCAGCAGCGCTGCGGAATTCGGCTCGCAGATCGCGCGCACCAGGTCCGGTGCTGTCCCCGCCACTCTGGTGCCATCGCGGAACGAGCCCGCGGCGAGCCCGAGTGCCAGCTCCCCGCCGCCGTCACCCGCGATCGCGAGTGCCTCGGCCAGCACATGCGGCAGGTGCGAAATCCTGGCGACGGCGCTGTCGTGCTCTTCCGCGACAACCGGCACAACCACCGAACCGCAGGCCAGCGCAAGCCGCACCACGCGCATCCACGGTTCCAGGTGGGTGCCCTCGTCGACGCCGACCGCCCACGCTGCGCCTCGGAACAGGCCAGGATCGGTGGCGGCCCAGCCGGATTTGGAGGTGCCTGCCATCGGATGGCCGCCCACATAGCGCGCGGCCAGTCCGTGCTTGTGCACTGCGGTCGCCACCGGGACCTTCACGCTCACCACATCGGTGAGCGTGCACCTCGGCGCGAAGGCGGCAACCTCCGTGAGGATGTGGTCGACCGCGGGCATCGGCACCGCGACGACGACCGTCGCGTCGGTGTCCGCGGCCCGCGTCAACACGCCGAGCAGATCACCGGTGACATCGAATCCCTCGGCGCGTGCGGCCTGCGCACCCGGCTCCGACCGGTTGTATCCCCAGGCGTCGAAGCCCGCGCCGACGGCCGCGCGGAGCAAGGAACCACCGATCAAGCCCGTCCCGAGGACGCACACGGGTGCTTTCTGGTCTCGAGTCACCGGAACAGATTCGCATACGACTTCAACATTTCGGCTCGAGCCGACTACCGTTGCGGCCATGGCAGCACAGCGCTCGGGCACGAACAGGGCGGCGTCGGATGATTACGACGACGTAGAAGGGTTCGCAGTGGCCGTTGTCCGCGAAGAAGGACAATGGCGGTGTAGTCCGCTGAGTTCGGCTGCACTCACCGATCTGTCGGCGGCGGAGAACGAGCTCAAGGCATTGCGCAGTTCAGGCGCGGTGTTCGGACTGCTCGACATCGATGACGAGTTCTTCATCGTGCTCCGGCCCGCACCCAGCGGCACCCGCATGCTGGTCTCGGATGCGACGGCCGCGATCGACTACGACATCGCCGCCGATGTGCTCGAGGCTCTCAATGTCGAAATCCCGGACATCGACCCCGACGAACTCGACGACGTCGAGCCATGGGAGGAAGGTGACCTCGGCGTTCTCGCCGATCTCGGCCTGCCCGAACCCGTGCTCAGCGTGATCCTCGCCGAAACGGACCTGTACCCGGATGAACAGCTCAACATGATCGCCCAGCGGCTCGGCTTCTCCAACGAGCTGTCGGCGGTGCTGGACAAGCTGCCGCGCTGACGGTTGCCGGCCGACGTGGGCTTGCTGAGAGACGGTCTCTCCGACTCCGACATGGTGCGTGCCGCGATCGCCGCCGCAGGCGACGCGGGTGTCCGGGATGTGCCGGTCGGCGCCGTCGTGTTCGATTCGGCAGGCCGCGAGCTCGCTCGCGCGGCCAATGCGCGCGAAGCCCTCGGCGACCCGACCGCGCACGCGGAAATCCTCGCCCTGCGCCGCGCCGCCGAGGTGCACGGCGATGGGTGGCGGCTCGAGGGCGTCACCCTCGCGGTCACTCTGGAACCGTGCACCATGTGCGCGGGCGCGCTGGTGCTCGCCCGCGTGGGCCGCGTCGTGTTCGGCGCGTGGGAGCCGAAGACCGGCGCCGTCGGCTCGCTCTGGGATGTGGTGCGCGACCGCCGCCTCAATCACCGCCCCGAGGTCCGCGGCGGTGTGCTCGAGCAGGAATGCGTGGCACTGCTCGACGCCTTCTTCCGAACTCAGCGTTGAGCTATCGCATCCGCTGGATATCGATCAGCAGCGTCGACCCACACAGGGGTCGACGGCCCGCATCCTCCGCCTCTACTGGCGATTTAGCGATACGTCCCCGTTCCGGTATGGTTGTCGGCGGTGGCGTGTCCGAGCGGCCTAAGGAGCACGCCTCGAAAGCGTGTGAGGGGTAACCCCCCTCCGAGGGTTCAAATCCCTCCGCCACCGCTTATGCCCCTCACCTGTTTGGCAGGTGAGGGGCTTTTTCTTCGCCGAAGAATTCGCGCGACGGCTCCGTGCCCACATTTTGCCCACACTCCGCTGGCGCGTACGCCTTATCCATCGCGTTCGCGAGCTTGTCGAGATCGTCGTCGAACAAGTCCGCGTAGGTGTTCAGAGTCTCCTTGGCGTCCTTGTGTCCGAGCAGTCGGGCGAGCGCCAGAACGTTCGCGCCCGCCGACACGGCCAGGGACGCGCAGGTGTGGCGGAGGTCGTGCGGCGTGATCGGCTGCACCTTGGCCCGCTTCACAGCGCCGGTAAACCAACCGTCGACAGTCTTCGGCCGGGGTAGGTACTTGGACGGGTCGTCGGGATGCGGGAACACCAACGCGTCGGGCGCACGTCCTGCCACATGGCCGGCCAACTGAGTGAGGATGAACCGCGGAACCGGTACGCTCCGAATCTCCTTACCCTTAGTGGGACCTTCGACGTGGTCGACGCCCAGCTGTACGGCGTTGTCCGCCACCGTGATTCGCCGACGGACAAAGTCGATATCGCGTACTCGGAGCGCGATCAGCTCGCCCCACCGTGGGCCGCAGTAGGCAAGGCACGTCACCACGGGCTGTGCGGACTCACGGTCGTCATGAAGCCAGACCTTCTCAACATCCTCTATCCGCGGATGACAGAGCATCCCAACTTCGCGGCCAACTCGTCGCCACCCGTGTGCTCATCACTTCGCCGCTGCACTGGACAGCGGAATGGCTGGGGCTTCTCGTCGAAGGAGACCAACGGGGCACCGTTCATCGTGAGCGGAATCGACAACCGGTCCGTTCCCGAAGCCCGCGCGGCTGGTGTTCGCATCGAAGCGATGCAGCTGCCCCGCGCGCTCGGGTACCTGGCCAACCGAATCAGCGCGCGCTACGGGCTGCCGGTCAGCGTTGGCGACGATTACACGGCGCTTGCGGTCAGCCCAGAATAGGCAATGACCGGACCCGCCTGCCGCACGTTCGGGAAGGCGGGCGCAGCTGTCTACGTGGCGTTCCCGAATCGCAAAGCGCTGCCGCCCTTGAAGGTTGGCCGTGATCGGACTCACGCGCTGGATTGCCCGCTGGCGTGCGAAAACGGCCCTCCCCACACCGTGGCAAGGGTGGCGTAGCGGTAAGGTCCCCGAATTGGAGCGTTCTCCGGCGCGGAGGGTCACCCGGGATGCTGTGGGGCTAACAGCGAACGGGTGCGCTTCAGGGCAGCCTGGGCTTCAGCAGTCAGGCCGCGCATATCGGCCTTCATAGTCGCGCGAATCGTCCTTTGGATCTGGTGTGGGAGTCGGTGATGCTCGGCGGACTCGATGGCGTCGGCGAACGCGTTGGCGGCATCGGCCGGTTGGTTGATGGCCACGAACACTTCGCCCGTAGTGACCCGCTCGATGATCCGCCACTGTGGGGCGGACGGGGTTCCGACGGAGACGCTCACCAGCTGCCCAGCCTCCGCTACGCGGCCGATTCCGAGCAGTCCGCGGAGTTCGATCTCTCGGAGGGTAAATGGCTGAAATAGCAAGCCGCTGCCTGCATTTCGGTCCAGGAGTCGCCGATACTCCAGTAGGGCGGCATCGAACTTGTCCGCGTGGCCGAGTTCGCCGGTAGCACGGCATAGAAACGCCAGACTGCCACCCAAATCTGCTGGCTGAGTGGACAACGCGAGCGACTGCTCCAGACGTGCAACGGCCGCGCCGACATGTCCCGCCTTGCGCAGCTCGTTACCGTGCATCCTCAGTGCGTGGGCATAGAAGGTTTGGTCTTCGAGCCGGGCTGCCACGGTAACGGCGAGCCCCGTCCAGCGCGCCGCCAACGAGAGCCGTTCCTCTGGCAAGACCGTTCCAAGAGACACCCCCAAGGCCACCCGCGCCTGCGCCAGGAGCACCAGGCTGTCCCGTTCTAACCGTCCCTCGGCCGCGCGCCTCCAATCGCGCTACCAGCGGCCACAATTCGTTAACGGCTTCAACCGCGTGACCCGCCTGGCGCGCTAGTTCGGCAAGGCGGACCGTGGAGTCTCCGAACTGGAGCATTGCTCGGTACTCGGCATCGTCAACACCGGTAACGCCAAGGACGTGGGCGGGAAGCCCAAGTCTGGCGGCAATGTGTCGGCGCGAGCCGACATCGGTGATCGCGCGCCGCCCGGTCTCCAACATCGAGACATAGGAATTGTCGTAGCCGAGCAGTTCGGCCAGCGCGATCTGGCTCATCCGTTGATCCGCCGGTATGCGCGCAGGATGGTTGGCAGGTCGCGAGTTGCGATGGCGGTAGCGGCCTCGGGGGTCGCCCACAGCCATATCGCGGATGTGATCGGTGCGGAATGAACTTGGACCTGATAGGTGCTGTTGTTGGCGGCGCAGGTGGGGCACACTGGCTCGCTCGCGTAGCGGCCGACGATGACGCCGCACGCCTGACACCTGCTGCCGCCCATGGCTTCTCCTTAGACGCTCTCCGCTGGCCGGAGCTGCGCGAACCAAGTCATGATTGACCGCTTGTAGCCGTCGGGCATCTTCAGACCCGCTATCTGGTCTTCGCTGAACAGCCCGACCTCTTTGTGTTCATGCGACAGCACCGGGTCGGCGTCGGTATCCGGGTAACAGCCGTAGGTCACGATGAACACGTGCCGTTCGGCTGCGTTGATGTAGTAGATCCACGAGTCGAGAATCGGCCCGGTGGTAACCGGCCACTGCGTCTCCTCAGTGATCTCCCGGGCTACGCACTCTTCGGGCGTCTCGGTGGGTTCGATTCTGCCGCCGGGCAATTCCCACTCGTCGCGTTCGTTCTTCAGCAGGAGCACCTGTCCGTCGCGGACTACCACGCCCTTTACTGAGATCGAGTACATGTGCGGCACGTATTCGGAGGCAGTCATGTCCGCGACGCTAGCACCGCTGGTCACACCAGGCGGCTGGTCGCCGATTGACAGTCTGTCAGTGGACGCGGCTTACGGTGGCCGCGCACGGTTGGGGGCATGTTCGTGGACTTACAGCAGGAATGGGCAGCAGGGGTGGCCACACAGCTGGCTACGGATGGGTTGGCGTGGGTGGATGGAATCCGGACCCGGGCACAACTTGTCACCCTGGGGGCGTCGCTCGGTCACGTTGTCCCGCATAGGGATAGCGGACCGGATGGCGTGACGACGTTGATGCATCGCGGCGGTTTCGCCGGACGCGCCGGTTTCGAGGGCTTCGGCCAGGGCGCGCTGCCGCCGCACACAGACCGGTCCGGGATACCCGAACCTCCTGCGCTGCTGCTGGTGGCGTGCGGGCGCAGGGGCAGGTCCGGCGGCGAGTGCATCGCCATAGACGGGTACGCCGTCTATGGCGAGTTGATGCTCACCAATCCGGCAGCAGCACAGGCACTCTCGCGTCCGCGCAGCGTGCTGTTCGGTGGTGCCGCCGGATGTCTCAGCTCCGTATTCGAGCACACTCCGGACGGTCGGATTCGGGTCCGGTACCGCCGCGATGAACTGGCTCAGTTTTCGCCCGACCTGGCACGGTGGCTGCCAGCGCTGAGCGATGCCATCGAGCGCCACACGACCAAGTTCGCCTTGGAGCCGGGACACGGATATGTGCTGCATAACCACCGCTGGCTGCACGGTCGGACGGCGTTTACCGGCGAGCGGGTCATGTACCGACTCAGCGTGAACCCGTATCTGGGATTCTGCATTCCGTCCGGCTTCGCCCCGCCGAGCGTCTTTGAGGTGCAGTCGTGAACGTCGACTACGCGACGGTGCGTGTCAAGGTCCGATTCGAGAATGGCTCGGACGACCCGAATCACTACGCCTACTACGACCACTGCGGTTTCCACCCAGGCGCACTCACAAATGGGCAAGCGCACAGGCTGTTACAGATCCACCTGCATAACGAGTCGGTGCGGTGCCGGCAGCGTGAAGCGGCGTTGTGCACTTTGGTGGCTGCCGGGCTACTGCATCGGGCGGCACGCACCGGGTTGTCGGCATGAACGGCGTGTTCCGCCGAATGCTGCCGGGCCGGGCGCGACTCGACGCCGACCACTTCGCGGAGGTGCAGTCGATTCTTCGGGACGCGAGTCGGGCGGACCCAGAGACATGGAGCCGGGTGGCGGCGGAGCTCCGTGCACAGACAGCCGACGGGCCGCCGCGCCTGCAAGCCGAAATTGACGGAGTGATCGCGCACTACTGGGAAACCCACCCCGACAAGAAGCGGAGGGGAGGTGAGAACGTCGTGTACGAAACAACAGGACCGGTTGACAGACCGGGGCCGGAGGATGACGACGACGCGGCCGAACAGAGCTGATCGCCGTCAGCTCGGATACGCGAGGAGGTCCCGCCCGGTTGTCCCGCCCGGTTGCCCCGGCGGGACCTCCTTCTGTGCCCACATTTTGCCCACAATTGCCCATAAACCGGTGTGATTCCCAGTGAACGACAATAATGTGTTTTAGCTGGTAGAACCGTTTTCGCGGCTCTCGCCAGGGGGTTCAGAAGGGTTCAAATCCCACCGCCACCGCCACCGCCACCGCCACCGCCACCGCCAATGCCAATGCCTCTCACCTGCCCACGCAGGTGGGGGCATTTCTCCTTCACTGATTTCCTGAGTCCTGTTCACGGCGTACGTCAGGTCTCGTGCTGCGAGCTGTGGACGGCGCCGGTATCGCCCGGCGGGGTCTGCGGCTGGGCGAGCATTTCGTATTCCCGGTCGAAGACCTCGCGGCGCTCGTAGGCCGTGGTCACATCCGGATCGCTGGGTCCGGCACCGGTTTCGCGCATATGCTTCGCGAGCGAGTCGTCGAGCCAGCGTCGTTGATCGGCGATCCGTTCCCGCGCCGCGGCCCGCTCTTCCGACGTCCCGTCCCGGGCGATGGTTTCGTTGTTGTGCACTTTCCACGCAACGCCGTTGTCGTCGAGCGCTCGGCGCAGCTCGGGTGCCGGGTCGCTGGGCAGCAGAACATGGTCGATATCGTCCAGTGTCACTTTGCCGTGGACCTGTGCCTCCGCGTATGTCGCCTTGGTGAACGCGGCCGTATCGTACTGACGGTCGACCGCTTGAAGCGGGTCAGCCCACAAGTGGCCAGGCTCAGCGGACTCAGACGGTTTCGGAGAAGCGTGGTAGGACTCGGGCTGGGGATTCAAGATGTGAGAGGGAAAGGCCGATTCCCGATCATTCAAGCTGTCGCCGATGGTGAAAGTGGTCCGCTGCAGCACTTCGGGTTTGAGGACTACTTGAACCTCTCCGTACGCGCTGAGACGGTCGCTGTGGCCGATCCCGATTTTCCAAGACATATCCTTCAGCCTTTCGTACCAGCCGATGCCCTGGGGTCCGGTCGCCGCGACGTATTCCCCGTTCAGCATCACGTATCCATAGATCGGACGTTGGTCGTCGGGCAGCGTTCTGCGGTCGTAGCCGAACCAGATGCGCTCTAGCCAAACCCGGCGTTCCACCAACGGCTCGCCGGCGGACTTTCCGGTTTCGAACATCGACTTGAAGCGTCCGTCGCGAAGAACAGCCTCCAATGCCTCCGGTTTCATCCGTATCGCAACGGGTTTACCGTCCAAGATCCTTTTCAGTTCTGCGGTGACCTCGCGTCGGAACTGCGTCGGATCTTTGCGACGTTCCGCCGCGACATCGTCGAGTTTGCGGTTGATAGTTGTCAAGACTCTGAGCGCCTCCACATCGTTGGTGGAGAGTGCGGAGGCGTTACGCCAATACCTCCCCCCGTATATCGTGGCGGCATCTTTGGCGTGGCGCGCAGATTTCATGCGGTCGAACAGCTCGAGGGCCCGATCGATGGGGGCGGGGAACGGCACAAGTTCGTCGGCGGGCGGCAGTCCACGGGTCCACATGATGGTTCGCCCCTGCGTGTCCACCGTTCGCATCATTCCGACCGAGTGCCTGATGTTGTTGGTCACCACCTCGGCGTGGCGATGTTTGTAGCCGTAGGCCTCCTGCTTGAAGATCGAGATGAGTTCGCCGGACATCTCCTGGCAGATCTGCGCCAGCCGCTGGGAGATTATCGCGAATCCCCCGCCGGATTCCGTGCGCACACTGGTCTTCCTTTCTCGGAGCCGATGATGTGCTCCCGGCCTGATGGAGGCGTATTCAGCGAGTCGGTAGAAATGCGGGCCGATGGCCGTTGTGCGATTCGGCTGGTCGATCAGGACGTGCGCAGACCGAGCTCGGTGGTCGGAGCCCTCACGGGATCGCGCTTGCACTGGGCGAATCCGGCACGCTCAACCACTTCGGTCGTGTCGATCTGCTCACGGAACACTCGCTGGACAAGGACAAGATACCGACCTCCCGACGGCTAACAGGACCACCTGTTCCGCGGTCGCGTCCGGTTCAACTGGTAGACCCTGCCGCGGGACTGGTTGCGGTCGTGTCGCCGCTGCAACGGGTGGCTAGGACTTGCTCCCAGTCGTCTGGGCATGCCGCCGTCCGCTGCGTGACTACCGGACGGGGTAGTGCTGGTCCAGCCACTCGGCGAAGGTTGGTCCGGCGAGGACTGCGTCGGGCCCGGGGAGTAGGGCGCCGTGTGCTTGGAGTTCGTGGTTGGGATCGTCGAGGTCGGTGATTTCTTCGACTCGGGAGGGGACGCCGCGGCGGGCGGCCAGTCGGGATGTTGCCGCGGCGAGGTTGAGCTCTTGCGGGCCCGCTATTTCGATGGTCGTGGTGGGGGCTGTTTCGTCCGTGGCGAGTTCGGCCAGTTTCTCCGCGACGGTGCGGGCGGCGACGAGTTGGGTGCGGGTCGCGGGGACATAGGCCACATTGTCGCGGGTGGTCCAGTCCAGCATCATCTCGGTGAACTCGTGGAACTGCGCGGCCCGCAGGATCTGCACAGGCACCGGGCCTTCCTTCAATGTGCGTTCCTGGGCGAGCTTTCCGGCGTAGTGACCGGCGGTGAACGGGTCGATGCCGATGATCGAGACCAGGACGATTCGGGTGACACCGGCTTCGGTCGCTGCTTGTTGCAGGTTTCGCGCGGTGGTGCCGAAGAAGTCCGTCACCGCGTCGGTTTCCGCGGTCGGTGCGTTCACCGCATCGACGACAACCTGCACACCGGCCAGCGCCTCGGTGAGGCCTTCGCCGGTGTACATATCGACGCCGGTAGCGCGGGCTATCGTCACCACCTCATGGCCCTGCTTCTTCAGCACATCGACCACTTCGCGGCCGATCCGCCCGCTTGCTCCGGCTACTGCGATCTTCATGGTCTGCTCCCTTTTTCGGTCTTCTGAGGAGATGACGGAACGCAGCTGCGGAGTGTGACATCGACATCTGAGCGCACACGGTGCAGGGCTTGTGCCGGTCCTGCGGGACCGGGCGGGCCGCCGGACTCCTCGGGTGGAGATGACTCTGAGTCCGGCGACGGTCTCGTGGGTGATCTTCGAAATTGCGGGTATACGCAGAGTAGATGAATGCGGGAAGGACGCGATGACAATGCGCCGCCGAAGAGTCCGCGTGGGAACCACGCGCGGCAGATATATGAGCGAGAGTCACATGAGAATTGGCAGTCTGCTGGTCCTGATCTGGTTGGTGATCGGTGTGATCGCGGCGGGTCAGCGCCACTATTTCGACAGCGGCCCGGTCAACTGCGCCGGGTTCGGCACCATCGCCGTCACCGTGATCGCCGGGCCACTCAACTACATGGGTGTGAATCCGAAGATCTCGGATTGCAATGTGCCACAACCTAGTCCGTAGCGGTTAGGGCAGCGTCGGCCAGTCGGTCCACCGTTCACGGTGGTCCACCGCAACAGCGCGGCCCGAGGGCGCGGCGCGCACACGTCGGCGAACACGTGGTCGGGTCGCGCTCTTGCGCGGATAATCGGCACACGTGCGGGTATCCGCTCGATAGGAAGCGCGGACCGACGCCGGGCGGGATGCGTCGTGGCACGGCCCGTCGGCGTGATCGCGGCGGGTCAGCGTGACCATTTCGACAGCGGTCCGATCAATTGCGCCGGGTTCGGCTCGATCGCATCGACTGTTCTCGTCGGCCCGCTCGATTACATGGGTGTGAACCCCAAGGTTGCGGACTGCGATGTCCCGCAACCGAGTTCATAGTCCCATTGTCTCGAGGGCACCGGACACGCCCCGTTCCGGCGGGCCGGGGAACGCTTGCTCGCCGGAACGGGTGCGATAGATACTGCCGTGCTACGCCGCGACGATCTCTCGCTGCGACTGCGACTGCGACTGCGACTGCGACTGCGACTGCGACTGCGACTGCGACTGCGACTGCGACTGCGACTGTTGGGTTTTCGGCTCTCCGCTGAGGCGGGCGGCGCCTGCTGCCGCGGCAATGACCAGGCCGACTCCGATCCATTGCGTGAGGTGGAGCCCCTCACCGAGCAGCAGCAGCCCCACCCCGGCCGCGACCGCGGGTTCCAAACTCATCAGCACCCCGAACGTCGAGGCCGTGATCCGCCGCAGCGCCTGGAGTTCGATGGCGTGCGGGACCAAAGACGACAGCACAGCGATACCGACGACGCCGAGCAACACCATCGGGTCGAACAGTGCCGCGCTTGCGTCCGCCGCGACCAGGGGCAGCGCGAGAATTGCGCCGAAGCCCAATGCCCATGCCAATCCGTCATGGCCCGAAGTGTTTTCGCCGACCACCTTGCTGAACACGATGTAGGCACCCCAGCCCGCGGCCGCGAGCAGCGCGAACAGCACGCCGGTCCAGGACACTGGCCCATCGGTTTTCACCAGTAGCAGTACGCCGCCGCCGGCCAGCAGCGCCCACAGTAGGTCGCGGCTGCGGTGCGAGGACGCGACCGCGACGCCGAGTGGCCCCAGGAAGTCGATGGTGACCGCGATGCCGAGCGGAATACGATCGATCGCCGCGTAGAAGAACGAATTCATCACGGCCACAGACACTCCGAGCCCGAGGATGCCGGGCAGCGCGTGTCGTTCGATGCGCAGCGACGGCCGCCACAACGCCATCGCGATGATGCCTGCCATCAGCAGCCGTAGGGCCGCGGTCGGACCGGTGCCGAGGATTTCGAACAGTTGCTTGGCGATGATGGCGCCGAATTGGATGCTGAGCATGGCGCCGAGGATGAGAACGGGCGCGCTGCCGAACATGGAAGCTGTTCTGCCAGTGTGCGATTGTGGCAACTCAGCAACGGGTGGGATTTTTTTGACCGGGCCGATAACCAACGGGTGACTCCATTCTGCGGACACGCGCGTATGCCACCGGTGCGTGCCGGTGGTGCGCGGTCGGATCTCGTATTCGGCTGTGCGGGAAGGGGATTGGACATATCCATGGGGATGGGCGCGCGCCGGTAGCGCGCGGGCTCACCCAGGTGTTTCGCATTCGGTATCAGCACGAATGGGCGGGGATGTCCGGGATTCGAGCGGGAGGGTCCGTCAGGCGACGGACGTCGACGTAGTACAGGCCGGTGGCCGAGCGGTGGAGAGCGGGTTCGCCATCGGCGGCATTGCCTTCACGAGCGAAAGGTAGACGCTCTAAGTGGCAGGCAAGAGACTGGTCGGTTGATTAGAAGCGTGGAGCATATGACGAACTGTATCGCAGATTGTGTTGCCTCGCGCGGGGAGTGATCGGAGTAAACGGGGGTACTCACGCTAGACGCGAGTGCAGAAAGAAGGCGATGACAATGCGCGAGCGATCGATCGACGCACGACCGGTACACCGAAGGGGTACTCGGCTGCTGAGCACAATGCTTCTGATCTGGTTGGCCATCGGTCTTATCGCCGCAGGTCAGCGCCACTATTTCGATAGTGGCCCCCTCAATTGCGCAGGTTGGGGCACCGTTGCCGTCACTGCCCTCGCAGGCCCACTCAACTACGCGGGTTTGAACCCCACGGTCACCGACTGCGTGCTGCCTCAACCCAGCCAGTAGGTGCCGCCGACATGAGTGCTCCCCCACCGATCGGATGGGGGAGCGGGGGTCTCGTTGTACCTGACCGGAGGCGGCCGGTGCCGTCACCGGCTCGGCGTACGGTCGCCCGCGCAGCGCATGCAGCTTCGCGCCCTTCCCATCGAGAAACCGGGCACGACCGTCTCCCGCCGATGCGGCATCCACCAGGCCCATTTCCCATCAGCACCAGCAGCGCTGGGATCAGGATCGTCTGGACGATGAACGCGTCGAGCAGCACGCCCGCCGCGAGCGCGAAAACCGTCGACTTCGCGGTGGCGTCGGATTCAGCAAGCAGGGATCCGAACACCGAGAACAACGCTCCAATCTGCTGCCGAGCGCGCACGAGATCAAGAACCTCTACAAAATGCACTCGGCCCCGCACCAGGCTTCGGGTGCGGGGCCGAGCGATTACTTTCGGCAGTGGCCGGCTCAGCCGACCGGGACCGGCTCCTTGTCCACCTCGACGGACCGCTGCTGCAGTTCACGCAGCTTCGAGCCCTCGACGTCGATGTCCGGCAGGATCCGGTCGAGCCACTTCGGCATCCACCAGGACCACTTGCCCATCAGCACCAGCAGCGATGGGATCAGGATCATCCGGACGATGAACGCGTCGAGCAGCACGCCCACCGCGAGCGCGAAGCCGAACGACTTAGCTGTGGCATCGGATTCCAGCAGGAACGAGCCGAACACCGAGATCATGATGATCGCGGCCGCGGTGACCACGCGGGCACCGTGGTGGTAGCCACTGACCATGGCGTCCTTGGGGGACTTGCCGTGCACGAACTCCTCGCGCATCCGGGTCACCAGGAACACCTGGTAGTCCATGGCGAGGCCGAACACCAAACCGATCAACATGATGGGCAGGAAGCTGATGATCGGGTGCGGGTCGTCGATCAGCCCGAACTTGCCCTCCTGGAAGATCAGCACCGTCGCACCGAAGGTCGCTGCCATGGAGAGCAGGAACCCGAGCGCGGCCGTCAGCGGTACCAGGATCGAGCGGAACACCAGGATCAGCAGCAGGAACGCGGCGCCCGCGACGATCGCCAGATACGGCACGATCTTGCCGAGCAGCACATGGTCGACGTCTGCGAAGATCGCCGTGGTGCCGGTGATGCCGTATTCCATGCCGTACTCGGATTTCAGCGATCCCTCGGCGTCGCGAGCGTCGCTGACCAGATCCTTGGTGGCCTGGTTGTTCGGACCCGACTTCGGCACGCCGTTCAGCAGTGCACCGGCCTTGTCCTCGCCGCTCCACTGCGGCTCGGTCACGTAGTCCATGCCGGAGTAGGACGCGAGCTTGCCGCGCAGTGCGTTCACCGCATCCACGCGGCGTTCTGCAGGCACGTTGGTGAGGTCGGCGGCGACGTTCAGCACGCCGTTGCTGCCTTCCCCGAAGCCCTCGGTGCGCAGCTCGTACGCCTTTCGGACGGTCGAAGTCTTCGGCATGCTGTCATCGCCGGGCAGGCCGAGGTTCAGGCCGGCCGCCGGCGCGGCGAGCAGGCCGAGGACAACCACGCTGAGCAGCAGGGTGACGGCGGGCGCCTTGCCGATGAGCCTGCCGAAGCGCTGGCCGTTGCTGATCGAGGTGTCGTCCTCCGGATCGTGCTTGGCGACGAACGGCAGCTTGGGCTTGAACAAGAACCGACCGAATGCGCCGAGCAGGGCCGGCATCAGCGTAATGGCGGTCAGCACCGCGAATGCGGCGGCGATCGCGCCACCCAGACCCATGAAGGTGAGGAACTCGACGCCGACGATGCTCAAACCACCGAGCGCGATGATCACGGTGAGGCCCGCGAACACCACGGCCGAACCGGCGGTGCCGAGTGCGGTTCCCGCGGCCTCTTCCGGCGAATCCTGTACCGCCAGTTCATGTTTGTACCGAGAGACGATGAAGAGCGCGTAGTCGATCGACAGCGCGATACCGATCATCGAGGCGAGGAAGGTGGTGAAGCTCGGCACCTCGATCACCGAGGTGCCGAGGAAGATCAGCGAGGTGGCCGCACCGAGGCCGACGATCGCGGTGATGATCGGGACGAACGCGGCGACGATGGCACCGAACGCGACGATCATGACGATGAGCGCGATGCCCATGCCGATCTGCTCGGACTTGCCGCTCGGTCCCTCTTGCTTCGTCGCGATCGAGCCGCTCATCTCGACGGTGAGTCCGGCGTTGCGCGCGTCATCGGCCACGTTGTAGGCCGCGGTGCGCTGCTCGTCGGTGACGTCGGTGAACTTCTTGATCGAGAACGGCACGCTCATGAACGCGACCGAGTCGGGCGCGGTCTTGCTCAGCACATTCAGCGGAGCGCCGCTGCACTGCGACGGATCGGGGTTGGCCAGGCAGCCCATCTTGTCGGTCGCTTCGATCGGGTTCGTGACCGGCTTGCTGTGGTCGACGATATCCAGGCCGCTGAGCTTGGCGATGAACGCGTCCAGTGCCGCCCGGTTGTTCGGGTCGGTCAGCTTCTGTCCGGCAGGTGCGCCGATCACATACGTTCCGGTGACGGCGTCGAACTTGAAGGCGTCGGAGGCGCCGGGAAAGTGCTTGTCGAGGATGTCGTTTGCGCGCGCGGACGGTAGCTCCGGCATGCTGAAATCGTTGCTCATCGGCTCCTTCAGCTGCGCGCCGAGGCCGCCGAGGAGGACGAAGAGGATGAGCCAGACCGGAAGCACTATCCATTTCCGGCGGAAAGCGAACTTTCCCCATCTATACAGATAAACGGACACGAGGGATTCTCCTAGCGATGACTGGGGGCGTGCTGGTTCTCGGCCTGTAGACAACGCTCGCGGGGTGCCCTGCCGCCCCCGCCTCCACTGACGCTTTCTGCCTACCGTGCGGTAGGTAGACTACCTATTGTCTAAGCGGAGGGACAACCTCAATTTTGGTGACAACGTTAGTTCAGCGCACGAGTGATGAGAGGAGCATCCCATGGCCGTTCGTGCCGCGTCCGACGCCGTTACCGCAGGTGGCAGCACGAAAATCGCGATTCGAGACGCCGCGGTTCGGCTGTTCGGAGCCAAAGGATTCGAGCAGACGAGCCTGCGCGAGGTCGCGGATGCGGTAGGAATCACAAAGGCATCTCTCTACTATCACTATGCTTCGAAACTCGATCTGCTCCTCGCGATCATCGACCCGATCATCGATCACTTGCGCGCGGTCGTCGAAGATATCGACGCGGTGCCACACGATGCGGAGGGCGTGCGCGCCGTGCTGCGCACCTATCTGCGCGGCATGATCCGCAACCGCGACGCCGGGGCGCTGTGCGTGCGCGACACCGTGGCGATCATCAACGCCATGGCAGACCGCTACCCCGACATGATGGATTCGAATCAACGCCTGCGCTCCTGGCTGGCCGGGCCGGACGCGGACGACGAGGCGATGCTGCGCGCCTGCGCGGCGCTGGAAGTGCTCGGGGTGGCGCTGCTGTCCAAGGAGTTCGTGCCCGGCGCCGCCGACTCTCTGCTGGAATCGACGCTGCTGGACGCGGCGACCTGTGTATTGACCGCCTGCGGAACCGCGTAAATTCGACCAGGTCATCGGAGATTTCAGGGAGAAGGTGGCTGTGCACATCACCGCGAAGGTCGATTACGCGGTGCGGACCTTGCTCGAGATCGCCCGCGCACCGCGGGTGAGCCGGGCTCAACCGGCGGCTGGCGTCCTTGCCCTCGATGCGACCCCGCTCGCGCAGGCGGGCCCGGTGATCACGGCCGCCGCTGTCGTCAAGGCCGATGCCATCGCGACCGCGCAGCGCATTCCGCCCAAGGTGCTGGAAACCGTCCTCGCCGAGCTGCGCAGAGCCGATCTGGTGATCAGCAGGCGCGGCCCCGACGGCGGCTACTGGCTGGCCCGCCCGGCCGCCGAGATCTCCATCGCCGACGTGATCAGGGCCATCGAGGGACCGCTCGCTTCGGTGCGCGGTGAGCGCCCGGAGGATGTGAACTATCCGGGCGCGGCCGAACCGTTGCAGCGGGTGTGGATCGCGCTGCGGGTGAATATTCGCGCGGTACTGGAAGATGTCTCCATCGAGGACATCGCGCACAACGAGCTGCCCGGATTCGTCGAGGCGCTCACCGAGGACCCCGGCGCGTGGGCGCGCAGGTAATGGGCACGGATGTGGTGGATTACCGCAGGTCGATAATCGCCGCGACCCGCCTGCTCGTTTGCAGGTAGCCTGCCAAGCATCATGTTGATCAGGTTGCTGCGTACATATCTATACCCCTACCGGGCGCAATTAACGGGGGTCGTTGTCCTGCAACTGATCTCCGTCATTGCGATGTTGTACCTGCCCAGCCTGAACGCCGATCTGATCGATGGCGGCGTCACCAAAGGTGACATCGGTTACATCTGGACCACCGGGCTACTGATGCTCGCGGTGACCTGTGTGCAGATTGTCGCGTCCGCGTTTTCGGTCTATCTCGGCGCGCAGGCCGCGATGGCCGCGGGGCGGGATCTGCGTGGCGCCGTGTTGCACCGGGTCGGCAGCTTCTCCGCCCGCGAGGTCGGGATGTTCGGTGCGCCGTCGTTGATCACCCGCACCACCAACGATGTGCAGCAGGTTCAGCTGCTCATCGTGATGTCCGCGACCATCCTGGTCATGGCGCCGATCATGTGCGTCGGCGGCGTGGTGATGGCGCTGCGCGAGGACCTCGGCCTGTCCTGGCTGCTGCTCATCGCGGTGCCCGCGCTCGCTATCTCGATGGGCTTCATCGTCGCGCGGATGGTGCCCGGCTTCCGTGCCATGCAGACCAAGATCGACGAGGTGAACCGGGTGCTGCGCGAGCAGATCACCGGTATCCGCGTGGTGCGCGCGTTCGTCAGGGAACGGCAGGAGACCTGGCGCTTCGGCATCGCCAACACCGAGCTGACCGACACCGCACTGCATGTCGGCAGACTGGCTGCGCTGATGTTCCCGCTGGTGATGCTGATCAGCAATGTCACCGCTGTCGCGGTGATCTGGTTCGGTGGCCACGCGATCGACGCGGGGACCATGCAGATCGGCTCGCTCACCGCGATGCTGTCCTACATCATGCAGATCCTGATGGCCGTCATGATGGCCTCGTTCCTCGCCATGATGGCGCCGCGCGCCGCGGTCTCGGCCGACCGGATCGGTGCGGTGCTGGAGACCGAATCCTCGGTATTGCCGCCGCGACTGCCGCAGCCGTTCAAGGGCGATCCCGGATCGATTGACATCGCATTCGCCGAGTTCGCCTTTCCCGGCGCCGAGAAGCCGGTGCTGCGCGCCATCGAATTCAAGGTAGAACCCGGCACCACCACCGCGATCGTCGGATCCACCGGTGCGGGCAAGACGACCCTGCTCAATCTGATTCCCCGGCTGATCGACGTGACCGACGGCGCGGTCTACGTCGGTGCGACCGATGTCCGTCATATCGATCTCGAACTGCTGCGTCAGCAGATCGGTCTGATACCGCAGAAGGCGTATCTGTTCTCCGGGACGATCGCCAGCAATCTCCGTTACGGCAATCCGGACGCCACCGACGAGGATTTGTGGCGGGCCCTGGAAATCGCGCAGGCCGACGACTTCGTGCGGGATATGCCCCTGGGGCTGCAGGCACCGGTCGCGCAGGGTGGCACCACCGTCTCCGGTGGTCAGCGGCAACGTCTGGCCATCGCCAGGGCGCTGGTGAAAAAGCCGCGGATCTACCTGTTCGACGATTCGTTCTCCGCGCTGGATGTCGCCACCGACGCCCGGCTGCGCGAAGCGCTCCGGCCGGAGACCAGGGATGCATCGGTAATTATTGTGGCGCAACGGATTTCCACGATCCGCGATGCCGACCAGATCGTGGTGCTCGAGGACGGTGCAATGGCCGGGATCGGCACCCACGAACAGTTGATGCGTCACTGTGCGGAATATCAGGAAATCGTCGCGTCGCAGCTCAGCGCGGAGGAGGTGCGATGAGGCCAGGAATGCCGAATCCCGGTTCGCCGGATGCCAAAGCGAAGTCCTTCAAGCCGTCGTTGAAGCGGCTGCTTGCCCGGCTTGCCCCGGAACGGGCGTACGTCGTGGTGATCGTGCTGCTCGTCATCACCGCGGTGGTGCTCAATACGCTCGGTCCGTACATCATGGGCAAAGCGACCAACCTGGTCTTCGACGGTGTGGTCGGCAAGCAACTGCCCGCTGGCATCAGCAAGGACCAGGCGATCGAGTCGCTGCGGGCCGAGGGCAACAGCACCTTTGCCGACATGCTCGGTGCGATGGATGTCACCCCCGGTGTCGGCGTCGACTTCGACGCCGTCGGCAAGGTGTTGATCCTGGTGCTATTGCTCTACATCGGTGCGGCGGTGTTCGGCTGGTTGCAGGGCTTCCTGCTCAACATCGTCATCAACCGGACGGTGAAGCGGCTGCGCAGCGATGTCGAGGACAAGCTGCATCGACTGCCCCTGAGCTACTTCGATTCCGCGCCGCGCGGCGATGTGCTCAGCCGGGTCACCAATGACGTCGACAATGTCTCGACGAGCCTGCAGCAGACCATGAGTCAACTGTTGACCTCGGTGTTCTCGGTACTCGGCATCCTGATCATGATGTTCTGGATCTCGCCGCTGCTCGCGGTGATCGCGTTGCTCACCGTCCCGGCGGCCATCGTCGTCACCGCGCAGATCGCCAAACGATCCAAGCCGCACTTCGTGAACCAGTGGAAGTACACCGGCATGGTGAACGCCCAGGTCGAGGAGGCCTTCACCGGCCACGAGATCGTGACGGCGTTCGGTCGCGGCCGCGAGGTCGGTGCCGAGTTCGACAAGCGCAACAACGACCTCTTCGACGCGAGCTTCAAGGCGCAGTTCATCTCCGGACTGATCATGCCCGCCATCATGTTCCTCGGGAACGTGAACTTCGTGCTGGTGGCGTTGGTCGGCGGTCTGCGGGTGGCGACGGGCAATATCTCGCTCGGTGAGGTACAGGCGTTCATCCAGTACTCCCGACAGTTCAGCCAGCCGCTGACCCAGATCGGCGCGATGGCCAACCTGCTGCAGTCCGGCGTGGCCTCGGCCGAACGGATCTTCGAGATCCTCGACGCCGAAGAGCAATCGCCGGACCCGGTGATGGAGAACGTCCGCCCGGTCGATCGCGGCCGAGTGGAATTCGAGGCTGTCTCGTTCCGCTACGAACCCGAGACCCCGATCATCGAACGGCTGTCACTGGTCGCCGAGCCGGGACACGTGGTTGCCATCGTCGGCCCGACCGGCGCAGGCAAGACCACGCTGGTGAACCTACTGATGCGGTTCTACGAACTGGACGCGGGCACCATCACGATCGACGACGTCGACATCACCGCGATCACCCGCGATCACCTGCGGTCCCGCATCGGCATGGTGCTGCAGGACACGTGGCTGTTCAAGGGCACCATTCGGGAGAACATTGCCTACGGCAATCCGAACGCGAGCGAGGACGATATTCTCGCCGCCGCCCGCGCCGCTTACGTCGACCGCTTCGTGCACGCGCTGCCGCACGGCTACGACACCGTGATCGACGAGGAGGGTTCGGGGGTGAGTGCGGGCGAGAAGCAGCTCATCACCATTGCCCGTGCCTTCCTGGCAAAGCCGTCCATCCTGGTCCTCGACGAGGCGACCAGCTCGGTGGACACCCGCACCGAGTCGCTCGTGCAGCACGCGACCGCGGCGCTGCGCCGCGACCGCACCAGCTTCGTCATCGCGCACCGCCTGTCCACCATTCGCGACGCCGACCTCATCGTTGTCATGGAGGCGGGGCGCATCGTCGAACACGGCACCCACGAGCGCCTGCTCGAAGAGCGCGGCGCCTACTACCGCCTCTACAACGCCCAGTTCGCTGCGGCTGCCGCCGATGCGTGATCGCCGTTGCGGGTCATGTGCCCGAGGACGGGCGCCTCGCCGGTAGTCGTCACCGACCGGCGGCTGCCGCCCGGCCGACGTGCGGCGACGGTCACCTGAGGCCGCCTGAGAGGATGGCAGCGTGTCCACACCCGAATCCTTCTCCTTCACCGTGACCAACCGCCTGGATGACGGGCGGCACGGTCGGTCGGGCGTGATCAGCACACCGCACGGCTCGATCGCGACGCCCGCTTTCATCCCGGTCGGCACCAAGGCAACGGTGAAGGCGGTGCTACCCGAGACCATGAAGGAGCTCGGTGCGCAGGCGCTGCTGGCCAACGCCTACCACTTGTACCTGCAGCCCGGTTCGGACATCGTCGACGAAGCGGGTGGGCTCAGCGAGTTCATGAACTGGCCGGGCCCCACATTCACCGACAGCGGCGGATTCCAGGTGATGTCGCTGGGGGTCGGGTTCAAGAAGGTGCTCGCGATGGAGGCGGTCGACGTGCGCAGCGACGACGTCATCGCCAAGGGAAAGGAGCGGCTGGCGACCGTCGACGACGACGGTGTCACCTTCCGTTCGCATCTGGACGGTGCCAAGCATCGGTTCACGCCCGAGGTGTCGATGGGCATTCAGCATCAGCTCGGCGCGGACATCATGTTCGCCTTCGACGAGCTGACCACTCTGCTCAATACCCGTGGCTACCAAGAGAAGTCGCTGCAACGCACGCACGAGTGGGCGCAGCGCTGCATCGAGGAGCACGAGCGGCTGACCGCGGCGCGCACCCATCGCCCCTATCAGGCGCTGTTCGCGGTGATCCAGGGCGCACAGTACGAAGATCTACGCCGCAAGGCCTGCCGCGAGCTGGAATCGATCCGGGGCAGCGCCGGAACGGGTTTCGATGGCTATGGCATCGGTGGTGCGTTGGAGAAGCACAACCTCGGAGCCATCGTCGGCTGGTGCTGCGACGAACTGCCCGAGGACAAGCCACGTCATATGCTGGGCATCAGCGAGCCGGAGGACATCTTCACCGCGGTGGAAAACGGTGCCGATACCTTCGACTGTGTGAACCCGTCCCGGGTCGCCCGCAATGCCGCGATCTACGTCGCCGAGGGCCGATTCAATATCAACACCGCCAGGTTCCGTCGCGATTTCACACCTATCGACGACACCTGTGACTGCTACACCTGCGCCCATTACACCCGCGCATACATCCATCACCTGTTCAAGGCGAAGGAGATGCTCGCCTCGACGCTGTGCACAATCCACAACGAGCGCTACACGATTCGATTGGTCGACCGCATCAGAGACAGCATCGAGGGCGGCTACTTCGATGACTACAAGGCGGCGACCCTCGCTGTCTGGAAGGGCCGCATCGCGACTCCGTGAGCCCCCGGCGCCGACCGGCGCCGACGCGGGGACAACGGGGCGCGAATCAGACGTGCAGCGGGTCGGATTCCCTCGGCGCGTAGCTCGGTTCGTGCTTCTTGAGGATGGCGATCGCCCGATAGGTGATCGGCATGACGAGCACTTCGCACAGCGTCTTCCACACGAATCCGACAATCACGTAATTCACGAACTGACGCCAGCTGTCGATGCCGATCGCGGAGGCCGCGATCGAGCAGAAGATCAAGGTGTCGGCCAGCTCGCCGACGATGGTCGAGCCGATCAACCTGGCCCACAGGTGCTTCTCCCTGGTGCGTTCCTTGATCAAGACCAGCGTCGCCGAGTTGAGCAGCTGGCCGACGAAATATCCGGCCAGGCCCGCGGCCACCAGTTGTGGCGTGGTGCCGATGACGGTGCGGAACGCCTCCTGGTTGTCATAGAACACCGCGGCGGGCAGCCGGATGGCGATGCTGAAGCACAGCACGGTCAGCAGCAGGGCGCCGAAACCGTAGTAGATGGCCCGGCGGGTGGCGCGGAAGCCGTACACCTCACTGAGCACATCGCCGAGGATGTAGGCCAGTGGGAAGAGGAAGAAGGCGCCGTCGGTGGAGATCGGCAGCACCTCCACGGGCCCGAGCTGCACTGAATGATCGGTGAAGAACTGGACACCTTTTGTCGCGCAGATGTTGGAGATGATCAGCGTTGCGGTGAACAACGCCACTATCGGTGTGTAGTACCCCCGCGCGACCTGGGCGAATGCCGCATGGTCCGGCGCGGGGCGTCCAGACTCTTCGTGTTCTTCGGTTTTGTTCAACTCACTCACCCGCTTCATCCAACCAGGTTGTGCACTGGGGGCTGCCGACTTCGGCCGGACTGCGTGCGGCTGTACCCATTAGGCTGTAGCAATGACGAATCCCGGCGATTCCGACGAGTGGTGGAAGCAATACGGCGGCGAAGGCGTGTCGCCGGAAGCTGGCACACCGAGCTCGGTACCGCAATATCCGACCGCTGAACCGTCCGGATATCCGTCGGCTCCGCAGTACCCGCAGCAGTCCGCTCCGCAATATCCGCAGCAGTCGGCTCCCCAGTACCCGCAGCAGCCCGCGCCGCAGCTGACACCGCAGCCGCAGCAGCCGCAGTACCCGAGCTACCAGACACCGCCGCCGGTCGCGCAGCCGTATCCGCAGCCGCCCAACTACGCCTACCAGCCCTACGGTTATCCCCAGCCGCAAGGCACGAGCGGCCTGGCCATCGGCGCGCTGATCTCGTCCCTGGCCGGTTTCATCACCTGCGGCATCGGGTCGATCGTCGGAATCATCCTCGGCGTCGTCGCGCTGAATCAGATCAAACAGTCCGGTCAGGAAGGCCGCGGCATGGCGCTCGCGGGCATCTGGATCGGTGTCGGCGCCATCGTGCTGTCGGTGCTGTGGTTCGTTTTCGTGATCATCGCAGGCAGCGCCTGAACTCAGAACTCCGGCGCAAACGTCAGGGGCGCACCCGATATCGGGTGCGCCCCTGACGTGTGTCGTGGTCGTGCGAGGTGGTGTCAGTTCTTGACGACCTGGGTGCCGCCGGCGAACTTGTCGTGCCAGCCCTGCTTGTTCGGGTCCTGCGAGGTGGAGATGATCATGTAGATGATCAGGCCGAGCGAGATCAGGCCACCGACGCACGGGATGATCGACGCCGCGACGTAGATGTTGCGCTTGAGCGAGGTCTCGGGGTCGACCTTCGCCGCGCCACCGGGCGCGAGGACCTTGAGTCCGAGCATCTTCTTGCCGAGCGTGGTGCCCTGAGTGGTCTCCATGCCGACGAAGTAGCCCAGCAGGGCCAGCGAAACCACCGCGCCGTTGATGAACTGGCCGGTGTTGCTGAAGCCGAAGATCAGCAGAATGATGATGGAGACCGGGATTCCGACGATCAGGTGGTCGATGACACGGGCACCGATCCTGCTCCCGATGTCACCGGGCTGTCCGCCGTAACCGCCTTGCTGCCCGCCGTACTGCGGCTGCTGCGGATAGGGCTGACCGTAGGGGTCCTGGCCGTATTGGGGCTGCTGGCCGTACTGCGGCGGCTGCTGGCTGTAGGGATCCTGGGGCGGCTGCTGTCCGTATTGGGGCTGCTGGCCGTACTGCGGCGGCTGCTGCTGGCCGTAGGGATCCTGGGGCGGCTGCTGTCCGTACTGCGGCTGCTGGCCGTACTGTGGCGGCTGCTGTCCGTACTGCGGCGGCTGCTGCCCGTACGGATCCGGCTGGCCGCCTTGCGGATACTGCTGCCCGCCTTGCGGATGCTTGTTTGGGTCGTACCCACCGCTTGTCATAATTCAGTCCTCGTCAGTGATCAGTAGATCGGTCGAGTGCGTACGTTACGGACATCGGCTGCATTGCAACAACCCATTCTCGTCGAGTATCCACGGTTCGTTGGGCAGATCGGCGGGTGTGAAACCGGCGAGGAGCTCAACCGGCGACAACGGCGGATATCCGAGCGAGCAGGCCAGTGCCGCGGCGACTTGCTCGGGCGTGTTGCCCAAGGCGAGTTGGTCGGCGAGCGTCACCGCACCGTCGCGTTTGGCCAGGCGAATTCCGTTCTTGTTCAACACCAGCGGCACATGCGCGTACTGGGGAACGGGCAGCTCGAGCAGCGTCGCGAGATACGCCTGCCGCGGTGTGGACGACAGTAGATCGTCGCCACGCACCACCTGATCCACACCTTGCGCCGCGTCGTCGACCACGACGGCGAGGTTGTAGGCCGGCGTGCCGTCGCCGCGGCGCAGCACGACGTCGTCCACCTGGCCGCGGTAGTGCCCGTGGAGTCCGTCGACGATCTCGAATTCCGTCACCGAGGCGCGCAGTCGCAGCGCCGCGGGTCTGCCGTTGGCGTGGTGTTGCGCACGTTCGGCCTTGCTCAGCGCGCGGCAGGTGCCGGGATATGCGCCCATCGGCCCATGCGGTGCGGTGGCGGCCTGCTGTATTTCTTTTCTGGTGCAATAGCATTCGTACACGAGTCCGGCCTCGGTCAGCCGATCGATGGCCGCCTGGTAGCGAGGCAGTCGCTCGGATTGCCTGATCACCGGTCCGTCCCAGTCGAGACCGATTGCGGACAGATCGGCCAGCTGCCGCGCCTGTGCGCCGGGGCGCACCCGATCCAGATCTTCTATACGCATCAGAAAGCGCCTGCCCGATGCGCGGGCGAACAGCCACGCCAGCAGTGCGGTGCGCAGGTTTCCGAGGTGCAGATCGCCCGACGGGCTCGGCGCGTACCGGCCCGCGCCTGTCACCGCATTTGGAAAGCGCACATTTGTCATCGTAGGCGAAGCGGTCAGCCCAGCAGCTGTGGCTTGAGCCGGTCAGCGGAGATCGGTGTTTCGGAATCCAGCTCGACGAGCAGGGTCTTGGCATGCGCGATCAAGCCGGCACGGTCGATTCCATAGGGTGCGTCGGTCTTCGCATCGCCGCTATCGTCCAGTTGGTAGGCGCTGAGCCGGGTCACCGCGCGGGCGAGCAGCGTGCGCGCGCCCTTGGGATTGCCACGCTGGATGTGCGTCAGACCGACCGCGTATTGGGCCAGACCCTGCCACAGCATCCGCTCGGCGAACGGTCCGTTCTTCCATGCGGCCTCCAATACCTCGTGTGCGTTGAATGCCAAGCCTTCGTCCAGCAGTTGCTGAGCGTACGAAAGAGTTTGCTGGGGAGGCAGATTCAGGTCATCCGGAATTCGCGGTATACCGGGGCTGCCAGGGGGTAGCGGGCGCCCGAACCTGTCGCGTGGGCGAGGATTGCGGGCGCGACCTGCCTCGTCGCGGGGGCGTTCGACCATGCCCCCCATGATCCACGGCCCGTTGCGAAGCTGTCGAGGGAAGGGCGCCCCTGGTGATTAATTGACGGATCACGGAGTAATCACATCGGTGTAAAAGTTAGCGGTGTACCTGTTGTCCGAATGAAAGTCACCGACTGGCAATGTTCCCGCAACATTTAATCTTCGCAAGATTGGCAAATACGATGATTGAACCGGCAAGAGATCGGCAAATTATCGATGAACCTGCTAGTCTTTAGCCTGCGGGGGCAACCCCGGGGGTGTATTCCACCTCGAGCGCAGTGCGATCACGACGCACCGTGAAAGCGGCGCGCTACCACTAGGCGCACCACGGGATTCGGCGTTCCTGCCGAGTGCCGGTGCTAGTTAGAACGATGTCAGAAGAATTCTCGTTCTCGACGCAGCAAAGGAGCTAGTGCCGTGGAGGTTGATATTACGGGCGCTGTGTGGCGCAAGAGCACACACAGTGGTCCCGACGGGAACTGCGTGGAAGTCGCATTTCTCGTCGACGGCAACGTAGCGGTTCGCGATACCAAGAACAACGGACGCGGTCCGGCGCTGGCATTCGCGCCGGGTGCGTGGGACGCATTCCTAACGGGAGTAGCGGCGGGGGAGTTCGGTCGCGCTTAACCGAAGCCGCGTCGAACCAGCCAGCAACGGGCCCCGAGTCGAAAGGACTTGGGGCCTTCGCGCTGTTCAGGCCTGGTGTGCGGACCTCGCGGGCACCAACGCGGTTCGCGGCACCAACTCAGTGCGACCTGTGGCCGTTACCCGCGTGACCGTTGGCCAGGTCCTGATACCGCCGCAGCACGGCGAGCTGTTTGCGCTCCTCCTCGTGCTCGACCGCCAGGTTGCGCTCGGACTCTCGCCGGGGGTCGGCGCGTAGGAAGGCGCCGGTGCCCGGTTTGCCCGCCGCGCCGAGCTTGCTCATTTTCTTCGGTACCGGTGCACCTTGGTATTCCAAGGGAATCGGATGGCCATGGTCGTCCACCGGGCCGAGCGGCTGATGGATTTCGATGTACTCACCGTGTGGCAGCCGCTTGATCACGCCGGTTTCCACGCCGTGGTCCAGCACCGCCCGGTCGCTGCGCTGCAGGCCGAGGCAGATCCGGTACGCGATGAAGTACGCGACCGGCGGCGCGATCAGGATGCCGATCCGGCCGATCCAGGTGGTCGCGTTGAGGGAGATGTCGAACTTGTAGGCGAGGATGTCGTTGACGCACGACAGCGTCAGGACCACATAGAAGGCGATCACCATGGCGCCGATTGCGGTGCGCACCGGTACATCTCGCGGTCGCTGTAGCAGGTTGTGCGAGACAGTGTCTCTGGTCAGCCGCTTCTCGATCCACGGGTAGGTGATGAGCAGCGTGAACACCAGTCCCATGATCAGTGCGCCCCAGACCGGCGCGGGTACCGTGTAGCGGCCCGGATACAGCTCCCACGGCGGTATCAGGCGCATCATGCCGTCGGTCCACATCATGTAGAAGTCCGGTTGCGAACCCGCGGAGACCTGAGACGGGTTGTAGGGGCCCATATTCCAGATCGGGTTGATCTGGAGCAGGCCGCCCATGATGCCGACGATGCCGAGGGTGAAGGCGAAGAACGCACCCTGGTCCGCGGCGAACACCGGCACGATACGCGCGCCGACCACGTTGTTCTCGGTGCGGCCCGGGCCGGGGAACTGGGTGTGCTTCTGGTACCAGACCAGCGCGACGTGCGCGGCGATCAGCGCGAGGATGATGCCGGGGAACAGCAGCACGTGCGCGATGTACAGGCGCGGGATGATGATGTTGCCCGGATAGTCGCCGCCGAACATCAGCCAGTGTATCCAGGTGCCGATGATCGGTAGGCCGAGTGTGATCGAGGAGAACGCCGCGCGTAGGCCGGTGCCCGACAGCAGATCGTCGGGCAGTGAGTAGCCGAAGTACCCCTCGAACATGGCCAGGATCAGCAGCAGCGAGCCGATGACCCAGTTCGCCTCGCGCGGCTTGCGGAACGCGCCGGTGAAGAAGATGCGGAACAGATGCACGATGATCGACGCCGCGAACAGCAGT
>NZ_JBFBAB010000030.1:0-91293 GCF_040681975.1 Nocardia sp. NPDC051463
CCGGTGTTCGCCGCGGACCAGGGTGCGTTCTTCGCCTTCACCCTCGGCATCGTCGGCATCATGGGCGGCCTGCTCCAGATCAACCCGATCTGGAACCTGGGGCCCTACAACCCGTCTCAGGTCTCCGCGGGTTCGCAGCCGGACTTCTACATGATGTGGACCGACGGCCTCGCCCGTCTCATGCCGCCGTGGGAGCTCTACCTGGGTCGATACACGGTCCCGGCGGTGTTCTGGGTCGCGCTGATCATGGGTCTGGTGTTCACGGTGCTGATCGTCTACCCGTGGATCGAGAAGCGCCTCACCGGCGACACCGTCGGCCACAACCTGCTGCAGCGACCGCGGGACGTGCCCGTCCGCACCGCCATCGGTGCGATGTCGATCGCGTTCTATGTCGTGCTGACGCTGTCGTGCGTCAACGACATCCTGGCGCTGAAGTTCGACATCTCGCTGAACGCGACCACCTGGATGGGTCGCATCGGTCTGCTGGTCGCGCCGCCGGTCGCGTACTTCGTCGCCTACCGGTTCTGCCTCGGCCTGCAGCGCAGCGACCGGGCAGTGCTGGAGCACGGCATCGAGACCGGCGTGATCAAGCGGCTGCCGCACGGTGAGTACATCGAGGTGCACCAGCCGCTCGGCCCGGTGGACGACCACGGCCACCCGATCCCGCTGGAGTACCAGGGCGCCCACGTGCCCAAGAAGATGAACAAGCTGGGTTCGGCGGGCAAGCCGGGCACCGGCAGCTTCCTGCGGGCCGACCCGTGGCACGAGAGCGAGCAGGCCTTCGAGATCGAGCACGCGGAGGAGCACAAGCAGCTCGCCGTGCTGCAGAAGGCACAGGAGAAGGACAACGGTCACGGCGGCAACAACAGCCACTGATCGCTGACGTCAACGAAGGCCCCGAGTCGAATCCGACTCGGGGCCTTCGTGTTTCGTAGACGGGGATTACGAGCGAGCGGCGGCGCGGCGGGCGACTTCGATCGCCTCGAACTTCGCGAGATTGTGGCGGGCGTCGGCCAGCGCGTCGTGGGCGTCCGCGGGCACCGGGGGCAGTTCGGGGCGGCCGTGCGCGTCCCAATGCTGGCGTAGTTCATTGGTGTAGCGGGGCAGGGTACTCGGTAGGTCGACCATCGAGCCCCACAGCTGGCACAGTGCCACGTGATCGTAGGCGCTGACCCAGGCCCACAGTTCGGGCTGCACCGTGGCGCGGGGAATCAGGAACTTGTAGAGGTCGTCGCGGATCTGCTGGCGGCTGCGCCAGCGCGGCGAGGACGGTGCCGGCAACTGTGGTAGCACATATTTGCGCACCCACGGGCCCGCCCGGTCGGGATCGAACTCGGTGGAGACCGCGTAATATTCGCGGCCGTCCTCGCAGACGACGCCGATGGAAACCAGGTCGATCGTCGAGCCGTCCTCGATGAATTCGCAATCGTAGAAATATCGCAGAGAGATCGGTCTTCTCCTCGGTAGTCGGAGCGGTTGTGCAGGTACCGGACCCAGCAACCCTATGCCGGTAGCCCGCCGATCACTCCAGGGGTTCTCGGGTGGGAATTCTCGCCACCTTCGGTATGTAGGCTCCACCCCTACCTCCGGGTACCTGTGCGACCACATGGTCCGTATTCTGAACTGGTGAACTGGACCGTCGACGTACCCATCGATCGCCTGCCGGAACTGCCGCCGTTGCCCGCAGAATTGCGGCGACGGCTGGACGGCGCGCTCGCCAGACCTGCGCTGCAGCAGCCGTCGTGGGACCCGGAGCAGGCCGCCAACATGCGTACGGTGCTGGAGAGCGTGCCGCCGATCTGCGTGCCCGCCGAGGTCGAGGAACTGCGCGCGCAGCTCGCCGAGGTCGCGCGCGGTGAGGCGTTCCTGCTGCAGGGCGGTGACTGCGCGGAAACCTTCGCCGACAACACCGAGCCGCACATTCGCGGCAACATTCGCACCCTGCTGCAGATGGCGGTCGTGCTCACCTACGGCGCGAGCCTGCCGGTGGTCAAGGTCGCGCGCATCGCGGGCCAATACGCGAAACCGCGTTCCTCCGATACGGATTCGCTCGGCCTCAAGTCCTACCGCGGCGACATGGTGAACGCGCTCGCCCCCGAAGCGGCGGTGCGTGAGCACGACCCGTCGCGGCTGGTCCGTGCCTACGCCAATGCGAGCGCGGCGATGAACCTGGTGCGCGCGCTGACCGGCGCGGGCATGGCAGACCTGCACAAGGTGCACGATTGGAACCGCGACTTCGTGGCCCAGTCGCCCGCAGGCGCGCGTTACGAGGCGCTGGCCGAGGAGATCGACCGCGGTCTCGCGTTCATGACCGCATGCCGGGTGAAGGACCCGAGCCTGCAGTCGGCTCGGATCTACGCCAGCCACGAGGCTCTTGTGCTCGACTACGAGCGCGCGATGCTGCGCCTCGGCGAGAATCCGGCGGGCGAGCCGGTGCTCTACGACCTGTCGGCGCATTTCCTGTGGATCGGTGAGCGCACCCGTCAGCTCGACGGCGCACACATCGCCCTCGCGGAACTGATCGCCAACCCGATCGGCCTGAAGATCGGTCCGACCACCACGCCGGACCAGGCCGTGGAGTACGTCGAGCGGCTCGACCCGAACAACGAGCCCGGCCGGCTCACTATCGTCTCGCGCATGGGCAACGGCAAGGTTCGCGATGTGCTGCCGCCGATCATCGAGAAGGTGCAGGCGACCGGCCATCAGGTCATCTGGCAGTGCGATCCCATGCATGGCAACACCCATGAGGCGTCCACCGGCTACAAGACCCGCCACTTCGACCGGATCATCGACGAGGTGCAGGGCTTCTTCGAGGTGCATCACGCACTGGGCACCCATCCGGGTGGCCTGCATATCGAACTCACCGGCGAGGACGTCACCGAATGCCTCGGGGGCGCCCAGGACATTTCCGATCTGGATCTGTCCGGACGCTACGAAACCGCGTGCGATCCGCGCCTGAACACCCAGCAGTCGCTGGAGCTGGCGTTCCTGGTCGCGGAAATGCTGCGCTGATCTTCTCGGCGCTACCGAACGTCACATCGAGCGCGCCCGATGTGACGTTCGGTGCGGTCAGGGCAGCGCGACCAGCGTGACCGTGGTGCCCGGCTCGACCTTCGACAGCCCGCCGGGGTTCTGCGAGATCACCAGCGACGAGTCCGAGGGCGTCAGCTGGCGCACCGTCACCTGCAGGCCCAAGCCCTGGAGCTTGGCGCGCGCGTCGGCGACGCTCTGCCCGACGACCATGGGCATCTTCACGGCATTCGAGACGAGCAGTGTGACACTGTCGCCGGACTGGACTGTGGTGCCCGCGGCGGGGTCGGTGCCGATCACCTTGTCCCCCTCGACGTTCTTGTCGTACTGCATGCGGGTCTCCCGCACCGTGATCCCGGCGTCGGTGAGCATTTTGGTGGCCTCCGCGGTGGCGCGACCGCGCACGTCGGGCACTTTGACCGGCTGCGACCCGTTGCTGCGGTACACCTTCACCTGGGCGTTCATCGGAAGCACGGTGCCGGGCGCCGGATCGATCTTCGCGAGCGAGCCCTTCGGTGCGGAACTTCCGGTCTCGCCGGAGTCCACCGGTTGCAGCCCGGCGTCGCGGATGAGTTGATTGACCTTGGAGACGACATCGCCGGGCTTCACCTCGGGCACCCGGGGTTTGCCGCTGGACACCAGCACCGCGACCGTCGTGCTCTTGGTGATCTTGGACCCGGCCGGCGGGTCGCTGCCGACCACACCGCCGACCGGGATGGTGTCCGAGGCCTTCTGCCGTATCTCGGTGGAGAAGCCCGCGCTCTGCAGCGTGGCGACGGCGCGTTCCTGGTCGAGCCCGGCGATCGGCGGGACCGCGGAGAAGCGCCCGACACCGAGCCACCAGCCGCCGACACCGACGATCAACGTCAGGATCGCCACCACGGCCACCCACAACAGCGTCGTGCGGCGCGAGCGGGAGCGTTCGGCGTCGAATTCCTGATACGGCGAGGGCTGCGGCAGGTGTGCGGGCTGCGGCTCGTAGTCGTCCGGCGGGCCGTAATCGGCGTACCTGGGCCGTGGCGCGGTGACGACCTTGGTGTGCTGCGGCGCATGCGGATCCTGCTGCCCGGCAGCGGGTTGTCCCGCGTGCTGGTCCGGCGCGGCCATGCGGTAGCTGGCGCTGAGGTGCTCGGCAGATTCCTGCGGCGCCGGCACTCGATACGGAGGCAGGTTCAGCGCGACCGCGATCTGATGCAGGGCGGCGACCATCTCGTTCGCATCGGCGAAGCGGTGCGCGGGTTCACGGGCGGTCGCGCGCGCGATCAGGTCGTCGAATTCCGGGGGCACCCCGGCGATGAGCTGGCTCGGGCTCGGCACGTCGTTCTCGATCCGCTGATACGCCACCGACAGCGAGGTGTCACCGGTGAACGGGACCCGGCCGGTCAGCAATTCGAAGATCAGCACGCCGAAGGAGTAGACGTCGCTGCGAGAATCGGCGGTGCCGCTGGTGACTTGTTCTGGCGACAGGTAGGCCGCAGTGCCGAGAATCACGCTCGCCGAGGTCGTGTTGGCCGCGGCCACTGCGCGGACCAGACCGAAATCGGCGATCTTCACTTCGCCCGCATCCGAGATCAGCACGTTCTCCGGCTTGATATCGCGATGTACCAGACCTGCCGTATGCGCGACGCCGATCGCGGCGAGCACCGGCTCGGCGACCGCACGCGCCGCATGCGGCGGCATCGGGCCGCGTTCGCGCAGCAGCTCGCGCAGCGTGCCGCCCTCCACCAATTCCATGATGAGGAACGGATATTCGCCGTCGACGCCCTGGTCGTACACCGCCACGAGCGAAGGATGCTTGAGCTTGGCGACTGCGCGCGCCTCGAATTCGAACCGGGAAAGGAACTGGGGATCGGCGGCGAACTTCGGGTCCATCACCTTGATGGCGACCGGGCGGTCCAGGCGAGTGTCCACACCCCGAAAGACCATCGACATCCCGCCGCGAGCAATCGGCGCGTCGATACGGTAGCGCCCTTCCAGTATTTGCCCGATCAAGTGATGTCCTCCGGCTTTCACAAAGTTCTCACCCCTCGCTGTTAGCGCGACAAGCGACATGCCGCCCGGTGCGGCCTCCACGATGGTATCGGCGAATGCCCCCCGGGTGTCTCACGACGTGCGGCGGCGGACCGTCTACCGTTGTCCGGGTGAGTGCATTTCCCTGCAGCGATGATGTCCTTCCCGAGTCCGTGGCCGTGCTGCCGCTGCCCGAGGTAGCCGACAAGCTCGGGCTCGTGGTGACCCGGGTGCATCAGATGCTGCGCGACCATCAACTTCTCGCGGTGCGCCGCGACGGTGTCGCGGGCGTCCCCGAACGGTTCTTCGACGATACGGGTGCGGTGGTCAAACCACTGCCCGGCCTGATCACCGTGATGAAGGACGCCAAGTACACCGACGAAGAGATCCTGGAGTGGATCTTCACCGAGGACGAGACCCTGCCGGGCAGACCGATCGATGCCCTACACGGCCCATTGGCCCGAGAAGTCATCCGCCGCGCCGCTGCCGATCCTTTCTGAAGCTGATGTGCCGCTCCTGCGGCGCTGTGTCTTCGCGGCCCCCAAGGCCCGCGTCCGAGCGGCCGAGACTCGCGACTTCGTCGCATGCGCTTCGGCCGCTCGGACCCGAGCCGGCCGCGGACGGTCGTTCGTAAGACTCGCTCCGTGGAGGGTGCTTCTGGGGGTGGTACGTGCAACGGTGCCGTGGGCCCCGTGCTGCGGTGGGCGCCGTCGGTCAGGGGCGGGGAGCGCGGCGGAGGGCACCGGCGAATTCTGCCGCTGCGACGCGGATGCGGCGACGGCGGGGAACTACCATGCGGTGGGCGAAGATGGCGTAGTCGAAGTGCTCGATCTCATCGAGAATTCCCGCATACAGTGTGCTCGCGGCGCGGATAGCCGGTCGGACGCGCGGTTCCAGCAGGTCGATGCCTCGATCGGCGACACGATAGATGTCGCGGTTGATCGCGATCAGGTTGGCCAGGGCCCTGCGCATCCGCTGATCGGTGCGCCTGGTGCGGTGACAGTGGACGAGCAGATCGTGGTCGACCCCGAACGCCGCGAGTTCGTCGGCGGGCAGGTACACGCGCCCGCGATCGAGATCCTCGGCGACATCGCGCAGGAAATTGGTGAGCTGGAACGCCTCGCCCAGTGCGGCAGCGGCGGGTTCGGCCTCGGCCACCGGTACGACAGTGCCGAGTACCGGCAGCAGTTGCAGTCCGATCGCTGCCGCCGACCCACACATGTATTCGCGCAACTCGGCCATCGTCGCGTAGCGGTCGCGGTACTGCTTCGTGCCGACGATGTCCATCCGCATCGCGTCCATGAACGTCCAGAAGTGCTGGTGGGCAATGTCGTAGCGTTCGATGGTATCGGTGAGGGCGAGCAGGATCCGGTCCCGCTTTTCGCCGATCTGCTCCGGCAGCGGGTTGCCCTCCAGGCGACTGCGCAGCTGCTTCTCGATCCGATCGAGCAGTCCGGCACAGTCCTCGACGCGATGGTCGATTGCCGCCGGATCGAGAGTTCCTTCGATGACGTCCGCGCGGTCGACGATGTCGTCGACTGTCCGTGCGAAGGCGTAGAGCGCGTGCACTGCCGGTCGTCGCTCGGCCGACAGCAGACGGGTCGCCAGGAAGTAGGTGCGGCCGTGCGCCGCGGCGATCTGCCGGCATTCGCGGTATGCCACGGGGAGCTGGGCGGCGCCGGGATCTCTCACGCAACCCGGTACGGACGCGGCGAAACCGGTCACGGCAGGGAGGGCGCCGACGAATCCACCGACGGGGTAGCCCGCAAGCGCAGCGGGTCCACCTTCCGCAGCGACAGTGCCGCCACCACCGCGACGAAGGTCGCCGCGGCCACGTGCCGGAAGTCGTAGAGCCCGATCGAACCGTCGGGCTGGAACACCAGCATGAGCCAGGTGCAGAGCCCGACCAGCACCATCAGGGTGGTGGTCGACAGCGCGAAGCCCGCGGCGAGGGCGAGTGGCCAGGAGTAGTACCAGGGCAGCGCGGCGGGGGAGAGGATGACGATCCCGACGAACGCGATGAGGATGCCGAGCACGGCCTCGCGTTCGCTGTGGCGGAACCGCCACCATGTCCACACCAACACCGCGACCAAGGCCACCGCACAGATTGTCCTGGTCACGCCGAGCACCGACTCCATCCGCCACGGGGTGACCCAGGTGGTGGCGTGCGCCATGATCGTCGGAAGTGACAGCCAGTTGATGATCTTCTTCGAGCCCGACAGCGCGGTCAGCCAGCCGATGCCGACACCGGCGGCTACCGACGCCACCGCGAAGACCACCGCGAACACGCTGAGCCCGAGTCCGGCGATTTTGGCGAACATCAGTGCGGGGTGTGGCATTTCCTCGCTGGGCTTGGCCGCATCCGGCTCGCCTTCCAGCGGCGCTGTGGCGCCGGGGGAATTCGCGGCTCGTTCCAGCGCCCGGCGTTCCTTCTCGTGCAGCATCCAGATCCACACCAGGAACGGCAGCGCGATCCCGGCGGTCGCCTTGATGGCCACACCGATCGCCACCACCACGATGCCTGCCACATGGTGGCGCTCCAGCACCAGCGCGATGCCCGCGCACATGAGGCCGACCATCAGCATCTCGTTGTGCACACCGCCGATGAGGTGGATGAGCACCAGCGGATTGAGCACGGCCAGCCACAGCGCCACCGTCGGCTTACCGCCGAGATGTTTGGTCAAGTACGGCACCGCCCACATCATCAGCGCCAGGCCGGGCAGCATGACCAGCCGCAGCGCGATTGTTCCCGCCACCACGTTGTCGTTGGTGATGGCGGTGATCGCACGGCCGAGTAGCAGGAAGACCGGACCGTAGGGCGCGGTCGTGGTGGTCCACACCGGGCTGACGTTGTCCAGCAGCACGCCGGGATTGGCGACCGGGCCCACCTGATAGGGGTCGAACCCGTCACGCAGCAGCGCGCCCTGGGCCAAATAGGAGTAGGCGTCGCGACTGAACATCGGTGCGGCGAACAGCAGCGGGAAGATCCAGATGCCGACGATCGCGCGTAGCTCGTTGAGCGTGACGCCTGCCTCCGACCGGTCCCCGAAGCCGATGGTGGTGCGGCCGAGCCGAACCCACGCGGTGATCATCAGCAGCACGCCGACCCAGATGACCATGGTGGACAGCGCGTAGCCGTGGCCGAATCGCAGCCAGGACAGGTGCATTGCCTCGAGTAGCGGATCGCGTTTGCGGACGCTGCCCGCGCCCAACCCACCGAAGGTGATCATCACCGCGCCGAAGAAACCGAGCAGCGCCGAGTGCCCTTCGGGGCTGCGGAGGAAATCGGCCGAGGTCCGCACCCACCACCGGAGTCCGTGCACGGACGTCACGGTGGGCGCGGCGGTCCTGGACGCGCCACGTCGACTCGGCCGGGCGTCCGGTGTGCTCGAGGTGCGGTCCGCGAGGCTCGTATTGGTGTTGATGATCGAGTCCTCGGTGTCGGCTGCGGCGCTGGTTTCGGGGGGTGGCATACGGTGTCGGTTCCCCCGGAGTGGTCGGCGGTCGCAACCGCGAGCGAATAGGTCGGCGTTGAGTTTAGAGGTTCGCCGGGAACACTATCCCGGTGGTGCGTGGGGTTTCATCCCGAGCGGGGCTCGGAGCGCCGGTAATACGGGTTGCTGCCAGTTTTCCAGATAGTAGTGTTGTGGGCACGCCCACACCCGGCGTGGTGCCGCATCCAGCGATAACTACATTGTCGCTGGTGCGTGGAAAATTGCGTGGCCGAAATGGTCCGGTCTGTCGGAACAGGTGTGCCGCGGAGAACGGGGTGCCTGCCAGCATGCCTTGTGCGCGCCAAGTGCTCGGGGTGTCGAGATGATCGACGGTGAAATGTTCGGCAATGCCGCGGTAGCCGCGTGATTCCAGGGTGTTCAGCAGCTCGCGCAGATAGAACGGGCCGAGCCGGTCCCAGTCCAGCGGCGCCGATTCGAGATTCGGGCACGGCGCCAGCAGTGAGAACGGCTCATGGCGGCCGTCGGTCCTGTCGATGTAGAGGGCGGGGTCGGTGAGCGCGGGCCGCGTCAGCAGCAGCGACGGATCGCTCATCACCCTGCCCTTCCCCCGTCCCGCCGCGATCTCGGTGAATGTCTGATCCCACGCCGCGCCGAAGTCGATTGTGTGGTGTGCCTGCACCGGCCAGCCTGCGGCGACCTGCGCGGGCACGGTGCCGTGCGCGACGACGGCCGACGGCGCGGCGCGCAGCGGTCGGCGGCGGCGCACCCCGAATTGTTCGATGGCGCCGAGATCGGTGGTGAGCACCACGGCGTCGCAGTCGAAGGTTCGGCCGTCGGCGGTGCGGACCCGCCGTGCGCGCCTGCCTGCGTAGTCGATCGTGGTGACCTCGGTGCCCAGTGCCAGGGTGCCGCCCGCGGCGGTGAAGGCGTCCGCCATCGCGGCGGCGATGGCGCGCATGCCGCCCTCGGGGAAGTAGACGCCCAATGACGTGTCCATGTGGGGGATCGCGCCGTACACGGCCAGCGCCTCGGCAGGCGGCATACCCGCGTAGAGCGCCTGGAAGGTGAACAGGCGGGCCAGCCGCTGATCACGCACGAACCGGCCGACACGCGGTCCGAGCCTGCCGAACCCGCCGAGCCGCACCAGCGCGGCGAGCGCCCGTCGCTTCTCGGGTTCGCGGACCATATCCAACGGCGAATCGAAGTTTGTGTCCATGAATTCGCCGAACTCGGCCTCATAGATCTTCGCCAGCCAGGCCCGCAGTCGCCGATAGCCGCGCGCCTCTTCCGGCCCGCAGACCCGGGTCACTTCCTCGGCCATCGCCTCCGGGTCGGCGAACACTCGAATGGTGGCGCCGTCAGCGAACCGGGCGTGATAACTCGGCGCGAGCCGGTGGATGCGCAGTGGCGGCGTGCAGGATTGCGGGGTTCGACCCACGGCGGCGAGGGCATCGGTAATCAGCTCGGGCAGCGTCAGCACGGTCGCGCCGGAGTCGATCTCGTAGTCCGGTCCGTGATACCGCCCGACGCGACCGCCCGGATGGTCGGCGCGCTCCAGCAGCGTCACGGTCCGGCCCGCGCCGGTCAGATACAGCGCCGCGGCGAGCCCGGAAAGGCCCGCGCCCACAATGACGACCCGATCTGTCGGCCCTGCAACGACTTTCACGCCGCGCGCCTCGTCGCCGCCAGCGCCATCGTGCGCAGCTGCTGCTTGGTCGCCTGGGTGGCGGAGCTGGATTCGATGGCGGCCAGGCCCTGTTCGGTGAGGTCGGTGATGCGGCGTTCCACCGCGTCGACGGCGCCGAGCCCGGTGAGTACGGCCCGCAGGTGTTCCACCTCGTCGGCGGTGAGATCGGTGCCGATGCTCGCGCGCAGCAGGGCAGCGGCATCCGGGTCGGTGCTGTCGGCGCGCTGTAGCGCCTCGGCGATCAGAACGGTGCGTTTGCCTTCGCGCAGGTCGTCACCGGAGGGCTTGCCGGTGACGGCGGGGTCGCCGAAGACGCCGAGCAGATCGTCGCGCAGCTGGAAGGCGATGCCGATGTCGGTGCCGAAGGTGCGATAGTCCTCGACCAGCCGCGGCTCGGCGTCGGCGATGGCCGCGCCGAGATGCAGCGGGCGTTCGACGGTGTAGGCGGCCGTCTTGTACCGGTTGATTCGCAGGGCGGCGGCCACGGACTCGTCGCCGCCCGCCTCGCCGTTGATATCGAGTAGTTGCCCGCCGAGCACCTCGGTGCGCATCAGGGCCCAGACCGGCGCGAACCTGGCGATGGCGGCCGGCTCCAAGCCGGAGGCGTGCACCATATCGTCGGCCCAGGCCAGCGCCAGGTCACCGATCAGAATGGCGACGCTGGCGCCGAAGTGTTCGGAATCACCCGCCCAGCCGCGGTCGCGGTGGCGCTGCTCGAAGTCGACGTGCACGGTGGGGAAGCGGCGGCGGGTGCGCGAGGAATCGATGATGTCGTCGTGGATCAGCGCGCATGCTTGCACCAATTCCAGTGCGGCACAAGCGTTCAGCACGGCGGCCGCGTCGGGTCCGGCGGGGTCGCCGCCCGCGCCGAGCCACCCTGTCCACGCGAAGGCCGGTCTGGTTCGCTTACCGCCGCGCAGTACGAACAGCACGAGTGCCTCGGCGGCCTGCACGAATACCGGTCCCAGTGGTTCGACCACGGCTCGGCGGGTGCGGAAGAAGTCGGTGAGCGCTGCTTCGACGGTATGGACGAAAGCGGGTGTACCGGCCTTCAGTGCGGCGTAGTCGGTCGTCGATGCGGTGTCGCTGGACGCCGTCGATGTGCCTGCATCGGTCGACGGCGTGCCCCGAGGCGTCTGGATACCGGTTCCGGCGGACAGGGGAGCCTCCAAGGTCGGGCGGGTCGTGGACTGCGTCGGCGCGCTGCCCCGGACGCGGTAAGTTTTCGTGAGCCGGGCGGGCAGTCGCGCGTAGTGCTCGGCGGTGGCGGCCATGCCGCCTGGTCGCAGAATACGCGGCCGCGGGGAACAGCACTCGTGGCGACCCGGCGGGCTCGAGAAGCATCACCACTACACTGGACCGGTGACTTTCGACAACGTACGGGGACGCTCGACCCCTGGCCGGCCGTACCCGACGCCACCGAACGTCTCTGGAACACCTTCGGTTGTGCAGAGCTTGCGGACGCACTCGAGTAGCGCGGTGCCGTTCTCCGTGGAATTCAACCCACCGCGAGATGCCACGGCCGAAGCCAGGCTGTGGCGTGCGGTGCGGCAGTTCGAACGGATGCACCCGGCCTTCGTCTCGATGACTTACGGGGCGGGCGGGTCCACCCGCGATCGCACCGTGCGGGTGACCGGTGCGCTGGCCCAGGAGACGACGCTGCTGCCGGTGGCGCACCTCACTGCCGTCGAACACAGCCTCGCCGAACTGCGCTCACTCGTCGGCGCGTACGCCGACTCCGGCATTCGCAACATTCTCGTGCTGCGCGGCGATCCGCCCGGCGATCCGCTCGGCGAATGGATCAAACATCCCCAAGGTGTCGCTTACGCCGAGGAATTGGTGCGCATCGTGCGTGACCTCGGCGACTTCCACGTGGGCGTCGCTTCGTTCCCGCAGGGCCATCACCGATCGCCCGACCTGGACACCGACACCCGGTATCTGGCCGCGAAACTGCGTGCAGGCGCGGAGTATTCGATCACCCAGATGTTCTTCGACGTCGAGCACTATCTGCGCCTGCGCGATCGGATGGCCGCTTGCGACCCGATCGAAGCCGCCAAGCCGATCATCCCCGAGCTGATGCCGATCACCTCTTTGCGCACTGTCGCGCGCGCCGAGGAGCTCTGTGGCCGTCCGCTGCCCACTGCGGTCGTGGAGCGGCTGCACCGGGCCGCGGGCGACAACCCGGAAGCAAATCAGGCCGCGGTGCGCGCGGTCGGCATCGAGATCGCCACCGAAATGGGCCAACGCCTCATCAACGAAGGCGCCCCCTGCCTGCACTTCATCACGCTCAATTTCGCGAAGGCGACCAGTGAGGTCCTCACCAACCTCGGCTATGGCGTGTCGGCCGCGCCGATCAGCGCCTGATCGGTCGAGCCGGGATCAGCCGGTCAGGCCCGGTAGCGGCCGCGGCCGTCGCATCGAGGCGTCCGGTGCGGTGCGGCCGCGGCGCGACAGCTCCAAAGACAGCCGGCGACGGTCACCGGGAGCTTCGCGCCCGACGTAGTAGAGGCAGGTGATCCGGCGGCCTCCTCGGTGGAGCCCGCCGGATCGGGCACTGCGGTTCAGGCGGCGCGGGCTGCGCGCAGCCCCCATGCCTCGGCGAGCAGGCGATGGGATTCGAGCCGGTCCTCGTGGTCGTAGGTGATGCTGGTGACCAGGAGTTCGTCGGCGCCGGTGACGCGTTGCAGTGCGGCGAGCCGCTCGGTGACAGTGGCAGGTGCGCCGACGAACTGGGTGGCCAGGCGGTCCTCGACCAGGCGCTGCTGCTGCGGTGTCAGTGGGGTGGCCCGGTCCGGGTCGAGGTAGTCGGCGGCGCCTGCTCCGCTGCGGATGCTGTGCACCCAGTGACCGTAGGTGGAGGCCCTGCGTCGTGCGGTGGCATCATCCGGCGCGACGACCACATCCGCCGAAATCACCACATAGGGTTCGGTCAGCTGGGCCGACGGCCGGAAGGCCGCTCGATAGGCATCGACCGCGTCCAGCGCGGTGCCCGGTGCGACGTGGTAGGCCGCGGCGAACGGCACACCGAGTTGCCCCGCGAGTTCGGCGCTTTCGCCCGCCGAGCTGCCGAACAGCCACAGCTGCACCTGTGCTCCCTCGCCGGGAACCGCGTGCAACGCATCACCATCGGCACTGGTGTAGGTGCCGTCGAGCAGTGCGCGGATCTCGTCGATCTGATCGGCGAACTCCAGTGGCTGTGCGCCTTCCTGTTGCAGCGCGGCGATCGAAGCGATGAACTTCGACCGGTCGGTGATCCTGCCGGGATCGAACGGCGGCGGAACCACCACACCGTCCCTGATTTCGGTGCGCCCGGTCACGGTGTCGAGCACCGGATGACTCTTCTTCGGATGCTCTGGCTGCGCACCGAACTGGGCGCGGCGGTGCCCGGACCGGCCGAGGCCGAGATCGAGGCGACCCGGATGCAGGGCATCGATGGTGCCGAACGCCTCCACGATCGACGCGGAGGTGTGGTGGCCCACCTGTACTGCGCCCGAGCCGACCCGGATACGCGAGGTGGCCGCCGCGACCAGGCCGATCAGTGTGATCGGTGCGGAACTGGCCACCGAAACGAAATGGTGCTCGGCCAGCCAATACCGGTGGTAGCCCCAGTCTTCGGCGTGCTGCGCGAGATCGATGGTGTTGCGGATGGCCTGCCGCGCGGTCGATCCGGTGCTGATCGGCGCGAGGTCGAGGATGGACAGCGGGACACTCATGCCGACCGACCGAGCCGCGGATGCTGTTCTCCCGCTTCGATGGCCACCCGCAGCCGGTTCTGCGCGGGTGCCAGCGGGCACGTTGCGAAATCGGTGAAGGCGCAGGGCAGGTTCGCCGCCCGGTTGAAGTCGAGCCGGACGGTGCCGTCGGAGTCGGGTGTGTCCACGGCCAGCGAGCGCGCCGCGGGGTAGGTGGTGACACCGCTGGTGGCGTCGGTGAACAGCACCCGCAGGTTCGCGGGCTCACCGAAGGCGATGACCCGTTCGGCCACCTCGCCGATGCGGAATTCGATAGTGCCCACGGCAGTGTGGTGATGTTCGAGACCGTCGACGACCGCACCGGTGGTCACCGTCCGCGGTGCGTCGAACGGCACGAACCGGCCCTCGACCACCCAGCGCGGATCGGGTGCGTAGGCCGGGATGCGGTCGAACGTCAGCAGCGTCGGTGCGGCCGGATCGTGGACTCGTACCGCGTACTGTCCGGTGCGGCGAATCACTTCCAGCACTCGATCCTCGTGCAGCACAGTGAGTCCAGGTGCGCCTTCGGCGGGGGTGAGGATCTGCACGCCCGCGATGCCGGTGCCATCGAACTCCAGTCGATCAGCGGGCTGCGCGGTGATGAACACCTTGTTGTCGGTCACCCACCAGGTTCCGGGCACCCCGGGCAGGCGCTCGGGTCGGTCGGTGAGCCAATGCAATGCAGTCAGGCTCAGGAAGCCGAGCGGGTCGCGCAGCTGATCCTCTCTGGCGTGCTGCCAGGACGCCCACTCGGTCTCGAAAAGTGTTGTGGTGCTTGTGGTCATCGGGTGTTTGGCGCGGATACTCCCTCGTTCACGAGGGAGAGGAAGCGCCATCCTCCTTATCGTGGTCGGGTCACCAGGAGTTGTCGGTGCTGTCGGTTACATTGCTGGGCATGACCGAGGTGGTGCGCTTCAACTACCGACTGCGCCCTGGCGTGCAGGCGGAGCGGGCGCTGCTCTCGGAGTGGCATCGGTGCCGGTTTCTGTGGAACGAGGCTGTGCACCAAAAGAAGTCGGGTGGACGTCTGAGCTTCGGTAAGCTCGGAAAGTTGCTCACCGAAGCGCGGGGCCGCAACGGTTGGTTGCGCGACGGGTCGCAGGTCGCCCAGCAGCAGACGCTGCGTACCTACGCGCAAGCCCTCGACCATTCGTTCAAGGTCAAAGGACTCGGCCGCCCGAGGTTCAAACCACGCAAGAAGACGTTGCCGTCGCTGGAATACACCGTGCGCGGGTTCAGCATCCGCGCGGGCAGGTTGCTTCTCCCGAAGGGGGTGAGTATCCCGGTCGTGTGGTCGCGGGAACTGCCATCGGAGCCGACGTCTGTCCGTATCACCCAAGACTGCCTGGGGCATTGGTATGCCTCGTTCGTGGTGCGGCGTGAGGTGGAAACCGTCCCGGCAGTAGAGGGTGGTGTCGGTATCGACTGGGGTGTGAGCGTCACAGCCACGACCACCGACACCCGGTTCGATCTGCCCGTTCTGAGGCACCGGAAACGGTGCGCGGCGGAACTCGCCAAAGCGCAACGCCGTATGGCTCGCCGCCGTCGCGGTACGCGCGGCCCACAGTCCGGTGGTTACCAGCGGGCCGCCCGCGAGGTCGCGAAGCTCCACAAGAAAGCAGCGCGGCAAACCCAACATGATTCGCGGGTGTGGGCGAAAAGTGTTGTCGCCAACCATGCGTTGATCGCGGTGGAGGACTTCCGGCCGAAATTCCTGGCGAAGTCCACGATGGCTCGGAAAGCGGCAGATGCGGCGATCGGCGGGGCGAAGCGGGCGTTGATCGAGCGGGGTGTGCGGGCTGGCCGGAGGGTGGTGTTGGTTCAGCCCGCCTATACGACGATGACGTGCAGTGACTGTTTCGCGAGAGCCAAGCGACTCGACCTGTGCGAGAGAACTTTCCGATGCCTGGACTGCGGTTACACCGCAGGGCGGGACCGGAACGCGGCCAGGGTGATTCTGGTTGTGGCAGAACGCGGCCACAGCAGTGTTGAGGATGTGAGACAAGCGGGTCACCTCCCTCAGGTGGATGGTTCGGTTGCGGTCTGAGCTGTGAATCTCCTGCCTTCAGGCAGGAGAAGCGTTAAGACGCTCGGGCTCCTTCGTGTGCGGTGCTGCGGTGGTTCCGGTGCGGGTGGGGCAGGCCCAGATGGTCGCGCAGGGTGGCGCCGGCGTACTCGGTGCGGAAGCTGCCGCGTTCCTGTAATTCCGGTACAACGCGCTCGACGAATTCGTCGAGTCCCGCGGGAGTGAGATGCGGGACGAGGATGAAGCCGTCCGCGGCGTCGGCCTGCACATAGGCGTCGATCTGTTCGGCGACCGCGGCAGGCGTGCCGACGAACTGCTGACGCGCGGTGACCTCGATGATCAGCTCACGGATGCTGAGCTGCTCCGCTTCGGCCTTCGCCCGCCAGCTCTCGGCCACAGCCCGCGGGTCCTTCGCGTGGCGCACCCGGCCGCGGGTGATGGTGGCGTCGCCGGACGGTTCGACATCGGGCAGCGGCCCGTCCGGGTCGTAGCCGGAAAGCTCACGGCCCCAGACCTGTTCGAGGAAAGCGATGGCGGTCTGTGGGCCGACCTGCTGGAGTCGGATGTGCCTGGCCCGCTCCTGCGCGTCCGCGGCGGTATCGCCGAGCACGAATGTCGCGGCGGGCAGAATCTTCAGCTCGTCGGGCGTACGACCGTATTTCGCCAAGCGGCCCTTCACGTCCGCATAGAACTTCTGCCCGGCTTCCACTGAGCCGTGTCCGGTGAAGATGGCGTCGGCACTGGCCGCGCCGAACTCCCGGCCCTCGTCGGAATCACCTGCCTGCAGCAACACCGGGTGTCCCTGCGGACTCGGTGGCAGCACGAAACGGCCGGAGATATCGAATTGTGTATTGCGATAGCTGATTTCGGGAGTATCGCGAGCGAAAACGCCCGCCTCGCGATCCACCACCAAGGCGTCGCTGGGCCAACTGTCCCACAATGCTCGGCTGACTTCGACGACCTCCGCGGCCCGCTGGTAGCGCTGACTGTGCTCGAGATAGCCGCCGCGCCGAAAGTTTTCGCCGGTGAACGCATCCGACGAGGTAACGACATTCCATGCCGCCCGACCACCCGAGAGATGATCCAACGACGCGAACTGCTTGGCCAACTCGAAGGGCTCGTTGTAGGTGCTGTTGATAGTCCCCGCCAGCCCGAGCTTGTCGGTGACCGCGGCCAGTGCGTTCAGCACGGTGAATGTATCCGGTCTGCCCACGACATCGAGATCATGGATCAGTCCGAGATGTTCGCGCAGCCGCAGCCCCTCGGCAAGAAAGAAGAAGTCGAACAGCCCGCGTTCGGCGGTCTGGGCCAGATGCACGAACGACTCGACATCGATCTGACTCTTCGATGCCGGATCACTCCACACGGTGGTGTTGTTCACCCCCGGAAAGTGCGCGGCAAGATGAACCGGCTTGCGAGGTTTCCCACTCATCACAGCGTCCCTTCCGAAGTAGCGGTGGAGGTTTGCGCGTAGCGGCTGGCAGGCCGTGGCAACCCGAGGCGTGACCGCAGCGTTCCCCGGTTTCTGCTGTCCGCACCCGTTGTCGGGATTCGCACGCCTGCTGGGTGCCCCGAACGGGTGTGGACCCCGAGCAGCGGTGCTGCGGCGAGGAGACGGAGGGCGGCGGGTGCGGCGAGGGGGCGCAGCACGACGCCGTCGGGCGCCCCAGCGCGGAGGGTGGTGATGAGTTCGCGCAGTGTGTCCGGAGTGCCGAGGTGGCGCAGCGTGTTCGGTGCGTTGGTGTCCGCTGTGGCGATCGGGTCGACCCAGCGGTCCAGCTGAGCCACCTCGTCGTGCGCCGCGGCCTCCGTGTCGGCCAGGTGGATGTCGATATCCAGCAGTACTCGGACCGTGTCCGGATCGCGGCCTGCCGCCGCGAGCGCGGCCCGCAGCGCCGTGCGTCGTGCGGCTGCCGCGTCGAGATCGGTGGCGGCGACGCGGATCAGGTCGGCACGGTGGACCGCCACCGACGTGCTCGGTGCGTCGGCGGCGCGGACCGCGATGATCGGCAGACCCTGCGGAGAACGCGGGGTGATCGACGGGCCCTTGACCGAGAAGTTCGCGCCGACGAAGTCGATGTAGTGCAGCTTCTCCCGGTCGATGAAGCGGCCGGTCGACTTGTCACGGATCTCCGCGTCGTCCTCCCAGCTGTCCCACAGCCGCGTGACCACATCGATCGCCTCGTCCGCCTCGTGCCACAGCGCCGCATCCGTCTGGGCGTCCTTGCGGCCGAATGCCCGTGCCTGCTCGGTGCCCTCGGAAACGGTGACCTCCCAGCCCGCGCGGCCGAGCGAGGCGAAATCGAGGCTCGCGATCGCCTTGGACAGATGGAACGGTTCGGTGTGGGTTACCGCAGCCTGCGCGATCAGTCCGATGCGGTGGGTGCGTGCGGCGACCCTGGCGGTGATCGCGACCGCATCGAGCACGCCTCTGGTGACCCCGGCCCCGCCCTGCTGTAGGCCGAAGGAGTCGGGTACGAAAACCGCGTCCACTCCGGCGCTTTCGGCGGCGGCGACCGTATCCACCCAGTAGCCGCCGGTGAACAGATCCTCGGCACGCGAATCGTCGCGCCGCCACGACGCCGGATGCACACCGGTCCCGGTGAGTTCCACGCCGAGGAAGAAATCCGAATCAGACATCAGCACGATCCTTTCCAGTCGATTCGAGGGGTGGGTGGTTCGCCACGGCGGCGATTTGTGCGCCGTGGCGGCATGGGCCGGTGCGGATGCGCATCAGTACTGTCCTTTCGTGACGGCGGAGTGCGCGGGGATGGCCGACAACAGTTCCCGCGTGTACTCGTGCTGGGGGTTGTCGAAAATGTCTGCGGTGTAGCCGGTTTCGACGATGCGTCCGTTGCGCATCACCGCGACCCGGTCGCTGATCCGGCGGACGACTGCGAGGTCGTGGGAGATGAACAGGTAGCTCAATCGCAGTTCGGCCTGGAGGCGGTCGAGCAGTTCCAGGATCTGGGCCTGCACCGAGGCGTCGAGCGCAGAGACCGGTTCGTCGAGTACGAGCAGGTCGGGGTGTAGCGCGAGCGCTCGCGCGATGGCGACCCGTTGCCGCTGCCCGCCGGACAGTTCGGCGGGTCGCCGCCGGCTGAATTGCTCCGGCAACGCGACCTGTCCGAGCAGTTCCCGCACCCGCGCCTGCCGGGCCTTGCGGTCGCCGACTCCATACGCGCGCAACGGTTCTTCGATGATCGACCCGACGCGCCAGCGTGGGTCGAGGGAGGCGTAGGGGTTCTGGTACACCACCTGGAACCGCCTGCGCAGCGCCCGCAGCTCGGGTCCTCTGACCTTGGTCAGCTCGTGTCCATCGAAGGTGACCACACCGCTGTCGGGTTCGGACAGCTGCAGGGCGATCCGCGCGGTGGTGGACTTGCCGGATCCGGATTCGCCGACGAGCGACAGCGTTTCGCCCCGTCCGAGGTCGAAGGCGACACCGGCGGCCGCGGTCACCCACCCGCCGGACTGCGCACGGAAGCGCTTGTGCACCTCGCGAACCGAGAGCAGCGGCTCGACTCGGGTGTTGCGGCGCGGCCGGAACCCGCCGAACGGCGCCAAGCTCGGCGATGCCGCCAGCAGGCGCTTGGTGTAGGGGTGCCGAGGTTCGGCGAGCACCGCTGCGGTGCGGCCGGTTTCGACGACCTCGCCGCCGTTGAGCACCACCAGACGATCGGCCCGCTCGGCGGCCACCGCGAGATCGTGCGTGATCAACAGGACGGCCGTGCCGCGGGCGGCGATCTGCCCGGCAAGCCCATCGAGCACTCGGCGTGCCACCGTCGCATCCAGTGCACTGGTCGGCTCGTCGGCGATCACCAGCTCCGGCCCGCAGATCAGCGCTGCCGCGATCAGCACCCGCTGCCGCTGTCCGCCGGATAATTCGTGCGGATACTGCGTGGCCCGCAGTTCCGGCCGATCGAGCCCCGCCTCGGTGAGCAACTCCACGGCCCGCCGCTCGGCGCCGCGCCGGTCGGCGAGACCGTGCACGATCAACGCCTCGGCGACCTGATCGCCCACCCGCTGCACCGGATTCAACGACAGCCCGGGATCCTGCGGAACGAATCCGATCCGAGCGCCGCGCAGTCGCCGCAAACCCCGCTCGGAACCGGTGTTCACGATCTCCCCATCGAAAGTGATCGTTCCGCCGGTGATCTCGCCATTCGGCCCGAGCAACCCGATCACTGCCTGCGCGAGCGTCGACTTGCCGGAACCGGATTCACCGACCAAGGCGACAACCTCACCACGTGCCACAGTGAGCGAGACACCTGCCAACGCCGAGACGGGACCGGAGCCGGACCGATAGCCGACATGGAGACCGTCGATGTGAAGGAGTGCGGCATCGGGTGCCGATGCTTCGAGCCCGATCGCGCCGGGTGCGACCGGGTCGGCGCTGGTCGGAACCGGCGCTTCGGCGACCGCCACCAGCGGCCTGTCGATGGCGGGCAGGCCACCTTCGCTCGAAGGTACAGCGCCGGTATCGGTCGGGTGGACGCCGCAAAGATCGGTGTCGCTCATGCGTGCTCACTTCCGCTGACGGCGCGTCCGAGGCGCTGAGCGGCCAGGACGACCGCGATGATCACCAGGCCGGGCAGTGTGGTCATCCACCAGGCGGTGGCAAGGTAGTTGCGGCCCTCGGAGATCAGTGAGCCCCATTCGGGAGTGGGCGGTTTCGCACCGTAGCCCAGGAAGCTCAACGCCGAGACCGAGAGCACCGCCATGCCGAACTCGACTGCGGCAAGGGCGAGCACCGGTTGGTAGGCGTTGGGCAGCACGTGCCGAGCGAGCACGCCGTACCAGCGAACGCCACAGGCGTGCGCCGCCTCCACGAACGGTGACTGGCGAATCCGCAGCACTTCCGAGCGCATCACGCGTGCGAAGTTGGCGACCAGCGAAACACCCACGGCGATAGCCACATTGCGGGTGCCGAAGCCGAGAGCGGTGACCAGTGCCAGCGAAAGCAGCAGCGCGGGAATCGACAGCAGCACGTCGACGAATCGCATGATGAGGGTATCGACGACACCGCCGACCGACCCGGACAGCAAGCCGAGCACCGACCCGGCGACCAGTGCGATCGCCACCGCCGAGAGCGTCGCGGTCAGTGAAAGTCCCGCACCGTGCACCATCCGGGTGTAGAGGTCGCGGCCGAGGTTGTCGGTGCCGAACCAGTGCGCAGCGCTCGGCCCACGGAACTTCTCGGCGGGCACACCGGTCAGCGGATCGCCACTGGCGAACACCGAGGGCAATAATGCCCACCCCAGCGCGATCAGCACGACCAGGATGGCGATGATCTGCGCCGTATTGCCGCGCAAGGCTTTCCCTCGCAGTACCGGCCGCCGCAACCACGGCACTGCCACACCACGCCGCTCGTCGAGCACGTCAACCATGGACGTTCACCTCCGCGATGTCGTCGATGAGCTGCCACGGCGCGAAGGCGAAGCCGAGGGAAGGCCAGTGCGGCAGCAGGGTCAGCACGGTGCTGTCATGCACAACGAGGCCATCGCGCCGCTGCGCCGATGCACGGTCGGCCACGAATGTGCCTGCGGCAGGTGTCGGTGGGGTGGTGCGGCACAACGACCGCCACGAGAGCCCCGGTCGTTTCGGCAACGGTGCCGCGGGTAGATCAGACACGGGCAGCTACCTCCTCACCAGTGGTGATGTCGTCGGTGGTCTTGTTCGGCGCGCGACGGGCGCGCCCCGCGATACGCGGATCCAGCAGCGGATAGAGCAGGTCCACCGCGAGATTGACCGCGACGAAGACCGCCGAGGTCAGCAGCACGATGCCTTGCACGACCGGAATGTCCTGGGCGAGTACGGACGTCTGTGTGAGACGTCCGACGCCGGTGCGGGCGAATACGGTCTCCACCACCACCGATCCGGCCAGCATGTTGCCCACCAGCACGCCTGCGATGGTGAAGGTGGGCAGCGCCGCCGAGCGCAACACATGTTTGCGCTGCACCCACCAGCGCGAACCGCCCTTGGCTACGGCCACCTCGACGAACGGCTGGCGCCACGTCGATTCCAGTCCGGTCGCGAGCACCTGGGCGAGTACCGCGCCGATCGGGATGGCGAGGGTGATGGCGGGCAGGAGAGTTCCTGCGAAGCCGTGGCCGCCGAATGCGGGGACAAGCCGGAGCTGGAACGAGAACAGTTGCAGCAGTAGCAGTCCGGTCCAGAACGTCGGCACCGAAACGCCGAGCGAGGGCAGCGAACGCAGCGCGTTGCGCAGCCACGGGCGGCGCGAGTACGTCGCGGCGACGGCCACCGAAACACCACCGGCGGTCGCGAAAAGCACTGCCAGCGAAGCCAATCCGAGCGTGGAGGGCAGTGCGTCACCGATCGCGTCGGTGACCGGTTGGCCGGTCGAGATGGAACGGCCGAGGTCGCCTCGCACCGCGTGCGTCAGTGCCGTCCAATACTGCTCCCACAGTGGACGGTCCAGCCCATACCTGGCCTGTAGCTCGGCGACCGCGGCCTTGTCCACTGCGGTACCCGAACCGCCCGCGTCGGCGGCGATGGACACCGGGTCGGCGGGCAGCAGGTAGAGCACCACGAACGAGATGGTGAAGGCCGCCCACAGCACTCCCACCGCCTGCAGTGCTCGTAGCGTCACGTAGCGCGCCATCGCTACCGCCCGCTCAGCCAGGTGTCGAAGAATTGCAATCGCGCGGAGGCCTCGAACTTCAGGTCCTGCACGCCGGCGCCCACACCGATGGCCTGCGACAGTTCGACCGTCGGAATCCACAGGCCCGAATCCAGCACCGCCTGCTGCGCGGTGCGGATGAGGGCTGTGCGTGCGGCGGCGTCGCCGGTGCTCAACTGTCCGTCCAGCGCGTCATCGAGCGTTGGGATGCGTTCGCGCACATTGAGATTGCGACTGTCCACGCTGAATGCGGTGCGCAGGATGTCGCCGTCGGCGCGGGTGCTGTTGTAGTAGACACTGTCGTAGTCCTTGGCGTTCTGCCGCGCGGTGTACTCCGCGACCGCAACCAGATCCAGCCGCAGCTCGACGCCGATCTGGCGCAGCTGCTGCTGCACCAGTTCGAGGATCGCCTGGTTGCCCGCGAAAACCTGGCTGAACAAGACCGAGAAGGCCAGCCGCTCACCGTTCTTCACGCGGATGCCGTCGCCGCCTGGTGTCCAGCCCGCCTGATCGAGAATGTTGCGTGCCTTGGCTTGATCGAAGGGCAGTGTGGTCGACAGATCCTGATAACCCGGAGTGGTGCTGGCCAGCGAGCTCGTCGCGATCTTGAATTGCGGGCCGAGCACGGTGTCGATGAGCTGCTTGCGGTCGATCGCGGGCAGCAGCGCCTGGCGGACCGCGGGATCGCGCAGGGGCCCGCGGGTGACATTGGGCTGGAAGCCGAACGGCACGCCCGGGTTCGCGGTGCTCAGCACCCGCCCGCCGGTCGCCTCGATCTGGGGCGCGTCTTGCGGCAGCGCGTCGCTGATGGCATCGAGCTGTCGGGAGCCGAGACTGCCGGTGCGGACTCCGGACTCGGGGACGACGGTGAACTCGATCTTGTCGAGGTAGGCCTCGCCGTGGTGCGCGAACACCGCCGAACCCCAGTGGTATCCGGCGCGTTTGGCCAGCGTCGCCGAGGCATCCTGCCGGTAGTTCGCATAGGTGAACGGGCCGCTGCCGATGTTGTCGCCCGCGCAGCGTTGTTCGGCGGGTTTCGCGGTGGTGACCTCGGCGAGGATGCCGAGCTGCGCGGTCGAGGTGGCCTGCAGGAATTGGGCATTCGGCTTGCTGAACTCCACACGGGCGGTGAGCTTGTCCACCGCAGTGGTCGTGACGTAGTTGGTGAGGTAGCTCGCGCCGAGCGGCGCCTTCGCCGCGCCCAGCTCGACGACCGAATCGAAGGTTCGCTGTACCGATTCCGCGGTCAGCGGCGTGCCATCGCTGAAGGTGACGCCGTCGACGAGATGGAAGGTGAAGACCTTCGCGTCGGGGGTGACCTCCCAGCTCTGCGCGAGCCAGGGCTTCAGTTCACCGGTCTCGGGATCCTGATCGGTCAGCGAATCCACGATCTGACGGCTGACATACAGCGTCTGGTTGGTGCCCGACTGCGCGGGGTCCGAGCAGGTCGGTGCCACCGACAGGCCGTAGCGCAGCGTGCCGCCCGGCTTGGGCGGGCCCGCGTCGGTGCCGGTCCCTGCCGAATCACTGCCGCAGGCGGCGAGGCTCGCGGCCGCGGTGACGGCTGCGGCCACGGCCGCGATTCGATGGCGGAGTCGGATCACTGTGGTACTCCAGATGTTTCGGTGCGGACGAGGTCGCCCTGGGAATCGAGGTCGTAGTCGGTGGTGGATCGGACCTGATGGTCGATGTCGGTGTGCACGGCCAGTGGCCTGCTCCGAATCCGTCTGCGCAGTTCCGGGGCAACCGCGGACTGGAAAAGCTCGAGGCTGTCGCGGTGCTGGGTCGCGGTGCGCCCGTCGCGATCCGCGGCCAGGTGGGTCACCTCGTGGCCGAAGTGTTCGTGCTGACGGCCGACCTTGTCGATGACCTGCTCCGGGCTGCCGACCAATGCCGAGCTGCGGGTGAGGAAGTCCTCGAGGGTCTCGAACACCACCGGCAACCCGAGCTTGCGGGCCAGCGCGAGTCGTGCCTCGAAGATCGGCCGGAACACCGCCGCGGCCTCCTGCGAGGTCCTGGCCACGTGGAATCCGGCGGTACCCGCGCCGACCATGGCATCGGCAGGGTCGTGCCCGTAGAACTCCCACCGCTCCCGGTAGTGGCGCACGAGCTCGGCATACGGCTCGATGGGATTGGTGACATTCGCCGAGAACAGCGGATCACCGTGGCGCGCGGCCAGTTCCACCGAGTCGCGACTCGTCGCGCTGCCGTGCCAGATGCGGATGCGTGGCTGCCACGGCCGCGGCAGCGCCTTGGCCGCGCGGAGTTCGGGCCGGAACCGACCGGACCAGGTCACGCTGTCGCTGGCCCAGAGTTCCCGGAACAGCTCGTAGCCTTCCCGATTGCGGTCCCACTGATCGTCGGTGGTGACGTGGAACAACTCGGCTTGTGCGCTGCCGTTGCCCTTGCCGATGATCAGTTCCAGCCTGCCGCCGGAGAGATTGTCCAGCGTCGAGTAGTCCTCGAAGGCGCGCACCGGATCCAGCAGGCTCAGAGTGGTGACCGCGGTGAACAACGAGATGCGCGAGGTGACCGCGGCGATGTGGCTGAGGATCACCGGCGGTGCGGCCGACAGGAACGGATCCTCGTGCCGCTCGCCGACGGCGAACCCGTCGTAGCCGAGCTCTTCGGCGCTGCTCGCCTGCTCGATGACAGTGCGCAGCCGCTCTCTGGTGCCGGGCAGTCGCCCGGTTGTCGGATCCGGAACCCGGGTGACCAGGGTGAACAGCAGGAACTTCATGCGTGGGCTCCTACCGGGTCGGAGGCGGGAAGTGGGGCGTGCAGGTACTTCTCGAAGGGATGCGGGGCGATCTCTTCCGACGGGGTGTCCAAGTCGTAGAGCGCGGTGTAACCGTGAGCCAGATACAGGGCGACGGCCTCGGGCTGGCGTGGACCCGTGATCAGGTAGATGCGGCGGTATCCACGCCGTGCGATTTCGGTCTCCAGCTGTTCGAGCACGAAGCGGCCCAGTCCCTGCCTGCGGTGCTCACGTGCGGTCCAGATGCGTTTCAGCTCGGCGGTGTCGTCGTCGTAGCGCCGGAAAGCGCCGCCCGCCACGGGTTCGCCGTCGCGGGTCACGACCAGCAGCGCACCGTCCGGCGCCGCGAACTCCGCGGCTGGATAGGCGCGCAGCGAGTCGTGCACGGCACCGACGGTCCGGCCGTAGCGCATGCTGTATTCGACGGCGAGCTCCGCGAGCAGGGGTGTGGCCAGCGGATCGTCCTGGGCGACCGCGTACACGCGCAGCTCGGGTCGAGTCGTCGGCGAGCGTCGCCGGCTCGAGGAAAGTCGCTGTGTCATCGGGCTGTCACGACTTCTTCGGCAGGCCGGGCGGGTTGGTCCGCGAGTCGGTCACTGTTTCGGGCTTGCGCCCCACCGGTCGATGGCCTGCTGGTAGGTGCCCGACTGGATGGCGTGGTCGATGGCCTTGTGCACCGCGCCGATCAGCCTGTTGTTCTTCTTGGTGAGCACGCCGATCTCGCCATGGAGCGCCTCGCCCGCGCCGGAGGCGGTGGCCACGATCTCGGTGTTGCCGTGTGATAGATCGCGGTGGGGTTGGATCCGATGGGCCGGCGCACCGATGGTGGGCCGCAGATCGAACAGTGGCGGTCGTCGTACCCGCTCCGGACGGATGGACGATGCCAACCGAGTCGACGGTGCCGGACGTGGCGGATTCGTCGGGTGCCGGGGTGGCGGGTTCGCCGGGTGCTGCACTCGTGCCGGGCCGGCCCGGGGAGGCGGGCGCACCGCCGACGGCCGCGGCTGCGCCGGAAACGGCTGCGCCAGATGCGATGGACGCACTCATATCGAGGTCCTTCGAAGAAACGAACGAGACCGGCCCCTCATCAGGCGGTCACATCACCCGGCCAGTGACGGGTGCACAAGCTGGCGGCGTGGTCAGTCGCGACAGCTCGCGGCGGTGATGTGGCACTGGTCGACAGGGCGAGGGGCCCAACGGTTGCCGGGTTGTTCGGTGATCATGTCGGTTTCCTCCATCGTTCCCGGCGGAAGCACCCGCACCCGGCTCGCGGGGGGTTGCTGCGACGTCGACGAGCCAGGTCTCTCGGTCGCTCTGGATGGTGCGGCCCGCGGCGAGCTCGGGGCCGTCGAGGGGCTAGCCGAAATAGCATGCGAAGCAAGGGCACTCCAGAACAAGGTTAGGAATCAGCGTGAGCGCAGCCCTTGTCCGACAGGTCGTCTCCCGCGATCATTTAGCCCGTCGCCCTGAGCAGCGCCCACCTCATGGATCCGACTCACAGATCGTGTCGCGTGCGACGCGCCGGAAATTAGCTGTGCCGAAGATTCCCAGCTTCGAGAGTTTGCCGGAGTACCGTGTCCTCGATCGTGCCGACGATGAGGAGGTCCGAAGTGACCGTTGTGCGCCGTCTGACCACGCTGACCGCCATCGCGACGAGTGCCGCCGCGCTAGCCCTTGCCGCCCCTGCCACCGCTTTCGGCGCTCCGGCGGCTCCCACCCCGGCTGCGGCCGCCGAGCGCCCCGGTCTCGCCCCGGCAGCCGCGCCTACCGATCTGTTCGGCGCGTATCAATCGGCGGTGCAAGCGCTGCGTGCCGCCGGCATGGACCCCTTCCTGTATCCGACCGCCGCGGCATTCTGCTCCGACGCAGGCACCCTTGGCCTGGTCCCCGCCATCGCGGGCGCTTTTCCCGGCCCGTGGCCCAAGACCACGGTGAACATCCCCGGCCTCGATCTCACCGCCGTGAAAGCGGGCCAGACCATGTTCACCTTCGTGCCCTATGGCGTTGCCCCCGACACCTCGACCGAGTCGGGCATGCGTGTCGCCTGGATGAACCTGAGCAACGGGCGCAGCGGCGCCACCTCGATGGGCCTGCTCTCCGACGTCTTCCGAGCTATGGTCCCCGCCGAGGTCCCCGCAGAAATCCGCCCCCTTGCCGAACGCGCGATCCAGGACTTCTTCTTCGCCGCCCTCCCGGTCGGCGGGGTCCGCGCCGTCCCGGTCGATACCGGCTCGGGAACCGTGCTCGCCGCCGTCTTCGGCGCCGTCGAAAACAACGGCCACTCGTGCTTCTTCCTCCCGACCATCGGTATCACCGCGGTTCCATAGCTCGGTCTGTCCGACCCTCCGGTCCGGAATCAAAAGGCCCAGGAGCCGAAGGCGTCACCCCTGTGCGCCAGACGGCAGCCGCCCCCGGTGTCGATCCGTACACCCCGTGTCGCACCGAACAACCGGTGTAGTGGTGTCCGGTCGCGGCACCGGAAGCGGGGACAGGGCAGGAGCAATGGCACTGTGGAGGACATGGGCAGACCGGTCAGGGCGGGAGGGGGCGGTCTTTCCAGCGGAGCTCGCCGCGTCGATGCGCGCTGCGGGATCGCGCCCACAGGCCGAGGTATGCGCCGATGGACAGTGGATGTGCAAGTGCCGCGAAGACATCCGTGGCCTTGATGGGGCCGCCCGCCTCGAGGCAACAAGACAGTAGCCGGCCTGCCACCGCGGCCGAGTAGCCGAGCAGGCCGGCGCGACGGGTCATCCCGCTACCGGCGACAGCGGCCAGCGGTGGAACCCAATAGGCCAGCGCGGCAATGGCTCCGACGGACGCACCGGCACCTGCGGAGCCACCGTAGGCCGACCACAGCCAACGGGTATAGCCCGCTTCGAGTTCGGTGGCACCGCAGTACATTCTGGTCTGGGCCAGCTGTCCCGCCGCGACGAGTGCGGTGCGGAAACCGTTGCGGCGTAGGACTCGAGCGATGTCCAGGTCCTCAGTGGGACTGGCCGCCACTGCGCCGTGGCCACCGATTGCTCGGTAGGCGGCGGTGTCGAAGACCAGGAATTGCCCGCAGGCCACCGCTGTCGAGGGTCTGCTGCTGCGGTTGGCCATCGAGATCGGCAGCGTGGACGCCCATGACCAGCACAGCAGCGGTTGCACCACAGCTTCCGCCGCCGATCCGGTTCGCTGCCACGGCCACGGTGACAGCAGTGCGACACCCCGGCGGTGCAGTTCGGCCGCCGCCGCGGCGATCGCCTGTGGTGCCAGCCGGACATCGGCATCGAGAAATATCAGCGTCGGTGCGTCGACATGCTCGGCCAGCCGCGCGCAGGTCGCAGCCTTGCCCGTCCAGCCGGGGCAGGGTTCGATCTCGTTGCGCAGTACCGTGAATCGCTCGTCGCCTGCTATTGCACCGACGGCCGCAGCACCGGTGTCATCGGTGGAGGCGTCATCGAGGATCAGCACCCGCATTCGGGGGACTCCGGTCTGTGCCCGTAGATCGCCGATCAGCGCGGGGAGTCGCGTGGCCTCGTTACGAGCGGGAATGCAGACGGTGACCGCCGCGCCTGCGGGCGCGGCGACATCGGGCAGTCGACCTACCGTTGCTCGGTTGGCGAGCGCGATCGCGCTGCTGAGCAGTGCGATCCCGGTGCCGATACTGGTCAGCACCAGTGCCGCAGGATGGTGTTCGGTACCGGCGGGTCGATGGCTCACGAGCTCGGCGTCACTGGCTCAGCGGCGCTGTCGCGGCTGCCACAAGCTGCCGAACGAGAAGCCCTCGGGCGCGCCGGGCGCCGCGGGGTTGCGGTTCATGAAGGCCAGCGCGGCGACGATCGCGGCGACGGCAAGGGTGATGCCGCCGACGATGCCCGCCCATCCTGCGAAGGAGCGAGTGTTCGGGTCGGCGTAGCTGACCTCGGCGCGCAGTACGGACACGTCACCGGCCGGCAATTTCCACGACACGGTGGAATCGTCTTCGCGGCTGCCGTTGGTCTTGGCGACGCGGGACGGGAACGCCACCGTGAACTGCACGTCCGAGCCGTGCGGTGGAACGGATTTCAGATCGACCCTGCCGGTGAGGCTGACCAGGTCGCCGGTGCGCTGGAACTGCAGGTTGAACATGCCCTGTGTCTGTTCGGACAAACCGCCGAGTTGGGAGACCTCGCCGAAGGACAGATCCTCGAAGAACACCTTGCTGCCTACATACCCGTCCTGGTTGTAGGGCTCCACCCGTACCTTCGCCGCCAGTGAGTCCGGCGCCTTCAGCTGCGGGCCCTTGTCGTTGGGGTCGACCGGGACGACCGCGGCGACGATCCGTCCCGACACCCGGTCATTGGACGACACGCCCATCGACACCTGCACACGCAGGCAGCTGGCGAGCACGGGCACCAGCAAGGCCGCGAGCAGGACTGCCGCCGCGACCCGAGCCCCTGAGCGGGGCGAGCGCGGCGACGGTAGAAGCGGAGCATCTGGCGGCGTGGTGAGAGGACTCGGCTGCACGGGTCACATCGTGCCAGGCCATCGGTTCAGATGGCCACGCGACGGGCGGAACCGTCCCGGTTGTGTCGCCCTCGGGACCGACGCAGCCGCACTACCAGCGGTACTCCGAGAATCCCGAGCCCGAGCCCGCCGTAACAGGCCGAGGCGGGCAGACCCAAGAACACCGCGTGCGCGAGTGCGGATCCGAGCCAGGTCCACAGGAAAACAACGACCGGAACCGCGATGGTCGACCACGACGGCCGCACGTCGCGCGCGGTGCGTTCCCACCCGGTCAGCGCCAGGGCCATCAGCAGTGCCACCGCGAACCAGCCCGAATAGTTGGTGTACGGAATCCCGGCGAGCCCCGGCAGCCCTGAATCGACATCGCACCAGCTCCACTGCCCATCGGCCACCATCTGCGGATCCAGAAACAGGTCCCACCCCACCGCACCCACCGCCGTCAACCCGATCCGGCCGATGACCCGGCGGGCCAAGAGACCGGTCACCACCCAGACCGGATACAGCCCGCCGGTCCACGCCAGTGCCACCACCAGCGGCACCCCGGCCACGGCAGGGCCGAGCCTGCCGTCGGTGTACTCATAACAGCCGAACGGGAAACCCGTTGCAGTGCCGACGATCTCGGCAACCAACCCTGACCCGGACACGATGACCAGAAATCCGGCGGCATATCTCGGTCCCCGAGTCGTCCCGGCGTGGACCAGTGCGGTGGCCGCCGACAGCAACACCACCACGACGGTCACCTGATCGCGGGCGACCCCCGAGGTCAGCGGATAGGCGATCTGCGCGAGGACCAACAGCATCGCCGAGAGTGCGGGAATCAGGTCTCGCGGCCGCGGTGGAACAGCGCTCGCGGCAGCAGATCCCGTCGTCGCGAGTCGCTGAAGCAGCGTCGCGGCATAACGCCCCACTCGGCTCGGGCCATCCGGACCGGCCACTGGTCGACGCGCCGCATTCGGCCGGGTGGGGTCGGTCATCGTCTACGTAGTAGCCGGAATCGCTTCCGGCGCTGGTCGCGCAGGACGAGCTGCGCGGCGCTGCGCCCGCTCGCGCCGGAAACACCGCCGCCGGGATGGGTCGATGCGCCGGTCAGGTACAGCCCCGGAGCGTCCGGCACCCGTTGCCCCGAGAGTTCGGGCAGTGGTCGCCACAGCATCATGTGATCCAGCGACATTTCGACGTGCATCACATTGCCGCCGCGCAGGCCCATCTCGCGCTCGAGGTCGACCGGTGTCTGCACATGGCGTCGCAGCACCGAGTCGGCGAAACCCGGTGCGTAGGAATCGACTTCGGCGACGATACGGTCGGCCTCGTGATCGGCGTGCTGGGCCCAGTCGGTGCCGTCGGCAAGGTGGTAAGGGTGCCATTGGGCCCACAGCGAAAGCTGGTGTTCCCCGGGGGCGGCAATGGTCGGGTCGAGGGCGCTGAAGCTCATCGCGAGCACGACGGGGCGAGGTGGCAGGTCGCCGGCCAGCGCGGCGCCGTGCGCCCGCCGCAGCTGTCGCCGATCGGACACGAGCAATTGCAGGCCGTGCGCGGACTCTTCGGTCGAGCTGCCGGGATAGGCCGGCAGCGATCGGGTCGCCAGCCGCACCACCATCCCGATGCCGGGCCCGACCCGGATGCGGCGCTGCCAGTCGTCGAGCACGGCGGGGTCGTAGCCGCCCTCGCGCAGCAGGTCCAGGGTGGTCAGCACATGGGTGCCCGCGATCACGGTGTCCGCGTGCAGGTTTCGACCGGATGCGGTGCGCACGCGCCAGCCGCCGCCGGTGCGTTCCAGTGCGGTGACCGCATCGCCCGCAGACACCGCGCCGCCGTCGGCCCGCAAGCGCGCGACGAGCGCGGCGGACAGCGCACCACTACCGCCGACGGCGCGTCCGGGCGGCACGGTGTGCATCAGCGCGGCGAAGCCGACCATGGGCGCGGTGCCAGGCTCCGACATGGGCGGACCCGACTGCGCGCCGAACCAGGCCAGCGATGCTTTCAGCCGTTCGTCGTCGAAGTAACTGTCCAGCAGGGCATCCCCGGTCTGGAGAAACTCCCGCGATAGCGCACTGCCGCCCGCGCGTGCGTCGAGCCCCCAGAACGAGCGCAGTAACCGGCCCGGTGTGGGGGAGCCACCGAACGCGCGCATGACCCGTGCGCTGCGGGGCCCCCAGACCTCCACGAAATGTCGATAGGCGGCCGCGTCGCGCGCACCGCAGGCCGTCGCGATCGAGGCGCAGGTTCGATCGAGATCGCGATGGAACACAATCGGTGCGCCGCCGTCCGGACCTGACGGTGTGAACCCCCACGGGTCGCAATCGATGTACCGCAGCCCGAATCCGGCAAGTTCGAGTTCCTCGATGATCCCGGTGTGGCGCACCATGATGTGCGCGGAGGACCCGCGGTCGACCAGATGGCCAGGAAAGCGCTCGACGGTCGACACCGCGCCACCGAGCACCTCGTCGCGCTCGAGTACCTCGACCCGGTGGCCGGCGCGGGCCAGGTAACAGGCCGCGACGAGCGCGTTGTGTCCCGACCCGACCACCACAACCGTCACGTGACCCTCACCGATACTCCCCGCTCGCCGCGCATTCTCACAGCGGCAGCCGTCGTCCGAGGATGGCGAAGGGCCTGGTGTCGCCCGCGAAGACGAAGTTCCTGACCACGTCGGTGAACCCCTGCCTGCGATACAGCCGCCACGCCCGGTTGCTCTCCTGCTCGACCTCTGGGGTGGACAGCAGGACCGCCCGTTCGGGCCGATCCTGCAATAGCCGGGCGAGCAGGGTCGCGCCGATGCCGCGGCCCTGCGCGGTCGGGTGCACGTGTAGCTCGGTGAGCTCGAAATAGTCCGAGAGTAGTTCGCGCGCAGAGTGTTCCGGCCAGCCCGAGCGTCGCATGCCGCTGTGCACCTGCTGGTGCCACCACTGGTGTGCGGCGCCACGGTAGCCGTAGGCGATCGCGACGATCGGCGACGAGCGTAGGTCGATGTGCCCGGAGTCGTCGGGTACGACGGCGGCGACCGCCTGCCAGCCGGAACGGGTGGTGTGCTCGGTCCACATCGGCGCGCGGTGCTGCTCGGTGCCGCGCGGGTAATCCATCGCTGCGACATACACGGCCAGCGCATCGTGGAGCCGGGAACGCAGTGCCGTGACCGAGAGGTCGACGACGACGGGTGCGGGGGTGTGGTTGGGCTTGACGGCAGTCATGGCTCTCGTCGGCCGCGTTGGCGCGGAAGTTTGTCGGTGGGTGTCTCTATATTCAATCCTAATTCAAACGTTCGAATACCTGTTCGATCTGCGCGGTGCTGGGAAGTCGGCTCCCGTGCTCACGATGGGCCAGGTGGGCGATGGTGGAGGGACGGCTGATGTCTGGTCGGATCGAACATGCGGGACAACCCGGTCGGGCGGGAAAACTGCTGAAGAAGGCCGACGGCCTACTGATGCAGGCGGCGGGCGAGGAGGATCCGCGGGAGCGATTCCGGACCGCGTACCTCGCGGCATTGCGTGGCGCGGGCGCGGTGCTCGCGTTCACGGGTGCTGACGCGGCGCCGCGGGCGCGGTCACGCAGCGCCTGGGTACTGCTGCCACGCGCGGCCCCCGAATTCGTGATGTGGGCGGACTACTTCAGTGCCCGCTCGGAGACGCGCGCCGCGCTGGAGGCGGGACTCGATCGTGATGTCGACGACCAGCAGGCCGACGAGTTCTATTCGCGGGTAGGCGCATTCCTGCACGACGTGGAAGATCTCATCGGCGCGAGGGCTCGTTTGCGTCCGGCGCCGGGCTGGAACAACGGCATGACCGCATAGTCGTCGGCGCGTCGCCGGCTGCCGTGTGTGGCCCTGCGCGCGCCGCAATTTGGCGACAGACTCGGCTGGCTGGGCCCATTAGGTGGTACGGCATTGATCGAACTCGTATCATTGGTGACAGATAGCCGCCAAGGTCGGCTGTCTGTCGCCTACCCGGAGGCGACAGCCAAGTCCTAGTGCCGGGGGAGGTACCGTGCCACTCTCCGAGCACGAGCAGCGCATGCTCGAACAGATCGAGAGCGCTCTCTATGCTGAGGATCCGAAGTTCGCCTCGTCCGTCCGCGGCGGACGTCTTCGCTCGACCTCGAGTCGTCGCAGACTCCAGGCCGCAGCTTTGTTCGTCCTTGGTCTGTTTCTACTCGTCGCGGGCATTGCCGCTCCGGTAAAGCTCGGCGACTTCCCGATCATCAGCCTGATCGGATTCATTGTCATGTTCGCCGCAGGCGTGCTGCTACTGCTCGGCAGTTCGAAGGGCATTGCCAAGGGCGACCGGTCGGGCGAAGCCCAATCCGGTGGCGCGAGCGGCGGATCGAGCGGACGTGGGCGCCAGCGCAAGTCCGGCGGTTTCTCCGAGCGCATGGAGGATCGATTCCGGCGACGGTTCGAGCAGGAGTAGCTCGGGCTTAGCCGACATCTCACAACACAGACGGCGACGCCGCACCGACTCGGTGCGGCGTCGCCGTCTTGTGTGCGAAACGCCGAACGGTCAGATGATCTTCGGTCCGGTTTTGTCCGATCCCCCACATCACCCCACGAAGATCCCCCACCACGCCCCGATCATCCTCTGAATAGCCTGATACCAGGGCGTTTGCTGGTTGTTGTCGGGCGGCCATTCAGCTGGGCGGCACGTGTCGGCGAGCACCCGAAAAGTTCTCCGCCGCGGTGATAGCTGGGGTGACCTGCGCAATCGCTGAGGCGGGGAGCCAGATCACCCCGCGTTTCGATTGAAAGTGGGGGAAAGTGGGGTAATGTGGAGCGCGCACTACAGGAAAGTCGTACATCCGAGGTGATCGTGCTCCCCACCCAGGTGGGGTTGATCCGGGAGGTATCGAGTTGTTTCTCGGTACGTACACACCTCGGCTGGACGACAAGGGGCGACTCACGTTGCCTGCAAAGTTTCGAGACGATCTGGCGGGAGGGTTGATGGTCACGAAGGGTCAGGACCACAGCCTTGCCGTGTATCCCAAGGAAGAGTTCACCGCGCTCGCACGTCGAGCCGCGGCGGCGTCTCGGAGCAACCCGCAGGCTCGCGCATTCGTCCGCGCGCTGGCAGCCGGAACCGACGAGCAACGGCCGGATGCCCAAGGCCGGATTGTGTTGTCGGCCGACCATCGTCGTTACGCAAACCTGGACAAGGAATGTGTCGTGATCGGATCGGTCGACTTCCTGGAGATATGGGATAAGCAGGCGTGGGATTCCTACCTCGCCGAGCACGAGGAGGACTACGCGGAAGCGAGAGACGAGTCGCTGGGCGGAATCTTCTAACCGAGCGAACGAGTGCCACGCGGCCTCTGCCCGGACGTGGACCCTGACGTACTTCCCCGACGCCAGGTGCCGTGTTTCGGACAGAGACCACGCGGCATTCGTATTTCGTAAGCAGCTGTCTATCAAGGCGACCCGTGCGATGGTCGGACTTTTCCGCCCATGCGCTCCAAGTAGTGCAGGACGACGCGAGGCAAATCCCGGGAGGTCGAGGTGAACCGTGAACAGCACGGTCCCCGTCATGTTCCGGTTCTGTTGAGGCGAGCTGACGAACTGCTCGGACCTGCGCTGGGCGAGCCCGGCGCTGTCTATGTAGACGCCACTCTCGGACTCGGCGGACATGCCGAGCACTTCCTGCGCACCTATCCGCAGATCCGGCTGGTCGGACTCGATCGTGACACCTCGGCGCTGGCGCTGGCCGCTGCGCGACTACGTCCGTTCGAGGACCGAATCACCTTGGTGCACACGCGATATGACGGTATCGCCGACGCGCTGCAAGAGGCCGGGCTCGCGAGCACCGGCTCGGTGAGCGCGATCCTGATGGACCTCGGCGTTTCCTCGATGCAGCTGGACGAGGCCGATCGTGGCTTCGCCTATTCCGTCGACGCTCCGCTGGACATGCGAATGGATCCGACCACCGGCATCACCGCCGCCGATGTGCTCAACACCTACAGCCACGGCGACCTGGCTCGGGTGCTGAAAACCTATGGGGAGGAACGTTTCGCGGGCCGGATAGCGTCGGAGGTGGTGCGGCGGCGTCAGCAGAAACCGTTCACCACGAGCGCCGAACTCGTCGAGGTGCTCTACGCCTCGATCCCGGCCGCGACCAGGCGGACCGGCGGGCATCCCGCCAAACGGACCTTCCAGGCGTTGCGGGTGGAGGTCAACCACGAGCTCGATTCGCTGCGGGCCGCGCTGCCCGCGGCACTGGATTCGCTGCGGGTCGGCGGACGGATCGTGGTGATGTCCTATCAGTCGCTCGAGGACAAGGTCGTCAAGCAGGAGCTCACGCCGCGCACGACATCGCGCAGCCCGATCGACCTACCGGTCGAATTGCCCGGTATGGGGCCAGAATTCAGGCTGTTGACCCGGGGTGCCGAGAAGGCGACCGAGCAGGAGATCGAGGAGAACCCGCGCGCGGCGCCGGTACGGATGCGTGCGGCGGAGAGAATCCAGGAGGGGAATTCATGAGTGTTCGGGCGCGGGCCGTCGAGGCGCCGGGTCGGGTCGCCCGCCGGGTTCAGGCTGCCGAGCGGGTCAAATCCGGTGCGGCGCAACGTGCTTACACTCGCCGTCGACTGCGTGCCGAACATCTCAACGACACGTCTGACCTGCCGACTCGGCGGGTTTCCGAGATGGCGGCCCGAATTCCGTTCGTGGCGGCCATTATTGCGCTGCTGGGCTGTGGTCTCGCCGGTACGTTGTTGTTGACCACGAGGGCGGCCGAGGGCAGCTATCAGCTCGGTGACGCCAGGCAGATCAACAGGAAGCTCTCCGAAGAGCGGGCCGCACTGCAGCGTGAGGTGGAGGCCGCCGACTCGGCGCCCGCCCTGGCGGCACGGGCTCGTGAGTTCGGCATGATCCCCGCCAAGGATCCGGCCCGTATCGTCGTCGGCCCGGACGGTGCGGTGACGGTGATCGGCAAACCGACTCCGGCGCAGGGGCCCCCGGTGCCACCGTTGAATACCCCGCCGGCGCCGCTGGCCTCGCAGCCGGGACATGTGCTGGCACAGGGTGAACGGGTGGTGCCGGTCTCGACCCCCCGGCAGCCGACTGTGCCGGGGCAGCCGAATACCGAGCAGGCCAATGGCGCCCAGGCACGTACCTCCAGCCCGAGCCCGACATCAACCAGCCTGCCGCCCAGCCCTGCCGGCGCGGGCCCGGCGCGCGTCGCGACACCGCCGACGACACAGCAGGCCACGCCGCCCGTGTCCGTGGCGCCCGCCGATGTGTCCCAACCGGAGTCACCCCTGCCGCAGCCCGAATCTGCGCAGCCACAGCCGGAAGCGCCGCAGGCCGGCGGAGCCCAGCCACCAGCCACTGCGCCGCAGGATCAGACCGCCTCCGACGGCGGCTCCCGTTGACGCAGGCCAGGCCCGCGGCACAGCGACGCGGGCCTAAACCGTCCGGCGCTCCGAGACCGCGGACCGCCACAGCGGCCACCATGGAGCGGCCATTGCGGCTGCGCCTCGGTGTCGGCCGGATCGTGATGCTGATTGCGCTGGCGGTCGTCGCTATCCAATTACTCTGGGTGCAGAGCATTTCCGCGCCCGGCCTGTCCGCGCAAGCAGCCAGTCAGCGCATCACCCACGAGCCCGAATACGCCACCCGCGGCCCGATCACTGATCGCAACGGTAAGTTGCTCGCCTTTACCACCCCTGCCAAAGCGCTGACTTTCCAACCGGTTCAGGTTCGTAAAGACCTCGAGGCGGCCCGCTCGAAGAGCGACAAGGCTCCTGATCCGGAGGAACGGCTCAAAGCCATCGCCAAGACCATTCACGAAAAGCTCGGCAAGCAGGCACCATCGGAGACGGTACTGCTGAACAAGTTGAAGAGCGACGAGGAGTTCGTGTACCTGGCTCGTGACGTCGACGCGCGGATCGCCTCCGAGATCAGGTTGCAGTACCGGGAGGTGGGTGCCGATGCTCAGCCGCTGCGGAAGTATCCGGGTGGTTCGCTGGCGGCCAACGTGATCGGCTCCACCGGCTGGGACGGGCATGGTCTCATCGGGCTCGAGTCCTCGATGGACTCGGTGCTGGCCGGTACCGACGGCTCGCAAACCTACGATCGCGGCTCCGACGGCGCTGTCATTCCTGGTAGCTGGCGGGATAAGCAGCCCGTGGTGAACGGCAACGGTGTCGAACTGACCCTGGATTCGGATCTGCAGTACTACGTGCAGCAACAGGTCCAGCAGGCCCGTGAAGTGTCCGGCGCACAGAGCGCGTCCGCGGTGGTGCTGGATGCCAGGAGCGGTCAAGTCATGGCCATGGCCAACGACAGCACCTTCAATCCGGAACTCGGCCCACAGAGCTGGGATTCGGCCACCACCAAGAACCCGTCGGTGTCCGACGTGTTCGAGCCGGGATCGGTCAACAAGATCGTCACCGCAGCCGCGTCGATCGAATACGGGCTGACGAACCCGGATGAGGTGCACCAGGTTCCTGGCTCGATCTCCATGGGTGGAGTCGTCGTCAACGATGCATGGGTACACGGCGTGGCGCCCTACACCACCACTGGAATCTTCGGGCGATCCTCGAATGTGGGGACGCTGATGCTGGCGCAGCGGGTCGGTGAGGAACGGTATGCCGACATGTTGAAACGTTTCGGGCTCGCGCAGCGCACCGGTGTCGGGCTCCCCGGCGAGAGCCCCGGTGTCGTGCCCGCGCGCGACCAGTGGTCCGGTTCCACCTTCGCCAACCTGCCCATCGGACAGGGCCTTTCGATGACGACGCTGCAGATGACCGGCATGTATCAGGCCATCGCCAACGACGGTGTCCGCATCCCGCCGCGCATCGTGAAGGCCGAGATCGCGCCGGACGGCACCCGCACCGAGGAACCCCAGCCGGATGGCGTGCGCGTGGTGAGCCCGCAGACCGCCGCGACCCTGCGAACCATGTTCCAGTCGGTCGTCCAGCGCGACCGTGTGGACGGCAACCAGACCGGGACGGGCGCGCCGGCAGCCATCGAGGGCTACCAGATCGCCGGTAAGACGGGCACCGCCCAGAGGATCGACCCCGGCTGCAAGTGCTACTCCACCTCTAGTTACTGGATCACCTTCGCGGGCATCGCGCCGGCCGACAACCCCCGCTACGTAGTCGGTCTCATGCTCGACGCGCCCGTTCGTAGTTCGGACGGCAGTGGCGGGGGCTCTGTTGCCCCGCTGTTTCACAACATCGCCTCCTGGGCACTGCAGCGCGACCGCATTCCGCCGTCCCCGGATCCGCAGAAGCGATTCGTGCTGCAGGCTGGGTGACCCGGCTGTCCACTACGGCTCGACGACCGAGGGAGAGCGTCGGCCGACAGTTCATGGAGGCGTTCGCGCCCCTTCGAATCCTCGGAGAATGGATGAAAGGGTGGCGCAATCGCGCGGACACAGGTGCTCTGTTCCCGCTGTTCATCGCCTGTGCGTTGGTTACAGACCTATCGACCACTGCGGCCGCGTTGTTGAATTCCGATCGGAATCCCAATACTGACGTGGTTTCCTTATCAGGTTGTGGACATGGGGAGCAGTCAGGCGGGGTACCGTGAAAAGAATTGTCGCCGCTATGTCGATCGTCGCTGTATCGGTGATCGGATCGGGCGGAATGGGCGCTGTAAATGCGAACCTCTGAATTTATTGTGGGGTAGGAGCGCACCCGCTGGCGCAGGGGGGTTACCAAACGAGTCGCGGTTTGCTGTGGTGTACCGAGCCTCGCGGATGACGGGCTGTTGCAACCCTGGGGAATGCACCCTGTATTCGGTGCGATCCTCGTCGTTCCTGCCACCGGATCGCTCGGCCGCGTGTTACTTCGGAAGCCATTCGGCAGGCTGTAGTTTTCTTTTCCTGTTTGTAGCATTATCCGTACTGGAATGTTTTCTCGGTGAGAGTAAGTCGGAGATTTGAGCTGGAACGATGAGTGCTACCCGTGTTCGACGGGCCTGTTCCTCTTTCGTTCGGTGTTGTGTTGGTCGCGGGAAGTTATTACGGAATCAGCACAGCGGCAACTTCTGTCGACATCTTGTGTGGCTCGGGTGGTCACATGCCGACATGCCATCGGACGGATCTGCCGAAGTGTGCTGCGTTGAATAATCCTCCGCAGAATCCGCAGGGACCCCTGTAGATGGGTCGAACCTGCGCACGGACTACCGGCTGAGGCGGTGTGGCGTAGTCGGAATGAAGGAATCGCCCCGTTGATCGTCGGTGTCCGTCCGCATTGCCTGCGGACGGACACAGCTGTGTTCCGCTCATATGGCGCCGCGTCGATTGCCGCCCCTGTCGTGCGCCCCACCAGGAGGGTCGCACTGCGACGAAGTGCCGGCAGCCAAGCGAAATCGGCCGCGTCGGTTACCGGTTGTGTGCCGTGGGCAGCGTGGCGGAGCCCGCGGATGGGGTGCCGGGGTCGTAGGGTTCGAGGGCGGTGTCTCGATGCTGCGGTGGGGCTGCCTGGCCGTGCCGGGAGCCGTCACCGGTAACCTGACACGTCGATCACCGCCCCCGAGAGGAGCCTGGTTTCTGTGCAGTCTGGTCAACCGCGCGCGTTGCGGCCCGAGTGCCCACCGGCGTCATTGTTGACGACTCTGGCTAACTCGGTCGCCGCGGAGTTACGCGGTGCACCGACTGCGCGTGAGGTGTCGATCACCGGCATCGAGCAGCGCTCGAACGCTGTGCTGCCGGGAGACCTGTTCGCTGCGCTGCCTGGTGCGCAAGCGCACGGAGCGCGATTCGCCCGCGATGCCGTCGAGCGCGGTGCGGTCGCGGTGTTCACCGACGCAGCGGGCGCGGAACTCGCGGGTGAGATCGGCGTACCGGTACTGGTGCGCGAACAGCCGCGCGCGGTGCTCGGCGAGTTGTCGGCCGCTATCTACGGCAACCCCTCGCAGCGGCTGCGCATCATCGGCATTACCGGTACCTCCGGCAAGACCACGACGTCCTATCTCGTGGAGGCCGGGCTCGCCGCCGCGGGCTGGTCCACCGCGCTGATCGGCACGATCGAGACCAGGATCGGTGGCCGCCGGGTGCCGAGCGCGCTGACCACCCCCGAAGCGCCGCAGCTGCATGCGATGTTCGCGCTGATGGTCGAGCAGGGCGTGGATGCGGTCGTGATGGAGGTCTCCAGCCACGCACTCGCGCTGGGTCGGGTCGACGGCGTGCGCTTCGCGGTGGGGGCCTTCACCAACCTGTCGCAGGACCACCTGGACTTCCACGCCGACTTCGAGGATTACTTCGCCGCCAAGCGGCGACTGTTCGAACCGGATTCGCCGGTCGCCGCGCGCACCGCGGTCGTTTGCGTCGATAGTGAGTGGGGCAGGCGGCTCGCCGCCGACATCGACGCCCCGATCACCGTGGCCACGGTCGAGGGGATCGTGGCGACGAACAGCACCTGGCATCTGACCGGTCCGGTGGTGGCACATGGCGGCGAGCAAGAATTCACCGCTGCCGGTCCCGGTGCGAATGTCGATGTGCGCCTGCGTCTTCCAGGGAGCTACAACGTCGCGAACGGACTGCTTGCGGTCGCGGTGTGCGCGGCCGCCGGTGTCGATCCCGCGATCGCTGGCCCCGCGCTGGCCACCGTCGACGTGCCGGGCCGGATGCAGCGGGTCGACCGGGGTCAGGATTTCCTCGCCATCGTCGACTACGCGCATAAGCCCGCCGCGTTGGAGTCGGTGATCGCGACCCTGCGCGGGCACCTCGCGGCCGACAATCCCGAAGCTCCCGGCAGGCTGGCCGTTGTCGTCGGCGCCGGTGGTGACCGAGATGCGGGCAAGCGGTCACTGATGGGCGCGGCGGGAGCACACGGCGCCGACCTGCTGATTATTACCGATGACAATCCGCGCTCGGAGGACCCGGCGGCCATTCGGGCGGCGCTGAGGGTGGGTGCACTGGCGATTGCGGCCGGCGAACGTGGGGAGGTGCGTGAGATCGGCGACCGTGCCGAGGCGATCGCCGCAGCCGTAGACTGGGCCCGCGCCGGTGACGTGGTGCTGATCGCGGGTAAGGGGCACGAGACAGGCCAGGAGATCCTGGGCGTCAAGCATCGCTTCGATGACCGTGACGTGCTCGCGGAGGCATTGGAGGACCGCGCCGGGCACCTGCGGGAGTCGAGTGTCAGCGAGGCGAAGGGATGACCGAGCCGATCGAGTGCCCGGTTGCTCGACGCGCGTCGGGGCCGGGCGTCAGCGAGGCGCAGGTATGAGTCGAACAGCCCACGCAGACAACGACTTCGGGCCTGGTGGAGCTGGACGAGAACGAGACGCCCGCAACGGCGCAACACAACATTTCCAGTCGGCACAGCGAAGTCCGCACGGTACGGACGCGGAGGACTTGACGGTTTCATGATCGAGATGACACTGCGGGAGATCGCGGACGTCGTCGGCGGCACGCTGCACGACGTCCCCGACCCGGAGGTGACGGTGACGGGTTCGGTCGAATTCGATTCGCGCCGAATCGGTTCCGGAGATCTGTTCCTGGCCCTGCCCGGCGAGCGCGCCGACGGTCACGATTTCGCCGCAGCGGCGGTCGCCGCGGGCGCGGTCGCGGTCCTGGCCGCTCGGCCGGTCGGGGCGCCCGCCATCGTGGTGACGCCCACCGCGGGCGCGGTGCCTGCGACTTCGGTTGCGCTGGAGCATGATTCGGACGGCTCGGGCGCCGCGGTGTTGGCCGCGTTGGCCACGCTGGCGCGGGTCAGCGTCGAACGACTCTCCGCGACAGGCCCGCAGGAAGTAGCGGAGCGTGACCACGCCGGGCCCCGCGAGGGCCGTCGATCCAATACTGCGACAGGTGGACTCACGGTCGTCGGGGTGACCGGTTCCTCGGGCAAGACCTCGACCAAGGACCTGCTCGCCGCCGTGCTCGCTCCGCTCGGCTCGGTGGTGGCTCCGCCGGGATCGTTCAACAATGAGCTCGGTCATCCGTGGACCGCGCTACGGGCCGACGCCGACACCCGATTCCTGGTGTTGGAGCTGTCCGCCCGCGGCCCCGGCCATATCGCCGCTCTCGCGAAGGTCGCGCCACCACGGATCGGCGTCGTACTCAATGTCGGCACCGCCCACCTCGGCGAATTCGGCAGTCGCGAGGCGATCGCCGCGACGAAGGGCGAATTGGTGGAGGCGCTGCCGACCACTGGACTCGCCGTGCTCAATGCCGATGATCAGCAAGTCGCCGCAATGGCACACCGCACGACCGCACGCGTGGTCACCGTCGGGCAGGCCGAGCGTGCTGACATCCGAGCCACCGATATCCGGCTCGACGACCAAGCGCGGGCAGCCTTCACGCTGCACACCCCGTCCGGCAGCGTCCCGATACAACTGGCCGTGCACGGCGAACATCAGGTCGGCAATGCCCTTTCCGCTGCGGCGGTAGCCCTGGAATGCGGCGCCGATCTCGACACCATCGCGCGAGCACTCTCCGGCGCTCATGCCGCATCGGCCCGTCGAATGGATGTGCGGACCACCGCCGACGGCGTCACCGTGGTCAACGATTCCTACAACGCCAACCCCGATTCGGTGCGGGCCGCGCTCAAGGCGCTTGTCACCATGTCGCGCGCGGGTGGTACCGCACGGCGCAGTTGGGCAGTGCTCGGCGAAATGGGTGAACTCGGCGAGGAGTCGGTGATCGAGCACGACCGGATCGGACGTTTGGCGGTACGTCTCGATGTCGACCGGCTGATCGTGGTCGGGACCGGAAGGCCGTCCCGGGCGATGCACCAGGGAGCGGTGATGGAAGGCTCATGGGGCGAGGAGTCGATCATCGTTCCCGATATCGGCTCGGCCATCGCACTGCTCGACGAGGAAGTCGAGGCGGGCGATGTGGTGCTGGTCAAGGCATCGAAGTCGGTCGGCCTGTGGGAGGTCGCCGAGTACCTGACCGGTACGGAGCGTGCGCGGGGTCACGCGGGTGGGACCAGGGCGGGATCTGACACGGAGGCAGCAGGATGAGGCAGATTCTATTCGCGGCGGGCATCGCGCTAGCGGTGTCGATCCTGCTGACGCCGCTGCTGATTCGGACCTTCGCCAAACAGGGGTTCGGCCAGGAGATCCGGGTCGACGGTCCGGCCAGCCACCAGGCCAAGCGCGGCACCCCGACCATGGGCGGTGTCGCCATCCTGATCGGCCTGTGGGCCGGCTACCTCGGCTCGCATCTGATCGGCATCGGCTACGACGCGGAGGGCCCGACCGCATCGGGTCTGCTGGTACTCGGCCTGACCACCGCACTCGGCCTCGTCGGCTTCCTCGACGACTTCATCAAGCTGCGCAAGCAGCGCAATCTCGGTCTGACCGCCGCGGGTAAGTACCTCGGTCAGCTGGCCGCCGCGGTGATCTTCGGTGTCCTCGCCCTGCAGTTCCGCGGCGCGAACGGGCTCACCCCGGCGAGCAGGCACCTGTCCTATGTCCGTGACATCACCACGGTGTCGATGGGCGCGATCATTTTCTTGGCGTTCGTCTGCATCATCGTGGTCGCGTGGTCCAACGCGGTGAACCTCACCGACGGGCTGGACGGTCTCGCCGCAGGCTCGATGAGCCTGGTACTCGGCGGTTACGTGGTCATCTCGTTCTGGCAGTACTACCACGCCTGCGCGATCAAACCGGAAGCCGGCTGCTACAACGTGCGCGACCCGCTGGACCTGGCTTTGGTCTGCGCCGCGGGTGCTGCCGCATGTGTCGGGTTCCTCTGGTGGAACGCGGCGCCCGCCAAGATCTTCATGGGTGACACCGGTTCGCTCGCTCTCGGCGGCATGTTGGCGGGCTTGTCCATCACCACCAGGACCGAGCTGCTCATGGTCGTCATCGGTGCGCTGTTCGTGGCGGAGGCGGCCTCGGTGGTGCTGCAGGTGGCGGTGTACCGCACTACGCGCAACCGGTTGTTCAAGATGGCGCCCTTCCATCATCACTTCGAGCTGAGCAAATGGGCCGAAACTACGGTGATCATCCGATTCTGGTTGCTGGCGGCGATCGCTTCCGCGGTCGGACTCGGATTGTTCTATAGCGAATATCTCTCCGCGGTCGGGTGAACTAGCGATGGTCGAACATTCTCCGAGGGCCCTGCGAACGCCGGGGCCCATGCTCGAATTCCTGCGTGGCCGTGATGTTCTCGTGGCAGGCTGGGGTGTCTCCGGACGCTCGCTGATCGAGCCGCTACGCGATATCGGCGCCCGGCCGGTGGTGACCGACGGCGGCGCATCGGCGCTCGCCGAGGCGGCCGGTCTCGGCCTCGACATCGCGACCTGCACCGAACTGGAGTCCGCGGACTGGAGCCGCTTCGCGCTGGTCATTACCAGCCCGGGTTGGCGGCCGGACTCGCCGGTACTGGCCGCGGCCGTGACCGAGGGCACCCCGGTGTGGGGCGACGTCGAATTCGCCTGGTGGGTCGATCAGGCCAGGATCTACGGCCCGGTCCGTAAGTGGCTGGTGGTGACCGGAACCAACGGCAAGACCACTACCACCTCGATGGTGCATTCGATCCTGCGCGCGGCGGGCATCGCCAGTGTGGCGTGCGGCAATATCGGGCTGCCGATCCTGGATGCGCTGCGGCGCAACCCTGGTCCGCAGGTGCTCGCGGTCGAACTGTCCTCCTTCCAGTTGCACTGGGCGCCTTCGGTACGGCCGGAGGCAGGCGTGGTTCTGAATGTGGCGGAGGATCACCTGGATTGGCACGGTGGCCTCGACGCATACGCTGCCGCGAAGGCACGCGCGCTGGTGGGGCGGATCGGTGTGGTCGGACTCGACGATCCGGTCGCCGCCTCGCTCGCGCGCCGCGCGAAGGCCCGTCGTGTCATCGGTTTCCGGATCGGCGTCCCCGCCGACGGTGAGCTCGGCGTGGTCGACGGCAAGTTGCTCGATCGAGCCTTCACCAAGGCCGCGATCCTGGCCGAAGTCGGCGACATCAGCCCGCCGGGACCCGCGGGCATCGCCGATGCACTGGCCGCGTCGGCGCTGACACGGGCCATCGATGTCGCACCGCAGTTCGTACGCGAGGGGCTGATCGAGCACAAGGTCGGTCCGCATCGCGCGGCCTTCGTGCGCGAATTGGATGGCGTCGAGTTCATCGACGATTCCAAGGCCACCAACCCGCATGCCGCGCGGTCCTCGGTCCTCGCTCACGCACAGGTGATCTGGCTCGCCGGTGGGCAATTGAAGGGCGCAGCAGTCGATGATCTCGTCGAAGAGGTCGCCGACCGATTGGTTGCCGCTGTGCTGTTCGGGGTCGACGCGCCGATAATCGCGACCGCGTTGGCGCGACACGCGCCCGAGGTCCCGGTCGTCGAGGTGCGCGCGGGAGACGATGCAGGAATGGGTAGAACCGAGCAGGCCGACGCCGTCATGGCCGAGGCCGTGCGCGCGGCGGCCGGGTTCGCCCGTCACGGCGATACCGTGCTGTTGGCTCCGGCCGCGGCCTCGCTGGACATGTTCGCCGACTACTCCCACCGCGGGCGCAGCTTCGCTGCGGCAGTGCACGCGCTGGAAGACGGTGATCTGGGAACCGCTCGAGCCGGAGACTTCCGGTGATCTCCGATGAAGTCGGCGTGACCCTATGAGTAGGCCCGGGAAGTCTGCTCCGGCAGGTAGTGCGGGGAAGGTGAGCGGGCCGTCGGCATCGGCGCGATGGCTGGGCACGCGCGCCGGTTCATGGCTGGCGCGGCCGCTGGCGTCGTTCCATCTGGTTGTCACAATCGCGATGCTGCTGACGACCCTCGGCCTGGTGATGGTCCTCTCGGCGTCTGGGGTCGTGGAGTATGCGGTAGGCGGCTCGGCGTATTCCTTGTTCAACCAGCAGGCGCTGTTCGCAGTGTTCGGCGCCGTGCTGTTCTACATCGCGTTGCGAATCCCGTTGCGTCTGATGAGGCAAGCGTCGTTCCCGATATTTGCGCTGTCGGTGCTCGCGCTGGCGCTGGTGTTGATTCCCGGCATCGGTACCAGCGTGCAGGGCGCGCGACGCTGGTTGATGGTCGGTCCGATATCGGTACAGCCGTCGGAGATCGTGAAGGTCACGTTGATCGTGTGGGGCGCGCATCTGCTTGCTTCCCGACGGTCCGATCAGGCGAGCCTCAAAGACATTTTGGTGCCCCTTGTCCCGGCGGGCTTGCTGGTCTGCCTGTTGATTGTCGTGCAGCCGAATCTGAGCACTACGGTCGCGGTAGGACTCGTCCTCGGCTCGCTGTTGTGGTACGGAGGATTGCCGGTTCGGCTCTTTGTGACCATCGCGATCTCGGGGGTGATCGCGGCGGGCGTTCTCGCGATGTCCGCCGGCTATCGATCGAATCGGGTTCGGTCCTTCTTCAACCCCGGCTCCGACACACAGGGCGATAACTATCAAGCACGGCAGGCGCTGTACTCGCTTGCCGATGGCGGCATCTGGGGTCGGGGACTGGGACAGAGCCGAGCCAAGTGGAGTTACCTGCCGAATGCCCACAATGACTTCATCTTCGCAATCATCGGCGAGGAACTCGGCTTTCTCGGCTGCGGCCTGGTGCTCGCCCTACTTGCCCTCTTCGTCTATACCGGCATCCGAATCGCCAGCCGGTCCGCGGATCCGTTCTTGCGGTTGCTGACTGCGTCCGCGACAACGTGGATCGCCGGACAGGCCCTGATCAACATCGGTTATGTGGTCGGCTTGCTTCCGGTTACCGGACTACAGCTGCCCCTCGTTTCGGCCGGCGGCTCGTCGCTGGCGATCACTCTGTTGATGTTCGGCCTGATCGCCAACGCCGCGCGGCATGAACCCGAGGCGATCGCCGCACTGCACGCTGGACAGGACGGCCGGTTCAGCAGGTTGCTGCGGCTGCCGAAGCCGGAGGTGTATTCGCCCGCGAGGGCGGACGCGGCCCGAGCGCGCTCGGCCGCGGCCAAGGCCAGGTCCGCAGAGAAGGCCCGTGCCGATCGGGCACGTCAGGCGCTGCCGCCCGCCCGGCGTCCGCAGCCCGGCTCCGATTCCGGTAGACGTCGTGCTCCGGAGCGCCGGGGTACGAGTTCGCTGCGGGCGACACGGGCTTGGGAACCGAATTATCCGGTGAATCATGCGAGAGATCGGGGAAGATCCAGGTGAGTGACGTGCGGCCCGCGAGCCGACCGCTGTCGGTTGTCGTAGCTGGTGGTGGCACCGCGGGACATATCGAGCCGGCACTCGCCGTCGCCGATGCGCTCAAACGCCTCGACGATTCGATCCGGGTGACCGCCCTGGGCACCGAACGCGGACTGGAAACTCGCCTCGTACCCGAGCGCGGCTATCCGCTCGAGCTGATCCCCCCGGTGCCGTTGCCGCGCAAGCCGACCGCCGATCTGCTGCGGCTGCCCGGCCGTGTCCGTGCCTCGGTGGCCAGGACGAGGGCGATCATCGATGCGGTCGACGCCGATGTGATCGTCGGTTTCGGCGGCTACGTCGCGTTGCCCGCCTACCTGGCCGCGGGCAAGGGGGTGCTGCGGCGTCGGCGTGCCGTGCCGGTGGTGGTGCACGAGGCGAATGCGAAAGCAGGCATTGCCAATAAGGTCGGCGCCCGCCGCGCGGACCGCGTGCTCGCCGCGGTGCCCGATTCGGGGCTCGCGCATGCCGAGGTCGTCGGTATCCCGGTGCGCGGCTCCATTACGTCGCTGGACCGCGCGGCTTTGCAGGCCGAGGCGCGCGCGCACTTCGGCCTGCCCGTCGCGGGCCCGGTGCTGCTGGTGTTCGGCGGCTCGCAGGGCGCGCGAACACTGAACGAAGCGGTCTCCGCCGCCGCGCCGCAACTGGCCGCGGCAGGTATCTCGGTGCTGCACGCGCACGGCCCGAAGAACACGCTCGATGTCGCCGACTCGGGTGAGGACCGATCGCGGTATGTCGCCGTGCCGTATCTTTCCCGCATGGACCTGGCCTATGCCGCCGCGGACGCGGTCGTCTGCCGGTCCGGCGCGATGACCGTCGCCGAGGTGTCGGCGGTCGGTCTGCCCGCGTTCTATGTGCCGCTGCCACACGGCAACGGCGAGCAGGAGCTCAACGCCAGGCCGGTCGTCGGCCAAGGCGGTGGCAGAATTGTGGCCGATTCCGAACTGACCCCGAAATATGTGATCGAAGAGGTGATCCCACTGCTGACCGACCCCGCACGTCTGATCGAGATGAGCCTGTCCGCCGCAGGCGCCGGACACCGTGATGCCGCGGATGAAGTCGCGCGGATCGTCGTGCAGGTGTCGGGCCGATGAGTGAAGCGAGCGTCAATCAGGTGCAAGCCGCCGCGGTGGACGCGCGGTCGGCGCTGCCGCCGGAACTCGAGCGGGTGCACATGGTCGGCATCGGCGGTGCGGGCATGTCCGGCATAGCGCGCATTCTGCTTGCGCGCGGCGGTGCGGTGTCCGGCTCGGACGCCAAGGAGAGTCGCGGCGTGCTCGCGCTGCGTGCTCGTGGTGCGCAAGTGCGCATCGGCCACGACGGTAGCGCGCTCGACCTGCTGCCCGGTGGCCCGACCGCGGTGGTCACCACATATGCCGCCATCCCGAAGACCAATCCCGAACTGGTCGAGGCGAATCGTCGCGGCATCCCCGTGCTGCTGCGTCCCACCGTGCTGGCCTCGCTCATGCAGGGGCATCGCACGCTGCTGGTTTCCGGCACACACGGTAAAACGTCCACCACGTCGATGCTGATCGTGGCCCTGCAGCACTGCGGGTTCGATCCGTCCTTCGCCGTCGGTGGTGAACTCAACGAGGCGGGCACCAACGCCCACCACGGCACCGGTGAGATCTTCGTCGCCGAGGCCGACGAGAGCGACGGCTCGCTGCTGCAATACGACCCGCACGTCGCAGTGGTCACCAATATCGAATCCGATCACCTGGATTTCTTCGGCTCGGACGAGGCCTATGTGCAGGTCTTCGACGATTTCGCCGATCGGCTCTCCGCGGGCGGCCTGCTGGTGGTGTGCTTGGACGATCCCGGCTCGCTGGCGCTGGCCGAACGCGTCGGCCCCCGGCTCGCGGAGAAGAACATTCGGGTGCTCGGCTACGGTTCGGGCGAGCTGTCCGACGCGCCGGTGCCGGTCGGGGTACGTCTGCACAGCTGGGAGCCGCGCGATGTCGGCGGTGTCGTCCAGTTCCAGCTCGCCGATGAGCCCGCGCCGCGCACCCTGCGACTCTCGGTGCCCGGCAGGCATATGGCCCTCAACGCGCTCGCCGCGCTGCTCGCGGCCCGCGCCGCCGGCGCAGACGTGGCCGAAATCGTCCAGGGACTCGAGGGTTTCGGCGGGGTACACCGCCGGTTCCAGTTTTCGGGACGGGAAAACGGCGTCCGCGTCTTCGACGACTACGCCCACCATCCGACCGAGGTGCGCGCGGTACTCGGCGCCGCCGCGGAGTTGGTCCAGCAGGAAGCCCGCGATGGCGCCCGTTCCAGGCAGGGCCGGGTCATCGTGGTGTTCCAGCCGCACCTTTACAGCCGCACCGCCACTTTCGCCGATGACTTCGGCGCCGCGCTGAGCCTGGCCGACGAGGTGGTCGTGCTCGATGTCTATGGTGCGCGAGAGAAGCCGCTGCCCGGGGTGAACGGTGCGCTTGTCGCGCAGTCGGTCACCAAACCCGTGCACTACCAACCGGATATGTCGCGGGTCGGCCGTCAGGTCGCGGCGCTCGCGTTGCCGGGCGATGTGGTGATCACCATGGGTGCGGGTGATGTGACGATGCTCGGCAGCCAAATTCTCGACGGGCTGCGAGCTCGTCCACAGTACGGGCGGTGAGCCGCGATGCCGTGGCGACGAATCCGGCTGTGGGGATCGCTCGGTGTGTGCGTACTCGTCGCTCTCGGTGTCCTGGCCTGGTTCACACCGGCGCTCTCGGTGCGCACCGTCCGGATCGACGGATTGGTTGCGGTGCCCGAATTGCAGGTGCGCGAGCAGTTGGAGATCCCGTCGGGTCGTTCGATGCTGCGTATCGATACGACATCGGTGGCGGCGCGGGTAGCCGGCATCCCGAAGGTGCACACGGTTCGGGTGCAGCGGGTATTTCCGTCGACGGTCAAGGTCACGGTGGAGGAACGCACCCCGGTGTTGTTCTTCGACAGCCCGCAGGGCGCGCATCTGATGGACGCCGAAAGCGTCGAATTCGCAATCGAGCCCGCCCCGATCGGTGTGCCGAAACTGCTCACCAGGCATCCCGGCAGCGACGATCCCGTCACCCGGGCCGCGGTGTCGGTGATGGTCGCGCTGCCGCCCGCGCTGAATGTTCAGGTGGACGAGGTTGTCGCGCGGTCGATTTCGGATATTTCGTTGAATCTTCAGGATGGCCGCACGGTACTGTGGGGCGGGACGAACGACGCCCAACGCAAAGCGGCCGTGGTTTTGCCGCTGCTCACCAGGGACGGCACGGTCTACGACGTTTCGAGTCCGAATCTCGTCACGGTAAGGTGATCGACACCCATTGCGCCCGGGGAATTTTCGGTGGACCGCTCCGCTTTCGGAGGTGGTCACCGAGACGGGGCGCCGGGGCAACCGTCCACGATACTGTGTGTTGTGCGGCGAGACGAGAGGGATCACACAAGATTCTCCTCACTCGTTTCGGCGCGCCTGCGCACGGATCGCGGCGGCGGCGAATAGCGTTCCGCACCAGTCGGATACTTGACATAACGCTAACCCTATGGTTGAGGTTTAGGGTTTGCGCCCTGCGGAGTGTCGAGAATCCGAAAACGACAGGCTTTAGATCGAAGGAAGGCGAGAGCCAATGACGCCCCCGCACAACTACCTTGCAGTGATCAAGGTCGTCGGTATCGGCGGCGGCGGTGTGAATGCCGTCAACCGGATGATCGAACAGGGTCTCAAGGGAGTCGAGTTCATCGCGGTCAACACTGACGCGCAGGCCCTGCTGATGAGTGATGCCGACGTCAAGCTCGACGTCGGTCGTGAACTCACTCGCGGCCTCGGCGCCGGTGCCGACCCCGAGGTCGGCCGCAAGGCCGCCGAGGATCACAAGGACGAGATCGAAGAGGTGCTCAAGGGTGCCGACATGGTCTTCGTCACCGCGGGCGAGGGCGGTGGCACCGGCACCGGTGGAGCGCCGGTCGTCGCGCAGATCGCGCGCAAGCTCGGAGCCCTCACGATCGGTGTGGTGACCAGGCCGTTCTCCTTCGAGGGCAAGCGGCGCGGCAACCAGGCCGAGGTGGGCATCAACCTACTGCGCGAGTCCTGCGACACATTGATCGTCATTCCGAACGATCGGCTGCTGCAGCTCGGCGACGCCGCGGTGAGTCTGATGGACGCCTTCCGCTCCGCCGACGAGGTACTGCTCAACGGTGTGCAGGGCATCACCGACCTGATCACCACCCCTGGCCTGATCAACGTCGACTTCGCCGACGTCAAGAGCGTGATGTCCGGCGCGGGCAGCGCGCTGATGGGTATCGGTTCGGCGCGTGGCGAGGGCCGGTCGGTGAAAGCCGCTGAGTCGGCGATCAATTCACCGCTGCTCGAGGCATCAATGGACGGCGCGCACGGTGTGCTGCTTTCGATCGCGGGCGGCTCCGACCTGGGCCTGTTCGAGATCAACGAGGCGGCATCGTTGGTGCAGGAGGCCGCGCACATCGAGGCCAACATCATCTTCGGCACAGTGATCGACGATTCGCTCGGCGACGAGGTGCGTGTCACTGTGATCGCGGCGGGCTTCGACAGCGGCGCGCCCGCGCGGCGTACTTTCGAACCCGCGAACCGCGGCACGATCGGTTCCGCGCGCGCAGGCGAAATCGCGCAGAGCCGCGCCAGTGAGGTGGCGGCATCCTCGCGTGCCGAAACCTCTTCTGCCACAAGCCAGTCCGTTTCTTCTCGGGGATCGGTGCCCAGCTATCGGGACAGTGAACGCGCACGCACCCTCGCCGAGCCGACGATCGCCAACAACTCGCGCACGCACATCGAACCCCCGGATTCGGGCGACGATGACGACGACGTCGATGTGCCCTCGTTCATGCGCAGGTAAGAAGCAGGATCCGGCGGGGGCCGGGTCCCGGTGGCCGCCGGGATGATGGGGGCCGAAAACGGCTGTGACGTGGGATACGCGCATTCGGGGCGGAGTGGTGTCGGCCGTTAGGCTGAGGGCATGACAATTGCGCCGACGCTGACCGTTCGACGGGTGACCACCACGCGAGCGGGTGGCTTCTCGGCACCGCCGTATGATTCGTTCAATCTCGGCGATCATGTGGGGGACAGTCCGGCGACGGTGCAGCGCAATCGGGATCGGCTGGCCGACGGAATCGGGTTGGCACCCGAGCAGCTGGTATGGATGGAACAGATCCACGGCCGCCATGTCGAAATCGTCGATGGTCCCAGGTCGGAGCCGGTGCCCGCGACCGATGCGCTGGTGACCACCGTGCCTGGGCTCGCGCTGGTGGTCCTGACCGCGGACTGTGTGCCGATTCTGCTCTCCGACGACGAAGCGGGCGTGGTCGCCGCCGTGCACGCGGGACGCATCGGCGCTCGGATCGGCATCGTGCCACGGGTACTCGACGCGATGGTCTCCGTCGGCGCGCGGCTCGATCGGATCGGCGCCTTCCTCGGCCCGGCCGCCTCCGGCCGCCAGTACGAAGTGCCCGCCGCGATGCGTTCCGATGTCGAGGCGCACCTGCCCGGCAGCGCGACCACCACCGTGCGCGGCACTCCCGCACTGGACCTGCGCGCCGGAATCCGCAGGCAGCTCACCGAAGCCGGTGTCGCCGCCGTCGCGGTCGACCCACGCTGCACCATCGAGGATCGCACCCTGTTCAGTCACCGCCGCGGCGCGCCTACCGGCAGGATGGGCAGTGTGATCTGGGCACAGGCGGGCGCATGAGCGAGCGCATCATCCGAGCAGTTGCCTCGGCGATCTCGACCGAGCCGAGCGCCGGGGCGGTGGGGTCATGAGCGCCGCGGCGGAGTCGGAGACCATTGCGGCCGATGCAGTAGACGGCCGAACCGCCGAGTTGGCGGAGAACTTGGCCGGACTGAACAAGCGGATCGGCGCGGCCTGTCGAGCGGCGGGCCGTGATCCTGCGTCGGTGCGGCTGCTGCCGGTGACCAAATTCTTCCCGGCCGCCGATGTCGCTATCCTGCACCGATTGGGCTGCCGCGAGTTCGGCGAGTCGAGAGAGCAGGAAGCCACCGCGAAGGCGGTCGAGCTGGGTGGGCTGGTGGATGTCCGCTGGCACATGATCGGCCGATTGCAGCGCAACAAGGCGCGCACCGTCGCGCGCTGGGCCTATGCGGTCCACTCGGTGGACAGCGAACGACTGGCAATGGCTCTTGACACCGCCGCGCGCGCCGCGGTGGAGGCGGGGGAGCGGACCGACCCGGTGCAGGTGCTCGTTCAGGTCAGCCTGGACGAGGATCCCGGCCGCGGCGGCGTCGCACCGGAAGAGCTTGCGGCGCTGGCGGACCGGGTTGCCGACTCCGCGGGGCTGCGGCTGGCTGGGCTGATGGCGATTCCGCCGCTCGATGTCGACCCCACCGCCGCGTTCGCCCGCCTTGCCGCGGTGCATGCCCGGCTACTGCGCGACCATCCCGGCGCACGAGAACTTTCCGCCGGAATGTCCGGTGATCTGGAATCCGCGATTGAACACGGTTCCACATGTGTGCGTGTCGGAACCGCCTTGATGGGCGCTCGACCGATAACCTCGGCGTAGCAAAGAAACCTCATCAGTCACATTCGACACATATGCTTGGGGCAGAAGAGGGCTGAGCAAGACTTCAACACCCGGCCGCCACCGGGGCCGAAGGAAGGTCGACCAGAATGAGCGAGCGCAGCGAGCGAGTAACCGACGCAGCCACAATCGTGGTCATGACGGAGCCGAGCGACAGCGAGGCGCAGTCATGAGCACGCTGCACAAGTTCAAGGCGTACTTCGGCATGGTTCCGCTCGAGGATTACGAAGACGACTATGTCGCCGAGCATGCCCCTCGTGGCGTGGACGAGCGTGCCACCCGTAGGCCCCGTGACTACTCCGACCGGGCGGGCTATGGCGCCCCCCGTTACTCGGACGATCGGTACGGTGCCGATCGCTTCGATGACGAATCCGACTACCCGGAGCCGGCTTACAAGTCTCCGTACAAGGCCGGGTACCCGGTGTCCCGTCGGGACGACTATGCCGACGAGCCCTACGGTGACGACCGCTACGAGGCGCCGCGTCGCCCGACCAGGATCGAGTCCGCGCCAACTGCGGGCCGATTCCGTGCCGGTGGCAACGCGCCGATGATGCGGGGAGCCACCAGGGGTGCGCTCGCTGTCGATCCCGATGCCGAGGAGCGGCGGTTGGAGGAGCGCGTGCGCCCCGAGCCCGCCCCTGCGCGTCGTCCTGGGATCTTCGAGGACGGAGGTCCCTTGTCCAAGATCACGACGCTGCGCCCGCGTGACTACAGTGAGGCCCGCATCATCGGTGAGCGGTTCCGTGAGGGCAACCCGGTGATCATGGACCTGGTCGACCTCAGCAACGCCGATGCCAAGCGGCTCGTCGATTTCGCCGCAGGCCTGGCCTTTGCGCTGCGTGGCTCATTCGACAAGGTCGCCACCAAAGTGTTCCTGCTCTCACCGGCCGACGTGGACGTATCGGCCGAGGAGCGGCGCAGGATCGCGGAAACCGGCTTCTACAACCAGAAATAGCGGTGTGATCCGGGGGTGGTTTCAGACCTGTCACGCATGGGGCGGTGTGGTCATTTTGCGCGGCGGGGATTTTCGGGCAGAGTGAAGTCGTGGCCTTGTTCGCGGTGCTGTACTTCGTACTGTTCATCTTCTGGCTGTTGCTGATCAGCCGGGTGATCGTCGAGTTCATCCGTAGCTTTGCTCGCGACTGGCGCCCGAGCGGCTTCGTCGTCGTCATCCTCGAGGTGATCTTCACGATCACAGACCCTCCGGTGAAACTCCTGAGACGGTTGATACCACCGGTGTCACTGGGAGGAATTCGACTCGACCTGTCGATTATGGTCTTGCTTTTCATCGTCTTCATCCTGATGTCGATCGTGGGCAGGCTCGGGCAACCGGTAGCCCCGGTGTGACAGAATGAACCGAGAAGATAGCTTGCTAGATCTGCTAGATCTCCAAAAGACGCGTGAAGGGATCCTTCCATGCCGCTGACCCCAGCCGATGTGCACAACGTCGCGTTCAGCAAACCGCCGATCGGGAAGCGCGGCTACAACGAGGATGAAGTAGATGCCTTCCTGGATCTCGTGGAGCAGGAGCTCTCGCGGCTGATCGAGGAGAACGCTGACCTGCGTCAACGGGTCGCCGAGCTGGACGCGGAACTGGCCGACGCCAAGAAGAATCGTGGCCCTGCCAGGCCTGATGCGGTGAAGGCTCCGGTGCAGCAGGCCCCGCCGCCGGAGCCCATCAAGCCTCCGGTGCAGCAGGCCCCGCCGCCCGCCCCGATGCCGGTGGCCCCGCCCGTCGCCAAGGAAGCCCCGAGCGCCGATGCGAACCTGCAGGCAGCCAAGGTGCTCAGCCTCGCCCAGGAGATGGCGGACCGGCTGACCAGCGATGCCAAGTCCGAAGCGGAGAACTTGCTGTCGAACGCTCGGGCAAATTCCGAGCGACTCGTCGGAGATGCTCGCACTCGCTCTGAGGCCATGATTGCCGACGCTCGTCAGAAGTCGGATGCGATGCTGTCGGACGCGCAGACCCGCTCGGACAACCAGCTGCGTCAGGCCAAGGAAAAGGCCGACGCGCTGCAGGCGGATGCCGAGCGCAAGCACACCGAGATCATGGCGACCATCACCCAGCAGCGCAGCGTGCTGGAGAGTCGGATCGAGCAGCTCAAGACCTTCGAACGCGAATACCGCGTGCGGCTGAAGTCGTACCTGGAATCGCAGCTCGAGGAGCTCGAGAACCGTGGTTCCGCGGTCCCGGTCGATGGCGACGGCGCCTTCGCCGATGTCAATACGGCCAATAATCTCGCGCCGGCCTCGTTTGCCAAGGGTGGCAAGTAGTCTCGTTATCAGGCCGACATGGCCGCCTTTGTAGTCCTGCCGCCTGGCATGCCTAGGGGGTCAACATGCTCGTCTTGACGCTCGTCCTCGCCGCTATCGGCTTTGCCCTGCTAGTGGCCGCGCTGACCACCGGATCGGTGGTGTGGGCGTGGGGATGCATCGTTGTCTGTGTGCTGGGTGCGGTGCTGCTGTTGGTGAGCGCGCTGTCCATGCGGAGTCCGGACAGCGAATCCGCACCGCCGACGGGACGGCACGCTAAACGTTGAGGTCGGGCCACCATAAGTGGTTTGACCACAGTGGCTAGAATCAAACATATGCGGCGTTGATCCGGCCATCACCGGGGAGTCTTCGGAAGAACGGCGGCACGAGCGAACACTCGGCACGCTCAGTAGAACCGAACGGGTGAGCCCGTCACAGCTCGCAACGAGAGGTCCAGCGCAGTTGCCGCTGGACAAGCGGGGTGGTACCGCGGTATCGGCGCAACCGGCGCCGGAATCGTCCCCGTGCTGACACATACGCGCCTACGGCGCGGCGGCACGAGGAGACGGCATCCGCGATGGCGGACGACACTTCCAGTAGCGCATACCCACGCGTCGACCTCGGCGCAGGCAGTGGGGCGTCTTTCCCTGACCTGGAGCGACGTGTCCTCGACGCTTGGTCGGCCGATGACACCTTCCACGCCAGCATTGAAAACCGTTCGGGTGCAGAGGCATTGGCGCCCCCGGAGGGTTCCGTGGTGACGCAGGCGGTCTCCTCCGGACCTGTCGCTCCCGCCGGGGAGTTCGTCTTCTATGACGGTCCGCCGTTTGCCAACGGTCTGCCGCATTACGGACATTTGCTCACCGGCTATGTGAAGGACCTCGTTCCGCGTTTCCAGACGATGCGCGGTAAGCGCGTCGATCGGCGATTCGGTTGGGACTGCCACGGATTGCCCGCGGAAATCGAGGCGGAAAAGCAGCTCGGTATCACGGACAAATCACAGATCGATGCGATGGGGCTGGCGGAATTCAACGCCGCCTGTAAATCCTCGGTACTGCGCTACACCGGCGAATGGCGCGATTATGTGACGCGTCAGGCACGCTGGGTCGACTTCGACAACGACTACAAGACACTGGATCTCGACTTCATGGAGTCGGTGATGTGGGCGTTCAAGTCGCTCTACGAGAAGGGCCTCATCTATCAGGGCTTCCGGGTGCTGCCCTACAGCTGGTATGAGCAGACCCCGCTGTCCAATCAGGAGACCCGGCTCGACGACGCCTACAAGATGCGTCAGGACCCGGCTGTCACCGTCGACATGGTGCTGCGGGTGCCCGCCGAGCACCCGCTGCACGCGCTCGACGGCGCCAACGCGCTGATCTGGACCACTACGCCGTGGACGCTGCCTTCCAACCTCGCCATCGCGGTGCACCCCGATGTGCGCTACGTGCAGCTGCGCGCGGCCGACGGCAAGCGGTATGTGCTGGCCGCCGAACGGGTCTCGCACTACGCCCGCGAGTTCGGCGAAGAGCCGGAAGTGCTCGCGGAGTACGACGGCGCCGCGCTCGCCGATCTGTCCTACGAGCCGCCGTTCGATTTCTTCGTTGGTCATCCGCGCGCCCATCGGGTGCTGACCGCCGACTACGTGACCACCGACTCCGGCACCGGAATCGTCCATCTCGCTCCCGCTTTCGGTGAGGAGGACATGGATGTCGCCACCGCCAACGGCATCGAGCTGGTGCAACCACTGGATCCGGGCGGCAAGTTCACCTCGATGGTGCCGCCGTACGAGGGGCTGATGGTCTTCGACGCCAACCCGGTGATCATCAAGGACCTCAAGGCCGCGGGGAAGCTGTTGCGGCACGAGACGATCGAGCACTCCTACCCGCACAGCTGGCGTTCGGGCCAGCCGCTGATCTATATGGCGGTGCCGTCCTGGTTCGTCGCGGTCACCACGTTCCGCGACCGGATGGTGGATCTGAACAAGCAGATCACTTGGGTGCCCGAGCACATCCGCGACGGTCAGTTCGGCAAGTGGCTGGAGGGTGCGCGGGACTGGAACATCAGCCGAAACCGTTACTGGGGCAGCCCGATCCCGGTGTGGGTGTCCGACGATCCGGCTTACCCACGCACCGACGTCTACGGTTCGCTCGACGAGCTGGAGCGCGATTTCGGTGTGCGCCCGACCGACCTGCACCGACCGATGATCGACGACCTGACCAGGCCCAACCCTGACGATCCGACCGGCAGGTCGACCATGCGGCGGGTGCCGGAGGTGCTGGACTGCTGGTTCGAGTCGGGCTCGATGCCGTATGCCCAGGTGCACTACCCGTTCGAGAACAAGGAGTGGTTCGACGGCCACTTCCCCGGCGATTTCATCGTCGAGTACAACGGGCAGACGCGCGGTTGGTTCTACACGCTGCATGTGCTCGCGACCGCGCTCTTCGACAGCCCCGCCTTCAAAACCGTTGCCGCGCACGGCATCGTGCTCGGCGACGACGGGCTGAAGATGAGCAAGTCCAAGGGCAACTACCCGGACGTGAACGAGGTGTTCGACCGGGACGGCTCCGATGCGATGCGCTGGTTCCTGATGAGCTCGCCGATCCTGCGCGGCGGCAACCTCATCGTCACCGAGCGCGGCATCCGCGAAGGCGTCAGCCATGCGCTGCGCCCGCTGTGGAATGCGTGGACCTTCCTGCAGCTCTATGCATCCCGGCCGGGTACATGGCGCACCGACTCCACGAACGTGCTCGATCGCTACATCCTGGCCAAGCTGGCCGCCACCAGGGACGTGATGACCGAGGCGTTGGAGGACTACGACATCGCGGGTGCCTGCGACGAGCTGCGCTCCTTCGCCGACGCGCTCACCAATTGGTATGTGCGCCGGTCGCGTTCGCGGTTCTGGAGCGAGGACCGCGACGCCGTCGACACCTTGCACACGGTGCTGGAGGTGGTCACCAGGCTGGCCGCCCCGCTGCTGCCGCTGATCTCCGAGGTGATCTGGCGCGGCCTGACCGGCGAGCGTTCGGTGCATCTGGCCGATTGGCCCGAGGAGGGTGAGCTGCCCGCGGATCCGGAGCTGGTCGCGGCGATGGACGAGGTCCGCGTGGTCTGCTCGACGGTGCTGAGCCTGCGCAAGGCCCAGAACCTGCGAGTGCGGCTGCCGCTGGCCGAGGTGACTATCGCCGCGCCCGACGCCGACCGGCTGCGCCCGTATGCGGACATCATCGCCGACGAGGTGAACGTCAAGAAGGTCGATCTGACCACCGACGTCGCCGTGCACGGCCGGTTCGAGCTGGTCGTCAACGCCCGTGCCGCTGGTCCGCGCCTCGGCAAGGACGTGCAGACGGTGATCAAGGCGGTCAAGGCGGGCGAGTGGTCCGAGGACGCCGACGGCGTTGTCACGGCGGCGAGCATCCAGCTGCTGCCGGAGGAGTACACCCAGCGCCTGGTTGCCGCCGAGCCCGAGTCCACCGCGGCGCTGCCGGGCAATGCCGGGCTGGTGGTGCTGAATTCGGTGGTGACCGAGGAATTGGAGGCCGAAGGCTGGGCCCGCGATGTGATCCGCGATCTGCAGGAGACCCGAAAGTCCGCCGGGCTGGATGTTTCCGACCGCATCACGGTGGTTCTCGGGGTACCCGCCGAGCGGGCGGCCTGGGCGCAGACCCACCGCGACCTCATCGCCGGTGAAATCCTGGCCACCGAGCTGACTTTCGGTGACCCGGGGGAGGATGCGGCCGACATCGTCGGTGGCGTGCGGGTGTCCATCGCCAAGGTCTGACCGGTATTCGATCGATAGCGCGGGGCGGGACCGATTCGGTCCCGCCCCGCGCCTTTTTTTGTAGTCGCGTTGTCGGCGCGCGGGATGAGAAGGCTGACTCGGGCGTGGCTGCCTACATCGGTGCGGGCTCACCCGCCACAATTAGTGTGATCAAGATCACACGCTGAAGATTTGCTGGAACGCTTGTCGTGATCTTGAAGGGAGCGGCAGAATCAGCAATGTTACTGCTGGTGCGTAGCTGCACTCCTGTGGCGGCAGTGACGCTCGTGCGGTACTGATCCACCTGAAATGCCTTGTACCGACGCCCTATTCGCGTCGGACGCAGGTGCTGTGATGTGCGGCTCCACCCCATCGACGAGGGCCGGTGCCGCGCGTTAGCTGGGCCGACGGAAAGGGCGAGCACGTGACGAGAAAACCATTGCGCCGGATAGCCATCGGGTTTCTGGTGTCCGCGGTCGTGACGCTCGTACTGGCCGGACCGGTGCGCGGTGATTCGGGGAGCGCATCGGGTTCGGGAGGTTCTGGGTCGGGTTCGGGCAGTTCCGGGTCGGGTTCGGGCAGTTCCAGTGGCTCCGCAATGCTGCCGCTGCCGAGCACCGCCGGACTCGGCGCGTTGGCCGCGGCCGCAACGCAGGTCGGCAAGCCCTACGAATGGGGTGCGACCGGACCTTTCACCTGGGACTGCTCGGGTCTGGTCCAGTGGGCCTTCCGTCAGGTCGGGGTCAAGCTGCCTCGCACCACCTGGGAGCAGGCCAAGGTCGGGGCCGCGGTCCCGTACGCCGCGCTCTCGCCCGGTGACGTCGTCATCCTCAACGGCGACGCCTCCCACGTCGGTATCTACGCGGGTTTCGGGCAGATTCTCGACGCCCACGATTGGGGCGTGCCCGTCGGTCTGCACCCCCTCGACGAGTTCGACATCTTCACCATCCGCCGGTTCTGAAACCTGGCGGCGTCACGGCCGGCCGGCGGCGATCTGGCTACCCAGCCGTGGCGAACGGATCTGTGCCGCGGCGTATGTCGAAGTCTCGGCGCGGCGGGAGGCGTTTGTCGCCGATGTCGCGCCCGTCGATCGCAGCCGCGTCGAGTCGGTGATGGCGGCGATGTCGACAGTGCCGCCCGCGCGAGCTGAGAACGCCGTACCGCAGTGGTGCGGCGCTCGTCGGCGGCGCTGATCGTGTCGCGATCTCCGGTGGCCTCGTTCACTGTTGAGGCCGGTTTCCGCCAGCCCGGGCGGGTGGTCGGGACGGCAGCCGGAGTCGCTTTCGTGGCGGGGTGGCTGCGCGCGATCAGTCGAACAGCGTGCGCAGCCTCGGTCCGTATTCGGGATGGGCGAGAGCCGAGGCGAATTGGGCGACCAGGTAGTCGGCGGGGTTGCCGGTGTCATACCAGCGACCACGGATGACCTGGCCGAAGACCGGGTTCTCGGCGGCATGCACGTTGATGGCATCGGTCAGGTAGACCTCGCCCTCGCGGTGCTGATACCAGCGTTCGGTCTGCCTGCGCAGCTCGTCGACGATGCCGGGGGTGACCACGTAGCCGCCGATCGCGGCAAAGTCGGAGGGCGCGTCTTCGGGCTTGGGCTTCTCCATCAGGCCGGTGATGCGCAACAGGCCGTTGCCCTGGTCGTCGGCGACCACCGGGACGCCGTAACGCTGGGATTCGGCGGGGTCCATCGGCATCAGTGCGAGCACCGGGGAGCCGGTGGCCTCGTAGGCGTCGATGAGCTGCTGGGCCCGCGGCACCTCGGCGACGAAGACGTCGTCGGGCCACAGCACCAGCATCGGCTCGTCGCCCGCATTGCGGGCCGCGTTCAGGACAGGAGTGCCGTTGCCGTAGGGGCCGTGCTGGTCGAGGTAGGTGATGTGGCCGAGTCGGGACAGTTCGCCGACCTCTTCGACGGCGTCGGCGTAGGCGGTCTTGCCATCTGCGCGCAGTTGCGCGACCAATGCCGGGTTGGGGCGGAAGTGGTCTTGGATCAACGACTTTCCGCTGCTGACGACGATGGTGATGTCGGTGATGCCCGACGCGACCAGCTCGCGGACGGTGTGCTCGATGACCGGCTTGTCACCGACGGGCAGCATCTCCTTGGGGATGGCCTTGGTCAGCGGGAGGAGTCGGGAGCCGATTCCGGCGGCCGGGATCACGGCCTTGCGGATCTTCATGAACCGATCATCACATACCGGTGTGGTCGAAAAGCCCGATCCCCGGCAAACGATGGTTGTGCGGTCGGCTGCGGATACGTCCAGCGCTGGACCGGATCAGGGCAGGTCACAGCCTGTTCGTAGGAGCTCGAGCATCGCGGTCACGCGGCCGAGCGGCCGTGGCGGTCGTTACCCGGCGCCGATAGCAATCCGACAGTGATCGCGCAGACCCGCGCATGCCGGATCTGTCGGTAGGACGGCGTAGATTTCGGGTCGTGAGCACCGACGACACCACCATCGCCGCAGGCGCGACGGGTGGCGACGCAGGCGCGACGGATGGAAAAGCGGCAGGCGTCGCACCGTCTGTCGTCGGCCGCACAGCCCGCCGATGGGTGCTGCATATCGATATGGACGCCTTCTTCGCTTCGGTCGAGCAACTGACCCGTCCGACGCTGCGCGGGCGTCCGGTTCTGGTGGGTGGCACCGGCGGGCGGGGTGTCGTGGCGGGAGCCAGTTACGAGGCGCGGGTGTACGGCGCGCGCTCGGCGATGCCGATGCATCAGGCGCGGCGGCTGGTCGGCGGCGCCGCGGTGGTGGTGCCGCCGCGCGGCGCGGTCTACAGCGTGCTGAGCGCGCAGGTGTTCGATGCGTTGCGCAGCCGGATCCCGGTGCTGGAGACGCTGTCGTTCGACGAGGCGTTCGGCGAGCCCGCCGAACTGGCAGGAGCGAGCGCGCAGCGGGTGCGCGAATTCTGCGAGCAACTGCGGGCGTTGGTCCGCGAGCGGACCGGATTGGTCGCCTCGGTTGGTGCCGGGACCGGCAAGCAGCTGGCCAAAATTGCCTCGGGCCTGGCCAAACCCGATGGTATTCGAGTGGTTTCGCCGGATGAACAACAGCAGTTGCTCGCCGGTCTCCCGGTGCGCAAACTGTGGGGGATCGGGCCGGTGGCCGAGGGCAGGCTGCGCTCGCTCGGTATCGAGACCGTCGGCGCGTTCGCGGCGTTGCCCGAGTCGGAGGTGGTATCGATCCTTGGCGGCAGTATCGGCGCGGCGCTGCACCGGCTGGCCCGCGGCATCGATGACCGCCCGGTGGCCGAACGCGCCGAGGCCAAACAGATCAGCGCCGAAACCACCTACGAGAACGACATCGTCACCCTTGCCCAGCTGCGGCCCGCGATCGAGGCGATGGCCGGCGCCGCCCACGCCAGGCTCGGCAAGGACGGCCGTGCGGCCCGTACGGTGGTGCTGAAGCTCAAGAAATCCGATATGAGCATCGTGACCAGGTCATTCACCCTGCCTTACGCCACGGCCGACCTGGCTACCCTGTGCACCGCCGCGCAGCGCTCCGCGATCGATCCTGCCGAGCTCGGCCCGATCCGGTTGGTCGGCGTGAGCTTCGGTGGGCTTTCGACGGTGCGGCAGGAATCGCTGTTCCCCGAACTGGATCAATCGCCTGTCGAGGAGCACACCGAGGCCCCCGAATGGGTGCCCGCGCCCGCCGTCGAGCCGGATGCCGAGACGCCGCAAGCCGATTCGGTGGCGCGGCGGGAAACCCGGTGGCATCCGGGCATGGATGTGGTGCATCCCGAATTCGGACACGGCTGGGTGCAGGGTGCGGGACTGGGTGTGGTCACCGTCCGGTTCGAGACCAGTTCGACAGGGCCCGGCCCGGCGCGTACGTTCGCTGCCGACGACATCAGTTTGTCCCGGGCTGATCCACTAGGCAGTCTCCGATGACCGGTAGCCTGTGATACTCGTGCAGCGTTGCGGTTCGGTTGGACGCTGTCCGTGTTGACCCGTACCTACTCGAACGTAAAGGACGAGCAGTTGAAGCTTCGTAAGACTGGACGCATCGCGATCGCCGGCCTGGCCATCGCCGCCACGCTGAGCATGACCGCTTGTGGTGGCGACGACAACAAGGACACCGCCAAGCCGGCCCGCACTACGACCAGCGCCAAGGCCGCGGCGTCGGCGAGCCCGAACCTGCCGCCGGTTCCGACCCCGTCGGAGTTGAACGCGGCACTGCAGAAGGCGCTGGATCCGTCGATCCCGAATGCCGAGAAGCTCGATATGGTCCAGGGCGCGCAGGCCGACCCGGAGCTGCCCAACCGTCTCGCCGAGGCCGCCAAGAGCGCCAACGTCCAGGTCGCCGTTACCGACGTCACCACTTTCGGTGACAGCGTCAATGCCAAGGCGAACTTCACCATCAACGGCCAGACCAATATCGTCGATGTGCCCTTCGTCGCCGAAGACGGCAAGTGGAAGGTCCAGAAGACCTGGGCCTGCACCATGCTGAGCAACCTCGGCCAGCAGTCGGTGGCCTGCACCAGCTAATTTTTTCGGCGGTCGGCCTCCGCTCCACGCGGGGGTCGGCCGCGCAGGCAACAAGTTTCGCAGGCGAACTATTCCGTTACTAGCTGCCCGTCGAGGCATCCGAATCCGCGACGGCACAACCGAACAGACGCGGGGGATGGGCCGGGCCCCTCGCGCTGATCGCTGGTTTACTCGGTGCGCTGTTCGCGGTGATCGTGCCATTGCTACCGGTTCGCGTGGACGCGGCGATGCTGACCTGGCCGCAGGCCGGATCCGCACGCAGCATCGAAGCCCCGCTGGTCTCCTATGCGCCACTGACTTTCGATGCCGCCCTGCCCTGCGCGGTGATCAACCAGCTCAGCGCGAAATGCGGCGTGCTCGCTGCCACCGGTCCGGCAGGCGCACCGAATCTCGAGCGGTACGGTTTCGTCGCGCGCGTGCGGCCGCCCCGTGTCGACACAGCCGCTCGACTCGACGTCGTGCTGCGAAACCAGGCACTGCTCAGTGTTTCGGTCGACGAACTGGTCGCCGATTGCGAGCTCATCGTGCACGCCGACACCACCGGCGCGACCGCCACCCTGGTCGGATTCGAAGCTCCCGGCTTCCCTGTCGTGCTCAACGGCGACTATGACTGGCGTCGCGATTGGGGCGAACTTCAGCAGTTCAGCAGGATCGATGCGACTGCGGCCCCGGCACGGCCGGCGACTACCGAACAAGACCACTCCGGACTCTGGACTCCCGGGCGCATTATCACCGACTACTGAGCACACGCCACCGATCGGAGCTCGCTGATCATCGCGGTGGGTAGGCGTCGAGGATCTCGGCGGGACGCGAGGAATCCCTATCCGGGATATTTCCGGCAGTGGGAAGTGTCGACTCGGCGTCGAGTGCCGTGTCGACACCCTTCGGGTATGTGGTCGACAGTTGGCCGATACGGCCGCGGTGGACAAATCTCTGAATGAGTCCATCGGGGTGGCTTCGTGAGACTGCCATAACGTTTGACCACCGCATTCGATAAGTCCGAGGCGGGGCGTATCGAGTTCGTCAAGCGACCGGCGGCAGTCGAGAAGATTACGCTCGGTGAAAATTGATGAAGACTTCGAGATGGTGCGGAATTAGGGTTTGTTGAACGCGACACCCGCTGGGGGAATTTCCGTCCGGGCTCGCAGCGAGGCAGTGTCGGAACAATTCATGAAATTCGTGGTCGCGCGTGGACTCGACATGGATGCCGAAACCTGGCCCGACGCCGATCGTGGCGAGTTGGAAGTTCTCAACCGCGCACTTGTCGACGAATGGAAACGCCAAGTCCAACAGCTGATCGACAATGCGTAGCGCGACGGGAGTGGGCTCGTCGGCCCGTCGACGCCCCTCGCCGCGCGCTGAGTAGATCGCCTGCAACCGCGGACGTGCAGCTGACCCATCGCTATCGGACCGCGGTCCGGGGCGGCTTCCGTAGCCGGCCCTATGCTGGCGGTGTGCGATGGTTTGCTGTGAGTTCGATGACGGTCTCCGACGGTCGTTTCGACAGCGGCAACCGGAGCGGGTAGCGGTGCAGAGTTCGATCGGCGCGATGGCAGCGGTTCTCAAACGCTTGTCGACCGCGATGAAGAGCCTCGCGACGCATCGTGCGGCTGCTGTATCGCACCCTGCCGGCGAATTGCACACATTCTCCCCAGCAGTCCGCAGCGTCGACGGCACAGGTCACGCCAGGGTTACCGAAGCTGGGCAGGCCTTCGAGCATGCCGATGGCGCAATCCACTCGACCGGTCAGCGGCACTCCGATAGTGGACCGCAACTCGTCGACTTGTCGTCGGTGCCGCCGGTCGGCGAGCTACTCCGTCTCGGGCCTGGTTTGAGCCGCGAGCTAGGAGCTATGAGCGAAGAATTGACGCATTTGCTCGCCGGGATGGAAAGAAAATTCGGTCCGTACCATTTGAAACTCGACAATCCCTACTATGGCGAAAATGTCGAGACGATCAGAGGAAAAACCGTCGGCATTCGAGTCAACAGCAAGATTTTCGACGGTGACAATGTGGTCGGCGACACTTCCGTTCTATTCTATCGAGATCATCAGGGTCGGCTGGTTGCCGAGCATTACCGTATATCTTTGAATAGAGATGCCCAGCGGAAGGGTTTCGCTGCGTCTTTTTGTGCGTCGATGGACGAATATTATCGCCGGTCCGGCGTCGATCGAATCGAAATGGAGACTATGCGCGATGGCGGTGCTGTGTGGCCGCGGTCGGGTTTCGAATTCATTAACGATAACCCGAAGCTCCTGGAAAAATCGGTGAGGTCCATCGAGGGTCGAATAGAGAAGATCCGTGATACGTGCTCGAGCGCCGAGCAGCAAAAACTTGACGCTATCGCCGAAAGATTCAAGGGCCGCGATCCCGTCGAATATCCGTCGGCGAACGAGCTTGCGAGCTTGACCGGTGGCGACCCACCGCTAGGGCAACGCCTGATGAAAGGATCCGTTGTGTACCTGACCAAGGCGATCTAACTACTTGTGATCGGCTGCCGGGTTCGCCTGACTTTCCGGGCCCGGCGCACGGCGTCGGTGGTGAAGACGGCGAGGGCGGCCCAGATCAGTGCGAAACCGGCCCAGCGCGATGCGGGCATGGGTTCGTGGGCGACGGCGACACCCCATGCCATCTGGAGGGCAGGGGTGAGGTACTGGAGCACGCCCATGGTGGACAGCGGAACGCGTTGTGCGGCAACGGCGAACAGCAGCAGCGGAACGAGGGTCACCGGACCGGTCGACATCATCAGCGCGGTATGGCCAGCGCCGGAACCGAATTCGCTGCGGCCCGACACCATCAGCACGACGACGAACGCCAGCGCGAACGGCGCGGCGACCATGCCCTCGGCGGCGATGCCACGCACTGCGTCGAGCGTGATCACCTTCTTCACCAATCCGTAGATTGCGAACGAACAGGCGAGCGCGAGCGCGATGACCGGTGGCCTACCGTAGTCGACGGTCAGCACCACAACCGCGAGCGCGCCGAGGCCGAGCGCGGCCCACTGCGCCCGGGCCAGCCGCTCCCGGAAGATGAGCACGCCGAATGCCACGGTCACCAGCGGGTTGATGAAGTAGCCGAGCGCGCACTCGACCACGTGTCCCGAGGTGACCCCGTACACGTACACACCCCAGTTCAGCGACAGCGCTGTCGAGGCCACCGCGGCCAGCCGCCAGGTCTTCGCGTCGATCCCGCGCATCTCGCGGATCCGGCCGTTGACCAAGAGCACGCCGATGACCAGAACCAGCGTCCACAGGATCCGCTGTGCGACCACCTCGGCCGGACCGGCGAACCTGAGCAGCCCGAAGAAGGCGGGGAACAGGCCCCAGATGAGAAACGCGCCCGCACCGAACACAACACCTGGGACCGACCTGCTTCGCTGCACGCTACGACCGTAGTTCTCGGTAGCCTTGCGGTCATGTCGATAACCGTGCAGGCAACGGGTGCCACCGGACTGACCACGGCGCAGGTCGAGCAACGTCGCATCGACGGGCTGACCAACGACGTCCCGGACCGGGCCAGTCGATCGGTGCGCGAGATCGTCAGGGCAAACGTCTTCACCAGGATCAACGCCATTCTCGGTGTGCTGTTCGTCCTGATCCTGGCCACCGGGTCGATCATCGACGGCATGTTCGGTCTGCTGATCGTCGCCAACAGCGCGGTCGGCATCATCCAGGAGATCCGTGCCAAGCGGACCCTGGACCAGTTGGCCATCGTCAGCCAGGCCAAGCCGACGGTGCGGCGCGACGGCAAGTCGCGCGAACTCGCGCCGCGCGAGGTGGTGCTGGACGATCTGATCGAGCTCGGCCCCGGCGACCAGATCGTGGTCGACGGCACCGTCGAGGAGTCCGCCCAGCTCGAGGTCGACGAATCGCTGCTCACCGGTGAAGCGGACTCGGTGGACAAGCGTATCGGTGCGGAGGTGATGTCGGGCAGTTACGTGGTGTCCGGCAGCGGCGCCTACCGCGCGACCAAGGTCGGTCGTGACGCCTATGCGGCGAAGCTGGCCGAGGAAGCGAGCAAGTTCACGCTGGTGAAATCCGAACTGCGCAGCGGCATCGACACGATTCTGAAGGTCATCACCTATCTGCTGATCCCCGCGGGCCTGCTGAGCGTGTACAACCAGCTTTTCTCCAGCAAGGAGAGCTGGCGGCCCGCGGTCAGCGGCATGGTCGCCGCGCTGGTGCCGATGGTGCCGGAGGGTCTGGTGCTGATGACCTCGGTCGCCTTCGCGGTCGGCGTGGTGCGGCTCGGCCGGCGCAAGTGCCTGGTGCAGGAGCTGCCCGCGATCGAGGGTCTGGCCAGGGTGGATGTGGTGTGCGCCGACAAGACCGGCACGCTGACCGAGAATGGGATGCGGCTGTCGGACATCAAGGCGCTCGGCGACGCCGAGGATGCCGAGGTGCGCAAGGCGCTGGCCGCCCTGGCCGCCGACGATCCGCGCCCGAACGCGAGTGTGCAGGCGATCGGTGAGGCGCTGCCCGACGGTCCCGGCTGGCAGTACACCGCGGTCGCCCCGTTCTCTTCGGCGAAGAAGTGGAGCGGGTACTCCTATGGCGAGCACGGCGACTGGCTGCTCGGTGCTCCCGATGTGCTGCTCGACCCGGAGTCGGAGGATGCGCAGGTCGCCGAGGAGCTCGGTTCAACCGGCCTGCGGATTCTGCTGCTGGCACGCAGCGACCGCGCCGTAGACGCTATCGACGCCCCGGGCACCGTCACGCCCGCCGCGCTTGTCGTGCTGGAGCAGAAGATCAGGCCCGACGCCCGTGCGACGCTCGAATACTTTGCCGGCCAGGATGTTTCGATCAAGGTGATCTCCGGCGACAACGCGGTGTCGGTGGGCGCGGTGGCCTCCTCGCTCGACCTCCCCGGCGGCGACCATGCGGTCGATGCCCGCGAGTTGCCCGATGCCCGCGACGAGCTCGCCGGTATCCTCGAACGCGAAACCACTTTCGGCCGGGTGCGTCCGGACCAGAAGCGAGCCATGGTGGGCGCCTTGCAGTCTCGCGGCCACACCGTTGCCATGACCGGAGACGGCGTGAACGACGTACTGGCGCTGAAGGATTCCGATATCGGTGTCGCGATGGGGGCGGGCAGCCCCGCGACTCGCGCCGTCGCGCAGATCGTGTTGCTGGACAACAAGTTCGCGACGCTGCCGTACGTGGTGGGCGAGGGGCGTCGGGTCATCGGCAATATCGAGCGGGTCTCGAACCTGTTCCTCACCAAGACCGTGTACGCGGTGCTGCTGGCCTTCCTCGTCGGGCTGGCCGGGGTGGGTTCGCAGCTCTTCGACTATGAGCCGATCCCGTATCCGTTCCTGCCTCGGCATGTCACGATCGCGGCCTGGTTCACCATCGGCATCCCCGCGTTCATTCTGTCGTTGGCGCCGAACAACGAGCGGGCCCGCACCGGCTTCGTCCCCAGGGTGCTACGGCTGGCCATTCCCTCCGGCGTGGTGATCGGCACCGCGACCTTCGTGGCCTACCTGATCGCCTATGCCGGACCGCACGCGAGCGAGCAGCAGAAGGAGCAGGCGGGCACCACGGCGCTGATCACGCTGATCATGATCGCGCTGTGGGTCCTCGCCATCGTGGCGCGGCCGTACGTGTGGTGGAAGGTCGTGCTGATCACGGCGTCGGTGGTCGCGTACCTGTTCCTGTTCACCGTTCCGTTCACCCGCCACTTCTTCAAGCTCGACCCCTCGAACATCCGGCTCACCACCGCGGCAATCATCTGTGGTGCCATCGGGATCGCACTCGTCGAAGCCGCCTGGTGGATCAGTGCGGCACTGCAGGGACAGCGCGGCCAACTGCTTCCCCCCGCCCCGAGCGGTGGCGCCCGGCAACTGGACAGGTGACTCGGCGCGCCGCGAGATACCTTGTGCGAGGCGAGCATTCGGTGTTGGAGTACCTTCTCGAATATGGAGGTACTGCTGCACCAGATCGACGCGTTCGCCGACGCACCGTTCTCGGGCAACCCCGCCGCGGTCATGCCGCTGTCGGCGTGGCTGCCGGATGCGCTGCTGCAAAATCTGGCCGAGGAGAACAACCTCGCCGAAACTGCCTTCTACACCGCGCAGTTGCCCCCGGACGCCGGCGCGCGACCGGGGGAGTGGCCCGCATTCCACCTGCGCTGGTTCACCCCCACCCTCGAAGTGAACATGTGCGGCCACGCCACCATGGCCGCGGCGGCCCAGGTTCTCGAAGACATCCACCCCGGCGAAGACCGGGTGAGCTTCTTCACCCGCAGCGGCTGGCTACATGTCGACCGGACCGACGACGACGAATACGTGCTCGATCTGCCGGCGCTCGAATCCAGGGAGGTAGAGCCCGATCCGGTGCTGATCGAGGCACTCGGTGTGCGCCCGGTGCGCGCGTTCACCGGATTCGACGAGGTGATCGTCCTCGGCTCCGAACAGGAAGTGCGCGACGCCCATCCGAACTTCGCGGCCTTCCCGCCGCTGCCGTTCGACGCGGTCATCACCGCCCGCGGTGAGTCTTGCGACATCGTGTCCCGGGTCTTCGGACCGGATCTCGGCGTGATCGAGGACCCGGTTACCGGATCGGCACATGCTCAGCTGGTTCCGCTGTGGACCCGCGAACTCGGCCGCACCGAGCTCACCGCCCGCCAACTGTCACACCGCGGCGGCAGCATGCGCTGCGAGCTCGTCGGTGACCGCGTGCTGCTCGTCGGCCGCTGTCGCCGCTACCTCGACGGCGTGGTGACGCTCCCGGACTGAGCGGCACGAGATCCCGGGTCGACGCTGCAGCAGGCACCGGGCGGCCGCGGGTGCTGCATCATGGTCACCGCTCGGGGAGCGGGCCGTCGTCCGGGCCGGACAGTACGACATCGTGCTGGTCCGGCAGCAGCGGGACTACAGCGAAGCTGCCGGAGACAGCGTCCGGCGGGAGGGCCTGGACGGCGCGGATTCCGTTCTGGACGGAAAGGTCTCGGAGGTGGGGGAGTCGGCCGCGGACGACGAGGCCGACGGTGCATGCGCAGTGCGTACGGAGGCGGGCCACCGAGATGGCGACAAGGTGGGCGGAGCGTTCGTCGGAGACCGGCGGCGCGAGCAGCTGCCAGGCCGCGTTGTCGGCCGAAGCTACGGCCACCGCGTCGCCCGCCGGGACCGCGACGGCGACCATCGGGGTATGGACCCGGGGAATCTGGACCTGATGGATCACCTGGGCGATGCGCAGGCCGCCGCTGTGGGCCGGAATCTGTTCGGGGGTCAGTGCTTCGGTGAACGACACCAGGGCCCAACGCTCGTCGGTATCCGCACCTGTGAGCGAGTCGTGTGCGCGGGCAAGGTATTCCGCGACCGGCTCGCCTCGCTCGGCGCCGAGCCGGTCGGTGGCGACGCCGGCGGGAACCGGCGGCTGCAGCGCGCCGAGCACCGCCATGACCGCGACCAGGCCGCCGGCCGCGGCGATGACGGCGAGAGCGCGCCACGGGCGGAACCGAGGGGCGGAGTCAGGCATTGCGCAGGACGTCGAGCGCGTTCTTCAAGTCCGCCGGGTACTCGCTGGTGATCTCCAGATACCGGCCGTCGGCGGGGTGATTGAAGCCGAGCGCGCGGGCATGCAGCCACTGGCGTTCGAGGCCGAGACGTTCGGCGAGGCGCGGGTCGGCGCCGTAGGTCAGGTCACCGCAGCAGGGGTGCCGGATCGCGGAGAAGTGCACTCGGATCTGGTGGGTACGGCCGGTCTCCAGATGGATGTCGAGCAGGCTGGCCGCTTGGAACGCCTCGACGGTGTCGTAGTGGGTGATGCTCGGGCGGCCGTCGGCGGTGACCGCGAATTTCCAGTCGTTGCCGCGGGCCCGGCCGATGGGGGCGTCGATGGTGCCGCTGCTCGGATCGGGATGTCCCTGCACGAGGGCGTGATACCGCTTATCGATGGTGCGCTGCTTGAAGGCGCGCTTGAGCACCGTGTATGCCCGCTCGGATTGCGCGACCACCATCACCCCGGAGGTGCCGACGTCCAGCCGGTGCACGATGCCCTGGCGCTCGTGTGCGCCGGAGGTGGAGATGCGGTAACCGGCCGCGGCCAGTCCGCCGACGACCGTCGGCCCGTGCCAGCCGACCCCGGGGTGGGCGGCGACGCCGACCGGCTTGTCCACCGCGACGATGTCGTCGTCGGCGTACAGAATGGTCAGGCCCTCCACCGCTTCGGCCTCGATCGTCAGTTCCCGCTTCGGTTCCGGGAACTCGACCTCCAGCCAGGCGCCGCCGACGAGTCGATCGGACTTGCCCGCGGCGACGCCGTCGAGCTGTACGGAGCCCTCCTCGGCCATCGCGGCGACCGCGGTACGCGACAGGCCCAGCAGCCGTGAGAGTCCCGCATCGACGCGCATACCGTCGAGCCCATCGGGCACCGGCATGGTTCTGGTTTCCCTCATGCCGCGTTCTCCTGTCCGGTGTTCTTCGGCTTGCTCTCGGTGTTCTTCGGCTTGTTCTCGGAATCGCTGCCGTCCGGCACGTCCCCTTCGGTCGCGGTGTCGCCACCGCGTCCGGTCCGACTGCCGTCGGGTTCGAACCCGAACACCGTCAGCACCACCAGCAGGACAGCGCCGCAGACGATCGCGGAATCGGCCACATTGAACACCGGCCACCAGCCGATCGCGACGAAATCGACCACATGACCCTGCAGCGGACCCGGTGCGCGGAACACCCGGTCGACCAGGTTGCCGAGCGCGCCGCCGAGCACCATGCCGAGCCCGATCGCCCACCACAGCGAGCGCAGCGTGCGCCCGATGCGGATTACCCCGATCACCACGCACGCGGCGACCAGCGTCAGCAACCAGGTCATGCCGGTAGCCATGGAGAACGCCGCGCCCGGATTGCGCACCAGCGACAACCGCGCGAAATCGCCGATGATCGATACCGGCTCGCCGGGTTCCAGCTGGGCGACCGCGATCGACTTGGTGAGCAGATCCAGCCCCAGCAGCACCGCCGCGATGATCAGTAGGGTCCGCAGCCGCAACGGTGCGGCCACCGCCTCGGTCGATAGCTCGGGAGTCGATGGCGTTGGTTGTGTCGGTGGCGCCGCCTCGTCGGCAGTGCCCTTTCGAGCCACCTGCGCGCTATCGCCAGTGGGGTCTTCCTCGGTCGGCCGGTCGTCACTCACGACGACCATCATCTCTCGAGCACGGATGGCCCTGTTGCACGCGGTCTCCTGCATGTCCCAGCTGACACTCAGGAAGCGGTCGTACTCTGATCCTCGTGACGGTGTTGTCTTCCCCCCACGGCCCGCGGGTCGCGCGCTCGGGCGTGCTGCTGATGGTGCTCGCGCTCGGGCTTTCGGCTTTCGGTGTCGGTTGCAGCGATGGGACCGAGGGGCGCAACGAATCCGACGGCACCGAGCCGCTCGGAATCGGTAAGGAAGTGACGGTGCCGATCTCGGCCGCGGTCACCACGGTCGTCTCGCCGGGCAGCGAGCCGCGCGCCCTGCTGCGCCCCAGTTACCAGGCAGGCACCGCGCAGCAAGTGACCTTGCACACCGACTACCGCATCGCGCAGCAGATCAACGATCAGCCGCCACGCGATTTCTCCACGCCCGCGCTCACCATCCCGATGACCGCACGGGCGGGTAGCGACGGCGTCGACCTCACCCTCGGCACCATCACGAGCCCGGACCCGTCGCTCGCCAAGGCGCTGACGGCCGCGGATGGTTCCCACGCCGGATTCGATATGAGCGAGCTCGGCGCGATCACCGCACTGCGCCTGGAGCCGTCGCCGGACACCTCGAACGCCGCGAGAGCCGCCCTCGAGCAGGCGTTCTATCAAGCGGTCTACCGCTCGATCGCGTTTCCCGACCAGCCGGTCGGCGAGGGTGCGGTGTGGACGGTCCGCCAAGAGGTGACCGGCGGTGTCGCGCTCGACCAGGTGACCACGGCAACGCTCACCAAACGTGACGGCGACCGGCTGACCATCGAACTCGAGGTGACGCAGCAGCCGCAGACATCGGTGTGGGCGATGCCCAATAACGCGGGCACGCTGGACATCCAGGACTATGTCATGCAGGGCACCGGAACGATCACCGTCGATCTCGGGCTGCCGCTGCCGGTCTCGGGTTGCATCACTGTCGGCGGGCATCAGGCCTATCGCGACGCGCGCAGCGCGAGCATGTTGCAGCAGACGATCAATACGCAGGTGACGTGGACGGAATGAGCCGATGAATCGCGGGTCCGATGGCTAGATCGGTGGGATCGGGCATTTTTGCCGGTGGCTGGTAATAGGCTCGGCCTGTCCGACACATCGCCTTCTACCGGAGGTCAATCATGTCCGATGTCAAACCCGTTCCCGATGGATATCCGGTGGTCTCGCCCGGATTGGCTATCGACGGCGCTGCGGCGGCCATCGATTTCTACAAACAGATTTTCGGCGCGTCGGAGCGGATGCGGATGCCCGGTCCGGACGGCAAGATCGCGCATTGTGAACTGATGTTCGGCAGTTCGGTCGTCATGCTCGGCGATCCCGCTCCCGATATGGGTTTCCTCGACCCGAAGACCGTCGGCGGAACTCCGGTCAATCTCCACGTCTACGTCGCCGACGCCGACGCCGCCTACACCGCCGCCCTCGCGGCCGGTGCCAAGCAGCTCACCCCGATAGCCGATCAGTTCTACGGCGACCGCAGCGGCTCGTTCGAAGACCCGTGGGGGCATCGCTGGACGGTGGCCACCCATATCGAGGACGTCCCGCCGGAGGAGATGGACAGGCGCATGGCCGAAATGTTCGGCACTTCCTGACCGGCTGCTTACCCCGGCACCACCGAATCGCCCTCGACGCGAACGTCCTTAGCGTCGAGGGGGCGGGTCGCGGGTCCGTTCACCACCGAGCCGTCCAGGCCGAACTTGCTGCCGTGGCAGGCGCAGTTGATGGTGCCGCCGGAGACGTCGGCCACCTTGCAGCCCGCATGCGTGCAGACCGAGGACAAGCCGACGAAGTTTCCTGCGCTCGGCTGGGTCACCACGGTGTCGCCGCTGATCACGCCGCCGCCGATCGGGACATCGGCAGTCTTGGTGATGGCATTTGGATTCGGTTGCACCGCAACGGTCTTCGGTCCCGGCGCCGCTGTGGTTGCGGGCTTCGGCGCGGGTGCCGCAGCGGAATCGCCGGTGCTGCACGCGGCGAGCGCGGCCGCGGCGGCCACCGCGCCCGCGCCTGCCACCACAGTGCGCCGCTGGAGGATGAACTCGTTGTTCGTCATGGGTCGATCTCCCTTCAGGAGGTGATGCCGTTCGGCCTCCGAGAACGGAATTGCCGTGGGCGCGCCGGTAGTCGGTGGGCCTGCGTCGCGGTGACCGACGGAATCGCCTGCGTCGGCTCGGTCTCCTTGGACATAGTGACGATGAGCAGGACAGTGGCCGGCCCGGCCACCGCCCGTAGGGTGAGCAATGGGCCCAGACGTTTCATAGGGTCTCCTCGATGCGCGGCCGTCGATAGACCGGCCGAAGCGATCTCTGAACCGCACGCTGCGCTGGTATCGCTGTCTCGCATTGTCTACGTGCTAGACCATCCGAACGGTTCGAACCGACATGCACGGCACCCGTCGATCGGCGTGTCATGCCTGTCTATTTGCCGGTCAGGCGGCTGAAAAGCAATCGGTACGCCGTGCGCGCGGTCCCCACGGATGCGCAGCGGACCGCGGACCGAGCTACGGAAACAGCCGTGCGCCGCGGGCCGAAAAGTGGGCGGCTCTCGAGGCTGTTCCCGGGGGGACGCGGCGCACGAGAGCGCGCGATACGGTGCGGCCGACCGGTGCTCGTCCGGGGTTGTCGCGCCGGACGATGAGCTGATATCAACCGGCGGTGGGTCGCGCTATTGGTCGTGGGCAGTGCCTCGGCCGTACTCGTGCTAGCGAACGGGTGCTCGCGCTGGTGTGTGCGGCGGGTGATCGGTGCAGTTCATCCGGTGGCGCGGGCGGTCGCGCTGTCAGTGCGGGGGCGCCTGCGAAGCCGCGGCTGTATTCGCGCTCGGAATCTATGCCCACGAACGCGCTGTCGACAGATGGCTATCGCAGTTCACCCGGTTGGGTGATCAACCGAGGCCGGCGGCGACCGTGGCTCACGGTGGGCGAGGCGGCGGCAAGCGCTCGGGCCGCACTGGGTGTCAGTTTCGCGCCCGCGGCGTGGGCTGCGGTGAAGGCGGGATCACCGAGGGCGGCCTGGATGGTGATGGTCGGGCCGTCGACGTCCGGGCGTTCGGCGGGGAGCAAGGCAATGCCGTTGGCGAGGCGGACGGCTTCTGCGGCGCCCAAAAGGTTTGCGGCGGTGTTGAATTCGCCGAGGCCTGCGGTGGCGGTGGCCAATCCGGCCAGGGCGAAAGCGGTGTCGCGTGGGGCGGCGATGCGTTGGGCGCCGTCGAAGGCGGCGAGCTGGAGGTCGAGTGCGGCCGCGGGCTCGCCGCGCTGCTCGAGGAGATAGCCGAGTTCGACTTGGAGCATGGGGACGAACAGCGGCGTCTCTTCGGCGTCGGGCGGAGTCAGTGCCAGCAGGTCGCGCAGGAGGTGCTCCGCGACATCGGGTTTGCCCGCACGCCGGGCGGCGAAGGCGAGCACCACCGAAGCGAAGATGCGCCCGGGACCATAGCCGTGCTCGGCCGCGATCCGCTGCGCCTGCGCACCGAGGGCGGTGGCGCGGTCGAAGTCGGTGTGCTGCATGGTGATCCAGCCCAGCCAGCACAGATGGGTGCACACCTGGCCCCACAGTTCCAGCTCCTGGGCAAGGCCGAGCGCCTCGGTGTGGATGTCGATGGCTCCGGTCAGATCGCCCGTCAGTTCCGCAAGGCCGCCGAGCCATTCGGCGGCCTGTAGTCGGCCCCAGCGGTCGTCGATCTCGGCGAAGATTCGTGCCGCCGAGCGGGCATTGTGCTCCAACGCGGTCAGATCCACCCGACTGTGCGCGGACTTCGCCAGCGCCACGTGCGCGACCGCGATACCCCAGCGGTCACCCAGCTGTTCACACACCGGAAGTGCTCGGCGCACCAGTGCTTCCAGTTCCGGTAGGTCGCCGGATTCCAACGCGGAGAAGGCGAGGAACAACTCGGCGCGAGCCCGCCCCGTCGGATCGTCGACGGTGTCATAGACCGCGAACACCGCGGCGCGCTTCGCGGCACCGTCGGTGAATTCGCCTTGCTGAAAAGCGAGTCCGGTATTCCACGCGAGAGCCGGTGCGCGATGCTCGGGCGCGCCACCCAGCGCGAGCGCGGCATCGAACCACCGCCGCGCCTCGTTCAACCGCCCACGCAGCAGCCAATACCAGGCCAGCGCATTCACCAGCCGCAGCGCATGGTCCGCGTCATTCGCCCGCACGAATCCGTCCAGTGCGGCCCGCAGGTTCGCATCCTCGCTGTCGAGTCGATGCAACCATCGCTGCTGGTCCGCGCCATACAGTTCTGGCGAAGCCCGTTCGGCCAGCCGCAGGTAATACCGGTGGTGGGCCCGAGCCACCGCGTCCGCTTCGCCCGCCTCCGCCAGCCGATCCATGCTGAACGCCGCCACCGACTCGAGCAGTCGAAACCGCCTGCCCGTGGCGTGCACCAGCGAGCGATCCACCAGTCTCGCGACAATATCCGCGACCGTGGACAGGTCGAGTCGGGTAACGGCGGTGTCACCGCCGATCCCTTCCGCACACACCGTTTCGGCGGCGTCGAGGGTGCAGCCGCCCACATGCACGGCCAGTCGGCGCAGTACTGCGCGCTCGTCGTCGTCGAGCAGACCCCAGCTCCAGTCGATCATTGCGGTGAGGGTCTGCTGACGCGGTGGGGCGCCGCGATGTCCGGTGGCCAGCAGCCGGAAGCGATCGTCGAGCCGGGCGACCATTTCGTGCACACCGAGCGCCCGCACCCGGGTCGCAGCCAACTCCAGGGCCAGGGGAATGCCGTCGAGTCTGCGGCACAGGATGGCGACCGGTTCGGCGGTGTCGGCGTCGAGGACGAAGTCGCGGGTGCTCGCACGGGCCCGGGCCAGGAAAAGCTCTACCGCGCTGGACTGTTCGAGTTCGGTGAGATCGGCACCGCGGGCAGGCACGGTCAAGGGCGCCACCGCGACGATGTCCTCACCGGGCAGTCGCAGCTGTTCGCGACCGGTCGCGAGGATGTGCAGGTTCGGCGCGGCGCCGAGCAGCAGTTCGGCGAGGTCGGCCGCGTAATCGACAACGTGTTCGCAATTGTCGAGGACCAGCAGCAGTTCCTGGTCGGCAAGTACCTCGCAGAGCAGCTCCGCCGGATCGGCGCCGTCGGTGGCTCGGATGCCGAGCACCTGCGACACTGCCTCGGCCAGCCAGGTCGACCCGTCGGTCGCGGTCGGCTGCAGCGGTGCCAGCTCGACCAGCCAGGCGCCCTGGGGGAACCGTTCGGTCAGTCCGGCGGCCGCGGCGAGCGCGAGCCGGGTCTTGCCGACGCCGCCGGGGCCGGTCAGGGTCACCAGTCTGGTGCCGGAAACGGTGTCGCGCAGCCGAATCAGATCCGAGTCGCGGCCGATCAGCTCGGTGCGCTGGGCCGGGATGTTGGAATTGCGCCGTCGCAGTACTGTTTCCGGTCGGGGCGCGGCGAGCTGGAGCTCCTGCCCCAGAATCGAGCGGTGTAGGGCAACAAGCTCCGGACTCGGGTCGAGACCCAGTTCGTCGGCCAACTGTCGGCGCAGGTCCTCGTAGCTGTCGAGCGCCTCGGCCTGGCGGCCTGCCCCATAGAGGGCACGCAAATACCCCGCGCGCAATCGCTCGCGCAGTGGGTGTTCACGCACGAAGGTCGCGAGATCGCCCGCCACCTCGCGATATTCGCCGAGTGACAGTCGCGCCTCCGCGAGTTCCTCGACAGCGACCAGCCGCTGTTCCTCCAGCTGGGCGATGGCGGGTTCGGCGAAAGTCGCGTCTCGGAAGTCGGCGTATGCGGGGCCGCGCCACAGATCGAGCGCTTCGGTGAGCGCCCGGACGCGCGCGGCCGTGTCCGTGGCCGCACGAGCGGTGGCCACCAGTGCGCGGAAACGCAGCGCGTCGACGTCGGTGCCGCCGAGGCGATAGCCGGGCGGTGGCGACACCACCAGCTCGCGGCCACCGGGCTCGGCATCCTCGAGCGCCCTGCGCAGCTGCGACGCCTTCGCCGCCAACGTGCCCGCGGGGTTTCCGGGCGGATCATCGGCCCAGATGTCGTCGACGAGCCGATCCGCCGAGACCGGCTGACCGCCGTTGACCAGCAGGTCTGCCAATAGCGCGCGCACCTTGGCGCCCGGAATGGGGACAACCGTGCCCGCCTCCGTCCAGACCGCCAACGGACCGAGCACACCGAAACGCATACCCGCAGCTTAAGCGGTCCCACACCGGTACTCGGCACCGGAATCCGACCGTAAACAAACCGGAAGGTGCACAGCCCAGAGTTGGTGCCAACGAAGAACATCGACCACTGAAGGAACCGACATGAACCTGCGCACCACATTCGTCGCCGCTGCCCTCGCTGCCACCGCGCTACTGTCGGGCTGCTCGGCCGCCGCCGAGGGGCCTGCGCCCGCACCGGCCACGACGCGCGCCTACGCCGATGTGAACGGTCTGCACATGTACTACGAGATGTACGGCACTGCGACCGCGCAGCCGCCGTTGGTGTTGTTGCACGGCGCGTTGTCGGGCATCGGCACCGACTTCGGTCAACTGATTCCGGAACTGTCCAAGACCCGCCAGGTGATCGCTATCGAACAGCAGGCCCATGGCCGCACCGCGGACATCGATCGGCCGCTACGCACCCCGCAGATGGCCGAGGACACCGTGGCGCTGCTGCACCAGCTCGGCGTGCAACGCGCGGACATCTTCGGCTACAGCATGGGTGCCGGTGTCGCACTGGAGATTTCGCTGAAGCACCCCGAACTGGTGCGCAAGCAGGTGCTCGCGGCGGGCGGCCTCGACGCCGACGCGATGCACCCGGGGCTGCTGGACGGCCTTGCCGAGCTGCGGCCCGACATGCTGCATAGTTCGCCCTTCTACACCGACTACATGAAGAACGCGCCGCATCCCGAGGACTTCCCGCGGTTGGTCGCGCGGGTGAAGGATCACGACCAGAACGCGTTGCCCACTTTCGCGGCGGCAGCGGTGCGCCGGATCACCGCGCCGACGCTGACGGTGATCGGCGACTCCGACATCATCAGGCCCGAGCACGCAGTCGAGATGTTCCGGCTCTTCGGCGGCGGCATCATGGGCGACACGCCCGCGGGCCTGCCGAACGCACAGCTGGCCATTTTGCCCGGCACCAGCCACGTCACCCTGGTGCATCGTCCAGAACTGTTGCTGCCGATCATCCCTGCCTTCCTCGATGCACCCGCCGAGGGCGTGCGATGAGTGAACTCGGCGATCGAACCGTGACTGCGGCGGTGGGCACCGACGAGCCGGGCACCGTACCGGGCCGGGCGGCGTCGAGCGCGCGGCCGGTACGGGTGACCCTGATCCTCGCCAGCACGCGCACCGGCCGATTCGGGCCGACGGTGGCGGGTTGGTTCGCGGGTCGGTTGCGCCGCCGTCGTGATGTCGAGCTGGACATCGTCGACCTCGCCACCGTCGGACTACCTGATCAGCTCACCGATCACGACGAACCGGTTCCCCCGACGGTGCGCGAATTGGGCGAGCGCTTGGCTGCCGCCGACGCATTCGTCGTGGTCACGCCCGAATACAACCGAAGCTTCCCGGCGGCTGTGAAGAACGCTATCGACTGGTTCGACAGCGAATGGGCCGCCAAGCCGGTGACCGTCGTCAGCTACGGCCGCGACTCCGACGGCAGCCAGGCCGCCGCCCAACTGCGACAGGTGTTCGGCGAATTGAATGCCGTTCCCATTCGCCGCACCGTCCCCATTGCCAAGGTGTGGCAGCGCTTCGCCACCGACGGCAGCTGGCCACGCCGCGACGCCGACCTCGACGAATCCGTCAACGGTGCGGTGGACCAACTCCTCTGGTGGGCCCGCGCATTGCGCGACGCCCGCGCCGGTACGCCGTTCGTGCTGTGAGAACGTTCCGCTCCCGGCGGCCCGGGCTCGACGAGTGGCGTCCCCCGGCGGTGCCGAGGCTAGCGGGATTCGAGTTTGAAGACCTGACGTGGGCGGCATTCGCGTTCGTCGAATGTGGCATCAACGCCCGCGCTGAAGACGGCGGCGAAGGCCGCCGAATACGTCTCGTCGCTATCCCATGCGGCCGTCGAGACGACGGCGTCTCCTTCGCTCGTCACCCAGCATTCGACGGACTGGCAGCCCGGTGTGGCGCGAAGGACCTCGCGGACTGTGTGCACCCGGGCGACAAACTCGTCGAAGTGTGCGGGCATCGGGTAGTGGAAGGCAACGAAACCGACTGTCATCCGACTCGCCTCTCGTCGGCGAGAGCATCGGTGCTCTCGCAATTTGATTGTGTAACAACGACTTTCAAATATACGGTGCCGTATACATCAATCTTAGCTCGCGCCGCGGTGGTGTCAACACCGGCCGCGGTACCGGCGGCATGGCCACCGTCACACACGCACCGCGCGGCAGTCGGATCGAGCGGAAACGTCGAAATTGCCTCCCGCGCCGCAGATCTCTTGCTCGGTCTCCCGCGACCGAGCCCCGCTCCCGCGCTCGGCAAGCAACCGGTGCGTCGTGTCGGCGACGCGCACCGATCGCACACCTCGACTCCGGTTGTCTCATGGGTTTGAGGGTTTTATCGATGATCTCTGCCTGAATAGGGTTTATGTTCAGAGAAGTCTCACTGGGAAGTTCAATGAGAAAATTCAAGGTAGGTGATCTCGTAAGAGAAAGGTTTCGGTATGGATGCCGACGAAGTGAAGCGCTACCTCGGTGAGAAGTTCGACGGTGTGGTGGTCAGCGGGTATCTGGGTGACAGTTTCTTCATCTACGACCCGGACGGCGACCTGCCTGCCAAGCGTCAAATCCCGTTCGCGACCATCGTCACCGGCGACAACTACGACACCGTCTCCGCGCTGGGACACGACGACGCGTACCGATTGAACATCTCCCTCACCAAGGACACCTTTACCGCGATGTTCGGACAGGTGCCCACTAGTCGCGGCGAGAACGGCACGCCGACTACCGATTACGACTACGCGGTCAGGGATCAGCTGATGCCGCACCCTACCTACGGTGCTCAGCATTGGGTCTGCGTCGTGAACCCGAGCGACGAGACCTTCGAGTCCATCGAGCCACTGTTGGCCGAGGCCTACCGGTTCACCACTCGCAAATATGCCAACTGGCACGCACGCCGGCGTTCGGTCGGACAACGGCAGGCCGACTGACCGATCGGCGGCGATAGCACGTCGCGACCGCACCTGCGCCGATGGATCTTGGTGGCGGACAGGAATATCCCTGCATGACAGCGGCTGGAAGGACCGGTCCGTGCGCGGCCGGTCCGGTCACCGTTGATTCGCTGCCGACCCGAAAGATCAGGTCCGTGCCCTGACGGTTGCGCAGCGCACGCCTCGAGGTGGCATCGTTGCATTGGTGCGCGGCTGCCAGGAGCGGGTAATCTGTCGGCAGCAGCTCTCAGGGCGAAACTCGAACGCCACGGGCGCAGGGAGAATGGCGTGGGCGAGCAGTTTTCGGCCGATCTGGATCGGCTGCGGGCCCTTGCTCCGGGGTTCGATCGAATCGGTGCGGAAGTGAAAGCGGCGGTCGAAGCGTTGAGGGCCGTCGTAGGCGATGAGGCCGCACCATGGGGTGACGACGACACCGGCAAGGCATTCGGCAAGTCCTTCGTCCCGGAACAACACCAAGCCCTGTCCGACCTGGACAGCCTGGTACAGGTGCTGCAGCAGGCCGGCGGCGACCTGCGCCAACTCGCTGACAACTTCGAGCACCAGGACTTCGCTGGTGGGCGGCAAATTCGCGACGCCGGTCTCGGGACCGGGAACAGCTCGACACGGTTCCCCGGCGGCGATGGCGCTGTCCCGGACCAGACCGACCCGAACGTCATGACCACTCCGATCGCTGCGCAGCCCTCCGCTGACGCCACTGCCCGTACGCAGCCGGCCGCCACAGCAGCCAGCACCCCGTTCGCCGCCGCGCTGCCGACATCCCTGCCACCCGGCACAGCGCCGACATCCGATCCGGCCGCCATAGGCACTCCGGATGGCGTACCAGCCACTGAACGTCGGCCCGGACAACAAGAGGGGAATCGATCCGACCCGAATCGACCCGGCACCGGCACCGGCGGCGGCACCGGCGGCGGCGGTGCGTCGGGGACGAGCCTGAATCCAGCTCATCGAGCAGACGCCCAACGCACCCCACCGGTGCAGGAAAACGCTCCGACCGCCACGCCGTCGGCAGGTGCGTCAGGGCGACCGGGTATGGCTGCGGCGGCGAAGGACGTGGCTGCCAGCACGGCTGAACCGTGGTCCAAGTCCGCCGCGGATCGACCCCCTCGCGTCGCCGTCCCCGGCTCGGGCGCATCCGACTCTCCGCCGCGCATGCCGGGCAGGCCCGCGGCACGACCGCCGCGGAAGGCCGACAAGCCGGACCGCAAGCCCGCGAGGCCAACGGTGGACGCTGTCGAGTCCGTTGCGGCCCGGCTTGCGCGAGAACTGTCCGAGCGACACAGCGTGCAGGCGTTCGGCTTCGATACCTTCGGCGTGCCCGACGAGGTGCTGGCCGAGATCGCCGCCGCAGTGCACGACATACTTCCGCGATACCCGGACATCGATGTCCGTGCCATCGGCATCGACGACCTTCCGGATGGCGAATTGACCCGCCTGGAGTGGGATTCGGCGCCGGAACCCACCACATCGGTGGATGTCTCCGCCGCCGACGACGCATCCGTGATGATCGTCGAGCCGACCGACCGGGTGTTGTTCACCGCACGGATTGTGCTGGCGGCACGTGCGGCGACCGACCCGAACTATCTGGAGCAGACCGCCGTGGCCGATAGTGCGGGTCCGCTCGCGCTGGGATATCTACGGCGACCGGTGTATTCGTCGATCGTGCGTGAGCTCGGTGGAGCACTCGATGTAGCGGGCGGCTTCCGCGCGCGCACCGCGGCAAGGCGTGCACTGATCACCGCGTACTTGCCGGGGTTGGATCCGGAGGACCGGGGTTCGCTGAACCGCACGGTGGCCGGTTTCCGAGAGTGGCGATCGCAGTTGAGCGGCCACAGCTTCCGTGGCGGGCGATTCGAGCCCGCCGCGGCGTTGGCCGAAGGGTTCACCGAAACGGCGATGAACGGCGGGCAGGCCGCACCGCCCGCGCGCGTCCTGCATCGCCTGTTGGTCGAGACTGCCCGCGAGCATTCGTGGCGGGCGGCCCGCCATGGCTTTCCCGGTTCGATGTGACTATGGGCTGGCGCTACTTGTTCTCGGTCGGTGTGTCCAAGCCGGCGTCGTGCAGGATCGTGGCCATGGTGTCAGGATCCACCGGGCGTTGCGGCGGATAGTCCGGTTCGATCGGGTTTTCCCGAGCGATCGGCAGCATGACGTCGTAGTCAGGGTCACCGGGATGGAACTCCTCGACGCCACGGTAGTAGACACCATCCTCGGTCCGGCCACGCAATTGTCGAAGGATAGTTACGCCGTCCTCGGCGAGCATAGGCGGGGCGGAGTCATCTGAGTACGCGGTCAAAGTAGTCCTTCAATCGGTTGGCGAGTCTTTCGTTCCCGAGGGTGAATTTAAGCATCTGCTTGGGATTGCCGTTCGTCCATGCGGCGAGTGCTTCTGCGAACGCTTCGGCGGGCTCGTCGTAGTAATCGTTCCACTTCTTCTTCTTTCCGATGGTTTCGAGGATGTCCTTGTGGAGACTGCGGAATTCCGGCTGACTGCTGAGCCACTCCCCACCGGTGCCGTACGCTGCGTCGGTGGCGTGCCCGAATTCGTGCCAGGTCACATTGTGGCTGCCGCTGCTGCCGCCGGAGTTGATGACGATTCGCCGCGGACCACCCATAAAGACACCCTGAACGGTATTCCAGCTTGTTCCCGGCGGACGGCCGTAGGGAGTATGGCCGTGCAGGCTCTCCGTGCCTGGCAGCTCCAGTAGTGGCCTGTTGCCGATGACGATGCCGCCACCGGGTACGGCATTCATGTATTCGCTGACGCGTTGGTAGATGCGATGAGGCACCCGGCCGAGTTCCTGCAAAGCCTGCCTTGTTTCCGGCGTCTGGTCCATGATGTCGACGAAAATGCCGCCTTCGGCGGGCGGGAAGGCGATGGTGAAGTCGTAGGCGCTGGACAGCTCTACTCGATCGCCTGGATTGAGCGTGACTTTCACACCAGGCGCGATCTCCTTGCCGTTGACGTAGGTGTGGTTCAACGATCCTTCGTCACGGATCCAGACCCGGCCGGACGGATGGACGCCGATACTGGCGTGCTGACGGGATACCTGTGCGATCTTGGGTAGCCCGGGGGGAAGGCTGGAGTTGTCCCGACCGAGCAACATCGGTTCGCCGCCGCGCACGATATCGAGGGAGATATCCCCGTGTGAGCTGTTGAGTTTCACCGGCAAAAGCCGCTGGGCGTTCTCGTGGTGGCCATCCGCGAATTGCGCTGCGCCGACCCATTCCCCGAAGCGAATCTGGTCGCCGGGACGGACCCGCAGAGGTCTTGCGTCCGGGTCGACCCTGATGTTGTCAACCCAGGTTCCAGCCGTGGAATGCTCATCGCGCAGCCACAACTGGCCGTACTCGTCACGGAAAATGGTGGCGTGTTCCGGGGACACCGAGGTGTTGGCGGCGAATTGATTGGACATCGGCAAGTCGGCGCGACTGCCGATCAGTACCTCCTCGCCGCGCCGAATCGCCAGCACTGGGCCGTTCTCGTGGTCGGACAATCGCAGGACAAGGGGCGCTTCCTCACCCATTTGAAGTCGGGTGGAGATCCCTTCGAGCGTCACGTTGTCGTCGGCGCGCAGGTACCGCTTTTCGCCTGGGGGTACCCGCTCTTCGTTGACCTTGACCTCGGCCCAGCTGTTCGGGTTCGGGTCGTGAACCCAGGTCCGACCATCGGTGTCGCGCCCGAAAGTGATTTCTCGCCCGGACAGCACCTTGCCGTCGCGCGAGATCAACACCGGGTGGCCTTGTAGTTCGTCGATGTTGACCCGGATTTCTTGTCCAGGCTCCAGGTCGATCGGAAGTCTTCGTCGGCTCCCGGTGAAGTGCAACGCGGCCGGCGGGAGTTCGGGACGCTGCTCACCTCCGAGACGCGCTGCACCAACGAACTCGGGACCGATCCGGACATTGTCGCCTTCGGTCAGCGTGACTCGCTGGTTCGGTGTGATCTTGTCCCCGTTGACCCACACTCCCTCCGACCCCGGATGATCGCGAATCCACAGCCTGCCGTCGTGGTCCAGGCCGAGCGTGGCGTGGCGTTCCCCGACACCCCGGACCCCGCGCAGTTGCGTTGCGAAGGGAGAGTTTTCATCGGTGCCGATCGGGACCGACCGTCCGGGGTCGAGTCGCACCGGTATCGCGTCCGGGCCGGTGCCGAACTGCAGGTGGACTGGACTCGCGCCGATCGCCGCATCCGGCGGTTGGAACTGCGCCTCATCGCGATATCCACCGAGCTGTACGCGGTCGCCTGGTTCCAGTGTTTGCCGTACCCCCTTGGTGAGTTCGTTGTCGTTCACCCTGGTGCCGTTGGTCGAGCCGCGATCCTCGATCCACACTCGGCCGTTCTCGTCCATGCCGACACGCGCATGATTCCCAGAAATAGTCATGCGTTTGGGTGCGTCCGGGTGCACCATGCCACGGCCGATATCGGTGCTCTGCCCTCGATACACCTTGAGTACAGGCCCGTTATCACCGAACAGCCGTACTTCTGCCATCTGACGTTGGAAATTGACACCGACCTCGAGCTTGCGACCGAGCACGATCTTCTGACTGTCGTGGATGCGCACCCAGGCGCCGCCGGCCACCTGCTTGCCGTCGACAAAGGTGCCGTTCTTCGACTCGTTGTCGCGAATCAATACGTGGCCTTGCTCGTCCACCTTGATCGTCGCGTGCTGGCGCGAAATGGCATGGTCGGAGGCTGCGTGCTGAAGCAGCGCGCCATCGCCGCGTCCGAGCACATACTCCTGGCCCGGAATCAGTCGCAGCGGGACTGCGGCACCGTCCGGGCCTGTCAAAACCACTTCTACATAACCGCCGTCGGGATGGCGGTAGAACATGGTTTGTCCTGCTGGAGGTGGAGCCGCCGCCATCCGGTTGTCGTCGCCGTAGGCTCGTCGGTGATCCGGCTCCACGCGCGGAAGCGCTCGAGTCGGCGGTCCGTCATAGGTCGGTTCATCGGCTGGACGCAGCCCGTTCTCATCGCGTATGAGTGGAGTGTCATCGGGTGGCTCGTCGACTAGGCGCAGCCGTCTGTCAGGCGGTCGTTGCTCCGGTGTCGCCGGAACGTCGACTTCTTCGCGCACCGGCGGCTCGACCTCGCGAATCCGCGGAATGCCCGCAACGCCGTCGTCTCCGGTGTGGCGTGAGGATGTTCGCGGTCGGACACCCTCACCGAGGGGCGGAGGTCGGTCGTTATGTGGCGTCGGCGACACCCCTCGGTCTCCACCATCCGTCCTTCGATTGTTGGATTCCTGTGCGGGAGTGCGTGATTCACCTGCATCACGCGGCGGTGACACGGGCCCAGGGGTGTGCGCGGGCAGGCCGGTGGCACCAACGGCATGCTGCTCCAACATGTCCAGCCGCTGCAGCATGACCTCGTGCCAGTCCCGCCGCCCCGCGGCGAAGAACGCCGGGCGCAGCTCTTCGACCCGCTGTCGGATCTCCTGCACGTCCGATCGTGCGAGAGAGTGGTCCTTCCAATGGATCTCACCGTTGGGCCCGTGTTCCTGGAATTGCTTCGAGAAGGGACCGATCACTCCGGCGTCCTCGAAGGCGCGGCGATTGTCGATTCCCCACACGTCGCCGGTGCGATCGACTGTCCAGTGCTCGGAGCGGCCCGACATACCCACCAATGTGTCGAGGACGCCGAGGCGCATTCCGGAGGGCGTGCCGTGGAACCGCGTCTCCGCGTGCCGATCGCGTGGATACGCTTCCTGCGCAGGCTTGCCGGGGGCGATCTCCACGTAGACGTGGTCACCGACAACGTGCACCAGGGGCACGCGCGCCCCCACCGCCTCGCCGACCATCGACGCCAGGAATTCCGCGTGCGCGTGCTGCCGATTCGACACCACCTCGTGGATCACCTCGGTGCCGCCGTGGAAGGTGAGCCTTTCCACCACTTTCGCCGAGTCTCCCGCAGTGCTGGTCCGCGCTATCGTTTCGACCCGCGGCGGTTCGCCGGAGCGCAATAGTTCGTTGATGTGAGCGGCGAACTCCCGGTGACGCGCCGCGAACGGGGACGATGCGCCGCCTTCACGAAACGCATTGCGGCCCGCCTGGTGGACCCGTAATCCGCTGAAGGCCGCGCCCGCGAAGCCGCCGCCGAAGCCCGTGATGGCACTTTGGCGAACCATTTTGAACACGTCGCCGATGCTGTGAATGTCTTCGTGGTAGATGATCAGCGAGGGCACTGCGCCGACGACGCCGCCTGTCACGCCGCCCCCGGCGCCGATCATCATGGTGCCGCCCACGTGCGCCGAGAGGCGGCCCACGTTGGTGGTTGCTCGGCCGCCCAACCAGTCCAACATGCGCGGAGCGATCCGTCGGCCGACCTCCGCGCCCGCGATGCTGCCCAGCACGCCCCCGGCGAGCAGTTCCAAGAACGAGCCCGTGTCGAACCCGTCGCGGATACCGCCGTTGATGTCCCATAGTTGGGCGCCGACGCTGGTCACCGCACTGGTCAGAGCGCCGATTTTGGCGGCAGAGATGGCTCCGTGCAGTGCGGCGCGGCGCGCGGTGCCGGCGGCCGCGTTTTCGGCCACTGCCACGGTGAGCCGCGCCGCCGTCGCGCGCATGGCCTGCTCGGCGGCCAGCCGGTCGGCGACCGCTTTCATCCCGCCGCCCTGAAAGAACAGCAGCGCGTCGTAGGCTAGCTGTGCGCCGAGGACGATCCCCGAAATGATCAGCAGATGCTGCGTTTCCAGGGTGGAATCAGCGAGGTCGTGACACTGTTTCCCCATGTCCAGGCAGACCGCAGCCTGATTGCGCATAGCCACCGCGACCGTGCGGTGCCGGTCGGCCAATCCCTCTTGGGTGGCGCCATCGATCGCTTGCTCGACTCGACAGGCTTCGGCCTCGTACTGATCGGCCGAGTCGTTCAGCGCCTCACCGGTCTGCCGATACGCATCACCGTGGCACCGCGTGCCCGCCACGCTGGTATCGGGCCAATTCCCGATGACGAGGTCTCGCACGGCGAAAGGGACCTCGGCCAGCAGACTGCTCGCGTCCATCGCAGCCCGCCTTCGTGCCCCACCAACTTTCTCCGGAAAAGTGTAGGTAGTTCCCGACTACACCAATTATTCCCTCTGTTGGGAATGGTGATATTAGGTTAAGTCACCGCAATCGCGGAGCGGTGGACCCGGTCCCCCTCATCACTGTGGTGGCCGGGTCCGCCGCATTCCGCGTCGTCTATCCGCGGGCGATGGTCTCGAAGACCTTCGGGTCGACGAGGGTCGAAGTATCGCCGAGTTCTCGGCCCTCGGCGACGTCGCGGAGTAGACGGCGCATGATCTTGCCGCTGCGCGTTTTCGGGAGTTCGGGGACGATATGGATTTCGCGTGGGCGGGCGATAGGGCTGATCTCCCTGGACACTTCGGCTTTCAGTTCGGCGATCAATGCCGACCCGGTGTTGTTCGCGCCCGCGGTGAGGATGACGAACGCGACAATGGCCTGACCGGTGGTGTCGTCGCTGGCACCGACGACGGCGGCCTCGGCGACTCCGGAGTGCCCGACGAGGGCGGATTCGACTTCGGCGGTGGAGATGCGGTGGCCGGAGATGTTCATCACGTCGTCGACGCGGCCGAGCACCCACAGGTCGCCGTCGGTGTCGAGCTTGGCGCCGTCACCGGCGAAATACCAACCGGCGTCGGCGAATCGGTCCCAGTAGGTCTCCCGGAACCGGTCCATGTCGCCCCAGATGCCGCGCAGCATCGACGGCCACGGCTGGTCGAGGACGAGCAAACCGGAATGACCGCTGTCGAGTTCGGTGCCCTCGTCGTCGACGATCTTGGCCGAGATGCCGGGCAGCGGAGCCATTGCGGCGCCGGGCTTGGTCGCGGTGACGCCGGGTAGTGGGGAGATCATGATGGCGCCGGTCTCGGTCTGCCACCAGGTGTCCACGATCGGAGTTCGGTTGCCGCCGATGACATCCCGGTACCAGCGCCAGGCTTCCGGGTTGATGGGCTCGCCGACGGAGCCGAGCAGTCTCAGTGAGGACAGGTTGTGGGCGTCGGGGATCTCGCGGCCCCACTTCATGAACGTCCGGACCAGGGTAGGAGCGGTGTAATAGATGGTGACGCCGTACTTTTCGATGATGTCGAAGTGTCGGTGCTCGTCGGG